>NZ_FOFB01000037.1 GCF_900110645.1 Neolewinella agarilytica
TAGAGCGAACAGTAGAAAATTCGGCAGGATTCATTCTAGCGGCCAATATTCAGATGGTTCTTTCGTCGATCAGTAGAAACCGAGACTCAAATTTTTAGACATGCTCTAAGGGTTGAAGGACAAACAATGAGCACTTCATACAGGTACACAAGAAAAGACACAATGAGCAGAATTTGCAATACTTGAAAAAAATACTCATATTACCGCTCTTGCCAGACACAAACATGTAAAAATTACTACTCGCCACTATTAATGGCCATATCCATGTATTGTGACTTCTGAAGCAAATGACGATTCAAAAGACTTTCGGTACTACTTACATAACAACGCCTTCGAAGCCGGGGGTGATGAACTTTTTAGTAGAGTTGAAAGCGAACAAAAAAAGCTTACTCCTAAATCTGCTCGTTTTCTGATTGACGCAATGCGCTTGTGGCTATTCGTTCGAGGCCCTGAGTACATAAAGGAGAAACTTATTCCCTGGCAAGTTCGCATTCGTGAAGTGGGCTTTCTGGAAGATTGCGAAGTTGACCTGCTGTTTATACGCTGTGCTTACCAAAAGGGGTTTCACTACCGTTCTTATAACCTTGCGAGCCATCTTGACCAAAAGATCGAGCAAGCGCTAATCGATAAAAGTATCAATCGAAAAGTGCTCCTTCAGTCTTGTCTTCTCCCCAGAGTACACATCATGGCTGCTAAAGCACTGTACCGGCGGCTCGAACATTCTCTGGCCAGAGTCCACCTAAGCAGGGCTTATGATTGCTTAATTGCCTGCACTGACGCCACACAAAATGAATATAAATACCTATTCGGGAAGATCTATACGATCTTTGCACGGTCGTATTTTGATTACCCGGATCGGCATGATGAAATCATTGCCCTTCTCAATCGTGGTATTGAGCGATATGACACTTACTTTGGAAATACCTCACAGAGTGAGCGTACACAGCTTTTCTATGGTGAAGTTCAAGAGCTAAAGGCTTTATACCTCATTGAACAGTATAAAGAGGGCTGGTTTCCTGAAGCGCTCATCAACATTAGCAAAGCTATTGACTTAACCATAAATGCGCTTGGGAGAAATACTCATCGGCGGGTAGCTCATCTTTACCGTTATAAAGCATTAACCTACCTTAACCGTGCCAGACAGTTAAAAAGCCTGGAAAAGGATTTCACTACAGAGGTAATTGAGCTCTTAAATGAGGCTCTTAAGTTGTACAATGAAGAGATAAATATTCGTCTTGAGTATTTTAAGGACAAGCCCCACCCTACTCTGGCCAGAGCCTACAACTATCAGGCGAGTGTTTTTTTACTGCTAGCTGAATCCAAACTAAGTGGTCTTTCCATCAACATTGAAGATTCAAAAAGATATATTTTCAATGCGCAATTATCGATTAAGAATGCTATTGACTTTAATGAGAAATCAAAAGTTGCTAAACTTGGAGACATACTTACTACCAGATTAGGAGGAGCGCGATTCACAGAAGAAATGCTATTTCTGGAGGAGTTTATTGACCCTTTACAACGTTTTACTTCATCGGCCAGGCAGCTGAAACTTTGGAAAATAAGGTACAAGATAAAGGAGTGGAGAGGAGAAAGCTTCACCAGCCGGCATGAAGACTACCTGGCAGCCAAGGAAACTTATAATACTTGCAGGGGCTACCTTAAGGCCTGTGATTTCAATCTTGTTTGGGAGGGCTCCAAAGAAACCACTATTGCCCGTTTTTTACCGGTTCAGGAATCTTTTCTTGAGATTGCCCAAAGTCACTTAGAAGCTTGCGACAAATACGTTGCCGGAGATGAAAAAAGGGATGCAATCATCAATGATATATTTCGGGTTCATGTACACGGAAAGAAAAATGAAAACTGGGATGACCGACTGCCGGACTACCCAACTTACACGAAGGATGTAAAACTTCGTGACCGGCTCGTTATTATGGCTTCTCTGCAATCATACAGCCTTCATCGGTTTTTGATTCGCGATAAAGAGAAGAAGCAAGTCAAAAGTCAAAAACAAAACTACGGCCATTTCCCATCCGACGTCAAGATTATCATCGACAGTCACTTTGCTTTGCTTAAGCAGAAGCATCACCAGAGAAAACCAGCATTAGAGAACCAGAAAAAAATCACCCTTGCAAAGGCTAATGACATCATCAACGTTTTTGATGACCCTGTATGTCCAGCCGGCTTATTGTCCTATTTCATTGGCAGCAAGCATGTATTTGTACTCATCGTTTTAGAAGGCGACAAATTCGGTAAAGCACCCCTCAAAACATCCATTAGGCTCAATGCAAAGAATAACAGTTTTGCATTCGTAAACCAGTTGAAGAAGAAGGCAAGAGATCTCCGCGATGCCATTTCTCGTATCCATAATACTTACCATGACCTAAATCAAGAATTAAAAAAGCTGAAACAAAACTCCGAGAAATGGAAGAGCCTGAAAGACACAATAAAGCATCTGATCCAGTCTCCGGAGTTAAATTTCACAGAGACTACCTCCCAGTCTCCTGGCTACCTAAATGCGCAATGGCTCTGTCTCGCCTACGAATTATACCAACTGCTCTTTAGTGAAATTCTTACGGAAGAAACAGCCCACCTGGAAAGACTTTACCTATGCTTCAATCACGACGCCTTACAACGTATTCCTTTTGGTTTATTACCAATAGTTGACCCAAAGACTACCTTTAAGAATCCGAAGAAGGCGCGCTACGAAGAGCTAATTTACTTTGGAACGAATTGGCAACACGCAGTCATTCCGTCCCTTGCTGAGTTATGGAGACTACGCAGACCTGACCCCAGAAGTCCTGATGATACCTGTAGCGCCTATTTTGGTAAACCTTTACCCAAAAAAGATAGTCTGAAAATTTTCACTGGAGTCCGTGGGATAGACCGGCGTCGCAAAAGGTCCAGTGGCCTGCAACTACAACAACTTGCGGCGGCAGGAACAAACCACTTCAATGAACTTTGGAAGTATGTTCTAAAGCCAAAAGATGGAATAAGCATTAGTCAATTAAGCTTTTTCCCCATACTTAAGGGAACCGGCAAGCACCTCAAAGGAGCTAAAGAGAGTATTCTTCGTGCAGCACAGCAATCACTTATTCTTTATTTTTTCTGTCACCTACGAATTGATAAAAATAACAAATTTGATCAAAAAAAAATCGAGCTGAATGAGCCCGACCCAGCATTAGGAGCCAGCCCAAAGAAAGGCCCGATTCTCAAATCAAATCCTGATTTTTTCCATCATGAGGAGATTGCCTGCAACAACTTCAGAAATAATTGGCTGGTGTTCATTAATGGATGCGGAGCTTCCGAAGGTCCGGGCAGACGGGGTTACCTCCCCTTTTCTATGATGACGTCCTTTTTGAAGGCTGGAAGCAGAGCTGTTCTGGGAACCCAATACGAAACCTATACCCAACCTGCTCATTTTTTTGCTGAGCGTTTTTTCACCTATTGGATCATTGGAGAGAAAATGCATGCCCCGGAATCAGGTAAAAAGCCTGTAGGCCACATCCCCCCTTGCACACTGGGCGAAGCCATCAGAAAATCCAGCAACCATCTACTCCATGGCGTTGACAAGGATTATAAGGAATATGCTAACCCCATTCACTGGGGAGCTTATACTTTACTGGGAGACACTACGATGACCTACCAGCAGCTCATTGATTTTAACAATGCTCACCCCTCCGACGCCTTTCTATAAATCGTCGATACTAAAGTTCTGATCCGGGACTGGCACAAAACTGCCTTTGCCATCGGGCAACATATTAATGCCTTCAATGTCTCGCTCTGACACTCCTACTATGAAAGGAAACTCATAGGAAGGTTCTTTTGCTTTCAGGTCATCTTCACTTTTAAACATTTGGCCTAAATATATTCCCGGAATAAGTACAGTGTCTTTGACTACATCAATTTTAAGAATACCATTTTTTATTGCTTTTAAAGAAAAATATAGTGCTTCTACTCTGAAACCATCCTTATTTCTTATTTCAAGAAAAAAGCCATCATCTGGTACGGTTCCTTTTACAAATGGTATGACGATTTCTCTATCATACTCTTCAGCATCAAACTCGTTTTTAACCGAAGTTTTTGTTAAATCAACCTTAGGGCCGGTTTCTTCTTCAACGTCACCTAGATTATGGCGAGCCCCCATTACAACTCCCGGGTTATCCAAGGACTTTTCTGGCTGAAAGCTTTTATAAGAATCCAAAAATTCACGATACAACTTATTTACGGCTCCCTGTGAAATATTTTTTTTGTTTACTGAAAGTATATTATTTTCCTTTAAAGCATTAACAATTTCGGCCTCAGTATAATGAAGTGCCTTAAGTTTAACAATAGCTGTACGTTGCCTTTTCCAGGGGTCATCAAATCTGACATCCTGAATTCGCTTCATTTCCTCCCGCAATATTTGTTCTCTCAATATTTTCTCTTCTAACCTAATATCATCATCCTCTGGAATATCGTCGTCTTTCGGAATATAGTGAGCAGCCGTCACATCAGCCGTTCGAGTAGGCAGCATGAATAATTCCTTCATCCTTTCCCTGAGCCGTAGTTCTTCCTGAGAAAAAGGAAAGTCATCATCAAAAATTAATTTAGTACTTGTCAGGGCTAACAATCGACTCAGCTTTTCTCTTTTCTTAGTATTACTTCTAAGAAATAACTGATTAACCCCACGAATTTTTATTGCGTCTTCACTATTAAGCTTTTTCTGTCTTTTATTTAATTCCTGTTCTACTTTTCTGGAAGTCGCGTCTGGCGATATAATTAATGATTCGACGGCATCCAATTGGCGGCCCTTATTTGCTGATGACATATTTTTTTAATTTTGAGAGACATACGAATATTTCAGCAGGTGCTATACACCTTAAAAAATACTACCGTAAAGGACAATGAACAGCACAAGAGAGAATATCTCTTATTGTTAATGTATCGGCTTTTTTGAGTAAACCTAAAATACTATTTATTAAGTATGCAGATAGTGGCCTGTCTGTTTAGGTAAATAAACTGACAATATTCTAAATAAATTTTCAAAAGCCGCTCACTAAAGCTTGGAGTTGACAAGTGGCAATTCATTTGAAAATTAGTTTAATTAAGAATTAGAACACACTACGAACTGGTAGAAACCTGAAACAGGCCTACTACAAACAGTCAGCATTTGCACAAATATAGTCCAATAACGCTAATGTTGCAAATTCTATTACAATATACAAAATAAAAAAACAAATTCAAAAACTCTATTCCTCTCTTATTTCGCAACTGTGTAAGGGTTAACACACAGGCTACTTTAAGTAGAGCACGTACTCAAAAAATAGAAAACCCCTGAAAATACAAATTACTTTAATAGTCATTTTCGCATAGAATTTGCAAGTTTGACATAAAGTAACTAATTTTGACACAGAAGGTCCACGCTCCCAGTGGAAACGCTAAAGAAATTTAGCCATTGTGTTACAGTGGTGTCCGGAGAATAAGTGTTGGCGCACGTGCTCAGGACTCGGAGGAAACGTCCCCCGATTTTCCCTTTACGGATCGCGGTTGCGGTCCGGGACCTTCGTAACTAAACTCCGCCAGGCGCAATTTAGCCTCTACCACAAAGTTAGTGCCTGGTCCGGAGATTTTATTGTTTTAATCTCTACACTCAACATAACCAGTACAGATGTCCAGCAAAAAACACATCATAGTGGCAAGCTTGTTGTTTGCCATCGGTGGTATTGCCTTTTGGTGCACGTTCAATTCAACGGCTAGATCTCACCGCACTCAGATTGCCTCCCTCAAGTTAGAAATAACTGACCTCCAGCGAATTATATCCGTAATATCGAAAAACCCGGAAGAGTTTAATCAGATTCGGTCCCAACGGGACTCACTTCTTGGCAGAGATGCTTCCCGCAACGAAGATGACATTCGTAGTTCTAACTACCTCGAAGACCTGGAGGAAGAATATAATGCCAACATTCAAGACAAAATTGCTCTTGAGTTGGCGTTTCTAGAACTTCAGAAGCGCAACGACCACTTGGTGGAAATTAATGCTGGCTGGCAAATTCACGAAGATACTCTTCGTAAACGGATCGAGCTGCTTACACCATATTATCACCAATACCTGCAACAGCTCCAGGCTAACAGACGAGTAAATAAGACCCCACTGACCCGATAATTTAATAATAGGTCTGGCGGCCCGAAAAGTTCCACAGTGGCAACAAAAGTCACCGCCTCTTCAGCTAACTGAGCACCCTCAGCCCTCACCGGGTATGACACGAAAGCCATCTCAAAGCGGCTTCGCTACTGCGTCGATCATGGGGCAACTTCATAGAAAACAACATACACGAACAACATGAATAAAGTCATCCTCAAAGGAACCTCCGGGAGTGGAGGAAGGGCTCCACCCAAACAAAAACAGCACAAAGAATAATAACGCCAGACTTCTGGCAACAGATTTTTTCAAGGTCGACCTGGCCTTGAACGGTCATTCCCATGCCCGTTCCCGGCCATTTGCTAGCACAACACCCTCCGGTGTGCACCCGGAAATCTCGTCAGCAGCCAACCTGCAGCAAGCTGTCTGTCAATCGATTACAAAAACAACCATGAAAAAATTCATCAATGCTACTCTTGTAGCTATCTCCTTCTTTTGCGCCACCCTTACCGTTCAGGCGCAGATCACTGCGGACCTTGTGTTAAGGCAAGCTGCGAACTCTGGTACCGTTAACCCGAGCTCGTCAGAAAGTATCGACGCCAGCCAGCTATTAAGTTGGGTTCCGGCAGCAGCGGCTACCAGCATAGTCGTTCTCCAATTCCCTGATGGTAGCTTGGTAACCGTTCCAGGTTCTAAGCTTGTTGAAGTATTAGCTGCGTCTGGCTCACAGTCTACCTTCCGATACTTTTACCATGTCGATAACAAGATCGTAGCAAGCGAAGTAGTGATCCAGTAGCAAGACCCCGCAGAGAGCAGTCCATTTTCACAGCGATTTGCTCCAGACTCCGTACAGAAATAGCCGACAACCTCCAGGGGTTGTCGGCTATTCTTAATTCAGCGCAGTTGTGCTTGTACGGCAGCAGTTTGAAAACCGAAATGTTCCCGTTCAAGTCTTTTGAAAAGATTCATCTGATGGCGCAAGGGGATATTCCAGATCTATGCTCCAAAGCTTGTAAAATTTGCTTCCACCTCCATAAAAAACACCCTATACGAAGGTGGTCTAACCATCGTACAGGGCGGGGATTCTATTTACGCTATGAACAATCCAGATAAAACAATCATGAGAGGTAGTGCTTATTTCCAGAGGTCTACCGGCTAAAAAATTGAATTAATGAGGGTTAGTAACTTTTGCGCAAAATAAACCGCTTCCAAAGGCCTGTTAGCCTCACGTATCTGCTTGCACAAAGACGGCCGCCACCCAGGGCAAAAAAAAGCCCTCAACCCACTGAAATTCAATTGTTTAATTCCGGAGAAAAAACTTACTCACAATGAAAGTCGCGATCCACTTTTACATCGCTTTTCCAACAACTCCAATTGAGTCTGCATCCATGGCTTCTCCATGGCCAATCCTCCCTTTAGAAGGCTTTCCCGAACAACCAGCAAGTACTCCTCAATTTTTGCCCACACTTTTTCTGGTGAATCAGAGCGATTAGCCAGTTCATAGGCTTTGTGTATTGCCTGCATTCGTTCCAGGGCAACCTCATGCCTGAGAAGAATGGCCCACTCCCCTTCCAGTTTTTTCTTCTGATAGGCCACCCTTTTACGAAAGCGTTCCAGAATGACCGATGGGCGCAAATTGTTTCGTCGCAGAAACTTTCGCTCCGCTGTAGTCCCGTGATAATGCATGCTAAAAACACAGCAATAACTGAAACGAAGCGGTGACAGGCTAAGGATCTGACTATCCGGGAAACGCAGTTCTCTGAAAATTTTGAAGGCCTTCAGGTATTCTTCTTCCTGAAATAGAATTGCGGCTTTCAGGTTTTGCTGATAGGGCTTTCTGATCTTCGGATCAAGGAACGGGGAGTAAATCCTGGAAAAGCGCAAACTCCACTCTTTCACCGTGAAATTAGTATTGTGAGCCGGCCATTTTACCACGTGATTGATTTCCGGCAGGCGGTTACGCGGTATCATTAGTAAAACGGCTATCGTCAGGCATCGAAACACGCTCGCACTGAGGTAGCCTTCCTCTTTTACGCCATCATTGCTGTATCGCAGACCTACCGTGCGCGCCAGAATCAACAGGCTGTCAATGCCAAACTCTTTTCGCCCGATGTTGGTAAGACTAATACAGTAGCTGGATGCCATCATCAGGAGTTCAATCTGTTCTTCCAGGCTGCAATCTCCGGCGTGCAGGTCATAAACTCTCAGGTAATTTTGCAGGTCTTCAACACTTACCTCTGAAGGTCGCCTGGAGAGGAAGTCTAATACATTGGTGTAAAGAAAAAGTCCCTGGTCGAGTCCCAGGTATTCCTTTTTGCGTTCCAGCAGAGCAAAAGCTTCTGCGGCATCCTCTTCCCCTATTTCCAGGGCCTGCGGGCTGGTTTGCGCGGCATACAGCAACCTCCGGCAATGGAGACGAAGCTTCCCCTTTAGAAATGCCAGGTCAAGGGCCTGGTTGGCGGGTTTCAACCGGGGCACACCTTCGCCGAAGCCTTTCTTTTCGCTGGCCAGCAGATTGGCGAAAGCCAGGTCGACATCCTTAAATTTCATGGGACATAGATTTTCCCTCTTCGGTGGGGCACAACAAACGGACAACGGTACCATTCGGCAAGCATTGGCGGGGCCGTGGTTCCTGCGCTTGACGAATGATCAGGTGCAAAGAAAAACGTTGAGGAGCAATATTTAATCAACCCCGCTCTGACACCTACCTGAGACAGCGGAATTGTACAATAGTGTTTTTGTCTTGCAGGCAAGTTGCTTATATAAAAAGGAATACACCCGCCAATGTTGGGTAATGCCGTCGAAAATATTCACGAGCTCATGCATAGTCAGCTACTGCTGATGAGAATTCTACCTGTCCTGTCTGGGCTTCTCCTCATTCCACCAGGCTGTTTCTGCGGGCGAGAGAAAATATCAGGTCGCTAACCATCTTGCCCTATATCTATCCGCAGTCCGTCATGCCCCATCTCCCGGCCCGCCGGCAGGCGGGCATTTATCGCGGCGGTCTTCCCCATAGCATGGCTGAAGTGAGTCAGTATACCCCGTTTCGCTCCTAATACGTCCAGATAGTCCAGGGCTTCGCCAAGCCCCAGGTGAGAATGTGTTCCTTTCTGATGCAGGGCGGAGATGATGGCAGTTGTCACCCCCTGGCATCGCTCAATGGTTTTGGGAGGCAAGACCTTTACATCCGTCAGGTAGACCAGTTCCCCCCAGCGGATACCAATAATTGGCAAGGTACCGTGAGTAACTTCCAGAAGTTCTATGTCTTGCCCGCCAAAAGAAATGGTATCTCCAAAATTCACCTCCCGGATGTCTAAGCGCGGTACTCCGGGGTAGTCACTAAAGGCATAGGCAAAGCGCTCCCGCAATTCCTTTGCCACCCGGGGCAGGCAGTAGACGGGCATATTGATCTTTTGCCGGAAGCAATAGGGCCGCAGGTCATCCAGGCCGGCCGTATGATCCGCGTGTTCGTGTGTTAACAACACCCCCGACAAAGTTTTCACCTGCTCGCGAAGCAACTGAGTCCGAAAGTCCGGGCCGGCATCAACAACAAAGTTCTCCACTCCGGCCCGCAGCAATCCGCTGGCCCGCAAGCGCTTATCCCGGGGATCAGCTGACCGGCAGACTTCACAGTCACAGCCTAGCACCGGAACACCCTGAGAAGTAGCCGTGCCGAGAAAAGTAAATGAACGCTTGATACAGAGTTTTTTGGGAAAGTGGAATGCTGAAGGAATAGGTACGGCCCACGGAAGGTTCTACCACTACATGCTTTTCTCCCAGGCCCAGGCGGAGCGCATAATATCTTCTACGTCGCGCGTTGGCTTCCAGCCTAGTTGTTTTTCCGCTTTGGAGCGATCAGCATAGACGGCCACCACATCTCCTGCCCGCCGGCTTCCGAGTTGGTAATTGAGCTTTTCGCCGCTTACTTTTTCAAAGGCATTAATGGCTTCCAGTACGGTCAGCCCCTCCCCTATCCCCAGGTTAAAGAGTTCCGGGTTAGTGGAAACTTTACCCTCCAATAAGAACTTCAGCGCCAGCGTATGCGCGTGGGCGAGATCTTCAACGTGAATATAATCGCGCACACAGCTGCCATCGCGGGTCGCGTAGTCCGTCCCAAAAACCGTCATGGAGCCACGCTTTCCGGAGGCCGTCTGCGTAATCACTGGCACCAGGCTGGTGGCCGGGTTACTCGGATCTTCGCCAATGTGTCCGCTGCTGTGAGCACCGGCGGGGTTGAAGTATCGCAGGAGAATGGCCGCAAAGTCAGGCTGTGCCTTACAGTAATCGGTGATGATGTCTTCGCCAACCTGTTTGGTCAGGGCGTAAGGGCTTTCTGCTTCCTTGCGGGGCGTAGTTTCCCGCACCGGTAACTCATCAGCGTTGCCGTAAACAGAACAGGAACTGGAAAACACCAGATTAGAGCTCCCCTGAGCGGCGAGTCCTTCAATGACGTTAATCAGGCTATTGAGGTTGTTCCGCATGTAAGCCAGTGGCTTGTCCACGCTCTCCCCCACCAGCTTATAGGCAGCAAAATGAATTACTCCGTCAAACTGCTCCTTCACAAAGAGTTGGCTCGTTGCATCCGCATCAGCCAGATCGATGGCGTAGTTCTTTACGCGTACTCCGGTAATCTTTTCGATACCATCCAGCACTTCAGGGTGAGAGTTGTGGTAATTGTCAGCGCTAACGACCTCAAAGCCGTTTTCAATCAGGTCGACAATAGTATGGGAGCCGATATAACCGGTACCTCCGGTAACGAGGATGCGTTTCATAGAGTTTCATTTAAGTGGGTAAGATACGATGTTAGCTGCGCCAGCTCCCAAAAAAACATTGACATTTTACTACCTGAATGGTCCATTTATTGATCAGGCAGGCTCTTGTCTTGCTCAATCGTGCCGCAGCCTGATCTCCTCCTCCGGAATGTCGATTCCCATCCGGGCCATCAGGGCGGTAGCGTTAAAGCTTTGACAGACGCCGGGGTGTAGTTTATAGTCGAAGGTCAGTTGATCACCGTCCGTTTGTACTTCCATCGCGTAGTTTTCTACGCGGCTTCCCGGTTCATTTTCCAGGGCAGCCAGCTCCAGATCGTGGGTAGCGATGATGCCCGCGCCCCGCTCCCGGATAAGCTGACGAATGAGCGCCCGGGAGCCCGTGTGGCGATCGCGCGAATTGGTTCCTTTCAGGATTTCGTCCAGCAGGAAAAACACTTGTTGGTCCGGGTCGCTGACGGCTCCGATGATGGCTTTCAGGCGCTTGAGTTCGGCGTAAAAGCTGGAGGTACTTTCGCTCAGATCGTCCTGGGTGCGCATACTCGTCCATACTTGCAGTGGGCGCAAACGCAGGTGCAGGGAACAGGTAGGGGCGCCGGCATTCGCCAACACGATGTTGATTCCGACGGTCCGAAGCCACGTCGATTTACCCGCCATGTTAGATCCCGTCACCAGGTGGATATGCCCATCAGTACGCATCGAGAGATCGTTCGTTACCCGGCCGGCGGGGGATAAGAGTGGATGCCCCAGAGAACGTGCCTCAAAGATGGGGTCTTCCGTCCATTCCGCATCCGTCCAGCCAGGGTGGTTATGGCGCAGGGTAGCCCAGCTGACGAGGGCATCCGTTTCAGCCAGCGTATCCAGCCAGCGGGGGAGCTCTTCCCGATATTCAGCCCGCCAGACATCCAGTTTGCGCAGCCACTGCAGGCTCCATAAACCGCCTAATTCCAGTAACATGACAAAAGGGTTGTAGCGCACATCGAGCTGGCTGATGCGATAGGAGAGGGTACGAAGGGCGGGGGAAACCCCTTCCCCAACCCGCTGCTCTCCCGGCAGAGTGGAGATGTGTTCCAATAAGGCTGCGTAGCGGCTCAGCAGCGTCCCCATCTCTGCGGTGTAAGCGTGCTCGCGGGGAATGATCTCTTTATACTTCCGCAGCATCAGGATGGCCGGAACGAGGCCCAGCGCGCCGACATACCAGGGCCCGACAAAAAGCATATACACTAATGACGCCAGACTGAGAAAAGGGGCAAGTAAGAGCGCGAGGCTCTCCCAGCGGCCACTAACTACTGCCGGACGATCAAGCCAGGTCAGTAGCCGTTCAAAATGCCGGATATCATCGTTCAACTCATGTCCGATAGTACGAAATCGAAGGCACCAGTCCGGCATGTCTCCCAGAACCTTCCCCTGCACCTGCGTCCGCGCCCGCCCCTCTTCCGTTAGCCCCGACAGCAAGTGCTCCGCCAGGCGAGCCTGCCCCGGTGCCGTTACCGTTCGGTTCACGTATTGAAAGAGGCTGTGGCGGCCGAATATGTCAAGATCTAAAGCGTAAGGATGAGCGGAATTCAGAAAAGCCTTACCGTCCTCAAAATGCCCGAAATCGTGGTTCAGCGCCCGGGATTCACCGTCCGCCAGCCCCGCCAGAATGCTGGCGTCCTCCCCCGCCCTGCGGAGCGCCAGGTGATGGCGCACTCCCCACACAAGAACCGGAACCGTCAGTATCAGGAAGCCCAGCCCCCAAAAAAAATTCGTTGTAATCAACACGATAACGGCCGCCAGCCAACCGATAAAAACAACGAGCCGGACCAGCGCCAGTCGCTCGTAGCGCTGGGTATATTTTTCGGCCAGGGAGGTTTGCTCCTGAAAGGTTTGGCGGTAAAATTCGGATGGAGAGGGCATGGAGTAGTCTTGTGGTCTTGTGGTCTTGTAGGCTCCGCACTGGGGAGATTGCTGGAGGTGTTGCAGGCTCCGAACTTTGCAGGGCAAAAGTAGCACAATCGAGCTCGATAGAACGGTAATTGCTTACCTTGGGGCTACTAATTTGTTCACATGCTTTCCGACTACGTTTTTCAGGTAGCCACTCCCTTCAGTACCGGCACGGGTGTTTACCTGCCAGCCCACGGCCTGGTGGTCACCAATGAGCACGTTGTTCGTGACAACGCTACCGTAGTAATCGGCAGCGAGAAAGAAGCCGAGCAGCTTGCCACCGTTGTCTACCTCGATTCTTACTACGATTTAGCTTTTCTGCGCCCCGCTAAATCATTTGAGCTCCCGGCGCTAAAGCTGGCCGAAGCATTACCTGCCGCCGGTGAGCCGGTTACCGCCATTGGGCAACATTTCGGGCATCCAATCCGAATCAGCGACGGAGAGGTAATGGAGCCCGTGCATGAGCATCACGGTATACCCTTCATCATGCATAATGCCCTGCAGAAAGCGGCCCATAGTGGTGGTCCGCTATTCACCAATGATGGCACCCTGGCAGGAATTAATATGTACGATCTGCACGAAGGAAAAGGCCGGGCACTCAGTCTGCCCGCTACAACCTTGAAGCGATCGCTGGATCGCTTCACCAGCGGCAAGGGCCGCTCCGCCGCCCGCTGTTTCAGTTGCCGGGAAGTCATTTTCGAGATTCTGCTAAATCCCAAAGGACACTGCCCAAACTGCGGAAGTGAACTCGTTCTTCCGGATATGCTGGAGGATTATACGCCCACTGGCGTTCCCTCTACCATTGAGTCCATCATCACCTCGGGAGGCCACGATGCCCGCCTTGCCCGCCGGGGCCCTAACCTGTGGAGTATCCGCCAGGGCAGCGCAGTCATTCAGCTGGCCTACCATGAAGACAGCGGGCTGGTAACCGGAGACGCTTATCTCTGCTCCTTACCGGAGCTGCCCAATGCGGATCTCTTCGCCTTCCTGCTCCGGGAAAACTACAAACTCCCCCAGCTCACCTTCAGCACCTATGGGCGAGACATTATTCTCTCCCTCCTCATTTATGATCGTTACCTAACCGTGGAAACGGCACTACCCCGCTTTCAGGAACTCTTCCGAAAAGCTGATGAATTCGACAATATCCTGGTGGAACGATTTGGGGGGAAGTGGCTCGCATAAGTTTGCCTTTAGGAATGACTGGTTTTCAGAGACCCCGTTGCGTGTATTACCAAATGCACTAAATGGTGCCCCTCGACTACAATTTCGCTTCGCGGCTGGCTTCGCCGGTCGGCTCCCTGCGGTCGCTCGATTTTCGCTTGGGGACCCCGTATGCGGGTAAAGCCCGTCCCTGTGGAGGGCGAAGCGATGCACTGAGCTTGCCGAAATGTCGAGAGGCTTTTTACAGCCGTTTGTGCAATTTGTTATTCACACAATCCCATTCTCCTGTCTTCTGCTAACCTTATTTTTCTTACATTTAGTCAGTATTGCCTCTCATTCCAAATTTAAACTTACCCTCTTAATTGGCACACTTACCATTAAGAATTAGCACAATATCTGCCTTTTTCTCATTTTTCGCGCTTCTTGCCTGTAGCGATGAGAAGGCAGTAAACTATGCCTTCTCCCAAGGCCCGGGTGAATCCTTCAGTAGTGCTCCGTTACTCTTTCAGGTTAAATCATTACCTGACAGCACACTGCTTGGCTCGGAGGGTTTTCTGGATTCTGCCAGAAGGGTTTTTGTGGAAGATGGGAACCACTATGCCCTCGCCGTAACTTATGACAGGCAGGCCGCTGTTGCTCAGCAAAAAGAGGAAAGAGAGAAATCTGCGGACCTTAGTCTATTGGCAAGCTCCGCCTATGAAACGGCTGACTCCATAAACCCGGCGATACTTAATGCCGGTATTGCGGGCATGAAATACGTAGAGCTGAGTGCTTATGCTAAATCTACTCAGGCACTACAGTACCGGCTGGAACTTGCCACTACAAAAAACGATTCCTCAGCCATTGGCTGGTCCCTTAATGCTCTCTCTCTGCCCTATCAGTATTCGAATAATATGGATCAGGCAAAGGACTACCTGATGCAGGCAAAGGAAATAAATGAAACTTTAGAAGATCAGCGACTCGAAGCTGCTATTTCGCTCAACCTGGGAAACGTCTATAGTGAAAAGGAAGAATACGAACAGGCTCTTACCTTTTTCAAGGAAAGTTATCGGATAAGTGATGCCGTAGGCCATGAAGGGATGAAGTGGCTTTCCCTGAACAATATGGCGAATATTAATCTTAAGCAATCCGAGTATACTGCAGTTATCGAAATGCTATCCGGATGGGATAAAGGGAGGTTTGATAATATCGCCAGGCAAAACAAGTCACTACTTCACTACAACCTTGCCCGTGCCCATTTAGGGAAGAATAATGTAGTGGAAGCTAACTACCACGTAGACCGCGCTTGCGAAATGGCGGCTGCCGTCGGTAACGAACGTGGTGAGATCGACTGTATTGAATTAAAAGCTTTACTGGCGGAAAATAAGGGAGACCTGGCGGCAGCCCTCTCTAATCTTAAGGAGTTTCATCGGCTGGAAGAAGAAACTACGGGGGAAGAAGCCAACAAACAGTTAAAGACTGTCCGGGAATCCTATGAGGTTAAAATCAGAGACCAGGAAATCGCCGAGCTAAAGGAGCAGGAGATCCTTCGCCAACAGCACGAAAAAAATCAGCGTACCGCCATGATCAGTTTCGTCATACTCACGATCCTTACCATTGCGGGCATTACGTTTAGCATCCGTTATTCTCTGCGGTCGCGGATTGCCCATCAGCAAAAGGAAATCGCCGAAGCACAATTACATTTCCTACAGGCCCGGATGAGCCCCCACTTCGTTTTCAATGCACTAAATGGTATCCAGAACCAGGTTTTACAGGCTGACCCCTTTAGCGCTTACGAGTATATCGGTAAGTTTTCCGGTCTTCTCCGGGCAATTACCAATACCACCTCAAAGCCTGAAATATTATTATCAGACGAAATCGCTTTACTACAGAATTACCTGGATCTCGAACAACTACGATTTCGAGATGGCTTTAGTTATACGATCGAAACAGAAGAAGCGCTCTCATCCCTTAACCCCAGGATTCCAGCCATGATGATACAGCCCGTCTTAGAAAACGCCATTGTTCATGGCCTGGCAGGATTAAAAGAAAAGGGTACTATTTCCGTAGCCTTAAGCTTACAGGATGACACCGTCTGCTGTGTGGTAACCGACAACGGGATTGGAAGAAAAGCCTCCGCAAAGATTAGTAAACAGGAGAAAGAACAACATTTATCCATCAGTACTGACAACCTTAAGAAGCGCTTTAAAGCGCTCGAGCGATTAGGTTACCCCATGAAGTCTTTCACGACCGTTGATTTGTTTGCTGATGAAAAAGCCTGTGGGACGCAAGTGACGCTCTATCTGCCTATCATTAACGCCAGCTTCTGATCTTGGTTGGGCTAGCGCACTAGTGCAGTTTACCTTCCCACAACAGAAACCGCCCTCCAATCGGCTAAGCCATTTGGAGGGCGGTAACGAAACTTCACCGTCTTTGACTCGCTGGATTAGAGTCATCAAACTTTACGGGAAGGTTTTCATAAAGGAGGATTCTGTGCCATACCTCTCAGGAAACTATTCCACCAGAAACCGTCGCACGACCGAACTTCCGTTTTCAAGGCCGATGCGGAGGACATTCCAGCCTTTGGGCAGGGAGTTAGGCAGAGTGATCCGGCCATTGGCCGAGCTTTGCCCGAGAGCTGCCTGCCGACCACTGATGTCATAGATCGTGTATTCGTAAGTTCCTGCCGGAAGGCCATTCATCCATAACACATCACCGGCGGATACGGGATTGGGCACCAGTGTCAGGTCGGGTCTGTTAGCAGGCTCGCCGAGGCTGACACTGTAAATATTGGCAAAGCCCTGAAAGAAAGCAATGGCGCGAAGGGCGGCCGGGATGGCACAGTCACCGTGGTCGAGTGCTCCTCCATCTTCCAGCGTAACTTCCAGTGCGCCGAGGCTGCGCATTACGGAGTCAGCAAGAATTGAGTTAGCAGGGTCGACCGTCATGTCCGCATTGCAGTAGTAAATGAGGGTGGGCGAAACAGGGGCAAAATTGAAAACATCGTTAGCTTCAAAAGACTGGATCAGGGTTTGGTCACCGTCCAGCACGTCCGTCAGGAATTCGTCGGTGTACATCGCGCCGAGAACGGCGTTGTCCAACCGCAGGAGAGAATCGAGCGCATTACCCAGCCCAAATACATCGAGCTCTTCTGCCAGAAAAAGCTGCGCCTGCGTCAGGTAAGGCTCTACGAACAAGCCTTCTACCCCACCATAGAGGTCATACACGTAGTTGTAACTGATCAGCGTGTGATTAAAGAAAGCCAGGAGAACGGGAGGAGCATTCCGGATACCGAGGACCTCAGGGGTTGGCACCACGATGTCAAAAGGTGCGGATAAATGGGCCGCGGCAGTAACCTCAATGCCATCGTCCAGGTCAGCTTCCAGCCGCTCGTGAAGGGCCGCAGAGGCATGGCCGCCCTGGCTGTAACCCGTAACAAAAACCTGATCGTTGTAGCGAATCCCTTCGGCATCGAGCCATTTTCTTACGGCGATGATCATGTCCCGGCCAACACTCGCTTCCGTATCAGCGTGGAGGTAAGGGTGCTGCCCGTCGCTGTCTCCCAGCCCAAGATAGTCGGGTGCCATGGCGATGAAGTCGTTACCGGCCATCCCCTGTACGATAAAGCGCTCCAGAACGCCCTCCACACTGGGCGCCAGCTCCCGGCTGGCGATGGTGCCGTGGTTATAAACGGCCAGCGGACGGACGAACTCGTCGTTGTCCGGGATGCTCAGCAGCCCCGTAACCGTATCCGGTTGTCCGAAAGCGTCAGTGGTTGTGTAGGTGATTTTGTAGTTATTAACGTCGTATTTAACCCCGATCGGGATCACCAGGTCAAGAACGAACTTAATGGACTTTGTCTGAGCTTCGGCACTAATAACTTCCTGGGCAGAAACTACACAAGAAAACGCAAGAAGGAGAGGGAGTAATAGTCTTTTCATATGGCTTATAACCCCGCTTGGGGTGGTTGGTTTGGAATGGAGAGAGCTAAGTTACAACTAAGAGCATGTTTGGGCGCCGGAGCGCTGGTGCAAGCGAAGGAATAAATGAGCAGTGTCTTTACTTCTTCTTTATCTCCTCATACCGGAAGCAATCTGTCGTATGGTCGTTCACTATACCCACGGCCTGCATAAAAGCATAGCAGATGGTAGAGCCGATGAATTTGAAGCCTTTCTTCTTGAGGGCTTTGCTCATACGGTCGGACAACTCCGTTTTGGCGGGTACTTCTCCGGCAGTGGCCCAGGCATTCTGGATGGGCTTAGCGTCAACGAAAGACCAGATATACTCCGAGAAAGAGCCGTATTCCTTCTGCACGTCGAGAAAGACTTTCGCATTGGTGATCGTTGAGTTGATCTTTAGCCGGTTCCTTACAATACCGGCGTCCTGCAGGAGCGCCTCCACTTTCTCCGGGCCGTATTTCACTATCTTCTCCGCCACGAAATTGTCGAACGCTTTACGGTAGTTCTCCCGCTTAACAAGGATCGTCGTCCAGCTCAGGCCCGCCTGAGCACCTTCCAGGGTGAGCATTTCAAATAACAGCCGATCATCGTGCACCGGCAAGCCCCATTCGGCGTCGTGGTAGATTTCTTCGAGGGGGTGGTCAACGCACCAGGTACACTTGGTTTTCATGGGGTATTATTCTGTCTCTTTTTCCTCCTGTTTTCTATCCAACTCGAGCTTTTGACCAAAGAGATTGTTATCCATTTTAAAAGCAGATTTCGATGGTAACCGACCTCTACCTGGCTCAAAGGGGGAGGTAATTACGTAAACTTCTTCCCCAACCTTAAGATTATAAACTTGCATTTTAATTTTTCCCGACAAGGTCATGCTAATAATCTCTTGATTGAACATGTCCTCTACCAAGTACTCAAATTTGCCTACTTTCTTTTTTATTCTTCCTTTCCTTAATCTTAGGGGTTTGTTCATACTTCAAATTTTGGTAGTCGGGTGGGAATTTACGGCTTTTCTAAGCCCAAATACCAAGAGGGATGGTATTGCCCCAGAGCAATCGCTAGCTAGAAACCGGACACTCAAAGGATCGTTTATCCTACGCTACGCTCCGGAAACGAACGCTTCGAGGTCCTAACGTCCAGTTTCAGGACCTCGAAGCGTACTCAATCACGTAGCCGGAGGCGGAGCAGTTGAGTTCCTTTGAGCGTCCGGTGAGCTTGCGATTACCCTGGGTATTGCCCTGCGCCACTACCAGCTACACGAACAAAAAAACTCATCTGCCTAATTTCAGAATAGTCAGCAAGTGGTCGACCTGCCTTTGAGATTACCACGGGCAATATCCATCGTTTGCCGTCATATTCAAGCGGTCAAAACCGCCGACGTTACTCCTTCAAAACCTTAAACGCCTTCGACACCCCACTAATACTGGCCACCAAAACGTAAGCCCCTGGTGGGTAGCTGGACAGGTCAATCACCGTTCGCTGCGAAGTTAAACCAGCGGAGAAGAGTTGCCTCCCCAAAATAGAATAAACCTGCAGCCTGTCCTCCTCCCCAAATGAGGTATGCGTAGTCTCAAACATCAATTCATCACGGGTTGGGTTCGGATACACGAAGGCGTTGTTCTCAAAGCCAGGATTCCCATTTCCAGTAGAAACCAAGCCACTAAAACACTCATTCGTAAAGGCAGTGCTTAATTCAGTACTGACGGTTAAAACTGCGGTAGAATCTTTGCAGATACATCTTCCGTCATTGAAGTTGTAGGTCATGTAAGCGGCGTCCGTCTCGAAAGCCTTGAACGTACACTGTTCAAAAGTCAGCGAGTCGCTGGTGAGCATTTGATCCGGGTGGCTCCAATTGGTGAACAGTGTATTACCCCGGTTCCAATGATTAAAGCCGGGCTCCTGGGTGAAGCCGCAGGGTTTAAAGAATAACAGATACATGGTTCCGGTGCCTCCGGGGCCTACGCCTCCGCCGACGTTTACGGCAATGGTTCCGTCGCCGCGTAAGTCTCCAACGAAGGAGAGAGAACGGGAAAAACGTTCTTCATCGCCAGCATCGAATATCAGGTCAAAGCCACCTTCGACCTCATCAACCTTAGTGTAGGTTTTCACTGTTTTGTCAGCATTAAGGTATAGGATGTACAGATCACCCAGACCTTGTTGATTGGCGCCCGTGATCAGGTCAATGGTGCCATCGCCGTTAAGATCACCGGCCGCACACATGGCGTGGCCAAATTGAGCACCCGCGGTTCCGTTGGGGTTTGCGCCGGTTGTCAAGATATCCTCAAAGCCATTTAATCCTTCCGTTATTTTCAATTTGGAGACTACGTTAAAATTGTCCGGGTCAAGGGAAAGAATCCAGACCGCTCCTTTTCCGCCGTCAGACATGAATGCGCCTACGGCCATCTCCTCCGTGCCATCGTCATCTATGTCTCCGAGCATGGCCACTTCCCTTCCGCCAAAACGATCGTTATTCAGCAAGCCTTCGCCAAAGCCGCCGGTGTCAGAACCAATGGTGACAGTGCTATTGGGCATAACCTCTGAGTCTTCGTCGAAGAACAAGATGTCTATGGAACCCCGGTTAGTCCCACCTGTATTTGAATTAGGGTTGCAGGCCACCAGATCAATTTTTCCGTCTTTGTTCAGGTCACCGATGGCGGAGAGCCCCTGCGCGATAATACCTTCGTTTTTGACGAAGCTTTGGACCGTTCCATCCCGGTTGAGGTGGACGATATACAAGGCTCTGTTCGCCGAAGAAGGCGCTGACATGGCTACGTCCGGAATGTCGTCATCGTTGTAATCTCCGATTCCCGCCACACCGTAGCCGAAAAAATTGCCGCTGACTAAGGTTTCATTAAAGCCGCCTTCCAGCATGGATATTTTCTGATTATCCTGAACCGTGCCGTCATTGTTCATAAAAACAATGTAGGCTGCACCGGCATCCGTTTCCCCATCATCATCTGAGCGGGCACCAATGATGATATCGAGAATTCCGTCCCCATTCACATCACCAATAACGTCGTGGTCCCGGCTGAAGCGATCGCCGGCATCGAGGTCCGCAACAAAGCCGCCAGAGCCTTCTTCGATTCTTACGTAGCCATCGGGGCCGAATTGAGTGCTTACTTGTGCGTGGCTGAAATTTGAAACGGCGAGTATTGTGAGCAGCAGGTATAGTTGGGTAGTTCTTTTGGTCATACGGAGTGTGTTTATGTTTGGACCTCGCCACCACTGGAAGGTTTAGTCCTGCGATGAGCATATCCCCTTATTTTGGCTGGGGTATGGCTTTTTGGTGCGTACAACAACTCACCCCGCCAAAACGACGCTTCACCTAACTCCCCCTTGCACCTGCGGCCGCGCCCTGCCCTTCTTTGTGTCGAACAAAAAACCAAAGAAAATGCCACAGCCTTACCCCATTCACCGTGCGAACCTGATTAGCAAACTCATTCTGGTACTGGTTTTATTACTGGCGTTGTCGATTGCGCTATCCGCCCAAACCATTAAGGGGCAACTTATTGACGGGCAGTCAGAGATGCCGCTCATCGGCGCCACGGTCGAGCTCGTTAGTGTGGAGCCCCGCCGCGGAGCGACGACGGATCTTGATGGCTACTTTTCCCTGGCGGACATCCCACCCGGCCGGCATACTCTCCGGATGAGCTATCTCGGATACGAAAGCCGCAACCTGCCCAACGTGCTCGTCACCACGGGTAAAGAGACCATCCTGAATCTCAGCCTCGAGGAAAGTATTGCCCGGCTCGACGCCGTTACGGTGACAGCTAAAACCAAGCCTGGTGAGGCCATCAATGAGATGGCTACCGTCTCCAGCCAGACCTTTACGGCTGAGAGTGTTAACCGTTTCGCCGGCGGCCGCGCCGACGTGAGCCGCATGGCCTCCAACCTGGCGGGCGTAGCCACTTCGGACGATAGCCGCAACGACATCGTTATCCGGGGCAACTCCCCCGCCGGGCTACTCTGGCAACTCGAAGGCATCCCCATTCCAAACCCCAATCACTTCTCCACGCTGGGCACCACCGGTGGCCCGGTCTCCGCCCTGAACCCAAACATGCTCGGCAACTCCGACTTCGCGACCTCCGCCTTCGCCGCAGAATACGGTAACGCCATCGGCGGAGTTTTCGACCTCAACCTGCGCAAGGGGAACCGCGACCGCTACGAGTTTATGGCGCAGCTCGGGACTTTTTCCGGGCTGGAAGCCATGGCTGAAGGCCCCCTCAACGATAATGGTGGCAGCTTCGTGGTCAGCTTTCGCAACAGCTTCGTCGGCTTCGCCGAAGCCATCGGTATACCCATCGGCACCAACGCTACACCCGACTACCGGGACCTGACCTTCAACGTCGACTTCGGCAACTCCAAAGCCGGGAAATTCTCCCTCTTCGGGATTGGTGGCACGAGCAACATCGACTTTCTGGGTACGGAGACAGACTCTACGGACCTGTTCGCCAATCCGGGAGAAAACGCCTACGCTGATTCCTACTTTGGCGTACTTGGTCTGCGGCACAACCTCATTACGGGAGACGACACTTACATCAGAACCGTGATCAGCGGTTCCATCCAGGGGGGAGACTTCCGGGTGAACGAACTCAATGACCTGGGAGAAGATGACCTGCTGACCACTAAGGTGGACGATGAAACCACCCGCTACAGCCTGAAGACCTACCTCAACAGTAAGATCAACAAACGGCTGACCGTACGCACCGGGGTTCAGCTCGAATCCATTGGCTTGGTTACCACCGTCGATGACCGCGATGGCTCCCCGGATCTGGACGGTGACGGGGTACGGGATTTGCTCCGCCTTCGGGACTTTGACGGTGCCTTTGGCCTCTATCAGGCCTTCGGGCAGCTGCGGTATCGCCTGGGAGAAAAAGCGACCGTTAATGCCGGTCTCCATGCCCAGTACTTCAGCCTCTCCGACGCCTTTGCCCTGGAGCCCCGCCTGGGCCTCCGCTACCAGGCAAGCCAAAAGCTGACCCTCACCGCTGGCTACGGCCGCCATAACCAGACGCCCGCGCTGCCCGTCTTCTTCTTCCGCGACCTAACGACCGGCAGCCCCGACGCCAACCAGAATCTTGGCTTCCTCACCGCTGATCATTACGTCGTTGGTGGTGACCTGGCCTTCGCCCCTAACTGGCGCCTGAAGACGGAAGTTTACTACCAGAATCTGAGTAATATTCCGGTCGACAACTTTTCTTCCTCCTTTTCGATTCTTAACGCCGGCGCTGACTTCGTGTTCCCCGAGCGGGGCAGCCTCGTCAACGACGGCACGGGCACCAACTATGGTGTGGAGCTGACGCTGGAGCATTACTTCGCCAACAACTGGTATCTGCTGTTCACCGGCTCTCTCTTTGAGAGCAAATACAGCGGTAGTGACGGTGTTGAGCGCAATACGGCCTTCAACAACAACTATGTAGCCAACCTGCTGGCGGGCCGGGAGTGGGCCTTCGGCAAGCAGCAACAACATCGCTTCACGATCAACCTCAAGGTGACCGGTAGCGGTGGCCGCTACTACAGCCCGGTTGACCTGGAAGCCAGCCGGGAGCTGCAAACTGACGTCCGTGACGAAAGCCTGGCCTTCACCGAGCGCTATACGGATTACTTCCGCACCGACCTGAAGTTCGGCGTGCAGCTCAACAGCGCGACCCGAAAATTCAGCCAGAGCTTCTTCATTGATTTTCAGAACCTGACAAACCGGGAAAACATCTTCCAGGAGCGCTTCAACCCCGTAACGGGCGAGGTGAATACGGTGCTGCAGTCGGGCTTCTTTCCGGACTTTCAGTATCGGGTGCAGTTTTAGCAGGATGGGCGGAGGACCTCCAGGTCCGACCCAAACCAAATGCCATCGGACCTGAAGGTCCTCATCCCAAGAGTTTTCCTATTTTGTATCAAACTCAATTCTCTGTGGCCCGCATCCATGACAACCTGACGCAATTCCCTTACCACATAAGCTATCGCTTATTCGGTAGCGTCCCCAAAAGCGAATTAGCAAATCTAACCTTTCAACGTGACCAGCAACTTTCCTTGTTAGCGGAGGACTTAGTTAGATTACCGGATCATCTACGGCAGGAGACTAGTTTTAAAGAAAAACATGAGATAAATGCAAGATATGAACTGGCCGTTGAGAAGGCATTACACAACAAAAACACTCCCGGCCCACGTCATTTAAGCAGGCCTGATCTCGCAAAAATTGTGCTGGACTCCTGGTTAAACATGCAGGAGCGTGGCCTTATCTATGTGTACGCTATTTGTGTAATGAGCAATCACGTACACGCTATAATCCGGGCGCCCGACGGCACTGAAGAAAGTTCTCTTCCGGCCGTCATGAAATCACACAAAGGATTTACTGCGCGAAAAATCAATAAGCTCCTGAATAAAACCTTCAACAGTTTCTGGGAGCCCGATTATTTTGACCGGCGAGTTCGTACTGGAAAGTTTAACACCGTAATGTGGTATGTCTTAAATAATCCAGTTACCGCAGGCTTGATCAAAGATTGGAAAGACTGGCCACATACGTATCTTAACCCTGATTTTTCTTCACTCTTCGGCGGTGAATAAATCGGACCTGGAGGTCCTCCACCCAAACAAAAACATGAACCTCTTCCTAACCAAAGCCGAACGCATCAAATACCTCGGATTCGACGATCGAATTGCGGCGCTGATCGGTATTCCGTTGGTATCGTTTATGGCTTTCCTGCTATTCTCCAGTGGCAAGACGGACATTCCGGTTCACCTGTCATTCGTCTGTTTTTGGGTGGGTACCGGGTATACCGTTTTTTACTGGCTGATCAATCGTTTTTGGGTTATCCGGTTGCGGTCCTGGTTGCCTGGTGAAAAAGACACTACCAAGCGTATACTTCTGATTGCGGGCTTCGCCTTTTTTTCCGTGATACTGCTGGAACTGGGCACTTCGGACCTTATTCTTAAGTGTATCCCGATGTTGGCCCAGGTGGGTTGGGGCGAGCAGGAGTTTGTCTTTAAAATAAGTACGACCTACACGCTTTGCCTCATGGTATTGGCGATGTACGAATCGGCCTGGTTTTTCACTAAACTCCGGAAGAGCCAGCTGCAGCAGGAACAGCTGGCCAAGGAGAACATGCAAACCCAGCTGGCCGTATTGAAGCAGCAGATGAACCCTCACTTTCTGTTCAACAGCCTCAACACGCTGGTCAATGTCATTCCGGAAGACAGTAAAAAGGCCACCTTGTTCACCCAGCGGCTGGCGGCGGTTTACCGCCGAATTCTGGAATACCGACATAAAGAGATGATTCCGCTGGTGGAGGAGTTGACGGCTCTGCAGGACTATATTTTTCTGATGCAGACCCGTTTTGAGGACAAGCTGATCGTGAAGTGGCACCTGAGCGAAGAGACGATGAAACAGGTGATGCTTCAGCAAGCTCAATGGGGGGCGCTGGCGCAGGTGCAGTGTAAGGAGGAGGAGAGCAGAGATTTGCCGATTATTCCTCCTCACCTGACACATCACCTGATTGTCCCGCTCTCCGTTCAGCTGCTGGTGGAAAACGCTGTTAAGCATAATACCGTCAGCAATGAGCACCCGCTACAGATCGATATTACACTGGGAGAAGACCGGGTGACCGTTAGCAACAAACTTAACCTCCGTAATCGGAAAATGAGTTCTACCGGCTGGGGGCATGACAACCTGAAAAGTCGCTATTCCTCTATATCGTTCCGCCCGGTAGTCATCAGAAAGACCAAAGACAACTATAGCGTCTCCCTCCCCATTTTACCACCCGCTGAAGTTCGGGAACTGGCAGAAGAACGACGTACGGGCTAAGCACCATCTCTCCGGCTCGCAGGGCTACCCGGAACCTGCCCATTCTCTCACTCACTCATTCCCCCATTCACTCATGACTGCCTGGATCATAGAAGACGAGCCGCCGGCCCTCCGCCGGCTCACCAAGTTACTGGCGGAGGTCCGTCCGCAACTTAGCATTGCTTTTTCGACGGATTCCATTGCATCCTGCGTCCGCGCCCTGCAATCAATGCCCCATCCTGATGTTATTTTCAGTGATATCCACCTGGCGGACGGGCTGGCCTTTTCCATCTGGGAAACAACGCCCTGCCTGTGCCCCATTGTTTTCACGACGGCCTATGACCAATATGGTATTCGTGCCTTCCGGGTCAATGGCATTGATTATCTCCTAAAGCCCATCGAAACGGCAGATTTAGAGCGGGCGCTCGATAAGCTCAACCGTCTCAGCCATCCTCCCCTGCAGCAGGACTGGAGGCGCATCGCCGCCCTGATCGAAGGCCGGCAGCCTTCTTACCGGGAACGGTTTCTGGCCCAGAAGGGCTCTGAATGGCTTCCGGTCCGGGTCGAAAACCTCCGACAGATTTACTCCTCCGACGGGCTCACCTTCGCCCTTACCGAAACCGGACAGCGGCTGATCCTCGATGATACCCTGGACCGCATTGTTGAAGAGCTCGACCCCAAAGACTGGTTCCGCATCAACCGCGCTCAGATCGTACACGCCTCCTCCATCCGAAAAATCCAGCCCTATTTCAATCACCGCCTCGTACTGGAGCTCAGCCCCAAAGGCGAAAACGAAAACATTGTGAGCCGGCAACGGGTGAAAGCCTGTAAGGAATGGATGGGGGCTTAGGACTTGGTTTTTTGATTCTTTGGTATTGAACCCAAAAATTGTCATGTAGCTTTGGCTATACTCCAGTTTCCGCACCTTGCCAGGAAAAACCAGGACTTCGGAGCGGCCAGCTCAGAGCACGAAGTACTGCGCAGCAAAAAGTTTAAACGGGTTCATTTTGGGGCTGTGGTGGGTTAGAGCACGGGGTATTATAAACGCTATCTCCTGACAGCAAAGACCGAACGGGCCTGCCCCCCTGATGTCTACAAAATACGGTCAAAAAAAAACAACATGTTAATCCTCCCCTACTCCCCTGAGTGGCCATCTCAATTCCTCCTGATTGGCGAGCTACTCACTACGGCCCTCGGCCCTGCACATCTTCGCATCGAACACATTGGCAGCACGGCGGTACCCGGCCTGGCGGCTAAGCCCATCATTGACATTGACATCGTTTACGCCCAGGATGCTTCCTTACAAGCCATCATTGAGGCCCTTAACTCCCTGGGCTATTTCCACAATGGCGATCAGGGCATCCCCGGCCGGGAGGTATTCAAACGAAGAAAGCCTTCTGCCGGCCATCCCGTCCTCGACCAGATTCAGCATCATCTCTACGCCTGCCCGGAGGGCAATCCGGAACTGCGCCGGCATCTCCTCTTTCGGGATTACTTGCGGACAAACGAGGAGGCGCGGGAGGAATATGCTCAGCTTAAAAGCAGCATCGCTACCGCTGCCGCGCAGGACCGCAAGCAGTATGCGAAGCTGAAAGAGGAGGGTGCCCGCGAATTCGTGGAGCGGGTGCTGGCGGTGGCGGAGTAATCGTAAAGTCAACTGATTTGTAGTCTTAGATTAAAAAACGCCTAGCGTTTTCAATAGCCCTCCCCCGTGGGGAGAGTTGGAGGGGGGGGCTTGCGATTCCCCCTGATGGCAGCGCAGAATAGCTCCCTCTTCTCCCGCCTTTCGTATATTTGATTTTCCATTATGAGTCCGCAAAACGGGTTCTCCCCAAGCGCATTAGCCCATATTTTCTCCCAGTATTCAGATTATGCTTACTCAAATTTTAGCTGCGGGCGCCATGGGCGTCAGCATTTTTTTCATTTTCAAGGTCTACGATCTGCTGAAAAATGAGCAAGGTAATGAGAACCCTCGTCCGGTTTTCCTGCGGTCCATTTATATCTTTATGGGCTTTGCCGTTTTAATGACTTTGCTTTCGCTGGGTATTGAGTTTGCGAGACATTCCATGAATCTGGATACGGAAGGACAGGGCGGATTCACGAAAGAGCTTCAGGAGCTGACCAATAAAAGTTACTACGCCCTGGACCGCAATGGCAACCCTGAGCCAATTGAACTGGAGATTGGCGGTCAAAAATATACTCTGGCAAAAGCCTTTCCCGATGCTTTCTTCAAGGAGACGCACCTCAAACTGAAACCTGCTGGAAACCAGAAATTGCTGGCCGTAAAAAACAACAACGGACAGGAAATCACCTTCGGCTACTTTGACAAATCGGACATTGATGATTTCGCGACAACTCCTGCCATCACACCTCCTGGGCCGAGCTCCCCGTCAGATCCGATTCTGGACCGGGAAAAACTCATGGCGACGGGTTTGATGTATACCCCTCCCTCTAAAGTACGCCAGCAGATACAGACTACTATCTCTCAGAAGAAGGCTGATGAAAGCATTGCCAATAAATACCTCGTCGAGTTCGTGAACGGGCAGAACCTGGACCGCAAACTGCAGGAGCTGGCCGTGAAAATTTTGATCCAGCCGGAACAAATGAATCAGATGGATACCCTTCAGTACGGGAAGCTGATTGCAGCACTTTCTTCGGACGGTCCCCGGAAGCAGCCCTGGCGCCACTTCGAATTGGCGCAGGTTTACCTCAGTCGTTCTATTCAGCAAAATTCTGCCGCCGATCGCCAGAAATACTTTGAATCTTTATGCCGGTACCGGAAAAACTATCTGGCGCAGGCATACCTGGTAAATGACCCGGAGAAATATTCTGTAGAAAAAACCTGGTACGAGAATGCGGAGAAAGAACTGCAAACGATGAGCTGTGATGACAATTGTAATTGCGGATAAAGTGTACGGTATTACCTTCGCATTATGGCTCACTTTACCCTTCATGAAGACTTGCTCCGGAAGAATCTGGAGTTAGTTGCCGACGTTGCCGCGGCAGCCGATGTACGCATCATTCTGGCCTTGAAAGCCTTTGCTTACTGGCCGGCTTTTCCCATTTTCGCGGAGTACCTGACGGGGGCTACGGCCAGTAGTCTTAACGAGGCCCGGCTCATCCAACGGCACTTTGGCAAAGCGCCTCACGTGTACGCACCAGTATACCGACCGCGGGAGTTTGCGGAGGTAGCGGCCCTTGCGGGGCACCTCACCTTTAACTCCCTTACGGAGTTGGAGCGGTACCGCAGCAGCTGGGAAGAAACGGGCACCAGCGTTGGTCTGCGCGTTAACCCGGAGTACAGCCCGGTGGAGACGGAACTCTACAACCCCGCTAACCCACATGGCCGGCTGGGAGAGACTTTGCCCAACCTTCCCACCAAGCCTCCAAAGGGCTTAAAGGGCCTGCACGTCCATACACTCTGCGAGTCTTCAGCGGAAAATACCGCGACGCTGATCGAACGGGTCCGGGCGCAGTTCGGGCACTACCTCGAACAGGTCGAGTGGCTCAACCTCGGTGGTGGGCACCTGATGACGAAGCCCGGCTACGATGTAGCCGCCCTCATCAAAACCCTGCGGTCTTTACGCGAACGCTACCCCCACCTGGAGGTCATCCTCGAGCCCGGCAGCGCCCACCTCTGGGGGGCGGGCACACTTACGACCTCCGTGCTCGACATCGTCGAAAACTACGGCCGCCGCACCCTCATGCTCGACGTAAGTTTCACCTGCCATATGCCAGACACGCTGGAAATGCCCTACCGCCCGGAAGTACGACAGGCCAAAACGACAGCAGACCCCGACTTCCCCTACGAATATCGCCTGGGCGGGATGAGCTGCCTGGCCGGTGACTACCTCGACACTTACTACTTCCATCAACCCATTCGCGTTGGAGACACCCTCGTTTTTGAGGATATGGCGCACTATACTACCGTGAAATCAACCATGTTCAACGGCGTCCCACACCCCGACATCCGGCTCGTAGACGATCACGGAGAAATCATCCACGAACGGGCCTTCTCCTTTGCGGATTATGAAAGGCGGATGGGGTGACGAGTCAAGGAGTCAGATAGTCAAGGAGTCAAATAGTAGCTGCCGCACAGGGCAGGCACGCCGCTTTGCGGCTGGGGGAAGCAGACCGGAGGAGGCAGAAACACCCCCGAAGCGACCAGGAATCCGGGATTAACACCTATCTGCGCAGCAGCACGCGCTCTCCTACCCTCTCCTGTTTTCTGCGTTCTCTGCGTGCAAAACCCCTCGCTGCGAAGCAGCCTGCCAGCATACTGCGCAGCTACTCTTTGACTGTCTGACTTCTTGACGATTTGACTCCTTGACTATGTAACTTCCTGACTCCCTGACTTCTTCGTAGAATTAATAAACCAAACCCCCGCCAGTAATATCGCCCCGGCGATCATCGTCCGTCCCGTAACGATTTCATTATTCAGTAATCCACCAAGCAGAACAGCAACGATAGGATTCACGTAAGTATTCGTAGAAACCTTCTCGGCACTCACCTTCGACAATAAAAAATTGAAAGCGGAAAAGCCCAGAATAGCCCCAAAGACCACCAGATACAACCAGGCATAAAAAGATTTGGGGGTGACCTGATCCGGAGACCAACCCGCCCATTCTCTGATCATAAAACTGAACAGAAGCAAAACGCCGCCGCCGGTCAGCATTTGCATCGCATTACTACGAAACTTGTTTTTGCCCATGTCAAGTTTCGGGCTTAAAATCATGCCCACTCCCCAACAAGACATGGCCAGCAGAATAGCCAGCAGTCCCTTTACGCTCCCCTCTCCGCTAAGTGTAGCGGGTTGGTCGATCAGGAGGTACATACCGAAGATGCTTACCCCAGCGCCTACGAAAGCCATCATGGGCGGCCGGTTAGAAAACAGCCCCCACATCATGAGCATGACGATCAGTGGCTCGAAGGAAATAATGAGTGCTGTCGTGCTCGTAGGCACCCATTGTTGAGCCCACACTACGGCCCCGACCCCAATGGACAAAAACAGCAAGCCAATAAAAGATGCGTTTGCCCATTGCTTAAGGCTTGGCCGGCCAGCGGGGCCGATGAAAAAGGACATCGCGTAGAGAATAACTCCGGCGACCAGAAAACGCATCGCCCCCATCCCGAAAACAGGAATGGTATCAATGGCCCAGTAATTCGCCAGGTAAGTTGATCCCCAAATAAAATAGGTACAGGCGAAAGCTCCGATGATGAGCCATTGTTCTTTGGTCATAAGATGGGTATTTGAAGGAACTCAATTTTTAGTTAGGCGAAGGTAGTCAGCGAACAAGTCTATCTTTGCGCAAAATCTACTACTATGCCATTTATGAGCAGAATACTCACGAGCCTCCTCTTAGTTTCCGTTTTCGCCCTTTTTCTGGGGTGCCAACAGCAAGAGGCCGGGGGGACCACCGCCGGAGCAGCAGGCGCGGACGCAGGTGCAATGAAAGGTCCAAGCATCGTTTTTGTCCGCCTGGATAGCCTCCAGACCGGATACACCGAGCTCGCCACCGAGCTAACTCGCCTGGAAGCTAACTTCCTCAAAGCACAGGAAAACCATCAGGGACGGGTATCCTCCCTTCAGAAGGAAGTACAACGACTCCAGAACAAGGTGCAGCAAGGACTCATGACGCCCAACCAGATCCAGTCCGAACAACAGCGTATCGGCCGTAAGGAGCAGGAGATTATGCAGCAGCGCGACATTGCGCTGGCCAGCATTCAGGACGACCAGGTGAAACTACAGGCTCAATTCGGTGAACGGGTGAAGGAAATCCTGGAAGATATTCAGGAGGAGAAAGGATACGATTACATCCTCAACGAAGGAGGAGGCTCTGCGGTCCTCGTCGCTAACGATTCCTATGACATCACGGATGTTGTACTGGAACGACTCAACGCTTCGGCATCCGTTACTATGGAGAAAGACTCGGTACAGTAAATTAGCAGGATAGTTTGACAGTAGTGATAGTATGATAGTAACTCTACTACCATACTATCATTACTAAATCACTCCCAGTAAGCCAGCAAACGCTGGATGGTGTCCTCTGGTAGTCCTACCAGTGCGGAAGCATCGTTGAGCCCTTCAGCATCCCCACTCAGGCGCACGTCCGGGGTGCCGGAGGCAGCATCAATGACGACCATAGACTTTTCTGATTCCCCCTGGCAACTAATCTCGTAGCGCAGTAAAAACTGTTGGGCGTTGATATTCGTTATGCTGGCCGGGCGGAGCTCCGGCGAGGAATGCGAGATAACCACCCCTGCACCTGCGGTTGCGCCCCCCGCTGCGCCTGCTGAAGTACCACAGGATACAGAATCCTGGTACGTCCATAATAACTCCGGAGACTGTTCCCCTACCCGATAATGACGGAGGTACAATCCACTAAACTGCGTTTTAGTATCTACTTCACGGCTCAGGAGCGTATAGACATCCTTATCGCCCTGGACCCACTGATGGGCTTCCAGAACATCCCCGTTTATTGCTGCCCGAAGGGAGGCCAGTTGTTCGTTCAGGTCCTCCCCCATCAGGTAGCGCCGATCCATATTAACACCCTCCGGTTCACCACCACAGGCCGTCAGACCGACCAAAGCAATCAGAAGGAAACCAAAAGCGCGAAAACCCATTAGTTCGTTATTTTCTACTTAGCAGATAACGGCCACCAAACCGGATGCTTCCGGTGTGAATACGATCGTTGTAGGGCCCGATGCCCTGTTTTTCGCGTAGGTAGATAACGCGACCAAAGGAGGGAGAAACATAGATACTCCACCTTGGCGTAATCAAACGCTCAACTTGCAAGCCGCCGCCCAGATAGAAACTGGAGTTGGCTAACATGGAGCCTCCCTCCAACCATCCCGGATCAGGGTTGACCAGTTTGCGGGAACTGGAACCGGAAGTCGTCACGGAGCGCCCGCCACTGGCCTCTTCTCCGGCAACTGCCGGAGGCGGTCCGGGAAGGTCTGCCCGACCGTTAAAGGCATCGATCAGCAATTCCTGATCTTCCGTAGGAATGGAGAACGAAGAGCGGGCAATGACCGTCATGTTCATCCCTACCCTGCCGGAAAAACGCCACTTATCACTTTCCGTGAAGGTTCGCTGGTAGCTGAGTGGGAAGCTGATCGTTTCGTAGATAAAGCGGCTATATCCCTTCACGGGTTCGATCAGGGGATAAGACTCTTCCAGATACCACTTCAGGGCGGTAGGGATGTAAGACCGACGACCAAAGATGGCACCGATTTGCAGGCCGTTTTTCCCCTGGCTGATGTCCATCAATAAACCAAAGGACATTCCGCGGGTGATGCGATCATCTCCACTGATGTCAATTTCTCTAACTGCGTTTGCGGGTGTAACCACCTGGTTAAAGTCAAACGGAGAAGAGTAGACGTTGGCGTAATAACGCACGGGCTCCGAGTGATCGACTCTGGGCAGTTGTACCGCCGGGCTCGGTAAGCTTAAGCTTCTGGAGAGCGGGCGAATGTCCAGCCCTTCAACCGAAGCAACGGGATCTACCTTAGCTGACTGCTCATTGTCTTGTGACACAGCAACTGGGGCAGAGGTCTGTTCTTCTTCACCGGCGAAAGCGGCGGGCATGGGCAATACCAGGGCGGGAGTACGGCGCGCAGCAAGGCCGGTACGAGGCCTGGTCTGGCGCGTCTTCCCATCAGGGGTTCCCGTGCGGGCAATATCGTTGATTGCTGTTACAGCAGTGCTAACCGCCACCTCCGGGGTAGCTTTCGTCTCTTCGACTTGCACGTCAGCTATGGGGAAACTCACATACTCTTCCGCCAATACGGGTGCTGGCAATACTCTTTCGGGGCCGAAGCGAACGAAGAGTAACAGTAAACTCAACAACAGGGAAACTTCGGTAATTTTCCAGGCTGCCACCATACTTCTCCGCTGGCCGATGAGCTCCAAACGGGCAGCGAGAGCGGCCCACCCGGACGGTGCTCCCGCCAGTTCACGGCTAAGTTGGGAGACGAGCACGGCGTCTACTTCCTGACCGACTTCGTCATCAATTCTTGCGGAGAGCTTCTCCCAGCTTCCCGCAGGGGCTGCCGGCTCAAGTCCCGTCAGTTTATCCGCTAATTGCTTATCAGCGATAGCCAGCGGATCGAGTTTTTGTTCTAAATGCTCCCAACCCGTAGCATGTTGACCAATGCTGAGGCCACTAAGAGCGGCTCTTAGCTGAATGTCAGTGTCAGCATCCATCTTCTCAGACAGACGCTCCCAACCATCCACCGGCTTTTCCGGCGGGACGCTTTCCCCGAGCCGTTTCCGGATCAGGTCATCAAAGTCTTGGTTTTGCTGGTTCATAGTTCAATACTAGCGGCCGGGGGTGGTCAGGGCTTTTTGGAGTTTGCCCCGGGCTTTCACCAGGTTGGAGCGGCTTGTACTTTCGGTTATTTGTAATTGCTCTCCGATTTCCCGGTGGCTGTAACCTTCCACAACGTAGAGGTTAAAGATCGTCCGGTAAGTAGGAGGTAGTTTCTGAACAGCAGACAATATCTCCCGGGCACCAAAACTGGCAAAAACATCGGGGGCATCGCTACTGACGTGATAGGCTTTGTCAATATCTTCGGTCCGGCGACGCACATTACGCCGGTATTGATCGATGGCCGTGTTGACGGTGATGCGACGCATCCAGGCCAGCAGCGCTGTTCCGGATTCGTAACGACCAATTTTTTTAAAAATCTTAATAAAGCTCTCATGAAGCAAATCCATCGCTTCATCTTCCGTGCCAGCATATCGTTGACAGACGGACATCAAAGGACCGTAGTACTCTTCGTACAGTAGTCGTTGCGCTTCCCGATTACCGCGAACCAGCGCGGCAACGAATTGCTCTTCGTTTTGATGTAGACTTAGTGAATGGTCCATGATGAAGGTGAATGAGGTGATTCCGGCCAGAAACCGGGAATAACCGTAAGATAAACGATTTTTTTTGCCCGAATGCTGCTTGGTGGCAAGATTTAAGGCTTGTTAACGACAAAGACGGTTTTGTGGGTGCTTCGGCAAGCTCAGCAGGGGCCGCAAACGCTGGTGCAAAGTAAAATTTAAAAGAGCAGAGTAAAAAAAAGCGGTCAGCATCCGGCATCGGGCGTTTTACTGCCTGAATACTGGTTGCTGACCGCCATAAAACCTTATTTAGGTTTTGGGGTAAACAGAATTACTTACCACTTGATAGACACGGTGTAACTGTCGTTATTACTACTGGCAACGAAGTTTACAGCATCAATACGCAACAGGTAGGAACGATCTCCCCGACGGATGACAAAAACATCGCCTTCCTGAATGGGCAGAGAAACTTCTTCGTTAGCGCTTTGGTCACCGTCAGCATCCGGGAAGTTGTCATCACCGGTCAGGTCAGCACCACCGTCAAATACGGAGGCAATCTCTTCCGCTGTGGAAATATCATCGAAAGAAACACTCTCGCCAAGAACGCTCAGGTCAGCTACTTTAACGACAGCGTCGTTAACGGAGCTGATTTGCGTCCGCCAGTTTTCACCGGTAAGATTCAGGTTGATGCCTTCGTCCTGCACTTCTGCAGCGGCACTGTTGAAGCCAACGGCCATGCCGTTGTCCAGATCCAGCCCTCCGTTCATACCACCACTGGCATTGAAGAATACGCCGGTAGTATCCAGGCCTAATGCCGTACCTGCTGGCGGGTCAAAGGTGATCACTACGGAGCGCTCTGCCGTAATGCCATTGACGTCGGCCACCTGGAAAGTGTAGGTCCGGGTTGTCATCATATCAACGTCGGGGTCGATAGTGATGGAGAAGGTTCCGCCAAGAGCCTCTTCGGGAATGAAGTTAAGCGGATTAGCCGCCGCAAACGCCGGAGCAAAATAGGTCAGTTGAGCAGCGTCCATAACAACACCGTCTTCCAGAATCGTCAGGGTAGCCAGTGAATCCTCGGTGTTATCAACGTTTACTTTTACGTCAAAGCTCGTACCGAAATTGGTCACCGTAGCGTCTCCGCTAACAAATCCATCTTCGACCAGAAGATCAATAACCGGTGGGCTGGAAGTGTAGGTAACGGTGACGGAAGTGGAAGCAGTTTCGTTGTCGACGTCCGTGAGGCGGAAAGTAAATTCCACCGGCCCGGCAACCACGTTAGAGGGAGTTATTTCGATTTCATAGGTAAACCCTTCCTGATCCACTGTAGGAATCGCGAGAGGATTATTAGCCGTTTGCCCCGTACGGAAGTTCAACTGGCTGAAGGGAATGTTCACGCCTGCTTCCTGAATAACCAGGTCACGTAGCAAAGCGTCTCCGTCCTGCCCGCTAACGCTGACAATGAAAGAAGGAGTTCCAAGGGGAAGCTCCTGGTTAAAGCTAACCAGGCCAGCCCCGCTGTTCAGGCTAACGATGGGGGGAAGGGTTACGCCTCCGGGCAGACCAGGTGTATCCGGATCACAGCCAGAAGATAAAAAGACGACAAAAGCTGCCGTAATTAATAAGGTGATTCTAGAAAAAATACGCATGTATGGTTGGTTTTGTTAGATAGTATTTTTTTGATGAGAGGAATGGCTGGACCTGGGTCATGAATACAAGTTGCCATGAAAAACAAGGAACCACGCCTTCCTGGAGGAAGACGTGGCTCTCGAACCTTAGTAACGGTTTTAAGATTTATTTATTTGGCAGCGGTGGCAGCTTTGCGGTAAGCGTCCATTTTAGCAGCATCAGCGTTCCGGTAGCGGGGACCGCACTTCTCCAGAATAGCGGCCATTTTCACGTTGGAAAGCTTAGCCATTGCTGCGGGGGTCTTAACACCCGCTGCTTCAAAATGCTTGGCCATTGCCGGTCCTACGCCATTGATGGCTTCCAGCGGGCTCTTTGGCGTGGCAGGCTTCGTACGTGGACGACCCGGGCCTTTCTTTGCTCCGGCAGCGGTGCTTTTCTTAGCCGTGGATGCAGTAGTAGTCTTCTTCGGACGACCAGGACCTTTCTTAGCTACGGGTGCATCAGCCGTCTTCTTCGGGCGACCAGGACCTCTCTTAGCTGTCGTTGTCGTTGTCGCAGTGGTTGCCTTCTTTGGGCGACCCGGACCTTTCTTTGCAGTAGAGGTTGTAGACTTCTTGGCAGGACGTCCACGACGTGCAGTTGTTTTTTTGGCCGGAGCACCTTTCGCCTCTGCTAATTGAATTTTTAATATTGCTACTTCAGCTTTGAGCGCTTCTACTTCCACGAGCGCATCTTTAGCTTCTTTTTTAGCACTTTTCAATTCTTTTTTATGCTTTTTCGCAAGTTTCTTAACGTCGGTAGAATTAGCGGTAAAAGCTTCTTGCGCCGCGTCAAAGCGACTGATGAGGCTCATCACCTCTTTCTTTAAATTAGCCATTAATCTGTTTTGAGTGAAAAAAAATAGTACTGAAAATCAGCGTATAAATTCTGCTTTCCAGTGTTTAAAGTTTGTTTCGTGTCTGGTTAAAAATTGTTGTAAGCCCAAGGTGTAAACTCCTAATAAAGTACAAATATATGGAGAATAAGTACTAGAACGTAAATTACTTATACCAAAAAATACGTTAGCCCTTTAATAATGTTTCGTTTTTAGCAACAGTTTTTCTGCCTAATGGTTTCTTTTATCGGTTCCCCAGGCGAGCTTGCCTCTCAAAGTGTCCATAAAATTAATGTTACTGAGCTTAACCAAATTGAGGCCGTACTCATTTTTTCGAACGGCCAGATTATGGACTGAAGTAATGGTTTCAAACCTACTATCCAGGGTAGCTAAAAAGTTTTCGGCCCGGCCTTCAATTTCAAAACTTATTACCGAATCATCGGAAATAACAATGGGTCGAACATTAAGATTATGCGGGGCTACCGGCGTAATCACAAAATTTCCGGAGCCGGGAAAAACGATCGGTCCACCACAGCTAAGGCTGTAGCCCGTGGAGCCCGTAGGGGTAGCGACAATGAGCCCGTCTGCCCAGTAACTGGTAAGGTAAGCACCATTTATATAGGTATGAATGGTAATCATTGAGGAGGTATCCCGCTTGAGTAAGGTAAAATCATTTAAGGCGAAGGGAGTATCTCCGAATATCGGCAAATTACTCTCTACGTAGAGCATTCCTCTTTCCTCGGTTTCGAAGCGCCCCCGAGACAATAATTTCAGGGCTTGAGACATATTGGTCTTTTCCACCCTGGCCAAAAAGCCGAGGCGCCCCAGGTTAATTCCCAGAATAGGAATACCCGAATCTTTAACCAGCGTAGCGGCCTTTAAGATTGTGCCATCACCGCCAAGGGTGATCACCATATCAAACCGCTTGATTTTAAAATCAAGGTAGCTTTCAAAAACACCTACGTCACGCGAGAAATTGATATGAGGCCGTATTTCTTCCAGATAAGGGCCGTACACATAGGTCGAAAAGTTTTCTTCAGCCAGCAAGTCAAACAAGGTTTGCACGTGCGGAATATCCTTCTCCTTGAGTAATTGACTATAAATAACGACCTGCATAAGCAATTAGAAATTGAGACTCAAAGCTAAGAAAACACCGCCTTCTCCCAAGTGGTTACGGTTATACTGAAGGCTGCCAACCATATCGTAGAACAAGACAACGTCCAGGCCAAGGCTGGCCCCGGTCAGTAAAGTGTTGTTAAGCTCATTACTTTCATCCACAAAGGGAGAGTTACTGATACCCTGGTTAAACTGAAAGGCTAATAATACCCGAACGGGGATATAGCGGAAGGCAGGGATGAAAACAAGTTTGCCTAAATCCAGGTTTGTTTTAAATAATTCTCTCCGGATCCCGAAGCGCCAGATGGCCATATCCAACCCATCTACTACATAAAACTGGTAACCGACGACTCCGTTATTCCCAAACCCGATGGCCCGGTTTTCAAGAAATGGTTGTTTACTTCTTATCAGGCTTAGCTTACCGGCAACCCCCGTATTAATGCTGTATTTATCATTTAGCGGCCAAAATTTCCGGTAAGTGACTCCTACAGTCAAGCCACTACGCTCTCCGGTTATTCCTAATCCGTCCTTTTCCAGAGAGGCCTGCAGGAAGGTTCCTTTCCAGGGGTAGTTCCTCACGTCCCGCCGGTCATTAATAAATCGATAACCGATACGAAAGAAAGATTGGCTGTTTCGGCCACCACCAAAAAAATCCGGATTCAGCACATTCGCGATCGTGTCCGCAATGGTAGCATCCCGATACCCAAGATCGATTTTATGAGAGACATAGAGCCGACGGCGATAGGTAAAAGACAGGTCTGCTTTGGTCTGCCGGTAAACGAATTCATCGGGGTTGTTATAGAACAGTTGTTGATTTTCGGAAGTAGCGAAATTCTGTTCCCGCCGGCGCAGGAACTCGTAATTGATTTCTGCCCCCAGACTGCCCGCCTTGTTTAAATAAGGCAGGCGATAGCCCGCTTCATATTCACGGGTATAGCCGGTGGTAAAACCTAATTTGAACCGGTCTCGTCTTCCCGTAAAGTTGTAATAAGAAAGTTTCCCTCCGATGTTAACCCGGTCCAGGGAGCGGCCCTGATCTCTCCACCAAACATTAAAGTTACGGTCAGCCAGGCTGAATACGGGAACCGGATAGATATACCAGGTTTCCCGAATGTCAATAGTAACGGTTTCTTTCCCGGGCCCCAGCAGGGTATCCGAATGGCTTATATCCACGCTTACGAACAGGCCGGTATTCATCAGTGCGCTGTAGGTAAGCTCAATTTCTTCCGCTAGCTTGTCCTTCGCAATACGGCTCCCCTTACCGAAGGTCATTTCCCGAAAAATAACCTTGCTGCGGGTACGCTTATGTCCCCTTAGAAATATATCAACAATAGTGACCGTATCCGTTAAGGGTATTTCCTCACTTTGATGGGCTTCACTACCCCGAAGCTCTGCTTCAGCTTGCAGGCTGCCACAAAAAACCAGAAGAAGAGATAGTAATACGAAGCACTTCATAATCGCTCAATAACGGCATAATAAGTCAATTACTTGCCCCGACTGAGAAAGACACCCGTAAGGACGAGGACAATTGCCGGGATTTGCCACAGCCCTATCCCTTCCCCATCCAGCAATCCCCAGCTTAAAGCCACCAGGGGGATAATGTAACTTACCATTGAGCTGAAAATTGCCCCCGTACGCTGCACCATCTTGAAAAAGATAATACTGGCCAAAACGGTACTGAACAAGGCAAGGGCCGCTACGTAAGTAAGGGCCCACCATCCTTTTCCATCCACTTCCATTGCCGCTGTCTCCAACACGGCACCTGCGGTGAGCGCCCAGATTAATGCCGGAACCCCTACCAGAAAAAAGCTGGTGACCGTAATGGTCAGTGAGGGCATTTCCTTAAAATAGGCCGCTACCAGATTTGAACTCGTAGCGTAACAAAAACAAGCCAGGAGGATAAACCCGGCGTAGGCGAACTGGGTGGTTTGCCCTGCCTGCCCCGGAGCGGCCCAGGCCAATAAACCGGCTCCAACAAGCCCAAGAACCACCCCTGTCAACTGCCGTTTACCGGCGTCCCTGCTTTTAAAGAACAACCAGGCGATCAGGAAAGTACAAAGCGGTGTGAGACCGCTCAGCATGCCGGTAAGGCTGCTGCTCAGTTCTGTTTGTGCAAATGGGAATAAAAAAGACGGGAGGCCCGTACCCGTAATCCCGATCAGCATCAGCAAAGGCACATCTTTGCGGCTTATCTTCTTCAGATGCCGAAAAGCAAAAGGAGCCAGGGCAAGGGCTGAAATTCCTAAGCGGAGAGTAGCCACCTGTGCGGGGGAGAACACCTCCAGGCCTTTTTTTATGAGAATATAGCTGGTCCCCCAGATGAGACTCAGAAGGACCAATATCATAAAATCAATGGTCGTCGGGGAGGAGTTTTGGCGCATGGAGCGAAGGTAAACCCTTAGGCGGTTATTCTTTTAAGCCATCAGTCGTTACCGTTTCCAGCTCATCATTTTGGTTCAAAATGATGAAGTAACCTTCTAATTCCGGCTGCGTATTGATCAGCTCTAACGCTTCTTCGGGGCCCAGCACTAAACAAGCCGTGGCGTAGGCATCAGCCGTAGCACAATCAGGTGCCAGAACACTGGCGCTCAGCAGGCGGTTTCGTTCGACTTTCCCCGTTCGGGGATCGATGGTGTGGCTAAGGGTCTTGCCCTCCACCTTATAATAATCGAGATAATTTCCGGAGGTGGCGATGGCTCGCCCGCCGCTTAGTGGCAGCGTACCGGCACTGGCCACTTTGGCCCGGTTTTCATCCGGCAATCGAATAGCAACGTTCCAGGGCCGTCCGTTTTTTTGGCCGCCGCCACGCATTTCTCCACCAATATCAATCAGATGATCCGGACGCCCCCGCTGGCTTAGCAGTTGGGACAGCAGATCGACACCATAGCCCTTTGCGCTGGCATTAAGGTTGAGTTCTACCCCCGGAGGTTTACGTAAAAACTCCCCGTCAAGTTGTAATTTTTCGATGCCTACCAGTTTAAGCAGGCGGGCAATTTCGGCCGGATCACCATCAGCGTCCGTCCGTTTTTCCGCCGTACCGAACCCCCAATACTTCACCAACGGGCCAACGGTGGGGTCATAAGCACCACCGGTTTTTTCGCTGATCGCCCGGGCCAGGGTAAGATTGGGAATAAAATGTTCCGTACCGGCCAGGCTGATACCGCTTTCGCTTTCGTTGAAGGCATTGATTTTACTTCCAGGCACCCAGGCAGACAGTTCCTGATTATACGCATCCAGGAGGCTGTCCAGGCTGTTTTTCAGTGCAGGAATTGTATCGCCCAAATAGGTTACCCGATAATACGTTCCCATAGCCGCGCCTTCCAGAATATGGAGCGGTTGTTCTGCCTGACCGGCAACAGCAGATGATACAGAGGCGCGGTCGCAGGTGCAAAGGACAAGACCGAGGAGCAGCAAGGGTAAAATTCGCATAGCGCAAATTTAGCGAGAAAACGCAAGTGAAGCCTCGTATCAACCAAAACGCCCCTTCCGACGGAAGGGGCGAAAAAATTCGAATTGGCTATCGTGGTGTATTTCTAGTACAACGTGTTGTTCATAGAGTTATTAGTGAAATAAATAAGGCTTACTACACCAGACAGAAAAATGGGGAAAAAGAAAGAGGGAATACGGGTGTGTTTTAGTGTGTGAGTCTCAAAGATATTCTCTCCGGGTTTAATGCGTCATTTCATTCCATAAACGGTAGAGATGATTGGACAAGCGGTAGGAAGAGCAGCAAACACATCAAAAAAAGCCAACTAAACACTACTTTCTGCCAGCTGACAACCACCTCAGGACATCTTCTCTTCTACGCCGGCTCACCACCAGTTCGACCTGATTGCTTAACACCATTCGCCCGGATCGTTCATTCCTTACCACATGTTTACGATTCACCAAAGACGAGCGATGAATCGCAAAAAAGCCATAAGGTTCCAGCATTTTCCGGTATTCTCCGATGCTGTAGGAGGAGAGTCGGTTACTTCCATCTTCCAGGTAGATGTAGGTATATCCCTTTTCGCCTTCGCAGTATACGATGGTGTTCGTATCCACGTATTCCAACCCTCTCTCTGAGGGGATACCAACTCTTTTGTTTTCGGGGTTGCTTTGTTCAAGGTTGGATAGTAGAGCCTCCAGTCGCTGGTCAGAGCTTTTTAGCCGAATCCGCTCACGAGCCAAAGAGACCGCCCGTTGCAGTTCATGCTCTTCCACGGGTTTGAGAATGTAGAACAAAGCGGACACCCGGATAGCTTTCATGGCATGTCTTTCTTCACAGGTCACAAAAATGACCTCTGGCCGGTTCTTGGGGTTTAGCTGTCGCAGCAACTCAAATCCACTACCGCCAGGCATACCAATATCCAGAAAAATAAGGTCCGGCCGAAGCGTTTCAATTTTTTGTAACCCCTCTCGTATATTCATGGCTTCCCCCAGGATGTCTACCGCCAGCTTAAGCCCTTTAATCTGTTGGCGCAAATCTGCCAGAGCAGCGGGTTCGTCATCGATCAGAATTGCAGTAATTGTGTTTGGTGTGGATGTTGTGTTCATAGTACTTAGGGTTTAGCAATAAGGTGTTCTGTCTATTGGAGTTAAATCGCGACGGGTTTTCGGGGCCTTATCTGGGTTAACCGCCGGAGGCAGCTGCGAAGCAAAACCCAGAGCTGTGCTACAGAGCTCTTGCGAGCTGGCACCTAAAAACCGTCATGCCCGTAGCTCAATAAAGGGAACACACTAGGTTTAGCAGCTATAAAAATAAGGATAGCTCGCTGTTTTTCAAGGATAAAACAGCACCTTTACCATAAAGCTACTAAAGAATACACCCACAGCCTTTACCAGTTATTTTGAGTACTTCATGAAATTTCAGTACTTACAATGGTTTTTCTACTTCTTCATTCTCTGGCCTGTCTCAACGAATGCGGCGGATTTCAGCCCGCCGTTTACCATCCGACAGCTGGGCCTGGAAGATGGTCTTCCCCACCGAAGTACTTATGCCTCGACCCATGACCGGCATCATTTGCTTTGGCTAGGTACTGAAGCTGGCTTATGCCGATTTGATGGCTATCAAATTAGTGCCTTCAATCATTTTCCCCAAAAGTTCAGCGGATCATTAAAGAACGATCAGGACAGTCTGCTGCTTTCCATAGTTCCCGGCTACCGGGACTCACTGGAGATATTTGACCCCGTTCATCGAACGGCAAGCGGCAAACGGCTTGCTGGTTTGGGGGTAGGCTTATTTGCGGGCATTTGCCATCGCTCCGGGTTCCCCCCATACTTTGGCCAGGGGGCAACGATATATCGCTATTCCGCAAAGGATGGAAAAGCCGTAGCTGCTCACACACTTAAACGGGAACTGAGGAATGGAGACAGGTTGATTAATGCTTCTGTTTCCGGATATTTACTTTATCGCGCTGACCAGAACGACCTCGAAGAATTTTTTAATGGGCAGTTGATTATTCATCCTCCCCCCTCCGATAGCCCCATCGAATTTATTTTCCAGGAAAAAAGTGGCAAAATCTGGGTGGGAACGGAGCAAAACGCCTTCACGAAAAACCGGGGACAAGATATCTTCCGCCCCGTACCTCCCCTACCAAATGGCGACCCCGTCAATAAAGTATATGAGGATGATCTGGGCCATATCATAGTGGCACACCTGCAACCTTATATGTTGACGATGACGGACATGATCGCCTACCTCGGTCAGGACACCGTATCTCTGGAGGGCCTACTGGAAGAAGAAAAAAGAGTAATCCACGTTGACGGTCATGACTTCCGGCAGGAAATCCGAGCGGCGACTCACGGAGGATTGTACACGCTCCAATTCCCCCAGCCGCAGAAATCCCCTTTTTACAACTTCCTGGCGGCTGAAGATATGCCCTCCGGCACTTTTGGACACGTTATGAGGGGCTTCACCGCTGACAACGACGGCAACGTGTATGCCAATAAAGATTCCAGTAAACCATGGTGGTTCCGGGTAAACATTAAGGACTATTCTCTGGACACCCTCCTGATGCAAAACGATCAGGGGCAGGTCGTCAAACAATTTGGTTGTGGCACCAACCTGATTAATCATCAAGGGGATATTTATGGCATGAGCTGCTATCGAGGCGATGTAGACACCGGCCACGTGTACCGTTACCGCCCAAAAACTGATAGTTGGCGGCAATGGACACTTCCTGAGGTCAATCAGGTAGTCCGATGGATTATGAAAGGCCGGTCGGAGAACGAACTGATGCTGATTACCCAAGACAGCAAAACTGACCAAAAGGGGCAGCTTTACTATTTTTATCCGGCCCGGGATTCTTTCGCCCTTGTTCTGCCGGCGGGGCCGGAACATTATATAGCCGGATATACCAAAAGCGCCAAAGCAGACAGTGCCCGCTCCTGCATTTGGATTGCTTCCACCCGGGGGCTTTACCGGTTTAACTTACTGGACGAAAAGCTGGAACACTTCACCTTCCCCAGTGGCCAGGCGACTTCTATTTCAGACATAGTTATTCGAAAATCAGGAGACCTTTTACTTGGAACCTTTAAAAACGGACTGCAGCGTTTCTTTCCAGATCAGAAACAGTTCGAGCATGTGGGCGGGATCGCTGTAGACGGTCCTTTCGTTCAGAAAACCGATGGTTTCTTGTCTCTTCCCAGCAGCTTTGTCGCAGCCATTCAAGTGACTCAGCCGGATAATTACTTACTCATTACCACTTTCAACGGCCTGTATTTTCATGGCCCGGAAACCAGCCACACCTACACTACTAATCAGGGTTTACCCAGTAACGAGTTCAATACGCCCTCCCTTTTTTTTAACGAAACTGACCAAAGGTGGTATGCTGGTGGCATTAATGGGTTTTGTTCTTTTAAAACGGACGATTTATTATCGACAAAAAGCCCCCTTGAGCCATTACTTCTCAGATACCGGCTAATGGATGAATTAACCGGTGTTGAAAAATCCATCCCGCTTACCCCCCGGCACAAGGAAGAGATTACCATCCGCCCCAATGTTTCTTATTTTGCTTTTGACTTCACTTTGCCCGACTATCAGAATGCAGAAGCTAGAAAGTACCAGACCAGACTGGTTGGGTTTGACCGGGACTGGCGCTCGGCGACCACAACCAATTTTGTCAGGTACACCCAACTACCGGCGGGTTCTTATACTTTTCAGGTCCGGGCCATTGATGGCATTGGCCGGCAAACGGAGATCATCCGGGAGGTGCCCGTTACCGTTTTGAAGCCATGGTATCAAAAAAGATGGGTGCATTTTCTGATGGTCCTTAGCCTGGCGGGTATTTTGCTGACCTGGCACGGGAATCGATTAGCCCGGCTGGAAAAAGAACACCAGGCAGAACGCAGAGTCCAGAGTCTGGAATTAAGGGCTCTTCGGCAGCAGCTCAACCCGCATTTCATTTCTAATGCCATGAACGCCATTCGGGAGTATATCTCCAGCCAGGAAGCACAGCATAGTAAAAAAGCTGGCGACTACCTGACCGACTTCAGCCAATTAATGCGCCTGTTTTTGGAAGCCTCCCGAAAAAGATTTACCAGTGTAGCCGATGAGGTGGACATGCTGGAACGCTACCTTAGCCTGGAGCAACTCCGATTCCCCGACAAGTTTGATTATCGCATAGAAGTAAATGAAGACATCGACCCCGACATGGACGAAATCCCCTCTCTGCTACTACAACCGCTGGTGGAAAATGCGATCAATCACGGCTTGTCCCCAAGAGACAAGAAAGGTTTTTTGCATATTCATTTCGAATTAGAGGATGATGATGAAGCCATTAAATGCACAATCAGTGATGATGGAGTAGGCAGAAAAATTGCTGCGGCGACTCCCCGAAGGCGGGATCATATTTCCCGCTCCACCCAGATCATGGAAGATCGCAGGATTCTGCTATCAGAATATGACGACATAGAATTGCGCATAACGATGCGTGATCAATTTCCCGAACGGGAGCATACGGGCACGGTGGTAACGGTACGCTTCTAGTGCAGTGTAATTTAAGTTAAGCTAGGCTTTTGCGCTGGGACGCCTTTAGGTCCTTTTAACTGAGCTAAGCGGTCCTCGAAGCGTCCTGGAAGGACCTTCGAGCGTCCGCGCTCTCCAAGCTTGCGACGGCGCGCAGGTGCAAAGGAGGTTAATAGAGCAAGGACCTTCGAGCGTCCGCGCTTTCCGAGCTTGCGACGGCGCGCGGGTGCAAAGGAGGTTAATAGAGCAAGGAGCCTTCTCCCTGATTACCTTTGTCTTCTTATGAAACAACTCCTCTCTTTCGCCCTGCTCTTATTACTTTTTTCCTGTGGCAACGAGTCCGGGCCCGCCGCTACCGAAACAGGCCCGGAGGTGGTAGCTGCCGCTGCGCCCATACCCGACACGGCACCTGCGGCTGCGGCCCCAAAAGCCGTTGCGATAGATACGAATGCCCCTCCCACCATTCCCAGCTATACTTTCCTGACCGGAAAGTTCGATCCGCTGGTTCACCCGGACTTTGTGCCCGTTGCTCCCAAATATACCGACGGCGATCCTTACGTATTGCACCAGGATACTTATGCCGCTTTCGAGAAAATGCACGCTGCTGCCGCCAGGGATGGCGTCCAACTCATCATGGTCTCCGCTACCCGGAACTTCGCCCGACAAAAACAAATCTGGGAAGCTAAATGGAACGGCCAGCGACTGCTCGAAGGCAAGGAAAAAGCCAACCTCGCTTTCCCCGATCCGGCTGACCGGGCACGGGCCATCCTCCGCTATTCCTCTATGCCTGGCACCAGCCGGCATCACTGGGGCACAGACATTGACCTGAACGCGCTGACCAATGGATACTTCAAGCAGGGTGAAGGCAAAAAGATCTACGACTGGCTGCAAGCCAACGCTGCCGCCTTCGGTTTTTGCCAGCCATACACCGCCAAAGGAGACGAGCGCCCCAACGGCTACGAAGAAGAGCGCTGGCACTGGAGCTACCTTCCTCTGGCCACTCAACTAACGGACTATGCCGCCACCCAACTTCAGGACGAAAACATTACCGGCTTCGCCGGCGCAGAAGCTGCTTCTGCGATCAGGGTTATCGATAATTATGTGCTGGGGATTAACCCCGAATGCCGAAGCCCGAAAAAAGCCCACTGATTATCCGGCTTTTCAACTCCGCTTTCTGCCGCCTGGCGAACCTTTCCCCTGTTACAACTTGTTATCTTATCAAATCACCACTGCACTATGGAACTCTACGATATTAACCGGGTTGCCCTCATCGTTTCACCCAGCACCGCTTTATTGAACTGGGCGATTAGTGAAACACCCGCCATCGCTGAAGACGTTGACCCGGATGACCCTTCCGACCTGAGTAGCGTTTACCTCCTGCCTGATTTTGATGACATCGAAGAAGCAGACGATTGGCTGGAGGATAACTTCCAGGCCGTGCTGGAAACCTTACTGGAAGAATGGATTCCCGATGACAGCCTCTGGCCGGAGCGACTAGAATTTAAGCATCTTGAAAAATACGCGGAGTACAGCTTCAGTAACATCGTTATTGATACCGTTGATCCGGACTATGATGAATAGTAAACAGCAAGCCTGGTAAATAAACATCTTCAGATAAAGCCATGGTAAGTAATGATAAGCTTACTTTAGCCTCCCTTTTCAACTTTGCTACCGTACTGAGACTTGCTCTATCAAACACCAACACCGGCTATTGCCAACCTCGTCAACCTGAAGCCAGACCCTCTGATGCTGTTCGGGTCCGACCGCAACGTTATTCTGCTGGCTGACCGCCCCAGCTATCCCGGCATTGAAGATTTGCGGCAGCCTAAGCTTAAGCTGGCGGGTCGGCAAATCAACCCTAAACTCTGGATGCCCTACGGGCCGCAGGGATACCGAAATCCGCGACTCCGCAGATTAGACAACAATGAAGAACGCCCCTTCCGGGGCCTGCCTGAAGGCAGCCGTTTCCGGTTCTTCAACTGGTCTCCGGACGGCAAGCGGATCGCCTTCTGCCTCCTGACACCTACCGGATTACAACTTTGGACTTGCCTGGCGGAAACCCTTGAATGTTATCCATTGGGCGCAGCTGACATCAACAACTCTCTCGGCGGCACCCCCTTTGACTTTTTGGGCAATGAGGGCATCCTCGTAAAACGCCGCATCGCGGGGGCTGAACCACCAAAAGACGATGCCCCGACGCTTGGCCCCAACGTACAAGACACCTCCGGCATGGAAGGGGTGAGCCGTACCTACACCAACCTGCTCAAGAATAAGTATGACGTTGACCTCTTCCGCTATTACGCCAGCGGGCAACTTTGGCGGATTGACCTCAACACGAAGAAAGAAGAACCATGGGGCAGGGCTGGCATATTAAGTGGCCTGTCCGCTTCCCCCAGCCGGGAGTACTTTCTGGCGACCTACGTTGATGAGCCTTTCAGTTTCAACGTGCCCTACGAGAAGTTTGCTGATCGCGTCGAGGTACTCGACGCTCAGGGTAACTCCCTTATCGTGCTTGAAGAACGGCCCGCCCAGGAGCAACTGCCGCCAGCCTTCGGCTCCGTCATTACCGAACGCCGCCGCTTTACCTGGCGCAGCGACCACCCCGCTCAGGTCTACTGGACGGAAGCCCGGGACGGCGGCGATGCCGCCAACGAAGCCGAATTCCGGGATCAGCTGTTTTACCTGGAGGCCCCTTTTACCGGCACCCCGGTGCCGAGTGTTAAGCTCCCCCTTCGCTTCGGCGCCATCCGCTGGTGCCGGGGCGACCTGGCCCTGGTGTATGACTGGAGCTGGCAGCAACGGCGGCAGGTAACCCGCCGCTGGTGGCCCGATGAGCCCGAGCGCGAGCCCGTCGTCCTCTTCGATCACAACTGGGAAGACAACTACAGCGACCCCGGAGACTTCGCCACCATTACGCTGCGTAATGATCACGTCGTGCTGCTCACCCGTGAGGAAGGAAAGAAATTAGTTCTGACGGGCAATGGCCACCACCCCGAAGGCAGCCGTCCTTTTATCGACTTTTACGATTTGGAAAGCGGGCAAACAAGCCGTCGGTGGCAGTCTGCTCCCCCGCATTACGAGCGATCCTTCTTCTTCCTGGATGAACACCCCGACTGGTTCATCATGGCGCGTGAACAGCTGACCGAACGGCCCAATTATTTTTTACGCAACCTGTTATCGGGTGAAGAGATCCAGCTTACGGACTTTGAGCATCCCTACCCACAGCTGCGCGATGCCAACCTGGAGAAAGTCCACTACCAAAGGGAAGACGGCGTAAAACTCCTGGGCGACTTACACACCCCCGCCGATTTTGTGGCGGGTAAAAGCGAGCCCCTTCCCGTTTTGATGTGGGCCTACCCGCAGGAGTTTAAGAACGCCGACAAGGCGGGGCAGGTCACCACCAGCCCGCACCAGTTTACGCAGATCTCGCCGCTGTCTCCCCTACCCTTTCTGGCGGCGGGGATGGCCATTTTTGATGACTTCGCCATGCCCATCGTCGGCGAAGGCGACGAGGAGCCCAACGAAACTTTCATCGAGCAGGTGCAGATGAACGCCCGCGCCGCCGTAGAGAAGCTCGTGAGCATGGGCGTAGCTGACCCTAAACGAATCTACGTCGGTGGCCACAGTTACGGTGCCTTCATGACGGCTCACTTACTGGCGCACACCGACCTGTTTGCGGGCGGTATCGCCCGCTCCGGGGCTTACAACCGGACGCTGACGCCCTTCGGCTTCCAGGCCGAGGAGCGCTCGTTCTGGTCCGTTCCTGAGACCTACATTAAGCTCTCCCCCTTCGTGCACGCCGACAAGATCGACGCGCCGCTACTGCTCATTCACGGCGAAGAAGACGCCAACTCCGGCACCTATCCGATCCAGAGTAAGCGGATGTTTGCGGCGCTGAATTCCCTCGGTAAAACGGCGCGGCTTTGTATGCTCCCGCATGAGGATCATGGGTACGCGGCGGAAGAATCCATTTTGCATATGTTGTGGGAGATGGAGGGGTGGATGGCGAGGTAGTCTGGTAGTTTTGTAGTCTGGTAGGACTACCGTAAGGGGAGATTGCCCACCAAGCAACATGAGGAGGGGCGTACGTTGACTAACGAAAACGAGGGGTTGCGGTCGCTAACGAAAATGTAAGGGCGACGTTCACCAACGAAAACGAGGGGCGACGTTTGGTCCTGCGGACCGGCACTCACCCCTCGCTATGAGAGGCGGCCCTCCGGGCCTATACTACAACATTTTATGAAGGGTTGTGTGTTCGAGTTTTACGGCGGGTCCGGAGACTTCTCCGGCCAGCTCTCACTTTACCTTTAACTGGTGAAAGCCTGCTGCTTCCCTGGTCTCGGCTTTACCCTATTCTCTTTTCCAGGAATAGAAGGTAGCCACTTTCAGATCATTATCCTCACAGAAATTGGCAATACTCTATCCGCTTCGCAGCTGATCGGCAAAGAAATCCCGGATGGCATCCGGGATATGGCGCATAAGGTGACTTTGTTTGGGACAAAGCTCTGGCGTTGTTTCTCTTGGGGGAAGAGAATGGATTGGTCAAACGGTAAATATTTCAGAGACTATTCCACCTTCTCCATGTAAGAACTTAATCTTTCGAACAGCTCTTTACTCGATTCAAGAGTATTAAATCTTACGTCAAATACAAAAGGAGAATCGGGGTTCAAGAGTACGTATTTCACTTTTTCCCGGTATTCTTCCAATGATTCTAAGTGAAGTAATTTCCGGTATTGGTTTAGAAGGATCAACTTTCGGCCTGAAAATTTATCAAAATAAAAATCAGTCTTTTTCCCCTCTACGATAAAGGAATACGTAGACCTGCTTCCTGCCTCAAAACCATCATTTTGTGACTCTAACCAAGCCGCACATTTATTGGGTAGGATCTTTCCTTCGAATACTAAATTAAGTAAAAAGGGAGTGATTTTTGGCCGACTTGGGTTGACGCCTACCGACTGGGTGTAGTGGAGAAGTGCAATATCGTAGTACTGTTTTCCTCTTAGGTTTACCACTCCGATCTCATCCTCCCCAGGGAAGCGGCCCGCTTCTAACAGACCAAGTAAATAATCCACATGCATGCTATCAATCGCAGCAATCGTATCCCCGTATACCCGGTACGAACCTTTTTTCTTTCGATACAATTGATCCAGTCGCTGTATCTGTTTCATGGTGTCGCGCATAGGCTGATCGATACCGTTATCCATCCGGTTTCTTTCCATGAAATCACTCCAACGTGGGTCACTGCGGTACGCAGAGAATTTTTCCACTTCCATTAGGTACTCATTTGGGAGTCCTTTCGGTAACAACAGATCAAGATGGCCAAAGAAAGCATTTGCATCCTCTAGCTCTACTGCAAGAAGAAGCGCATTATAGACATCCTTGACAAAGTTCCCTTTTGAGGTAGAAAGAATATCCCGATAAAGAGATAGGGCTTTTGTCTTATCGCCGCGAACAAGCTGGATTTCGGCTTGGTGGATCGCTTTTTGGTAGTGGGGGTAGTTAGCTATTTGAGCGAATAGAAAAAAGGGAAAGACAATTGCGCATATTGAAGCAAATACTTTGCGAAAGGTGAATCGATAATTGGATAGGTTGTTCATATGGATTATGGTACTAAGTTGAGCCCGTTACATTTTTACTTCAGCTTCAATAGCCCGTTCAAAATAACCTATTAGGTCTATCTCACTCATAGACGGCCAAGGTGGAACTTCCTTTTTTGAAGGCGAGCATTACTTTCAGATCATTATCCTCACAAAAATCAGCAACGGTTAGTACGCTTAGCAACTGCTCGGCAAGGAAGAGCAGGACGGCTGGGAGGATGGCGCATGGTGGCAGCTTTGTTTGGGACAAAGGTATGGTGCTGTATGGGAGTGGGCGAAATGGGGTTGCCCGGATGCTTACGCACTTATAAGGTCATTAAGACAATCGTTTTAGTAGTCCTCATATTAACCAAAACATCATCCTGATATTCTTCTTCTTTTTCTTCCATGACTACCCCTTTATCCATGAATACATGTTCATATAGAGTAATTTCGTCAGCAATTGCAATGAGCTCTTTATCCTGACAGACCCATCGATACCACACCTCCTGATACGTTGCCTCCAAACCTTTTCGCTTAGGGCTCTTTCGCACTAGCTCGACGCAAGTCCTACCCAATATTTTTTTCTTGTTACCCGTTTTTTTTCACTTAACTTTCTGAGCATTTCGGACAGGGGCATTAACCCTACGAACTAAACTCCCCATATTCTTCCACTCATTTCTATCAGCGTCAAACATCATTGAACCAGACAATCCGGTACGATAGATTGTAGTTGTATCACCCAGGCTGTAGCTAACATAAATGTTTGCGCTATCCAAAGTATAGTAGGTGGCATCGCTTATATGAAAAGCATTAAGTTTTTCACGATAGCTTGCCAGATCTATACCTTCTCCCAGGTACTCTCCTTCGACTTCGGTTACTATCCTAATTAAAGGCTTCTGGGCCCACATAGTGGCTGAACAAAATGAAAGAGCGATGAGTATCCTGAGTAAAAACATTGTATTTAATTATGTAAACATCTAAGAGCGTGTCTAAAATTATGATTTCTTCGATATAAAGGCTGTCAGTCGTATTTTGTAAGTCGCCAAACTATACAGAATATGACCAAGCAGTGGGC
>NZ_FOFB01000020.1 GCF_900110645.1 Neolewinella agarilytica
GTCACTTCCGCTACATCCAGTTCATCAAGATCTACGACGAGGTGGCTCCGACCATCGACGCGGACGAGCCTGCTGACTGTTTTGCCGGAACTTCCCTGACTTGTACTGCTGAAGTTGAACTGACCTTCACGGCACTTGACGAGTGTTCTGATGCTGACGTTCAGATCGAACTGGACGCTAACTACGTAGCTGGTGCCGGCTTCACTGCTGACAACCCTGCCACTCTTGGCGTAGGTGTTTCCCTGAGCAATGACGGCATGGGTGGTTTCACCATCAACGCTACCAACGTACCCGTAGGTAACCACGCTGTCCGCGTTCGCGCCTCTGACGGCTGTGGTAACTTCGACGTTGAGATCATCGAATTCTGTGTTGAGGGTGACAAAGCTCCAACGCCGATCTGTATCAGTCAGCTGACCGTTACGCTGATGCCTGACGGCCAGGGTGGTGGCATGGCTGCTATCTGGGCATCTGACTTCATCGCTTCTGATGTTGAGGACTGCTTCGGTAACGTCATTGACAAGTACAGCATCTACACGGAAGAAGAAGCCGGCGCTGCTGGTTTCGCTCCTGCTGCCGGCCGCCTGGGCATTGACCTTGACTGTGATGATGACTCTACGGTTCCCGTCCGGGTTTACGCCATTGACGACAATGGAAGCGCGGATTACTGTGCGGTCTTCGTACTGGTACAACTCTTCCAGGAGGATCTTTGTACGGGCACGGGTGGAAACCTGGCCGGTAACATTGCTACCCAGGATAACGACCTGATGGAAGGTGTTGAAGTTAACCTGACCGGTAACAATGATATGGACGAGATGGTAATGACTGCTGCTAACGGTGGCTACTCTTTCACCAGCCTGCCACTGAACGCTGACTACACGGTTGAGGCTAGCTACTCTCCTGAAGTTGACCTGTCTCAGGTTAAAGTATCTGACGTAGTGAAGATCGGTAGCGTAATCCTGGGAACGAGTACTTTCGATAACGGTTACGACTTCGTTGCTGGTGATGTTGACCAGGACGGTTCACTCTCTATCTTCGATATGGTCGCGATCCAGCGGGTAATCCTAGGCAATGACGAGACCTTCGCTACGGGAGAGACCTGGCGCTTTGTTACCGAAGAATACAACCTGACGGCGAGCAACTGGGCGACAACTTTCCCGGAGGTGTATAACGTGAACGATCTGGCGGGTGTACTATCGGATGTTGACTTCGTCGCCATCGAGATGGGTAACGTTGTCCGCGAAGGCGGTCGTTCTGCGTTGAACCTGGAAACGGAAGATACCAGCCTGGAGGCTGGTCAGACGCACACGATGATCCTGACGGCAGCTGAGATGCGTGGCTTCCAGGGAACGATCGCGCTGGCTGCCGGTCTGGAGCTCATTGACGTAACATTTGAAGGAGAGGGAGGATTGAACCTCAACCGTGCTGGTGAAGGGCTAATTGGTGTCGCGATGCACGAAGCCATCAGTCTGACACTGGAAGTCCGCGCTACGGAAGCCGGCCGCCTGAGCGAGCTGGTGAGCCTGACGGAGACGCTGGTACGGACCGAAGGGGTAAACCTGAATGGTGAGAGCACTGGCCTTGGCCTTGCTTTCAACGGTTCTTCCCTTGCACCTGCGGTGAGCGCCCTGCTGCAGAACACACCGAACCCGGTTGTAGACGCTACGACGATCCGTTTCGAACTGGCGACTGCCGGCCCTGCTACTCTGAGTATTCAGGATGCTGCCGGTCGCATTGTGCTGGTACGTCAGCTTGACGCCCTTGCCGGTATGAATCGCGTTGATCTTACTTCCAAAGACCTCGGCGCTGCCGGCGTACTGACGTACACGCTGACTGCCGGAGACTTCTCCGCTACGAAGAAGATGGTAGTTGTTCGCTAAGAACGACTGACTTCTCAGCCCCATCCGGAAGGATGGAAGGGAAAACCCCGTTACTCTTCCTGAGTAGCGGGGTTTTCTATTGTTGTTTTAGGAAATCTACTTACAAGCTATTGTTAACCGGCCATTGCGTCCAGGAACCTCTTCTCTGCACCTGCGTTTATCGCCCGATAACTTAATAAATGGATTACTTCTTGTCAGGAGTAAACGCATAAAGTATCGAAATAGGATAATCTCACGGCCTCGTCGTAAGTTTACCATTCAATATGAACCTGCCCCTTTATCTCGCCCGAACTGTAGCCCGTGGTGGCTCCGAATCCATCTCCCGAACCATTATCGGTATTGCCGTGGCTGCCGTAGCCATTTCTATGGCGACTATGGTCCTGGCCAGTGCGCTGATTGGTGGGTTCAAATCAGAAATTTCGGATAAGATTTTTGGCTTCTGGGGGCATATTCACATCACGGCGGACGCTGCCAGTTATGGTATCTTCGATTCTTATAATTATCCTATTTCGATCAAGCAGGATTTCTACCCGCATCTGGACACTACCGGTAGGGTAACCCTTGAAGCCTTTGGTTCCTCTCTCGGGCTGGAAACGGCCGAAGAGGAGGTGAGCAAAGAAGGGGTGAAGCACATCCAGCAGTTCATCGTCCTGCCGGGCGTAGTGAGTGTATACCCCGAAGGAGAACGGCTCCCGACGCAGGAAGCACTGGTGCTGAAAGGAATTGCAGAAGACTACGACTGGGACAACTTCAATCGTTACATCGAAGAAGGAGAAATCCTTAAGGTAACACCCGACTCCACCAGCCGGGGGATCGTGATCAGTAGCATAACTGCCCGGCGATTAGAACTTAAACTGGGAGACCGGATGGACTTCGCCTTCATCGACGGACGCGGGCAGGAGCGGGCCCGGGCGTTCCAGGTGACGGGCATTTATAAAACGGGCCTGGAAGAATTTGACCGGCAATTTGCCCTGGTTGACATCAAACAACCCCGGCAACTGTTGAACTGGGACGATGACAAAGTGGGGGGCTTTGAGGTAATCCTGGACAACATTGATGACCTGGAAATTTTCGCCAATTATATCCACTATCAGGTGCTGCCGCAGGAACTGTACGGCGATAGCATTCGCCAGAAAATCGGCGAGCTCTTCGACTGGCTCGATATACAGGATTATAACTGGGCCATCATTCTGGCGCTCATGATTGTAGTCGCCATTATTAACATGATGACGGCTTTGCTCATCCTCATCCTGGAGCGCACCAATATGATCGGTACGCTCAAAGCCCTGGGGCAGAGTAACTGGAGTATCCGACAGATCTTTCTTTACTACGCCGGCTTCATCATCATCGGTGGGCTGTTGCTGGGCAATGGCCTGGGACTATTACTTTGCTGGATTCAGAAAACCTTTGGGGTCGTCCATCTCGACGAGGAATCGTACTACCTCTCCGTGGCGCCCATCAAGGTAGACTGGGGCTTGTTGCTGGCTTTGAACGTGGGTACTTTCCTGATCACGCTGGCTTTCCTGATTGTGCCCTCTTATCTCGTTACGCGGATCGATCCGGTGAAGGCGATTCGGTTTAAGTAAGGGGGGAAAGGGAAATAAGGGAGAAAGGGGGCGCGCACGCAGGTGCAAGGGAAAGGTCGAGGAGCAACGGAGCCTGCCCGCTTTAGAAGCGGTAGCCAAAACGCCAGTTTGTTACAATGCCACGGTGGAAATTTCGCACGGCGGGGAAACGAAAATCTCTGACCCTGAACCGGACGCCGGCCGTAAATTCAAAATCGAAACGCTCTCCCAGCTGACGGCGGAGACCCCAGAGGAGCTTGGTGCTAATCTGTTCACTTGCTACTAGCGCATTGTTGGAGGTGAAGAGAAATAAATCAGGGCGGTACTCGGCCGTCAGGGTAACGAAATTGCCGCTGTTGTTACGAATGCTCCGGCCGGATTCAACGCGCTTCTCCAGATTGTAGTAATGCCGGCCAGCAACCGAAACAAGTGGGCGTAGGGCGAAGTAGCTTCTTTCGCCGTTTTCATTGTTGCCAATTACCCAGCGGGTTCTCGAAGCAATACCCGCCTCAACGCGCAAGGTGCTGGACGCTGATAAGCCAATTTCCTGCACGAAATGCAGCGTGTTGAGGTTGAACTGCAGGCTGGAGAGGGACTTCTCAACGCTTGCCTCCTGGGCAAACAAAGAAAATACGAACAGGGCAAGCAGGGAAGTGAAATGGAATTTTAACATGGGCTAAGATTGTAGGTGTTCAGGGAGACTAACTCCCCGATGATGTTCTAAACATAGTACACCGCCTACGTCAATTCCAAGGAGCTTAACGCCGGCTTAACCGCTTGAAAGGAGCTTTAACGGACCTTTAAGATGATCCGGTCGAGGAGTTGTACTCCGAGTACCCGAAGACTCGGAGTGCAACTCCTCGATCGGGGAGGAGTTTTTTAGGGATACAGCAGATAGGGCTGCCGCTGCTGGTCGAATGCCGCGAGCTCAGCTTTAAAGACAGTACGAATCTTTTTCGCAGAATCTCCGGCTTCAATCATTTGGCGGAGGCGGGGACCGCCGGCCAGGAGGTCGAAGAAGTCCGGGCGGGTGAAGAAGGTTACGCCCTGCTCGCTCAGGTCGCGGTAGGCTTCTACCAATAGCTCGTAGCGAATGTCGTGGGCACGGGCTTTTTCCAGCGGCCATTGGCTCAGGTCAACGCCCCGGCATAGTTCTCCTTTCAGTTTAGGGTCCGCACTGCCGGGGCCGGGAGTGGGCGTGAAGCGAATGTCTCCATAACGGAGCTTCGGGTGACCGAAGAGCTGAAACTGCCGGTTGGTGCCCCGGCCTACGGAAAGGGCCGTTCCTTCAAAGAAACACAGGCTGGGGTAGAGATAGACACTGCGCGGGTTGGGCAGGTTTGGCGAGGGGGCAATCGGGAGATCGTAAACGGACTGGTGGGTGTAGCCGGGCATGGTGATGATGTCCAGCTCGGCCTGCAGCCCCTCCGGCAGCCAGCCTTCACCGTTGACCATTCGGGCAAATTCGCCTACGGTTAAGCCGTGCACTACGGGGATGGGAGCAATGCCAATGAAGCTTTCATGGCCGGGCTGCAATACGGGGCCGGCGAGGTAATGCCCGTTTGGGTTGGGCCGGTCAAGTACCATCACTTTTGTTCCGTAGCGGGCGGCGGACTCCATAACGTAAAATAAGGTAGAGATGTAGGTGTAGAAGCGGGCGCCGACATCCTGAATGTCGAAGACGATGATGTCTACGTCTGCCAAGTCCGCAGCGGAGGGCTTTTTGCTTTTGCCGTAGATAGATTTGATGGGGATGCCGGTTCTGACGTCCCGACCATCTTTTATATCATCTCCGGCGTCTGCTGTTCCCCTGAAGCCATGCTCGGGGGCGAGGATTTTGCGGATGTCGAGACCGAGATGCTGGAGGCTGTCGGCCAGGTGGACCTTGCCAATGGTAGAGGTTTGGTTAACGACCAGCGCGATGCGCTGGCCCCGGAGCTGGGGCAGGTAAGCCTGGGTCTCCCAGGCAGCCGGGCGGAGCGGAAGGGGAGCGGGCGCTGTCTGCTCCTCAACTTCCCCCTGCACCTGCGGCTGCGCCCCCTCTCCCGTAACGGCTACGGAAGATGTTTTGCCACAATTTGAGGCAAATGTCAGTAGAAAACAAAAAATAATGTATACCTTAGCCATTACAGGAATATTAATACAGGCCCACACTCTTTTTGAGTTGAACCAGGATGAAAAACAAAGAATACGCGATCGTTGATATCGAAACGACCGGTGGACGGGCCAACCGCCACCGGGTTACCGAAGTGGGGATCGTGATCTTTGACGGTGAAAAGGTACTGGAAAGATGGGAATCGCTGATCAATCCTGAAATGCGTATCCCCGCCGGCATCACCGAACTGACCGGTATAACGATGGAGATGGTCGCTGACGCGCCCAAGTTCCACGAAGTCGCCCGCCAGATTGTGGAGCTCACCCAGGACCGGATTTTTGTGGCTCACAACAGCCGCTTCGACTATGATTTTCTGCGGGAAGAATACCGCCGGCTGGGCTATACTTTCAGTCGGAAACAACTCTGTACCGTACGCCTGACGCGCAAGACCTATCCAGGCCTGAAGTCGTACAGTCTCGGCAATCTGGTGCGGCATTTCGGCATTGAACTCAAGAACCATCACCGGGCCCTGGCGGACGCTACCGCTACGACGGAGCTGCTCAGACTCTGCCTGGTCAACGCGGACTCTGATAAGGAAGTCAAGGCACTCGTGAACCGGGGCATTACGGAATCGAAGTTGCCACAGAACATGAAGCTGAGTCAGATTGAAAACCTGCCGGAAGAGTGTGGCGTTTATTATTTTCATAACAATGCCGGACAGGTGATTTACGTCGGGAAGAGTAAGAATATCCGTTCCCGGGTGGCCCAGCACTTCAATGACCGGACCGCAAAGGGAAAGACCATCGCCCGTGAAGTAGCGGACATTACCTGCGAGTTAACGGGCTCCGAGCTGGTTGCGCTCCTGCTGGAAAGCGAAGAGATCAAGCGACTACAACCTTCCATAAACCGGGCGCAGCGACACACGAAATTTGCCTACGCGATCGTCTCGGAAATCAATGACAAAGGCTACCGGGTTTTCGATATTGCCAGGAATACCGCTCAGCTGCGGAAAGAGGCGGATGTGATCAGTGAATTCCCCAGCCTGAGCCGGGCGAAAGGACGGCTGAACTTCGTCCGCAAGCACCTGGATCTCTGCGGTATTTATACCAAACTATCGACTGGCTCTTCGGCCTGTTTTTACTTTCACCTCAAGCAGTGCCACGGGGCCTGCGTCGAACAGGAATCACCGGAAGACTATAACCTCCGGGCGGCGGAAGCCCGCCTGCTGCTACGCAATGTCTTCGATTTCGACTTCCTGCTCTTCGACCGCGGGCGTACGCACGACGAGGAAGCGGCCATCCTGGTGCGGGAAGGGAAGTATCAGGGCTACACCTTCATTAGTAAAGACGAAGCTAATGATGTGGAATCGGTAGTGAGAAGTGTCAAATGCAGCCAGACCCACCCGGATACGGCTCGTATCATCCAACGCTACGTGAGTGAAAAGGGTGGCCGGATGGTGGATATTAAGACGGGGCGGCGGATGTCTTTGGTGTAGGGTGCTCGCTTCGCGACGAGGGTTTCACGCAGACGGACGCAGAGGGCTTCGTCTTGGAGCTAGATGGTATCCAGATTTGAGCGTCTAGCGAAGGCGGTAGCTGCAGCGGCATTGGCTCCCCTCCCCAGCCGGAGGCGTTTGGAGGAGGGGCTGGGGGAGAGGGTTAACGCATACTCGGAGCCGGACCCTCACCGCGAAGCAGCCCCGAAGGGAAAGGAACATTTTATCCTTCGCTCCGCTACGGAAAATGCACACTTCGAGGTCCTAAATTGGCAGTCTAGGACCTCGAAGTGTGCTCAGCCATGGAGCCGGAGGCGAAATTGCTGAGTTCCTTTGAGCGTCCGGTGAGTATGCGTCAGCCCAGGGGGCTGGGGGAGAGGGTTTTGGAGGCTGCTTTGCAGCTTTGCGGTTTAATCACAGAGGTACACGGAGGTCGCTGCGCAGCAGGCAATTAACCACAGATTAACACGGATTCATTGAGCATGTGTCTGCCATGAATCCTATTAATTCGACCAAAATCCTATTTAATCCTACCGCGCAGCAGCCACGCAGTGAATCCAATAGGCAGCATTCATTCTCTCATTCATTCACTCATTCGCTCATTCACTCATTCTCTCATTCATTTCACTCACCGCCTGATCGCCTCCACCGGATCCAGCCCCGCTGCTTTTCGCGCAGGATAGGTGCCGAAGATGATGCCGGTGACCAGGGCCACTATGCCGACGACCAGGAGTGTGTTTAGGGTGAAGACGGCCTTGAATTCCAGATCGTCAACGATCATATTCAGGATAGGGGCCGCGATCAAGGCGACCAGCATCCCCAGAATGAGACCGAAAACACAGCCGATGGCGGAAACGGCCACACTCTCCGCCAGAAACTGGGTAATGATGTTGCGTCGGTTAGCACCGACGGCTTTGCGGACGCCAATTTCGGCCGTTCGCTCGGTAATGGCCATGAGCAGTACGTTCATCACGCCAACTCCGCCGACCACGACGGCGATACCGATCAGAAAGCCCATCACCAGACGGAAGACGAGAATGCCCTCCGCCAGTTGTTCCAGATAGCCGGACTGGGTAAAGGATTCCGTTGCATCGGGGATGTTAGCAAAATGCCGCTCCAGCCAGCCGTCAGCGAACTCCTGAGCGGGGAGAACATCGTGCACGTTGTCAAGTGCAAGGTTCATGTCCGGGTAGACCTTGGGCGCTTTGGCCAGCTGACTGAGCGTATTTAAGGGGAAGACGAAGGCAAGCGAATTGTCGTCATCTTTGGCCTTGAACACCCCGCTTATGGCCAGAGAATCCCCGTAGAGGAAAATCTGTTGACCGAGGGCGTGTTCCGTCAGGCTGTCTCCTTCGGGAAGCAGCCGCCGGGCAAGGTTAGAATTTATGAAGGCGATTTTGTCTCCCCGTTCTGCGGCCTCGGGGCTGAAAAGGCTTCCGTGCAGGATAATAGAATCGGCCGGAGGGTCGAGTAGGGGAAGGGTAGTCGCCATATACCGTAGCCCTATTTTACTACTGTCTGCCGTATGGCCGATCGTACTTCCCTGGCTCATCAGTTGGCCAGTGCTGGCATAGGGCAGGGAGTCTTGCAGTTCCGCCATTACGGCGGGGGAGAGCCTGGCGATGGTGTCTCTTTCGGTATAGATTCCATCGATGCTGCTTCCTTTTTGGCTTCTGACGACGAGGTTCTCCAAAGAGCTTCGTTCAGCGATTTTTTCTCTGGCAAAGAGCTCCAGGCCGTCAATCATGGCCAGCATAGCCACCAGCGCACCAACGCCGATGATGATGCCGAGAACGGAGAGAAAAGTCTGAAAGAAATTGTTGCGCAGGTTGCGGAAGGCTTCGGCGAAGGCGCGGGTGATGGCTTGGAGCATAGCGGGAGTTTGGGATGGCTTCCCAATGTAACCAAGCACTTGCTGCGTAGAGGGGGTGGATAGACTAACGGTCAGTGTTTATCTACGAAGAAGATCCGCTTGAGCCAATTGTCAGGTGATTAATCCGCAGCGAGATCCTCTTTTTCCACCATCTTAAAAAACCACCAAACCAGTAAAGCGGACTCTTCCTGGTAATCGCTCTCCCGCAGGGCGGCGGCGTAGCGCTCCATAACCAGCTCGTCTTTTAGCAGGAAGCCGCGCAGGGTCTGCAGCAATTTGGTGTAGCGGGCGAAGTCGGCTGCGGGTGGGACCGTCTTGGCGCCCAGTTTTTCGCAGATCGTCTGCAGCAGCGCAGTAGAGTAGGGGGCGTACTTCTCCGGATACTGCCCCATCAGGTAGAGAGAGACCATATTATAGTCATCGTCATGATTATGGCTGGGCGTCCGGTCTTTGGGGTGCGCGTCCCGAAAGCGATTGAAGAGCTCATTGATGTAAAAGCCGAAACGACCCACGCGACCTTCGAGGTCACGGTCTTCACTAAACAGGTCACGGAAGGCTTCGCGGACGAAGTCGGGCTCCCAGCGCATAATGGCCAGCATGGCGCGCTTGGGATCGTAGCCGCCACGGCGATAGTGGCGGCGGTTGGTCTTGCTGTCCAGCGCCAGGTCGTAGCTCTCGGCCAGGTCTTTTGCCTCGACGTTGAAGTGCGTCTGCCAGTTTTTCTGGGTCTCCCAGAGGGGGAGGTAGGCGAGGGCTTCGTCGGTGAGTATCCAGTCCTGAAAAGCGAGGATGGCGGCATCAATTTTAGGTACTTGCATGAGGGCAGAACGGCTTTGGAGCGAAGGTATGGGTTTGAGGGGGAGAATAGTTGTGGGAGCCTTACTTTTCCGCCGACTAAAGTCAGCGGTACACCCAATCCTCGTACCTTCACGCCATGCCATCGCTTCCGTCCATCCCGATCCTTTACGACCGTTACGGCGACTTCGACCTCCTCGTCGATTCCCGCCGCCTGCGCGATCCGGAGAAGACGCTGTTTTTTGCGCTGCCGGGGCAGCGGACGCACGGGAACAAATTCGTGGGACAGCTGTACCGAAAGGGCGTGCGGCACTTTGTGGTACATACACTCAGGCGGGGACCGCAGGTGCAGGGGGAGTTGGACAAGCGGGGGAAGTACCCCGAAGCCACTTTTCTCCTCACGGACGATCCGCTGCGGCTGTTGCAACAGCTGGCGGCGCACCACCGGCGGCAGTTCGATATTCCGGTGCTGGCGATTACCGGCAGCAATGGCAAAACCATCGTCAAGGATTGGCTCGCCCAGCTGCTGCAGCCCTACCTGAAGGTTTGTGCCAGCCCTCGTTCCTACAACTCCCGGATCGGGGTACCGCTCTCCGTCTGGCAGCTGCGGCCGGAGCACGAGGTCGCCATCTTCGAAGCCGGCATCAGTGAAGCCGGAGAGATGGCCGCTCTGGCGGAGATCATCCTGCCTACCTGCGGGCTGTTCACCATGCTGGGCAGCGCTCACGCTGCCGGCTTTACGGACGAGCTGGCAAAGCACCGCGAGAAAATATCTTTGTTCCGGGGGGCTAAGTGGGTGGTCGTGCCGGCTGATGACACCACCTCCGTTGGCCTGCTCCGGAAGCTGGACGTTGAGCCCATCACCCATCTCGGTATCAAAGGCCGCTGGCTGGAGGTAGAGGAAGTGTCCCTGGAGCTGCCTTTCCCCGAGCTCCCGGCCATCTATCTGGAGAATGCCTATGCGGCCGCTACGGCTGCTTATGCCCTGGGGCTGGGTAAAGAACAGATTGCCGCCAGCCTCCCCGATCTTCACGTACTGGATAACCGGCTGGAACAACGCGCCGGTCTGCACGGCGGCCCGGTCATCAACGACAGTTACAGCAACGACCTGACGGCGCTGGCCGCTGCTCTTGACTTCGCCGAAGCCAGAGCGAACAGCGGAAAACTATGCCTGATTCTGGGGACGATCCAACCTCGCTCCTCCAACTCACCCAGCACCCGCGTCAGCGCCCCCGAAGACACGCTGCTGCCGCTCCTCCATCCTCGCCTGACCCGCCTGCTCACCATCGGTGAAACGAATGCTGGCTTGTCCCGCTCCATCGCCGGTGCCCGTCATTTTTCCCACCCGGAAGCCTTACTGGCCGAACTGGGGAATATCCCTTTTTCACCCGGAGAGGTGATTCTGATCAAGGGCGCCAGCGAAGAGCGGCTGCACCGGGTGGCGGACGCCCTGAGCCGTCAACAACACCGCACGCTACTGCGGATCGACCTGGCCGCCCTGCGGCACAATTTCAACGTTTACCGGAGTGGTACCTCCGCCAAAATGATCGTGATGGTCAAAGCCAGCGCCTACGGCGGTGGCGCGCCACCCGTAGCTCACGCCCTGGCCGAAGCCGGCGCGGATTACCTGGCCGTGGCTTACCCTGATGAGGGCAGCCACCTGCGGCAACACGGTCTGCAATTGCCCATCATGGTACTTAATGCGGCGGGCCACGATTTTGACCGGATGCTCAGCAACCGCCTGGAGCCGGTCATTCACCGCCTGGAAGACCTGCGACGGGCCAGAGAAGCCGGCCTGAAAGTACACCTTGAACTGGACACCGGGATGGCTCGCCTGGGCTTCCGCCCCGCTGAATTAAAAGCCCTGCTGACCGAACTAAGGTCGGGCGACTACGAAAGAACCATCGCCTCCGTCTTTACCCACCTGGCGGCCAGCGAAGACGGCGCACACGATGACTTCACCCGCCAACAAATCAATACCTTCGATGCTGCTTACGAGCGGATCGCGGAAGCACTGGGCGCTTTTCCTTCCCGCCACCTGCTCAATTCCAACGGTATCAGTCGCTTTCCCGGGCATGCTTACGAATACGTCCGCCTGGGGATTGGTCTTTACGGCATTGGGGATGCGGCTAAAGCTGCGGCTCTGCGCCCGGTACTTTCCTTCTCAACGCGGGTTACGGCGGTCTTCGAGCTGAAAGCCGGGCAAAGTATCGGCTATGGCCGCCGCGGAAAGATGGCCCACGACGGGCGGGTGGCCGTGCTGAGCGTCGGCTACGCCGACGGCCTGCCCCGCCTGGCCGGCGAAGGTCGCTTCTCCGTTCGCCTTCCCGGTGGTCTGGCGCCGGTCATTGGCTCAGTTTGTATGGATATGACGATGGTGGATGTCAGCCAGCTACCCGGGGTGAAAGTTGACGATGAAGCCATGCTTTTCGGGGCTGATCACCCCATTGAGGAGCTGGCCGAAGCGGCGATGACGATCCCGTATGAGATCTTGACGGGCATCGGGCCACGGGTGCAACGAGTGTATACGGCGGAGTGATTTGGACGCTTTAGTCCAGCGTTTTGTTTTCCCAGACGACGACCGGTAGTCCCTGCTTTATCCAGTTGGCCATCCGGCCGCGGTCGGGCACGGCCTCCATGGCCAGGCTGCCGGCAACGAGGTCAGTGTCGCCATCGCCGTCGTAGTCAGCAGCGTCCATTACGATCCAACGGCCGCGGTCGCCGGCCGGCAGTCGGTATTGCCGGAAACTACCGTCAGCTGCACCGAAAAATATGGCCACCGAGAGGGGGTTATCCAGGCTGAAGTCGGGAAAAAAGGAAATGGCCGCCAGGTCTTTGTGTCCGTCCAGGTTAAAGTCCGCCATTCGGGCTCCGTAAGCGCCGGGCATCGGGTGAAAAAAGGCTTCTTCGAATTGCCCGCTGGCGCTTCCGGTGTAGACCCGGATGCCGTGGTAAGCTTTGACGGGCGATTGGTAATCAGCATTGTCACCATTGGTGCATAGCAGGTCAGTGAACTGATCTCCGTTCCAGTCAATAAGTTGAAGGCTGCTTGAGCCCCAGTAAGGTGGGAAGCGCAGTACCACTTCCTGTTGGGGCTTGCCATCAGGGAAAGTGAAGCGGATAACTTCCTCTTTTCCCTGCCCGAAGAGAACGTAGGCGGTGGGCGTGGCTGCTGTCGTGTCCGTCAGTACATTCATCGCTCCGGGGCGATCGCTCAGAGCGCTTGGGGTGTAGCTGCCAGCAGGGTTGGCGTGCCAAAGCGAAAGCCGGCCGGTCCACTTGCCGAATTCGCTTACGAGCAGCTCTTCCGTTCCGTCCTGGTCAATGTCCAGGCGGGCGAGGCTGGTCGGGCGTTGGAGCTTATCGGAGATGGTCTTCGGGCCGGCGGCAGTCCACTGTAACAGGCGGCCGGTGGCCGCTTCGGTGGGGGAGAAGCTGCCGATGACGGTTGCAAAATTACCGATGGAGAGACCGGTGAGGTGGGTAAGTCCGGGGCCGGTAGGGAGCCGGCGGACGGCCCGGAGTTCTTCATCGAGTAATAGCAGGCTCGCCTTGTTGATGTCTGCGAATACGAGGCCCTGGCCGGGCAAAAAGTGCACAAAAGAAGTAGATGGTGGAGAGAGGAAGGCTTCCGGAAAATGAGGGGTGAAAAGGTCGGTTTCCGGGGCGCTCACCGCAGGTGCGGGGGTGGTTAAAGGAGCATGGTCGAGGTAATAGCTTCGGATGGTGGCCCAGTCTTCATCACTGATCCGTTTTTCTTCCGGGTAGATGTTCGCCGCCAGGCGTGCTGTTCGGTCGGCAGGGAGTGTTCCCAGCAGAGCGTCTCTTTCTGCTGCGGAAGTATACCGCCCCAGAAACTGCCCCATGCGGGGCAGCACGATGGTATCCCAGATGTGCCGGGGCAGCGCCCCGGGCTCCGGCGTCAGGTGGCAGCTGCCGCAGCTGCCCTCAATCATTGCTATCGTTCCCTGCTCTGCACCTGCGGTGAGCGCCGGCCCTTCCTCCGGCCGGGAGCACCGCATAATGATGAGCAGCAGACCGGCCACTATGATAAAAACCCTGGTCATTTGGGCGTCCCACCGATGGGGCGATTGTTCCACGCCGGAACTTCGTCGAAGGACGGCAATCTGGCGGGTACCTCCACCAGGTCTTCGTAATCCGTCAGGCTCTTCATGAAGGAAATGATGTCGCTTATTTCGTCTTCCTGCAAGCCCAGCGGGTCTGGCGGAAGTGTCTGGTGATCGAGCTCAATCCCGATTCCTGCACCTCCTCCACGGTTGTAGAAATCCATAACTTCTTCCAGCGTATTGTAGACTCCGTTGTGCATGTAGGGGGCCGTAATGGCGATGTTACGAACGGTGGGCGTTTTGAAGGCGTAGGCGTTGAAGTAGGCCTCGTCCGCTGGCCGGAAGTTGGCGATCCGGCCCGGGTCGGGGTCAAGCTTAGCTCCTTCCCACACAATGCTGTCGGGCACACCCAATACTTCGCTCTCACTTTCCAGATATTGTGGAGGAACAAGCCCGTTGAAGGTGGGGGCGAAGTGACAGGTGCCACAGGCCGCTTTTCCCATGAAAAGGTTGAAGCCGCGAATCACCTCGGGGGCTAATTCGTCGGAGCTTCCCCTGGCGTAGCGATCAAATTCAGCATTCATGCCCTGGAGGCTGGCCACGTAATGGCTCAGGGCGTCGGAAATGCTCCACTTACTGAGGGCGTAGTCGGGCTGATTAGCGTAGGCTTCCTTAAAGAGCTGACGGTAGTCGTCGCTTTTGCGAATACGTTCCTCGATGGTAACGAAGTCTGTGGCGAACTCATGGGCGTCAACCACGACGTGCTTTACCTGCCGTTCGAGGAATTCCTCCCGCATGTCATGGAAATATTTCTCCGCGAAAACACTGTTGATCAGGGTGGGGGAGTTTCGCTGCAGGGTTCCCTTTCCGTCCGTACTCAGGCTTTTGGCGTAGCCGTCCGTAAAGGCCAGTTCGGGGCGGTGACAGCTGGCACAGCTGGAGGTCAGGTCATTGCTTAAAATCGGGTCAAAGAACAACAGTTTGCCCAGTTCCTGGCGTTGTTCGCTGTAAGCCGCTGAGGAAAAGTTGGCATAGTACTCAGCGTTGAGCCAGTCGGCGTCAAAGAGGTGGTCGGCCTGAGGGTTGATGGGGCTGGGGAGATCGCCGTAATCCCCGGCGGACTCAATGTTGAGCAGTCGTTGAGCGTCCGGCAGCGCTTCCGTCAGCGGGTTGATGACCTGGCGAAGAAAGGCCAGCCGGTCAAAGCTGTCGAAATTACCTTCAGCGAGCATTGCCCGCGCCCGGGCCAGGCTGGTGAGGATAAGGGCGTTGGTCGTGGAGTCTTTTGATTCGACCAGAGGGGCGTATTCGCTGTAGTAGGCCGCCATCGTCTGAAACACGACCCTGGCTTCCGGCAGCGCATTGCCGGAACTGGGCGTGTCGAAGCCGGTCAGGCCAAGGGTGAAACTACGTACGAGTTGTTGCTGCAGGCCTTCGAACAGGTGACGGTGCTGCAGGCGAAGACTTTTCATTTGGCGGTGGAGTAGCCGGTAGTCTCCCAGAAGCTTATGGCTGAGTTTTTTGATGGCTGCCCGGTCGATTTCATCCGCAAAAACCAGTTCGTCGAGGGTTTGTAAGCCAGAAGGAGCAATGACGTTGATTTCAGGAACACTTGGTTCAGTTTTGGGTAGCGGTGCGCCGTTAATGTGGCGGGCGATGGTGGCGGGCTGAGCGTAGGCCAGCAGGAACTCCACTTTTTTGTAAGCCTGTCTGGTCGTCAGATGGGCTCGTCGTAGTTCTTCAACAGAAGAAGTATTGATGTTTGCGAGTGCCTGGTAGTGCAGGATGCTGGAATCGAGGAGATTCAGTTCTCCGGCCATTTTTTTATCGAGGGAGGAAAGAACCGTTTGCAGCGATGTCGCCCGGGTACCGGCATCGGGAACACGAAGGATATGCCCGGCAGCGGCAAAGGCACAAACGAATAGCAGGAATTTGAGGGTAGATAAAAAGGAGGTCATGCTCGTGGAGGATAATAAAGGGCCGGCACGAAGACATCGCACCGGCCCGGGAAAACTCAAATAAATGATATAGAGAAGATTTACTTATTGCTTCACCAACTCGATTACTTTACCTTCAGCATTGCGGAGGAAGTAAAGGCCGGCAGGAAGACGGGATACATCAATGCGGCTCACATTGCGGTATACCCGAAGGCGCTGACCGTTGGTATTGTAAAGCGCGATGTCCTGCATTTTATTGAAGTGTACTTCCTGAAGCGTTGGGTTCGGGAAAACCGTGAATTCATCCTGCTCCGTGATGTCCGGACCCGCGAGGTTGGATACCGTCAGTTCATTAAAGCCGTGAATGGCGAAGGTCAGTGAGTGGTTGAAGGGGAACTCATTGGCGCCGCTCGGGTGCTGGCTGTTCACCAGCAGGCTCTTACCATCGGGGGTTGGCATGGCTCCGGTGATCTCTGCACCAACGGGGGTTACGGTAAGGCGGATGAGATCTTCCGTGGTGGCGTTTTCCGTATTCAGGTCAAGGAGGAAAAGCTCACACATGCGGTGACGGATGCCAAGACCGGCGGCAGCGCCGTCGGAGGTGTTTTCAAATGGCATACGGCCGAAGGTTTCTCCGTTGAGGTCTTCGCAAATGACGAGGAAGGGGTTGTCATCGATGTACATTACGTTGAGCCCGTCGGGGTTGGAGAGGTGCTTGGAGGGGTAGTTGTCCTGCGTTGGGCTTTCTTCGAAGTAAGGACCGCCGTTAATGACAACGAATACTTCTTCCGTCTCCGGGTTGTAACCAAGCACGCGGCCGTAATAGTCGCGGTAGCCTGCACCGTCAGCAGTAATGGTGGAGTCCGGGAAAACTTCCTGTACCCGGGCGGTTTGCTCAGCGGCGAGCTCCAGGTGGTGAGGAGCGATAACACCTCCGGCGGCGACTCCTCCGGCAAAACGGCTGCCAGGAGCGTCCCGGCCGGTTTCTGTCCAGTAGATGATGCCGCTCTCTTTGTCAATAGCGACCCATTCGTTACGGTTGTACATGGTAGCACCTACGGCAAGTGCCTGAGTGGAAAAGTCCATCATATTGGACTTGGTCTCTTCAATAGTAATCCACTTTTCGTCAGCGTCGTGCTTATATACCTGAATTTCGCCTTTAGTGAAATCACCGGGTGTTTCGGCAACGAAACGTACCCACGGAGCAGGGGTAGCGTCGATGCCCAGATAGATGTACTTGTTGTCCGTAGAAACGGTACCACCCTCAAAACCCTGACGACCGAAGTTGTACTGCTTGCGGATGGCTTTAGCCTGTTTAGGATCGATTTCAACCATCCAGTTGAAGTTCTCATATTTCTGCAGTGTGTCACCGTCGATGAACGGAAACTCCGGAGCATCCACAACGAATGGGCGGAGATCCCGTACACCCTGGTTGGCAGTGTTGGTGCCGCCATCTTCGTTGTAGCTGATACCGTAAGGACCGGCTCCGAGGGCGTTGTTATTAGTGAAGCGACCATTGTTAATGGAGCTGTTGCTACTGCGGAACCATTCCTCGGCCGTCCAGATGCGTCCGTCAACCACGGAGCTGATGCCACCACAGTTCATACCGGTTTCGCCTACAGTATTGGCAAAGTCTACGTTGAAGAACTTGCCTTCCCGGCCATCTTCAAGTTCCTGGTCCAATACAACCAGGTCTCCGGTGATCTCGTCGCGTTTAACGCGGAAAGCCGTCATGCCGCCACCGTCGCCAATGCGGTCGTCACGGTAGATGCTTTCGTGGCTGACGGACACCCAGCCCATGCTTTCATCGGAGTCATCCGGGGTGAAGCCGATGAAATCATGCCATTCTTTGGCGTGGGTCTGGCCAGCCTCGTTACCATAGGTAGCGGTGGTCTGTACCATGTCCGTACCGCCGATGAAAAGGACCTGCAGACTGAGTGGGCTGCCGGGCATGGTTACCCGGGTAGGGGTGTATCCTTCAGGAGCATCAATCTCAAAAGGAAACACCAACTGTGCGTTAAGGCTGCTTATACCCGAAACGACAAGTAGTAATGAAAGGTAGAAAGTTCTCATAGTCTAAAAGGAGTGTTTTGTTAAGCCACAAAAGTCTCCTCTGTACGTCACGGTAACTTGATCATAATGTTATCCCTGCTGGAATTATGGTATGCGTTTAATGATAATCAATTAATTATTAGTTGATGTTTATTTATATTAAAAAGAACGTTGCGCTTATCTCTACTTTAATTGTTTTTATTAAGTGCCAGCCTGTCGTGTAATGCACATATTTCAGGCAGCTGTCCACTTGTTTATTTTAGTGTTAAGCTTTTTGTCCGGGTTTACATTCTCTTAACTGCTGGTAGCCGCACTTAAGATTTGCTTAAATACCGGAAGAGCTCTGCTCAGTCCTGACCTGTAATTCGGGGCTTCATCCAAACACCTTAGTGAGCAACAAACTGATTGATGACTACGGGAACGATGAGGAAGAAGGGAGTTGCGGCAGGCGGGCGATAAAGAGCCATATTAAAACCAGACGATTATCTTTGCGGCACCAAAATAACTTAGCTGCGCTTTCTTAAAGACAAATAGAATAGACGACAGAGCGCCATTAAGACTTCGCAAAGAATTTCAGAAAGAGTGCATATGAATGACCGACTCACTAAGATCGGCGTCTTTTACGACGGTAACTATTTTCTTCATGTTTCAAATTATTACAACTACGACCATTCCCGCAGGGCAAGAGTAAGTATTGCCGGCTTACATCGCTTCATTGAAGCACGGGTAGGCAATGCCATCGGTCAGCCAGGTAATGCCCGAATCGTGGACAGCCACTATTTCCGGGGAAGGCTAAACGCTGCGGAAGCCCAACAACGGGGCTCCGTATTGTATTATGACCGGGTGTTTGATGACATCCTGATGAGCAGCGGCGTTACGACGCATTACAGCCCACTGCGGACTACTCACGGGCGGCGGGGCGAAAAAGGGATTGACGTATGGCTGGCTTTGGAAGCTTTTGAGTCAGCGATGCTGCGTCAGTTGGATGTCGTTGTTCTCATCGCTAGTGATAGCGACTACGTACCACTGGTCAGAAAGCTGCATGGCCTGGGCTGTAAAGTTTTGGTGATGGGCTGGGATTTCGAATTCACGACGGATAACGGAACCCGGATGATCACGCGTACGAGCCAGGAACTTCTCGAAGCGGCCAGCTATCCTGTTTTGATGAATGACCTGATTGACAGTCCGGTATCCTCCGGAGAAAAGGATTTGATTGACGGCATATTCGTCGCTTCGAATCCAGATAAAAAATGGCGGGAACCTGCGAAAAACGGAGAGGCTAAGGCGACGCTAAAGCCGAACAACAAGGTTGTCCTTGAAGAACCCTCCGAAGGAAGCCCAGGAGATCGGCTGGAGAGTGAGGTTTTTAGTCTTAAAAACGGTTACGGGTTCATTAAGTATCCGCCGAATAACCTCTTTTTTCATCATTCTGCCATTGAGAACGCTGACTTCAGTGAACTCTACGTCAATGACCCCGTAGCTTACACACTGGCCCATAACGACCGTGGGCAGCTGGTGGCAACGGAGGTGGAATTGTTGGAAGATTTTGAGGAGGAATAAAATTTAGCCCAACTCAGCCATTCTTCTGAAATGGTGATTTGTCTCTACTAATTCATCATAGGTGCCGGAGGCCAGTATTTTTCCGTGATCCAGCAGGTGTATCTGATCGGCATGCCGCACGGTGGAAAGGCGGTGGGCGATGATGAGGATTGTCAGGCTCTCCGGAAGCTTATCCAGGCCGTCGATGATGGAGTTCTCCGTGACGTTGTCCAGGGCACTGGTGGCTTCGTCCAGAACGAGTACGGCAGGTTTGCGCAGCAGTGCCCGGGCCAGGCCAATTCGCTGCCGCTGTCCTCCACTGAGGCGGATACCGTTTTCACCAAGGGTGGTTGACAGGCCATCAGGCAGTTCTTCCCGAACGAAAGAAGCCAGCTCAACCAACTCCAGCACGGCCATGATGTCGTCATCCGTTACTTCTTCCAGGTGGCCGAAGGTGATGTTGTCCCGCAGGCTACTGTCGTAAAGGAAAATCGCTTGCGGAACGTAAGCGAGCTGCTTACGCCACGCTTTAACGGTAGAACTATCCAGGGGCCGGCCATCTACCAGAATGTTTCCGGAAGTAGGCTGAAGCAGCCCCGTCAACATATCCACCAGGGTCGTTTTGCCGGAGCCGGTTTTCCCGACAAAGGCCGTCACCTGGCCCTGTGGAATGGTCAGTGTCAACGCCTCAAAGAGTGGCGAGTCCATGCGGGGAAAGTGAAAGCCTATACTGTTAGTAACGATTCGTTGCTGAAAGGGCAATTCTTGTTGCAGGGTTTCTTCAGAAGCTGCCTCGATTAAAGATGCCTTCAGGTCAGGATATAAACGATCCAACACTATTATATTGGACTTGATCGTAACTACAGCACCGTAGAAACTCTGGAGAGCGGGTAATAAGCGGTAGCCGGCAACGGCAAACAATGTTAGGGTCGGCAAAATTCTACTAAGCTCTCCGGCCTGGATGTAAAGAATAAGGGTGACACTAATGATGCCACAGTAAGCAATGATCTCGAGAATAAACCTTGGAGTTTTGTTAATTAATGAAACTCTTGGGTTTACGCTGGCCAGGGTTTTTGTATCCGCCAGATACAAGTTCGTAAAATGGGCTTCATTGCCATAGGTTTTCACGGTTTTAATGCCCTGAAGCAACTCTTCCAGGGTCCGGACCCTGCGTTTTCCTGCCAGCATCTTTTCCTCGCCCAGTCTCGAAAGTAGGTTCTTTCGGAGTTGGTAAATGAGCAGATAAGCGCCACCTAAGAGAAGCCCGGCACTGATGGCTACAGTCGGGTTAATGATGAGAAGAAGTATAATGATGACTACTGTGATGCCGCCCTGAATCATCATCTGGAGAATGGGGCCTAAAATGCCGGAAACGATAACCATCGCCTCGTTTACTACGTGTACCCTGAGGTCCGCAGTATTACGCTTTAGGAAAAAACGATAAGGCTGGCCCAGGTAATAATCAAGTAGCCGGCTGCCCAGCTGTAAGTATACTTTCCACTGAAACTTTTCCTGCCAGTAATTGAGGGTAAGGGCTGCCAGCCTCGAAAAAGTCAGCAGGAACATTACCCCCAGGCCGGTGGCAATCATGAAGGAGCGGGTAGAAAGGAATCCCCCAAATTCATAGAGCCGATTGAGCCATTCGTTGCTGTTGATTCTTTCTGGTTCCGCCAGCAATGCCATAAAGGGTAGAACGCTGGCAATGCCAACGATGTCTAAAAGCGAAAGCAAAGCAATTCCGCCGGTCAACCAGGCAAACTGGTAACGCTCCGATCCGGTTAGTATGGAGAAAACTCTTTTGATGAGGCAAAGATAACGGGATTAGTTTCTATATGGACCCTCGGGTCGGTCAATACATTTACGGCCTACTCCCGTTGTTGGGGGAGCATAAAGAGTTTGCCTGCTAAATTTCGGGGCAGCAGATAAAAGGCTTGCAGGTTTGATCCCTTTTTCGGGTACAGACACTTTGGCGGGGCCCGCAGGTGCAAAGGGGGCTTTAAACAGCAAGGTGCTCAAAAGCCCGTCTTACCCTATCTTCGCGCCAAATAGCTACCAAATGAAGAGCAAGCAAATTCTCGGCATCGTCTTTACCCTCGTGGGAGCCATCGGCCTGGCCGTCGGGGTTATGTCCATTTTTAATAAAGGACTGGCTTTCGGACAAAACCCCTGGGGAGTGGCCATCATCGGCGGAATCTTCTTCCTGACCGGAATGGGGCTGATGCGGACGGTGAGTAGTAACTAGTACGCCATACCAGCGCGTATTGCCCCCGCTGAAAGACAGTCTGGTAATCTCCGGTCTTAGTCCTCTGCCGGTACCCACCACTTTTCCCGGCAACGGTTAATGCCGTCAATACTAAATCGCTGACCGATCAGCGGACTGATGACGCAGTCCAGCTCGTCCGCCTTCGTAATCCGGTCAATGGGCTCATACCAGGGATGGTCACTGAGGGAAAAAGCACCCCAATGGATGGGCAGCAGGGCTTTGCCCTCAATGTCCTGATGGGCGCGAAGAGCTTCCTCTGGCTGCATGTGAATGTTTTTCCAGCGCTTGTGGTATTGCCCGGAGTCGAGCATCGTCAGGTCAAAACCTCCGAGCTTTTTTCCAATCATCGGATAGTGGCTGCCGTAGCCGCTGTCACCACCGAAGTAGAGGCGGTGTAAGCGGGTCTCAATGGCAAATCCACACCATAAAGACTTATTTCTTGTGCCCGGTGATCGCCCGCTAAAATGGCGGGCGGGCGTAGCCGTAAACCGACAGCCAGCCAACTCAGCTGACTTCCACCAATCCAGCTCCGTAATCTTTTCCTGCGGGATGCCCCAGCTGCACAGGTGGGCACCTACGCCAAGGGGGACAAGGAACGCTTCCGTCCGGTCTTTGATGGCCATCAGGGTATCATAGTCTAGGTGATCGTAATGATCATGAGAATAGACAACGAGGTCGATTTTGTCCACTCCCGCCAACGGGTCGTAGTTTTTGTAGGGGAAACGATGACCGAGAAAAGGAACCGGCGCTACCCACTCTCCAAGCATGGGATCAATCAGAATTGTCTTTCCGCCGGTTTCGAGGCGGAGGGCAGAGTGGCCATACCAGGTTAAATGATCTTTTTCCGGGTCAGGGGGAGTCACTCCCGCCGCAACACCCACCGGTAGCGCTTCTGCCGGCTGGGTGTTTTTGGCTTTGAGGTAGCCATAAAGATCACCGAGGAGCTGGCTGAAGCCTTCCTGAATGGGGGTTTTGTCCAGGTTCCGGAAGGAGCCCATTTTCCAGGACACCCCTTGCTCTTTAACGTATTTCATGGCACCTGCGGGCGCGCCAAAATTTGGATCGCTGCGGAACTTTCTGGCAGCGTACCCGACGGGCAGGAGGGCAAGGCCGATTAACCAATGTGGCTTCATGTAGAAGATAATCCACCCGAAAGAGGAAATGTTCGAATTCGGTTACAACCAGGCCAGACTCGTTGGACTGGGGATTTTCTTAAAAGTGTGGTAGTGGATCAGGCTGCCCTTCGGATCAATGCGGAAAACTCCAATGGTGTGATCCTTAGTATTAGCGGACAGGAGCCACTCTCCGGAGGGGGAGACCACCAAATCGCGGGGATGCTCCCCGCCACTGGGGAAGGTGTCTCTGAAAATCAGCTTTTTCGCCCGCTCATCAATGCGCAGGGAGTTCAGGACGCTGAAGGCACGATCAGAGCAATAGACCATTTTACCATTGTGGCCCAGGCGGATGGCCGCTCCACTGGCTTCGTCGATTACGCGCTCCGGCAGAGCGTTAGCGGTGTTAAAGATCAGGGGCTTTTCGCCACTGACGTCCAGTAAGTGAACGACGCCGAGATGTTCACCATTGACCACGGCCAGTTTACCTTCCGGGTGGAGGGCGATGTGTCGGGGGCCGCAGGCATCTTTGAAAGTCAGGTCTTTCTCTTTCTGGTGCAGGAAGAGCCCATCTTCACCACGATCAAACACGGCTAGCTGCTGAGCGCCCATATCGCAGACGAGCAGCCGGTCTTTTGACTCCTGAAAAACCGCGCAGTGCGCCCGGGAGGGGTTGCCGTTGGAAGAACTCAGGGTCAGCTGTTGTATCTCTTCGCCAATGGCGCCATCTTCCCTGCGGGAGAAAACGAATAGCGTGCCGCTGGTGTAACAGGAGACTACGATAGCATTGCCGGCAAAAGCCAGATGGCAGGGGTCGTCTCCCGCCAGGGTATGTTCACTAATGAGCTCAAAGCTGACCTTGCCCCGTTTGTCTTGTCCGACGCGGTGAGCAGTCAGGGCCGCCCCTTCCGATTCGCTGACTTCCCGGACGGCGTAGACGATGCCCCGACGGCGATCCGTAATCAGGTAGCTTGGGTTAACGGCCGGTGTAAAGCCCAGAAACCGAAGACTTCCGTCCGTCGAAGAAAAGTCATAAGCGGAGATGCCCCGGGCTTTTGCGCCGGGGGTGTCTTCTCCTGCTGTGGTGTAGCCACCGACTAAGAGCATTTTGTGAGAATTGAGAACAGTAGTACTGTGGATTGTATAATGATAGGTGGTAGAATTGAAGTGCTGCCCTTCTGCAGAAGCACAACAGTTCTACCGCCCGCAACAAGTCTGTTAATTGAAGTTCAGGTCTTCGTCGCCGAACATGTCGGCCAGTACGTCCCTGAAACTCAGGCTGTTTTCCATCGTCTCTTTATTCAGGACGTCGGTTTCCGCCAGGCCGTGGAGAACGAGTTCCATATAAAGATACTCTTCGTCCTTGCTCATCTTGCGGTCCAGATGGCCGGTAACGAATTTGCGTAGCCCGGCAACGCCGTCCAGTGCTTTTTTGTACTCGCTGTCGCTGGCGTCATTGAGAAGCTCAACGACGTGCCCACCGCTGAAGAATGCGCGGATAACGCCGTAAGGGTCACTTCCGGAGCGTCCGTCAGCGGAGGCTTCGTCCGGATTGGGGAAGTACTCCAGGAAGCTCGTCTTAATGCTCTGGCTAAGGAGCTTCATCGCTACACCGTAGGCTCCTTCCTGTTCGCCTTCATAAACGAGCTCGACCTTGCCGGTAATGGCGGGCACGACGCCCCAGAAATCCGTTATCCGGGCCTGGGTCTTTTTGTCTCCGGCCAGCAGAGCGCGGCGCTCTGCGGTGGAAATGAGATTCTCCAGCGCCGTGATGCTGAGTCTGGCGGATACTCCGGATTTTTCGTCGATGAACTCACTCTCCCGGGCGGCGAAAGCGAGTTGCTCGAGCATGGTGTTCAGCAGATCGTCTACTTCCACCATTTCGGCCTGAGATTCTACCAGATCTGCTTCCTGCTGAGTAATCGCTTTGGCAATTTCTACCGTTTTGGGGTAGTGGGTCAGAATTTGGCTCTGGATACGGTCCTTCAGCGGGGTGATGATGCTTCCCCGGTTGGTGTAGTCTTCGGGGTTAGCCGTAAAGAGGAACTGAATATCCAGCGGGAGGCGGAGCTTGAAGCCCCGGATCTGGATGTCACCTTCCTGCAGGATGTTAAAGAGAGAAACCTGGATTCTGGCCTGGAGGTCAGGGAGTTCGTTAATGACGAAGAGGCCGCGGTGAGCGCGGGGCACGAGGCCGAAGTGAATCACCCGTTCGTCGGCATAGGTAAGCTTAAGGGTGGCGGCTTTGATGGGGTCAACGTCGCCGATGAGGTCAGCAACACTCACGTCAGGAGTAGCTAGTTTCTCCACGTAGCGATCATCGCGGTGTACCCAGGCGATGGGGGTGTCATCTCCTTTTTCGGCGATGAGGTCGATGGCGTAACGACTGATGGGGGCGAGGGGGTCGTCATTGAGTTCGCTGCCTTCCACCACGGGCATGTACTCGTCCAAAAGATTTACCAGTAAGCGGGCAATGCGGGTCTTGGCCTGGCCGCGAAGGCCGAGGAGTAAGATGCTGTGCCGACTAAGGACAGCCCGCTGAATGTCGGGCAAAACACTGTCGTCAAAGCCGATAATGCCAGGGAATACTTCTTCTTTGGCTTTCAGTTTTTTGATCAGGTTCTCCCGAAGTTCCTGTTTTACGGAGCGGGAGGTATAGCCGGAGGCACGGAGTTCGCCGAGGGTTTTGGGATGGGACATTTGTATAGATTTTCTGGAGTCAGTGAGGTAAACGGTAAGGGGGGAGGATAGTTTTAGCATTTAGCGAGTTACTAGCCTCCGGATAACAGGCAAGGACTCTAACTGACCGGATCGGGACAGTGCGGATGACGAGATGCGCAAACGAAGGGGGAAGCTTATCTCAATTTCCTGAAACTATTATCGGAGTAAGGGAGCTTAGCCTCTTGACCGTGAAACACCTGAAGTGTGTATAACCAAATGCACAGATTCAAAATTAATAGCCCCTCGACTACGCCCTCCATGAGGTCGGTCTTCGCTCGGGAGCCGAACGTTGTGAGAAAGGCCGTAGGGAGTCGACCGGCGAAGCCAGCCGCGCAGAGAAATTGTAGTCGAGGGGCATCATTTAGTGCATTTGGTTATACACACCACCTGACATCGGGAAAAACTTTACCAAATAAATTCTATCATTGGCGCAAATAACGTTCCATGCCTACCCCCAAAGTTTTTCTTTATATCTCCATGAGCCTTGATGGCTTCATCGCCACCGAAGACGATGACCTCTCCTGGCTGGACGCCATGATGGTGGAAGGAGAAGACTACAATTACGGGGAGATCATGGCACGGACGGGGAGTTACGTCGTGGGGCGGAAGACCTACGATAAGGTAGTAGAAATGGTCGGAGAGTTTCCGCAGCGGAAAAACTTTCCCTGCTACGTCATTACGCGGCAGAAACTACCGAATGAAGACAATCTTACCTTCCACGGTGGAGACGTAGAGGCGCTGGTCAACAGGCTGAAGAAAGAGGGTAGGGGCGACATTTACTGCGACGGGGGCAGCCAGGTCGTGAAGCTTTTTATGGAGGCGGACCTGATCGATGAGTACATCATTTCCATCGTGCCTGCCTTGCTGGGTAGCGGTAAGCGTTTATTTTCTGGAGGAGCTACGCCGGGGAGTATCCGATTGATAAAACAAGAACACTTTAAATCCGGGCTGGTACAGCTGAGGTATAAAAGATTGAAAAAGGAACTTTGATTTTCAAAGTTGAAAGGCTATCTTTGGTCGCGAACCTTAGGGCAGGCTTAGCGGGGGGCGCTGGTGCAAAGAAAGTTAAGGAGCTTTGTGTGGGGGCAGGAACGGTTTTTGCCCTGCTCTTTTTACGATCCCTTGCACCCGCGTCTGCGCCCCAATCCGTGTTGTTAAACAAAATAAATTCTTGCTATATCAAGTAATTACCTACCTTTAAGCCAGAAATAAACCTTTTTCCACGTTTAGCATTTAATTACAGTCTCTAACCTAGTCGATTATGGTCACCACTGCCTCCCTTACCCCTCAGCAGGAACAATTGGAAATGATTCGCCAGAGTGCGCATGACTTTGCGAAGAGCCGCATTAAGCCACACGTGATGGAGTGGGATGAGGCCGAACATTTTCCCCGCGAACTCTTCAGGGAGATGGGAGATTATGGTTTTATGGGCGTCCTGGTACCAGAAGAATATGGTGGTACCGGTCTTGGCTATGCGGAGTACATTACGATCATCGATGAAGTGGCAAGAGTTTGTGGCTCCGTCGGTCTGAGCCTGGCGGCTCACAACTCTCTTTGTACTAACCACATTCTGATGTTTGGTAGTGAAGAGCAAAAGAAAAAGTATCTCCCTAAACTGGCTACTGGTGAGCACATTGGTGCCTGGGGCCTGACGGAGCCCAACACCGGCTCTGACGCCGGCCGGATGCGTACCGTTGCCGAAAAGCAGCCTGATGGCAGCTACATCATCAACGGAGCTAAGAACTTCATCACCCATGGTCTGAGTGGCGAGGTGGCCGTTGTCATCGTCCGTACCGGCGAGCTGCTGGACAGCCACGGCATGACGGCCTTCATCGTTGAGCGCGGTGATAAGGGCTTCCGCGGTGGAAAGAAAGAACAGAAGCTGGGCATGCGCGCCAGCGAGACGGCCGAATTGATCTTTGAAGACTGTCACCTGCCGGCTGACCGTGTCCTCGGCGAAGTAGGAGAAGGTTTCATCCAGAGTATGAAAATCCTCGATGGTGGCCGGATCAGCATCGCTGCCCTCAGCCTTGGTATTGCCCGCGGAGCATTCAACGCTGCCCTGGCCTACAGTAAGGAGCGGGAGCAGTTTGGCAAAGCCATCAGCCGCTTCCAGGCTATTTCCTTTAAGCTGGCCGATATGGCTACAGAACTGGAGGCCGCAGAGCTCCTCGTTCGCGAAGCCGGACGCCTCAAGGATGCTCACCTGCCGGTAACCAAGCTGTCCGCTATGGCCAAGCTCTACGCCAGTGAAGTCGCCGTTCGTTGCGCCAACGAAGGCGTTCAGATTTTCGGAGGTTATGGCTTCACCAAAGAGTTTCCCGCGGAGAAGTACTACCGTGACTGTAAACTTCTCACCATCGGAGAAGGAACTTCTGAAATTCAGAAGCTGGTCATCAGCCGGTCCCTGTTGAAAGATTAAGGTCTTTATTCAGGCTTTTGGAGCAGACGAATTTAATTTTGCCTCTCCATTTCTTTCCATATGCCGGTAAGCACTATATCTTGCCGCCGAATGTCAAACTACCCAATAATACCCGTCCTGCGCCTCCTGCGTTTTCCCAACCTCCTGGTGGTTGCGCTGACACAGGCTTTAGTGTATTACCGGATCATCCAGCCCGCACTTGAATCCATCGGAGTAACCGGTGTCCTCAATAAGTGGAAATTCTTTGAACTGTGTTCCGTAACGCTTATGATTACGGCTTCGGGCTATTTAGTTAATGATCTGCAAGACGTCAAAACGGACGAAATCAACCGGCCTGGCACCAACCCCATCTCTGTTCTGGGGCGTGATGGCGTTAGTTGGGTCTATGCCCTGATGCTTTTGGGAGGTTTTATCGTTAGCCAGTTGCTGGCTTATCGTCTGGACGAAAGAGAACTCCTCTGGATTTTCCCCGTCGCCATTGGCATGCTGTCGGTTTACAGTACGGGAATGAAAAAAGTGCCGATTCTGGGGAACTTTCTGGTGGCGGCCTATTGTGCCGGCGTACCGGGTATTCTGCTACTGGCCGAACGGAAAGGGATGCTGCAGCTGATCGAGACCAATCCGGAGTTGGGCTATAACTGCCTGCGCATTGTTTTACTGTTTATGGCCTTTGCCTTTCTGGCCACCCTTTTGCGGGAATTGGTAAAAGATATGGAGGACCTTCGGGGAGACCGGGAGGTCGGCCGGCGAACCATCCCCGTTATGTGGGGCATTCCTGCCAGTCAGAAAATAGGTATCCTGTTGGGCGTAATGGTAATTGTTGCCATTCTCTTCCCCATTTTCCTGGGCTGGCCCGCCTTTCTGGCACCTCCTATGCTGGCTTGCATCGGGGTTTTGTTACTTGCCTTAATTTACGTCATGATTCAGCTCTGGCGGGCCCGTGAACCGAAAGACTATCACCGCCTTAGCACCGTCTTAAAGTTCTTCCTGTTGGGAGGCCTGGGGCTACTTGCTTTGTTTTAGCAAAGGAGGAGATTCACGATGTTGCGCAACTTTTAAGACCAATACAGACATTTGACGGGAGTTATCAGGGTATTTACCTGCCCACTATTCTTACGCCCTAAAAAGCTACATATTATCTTCGCGCCATGAGCCAAAACAAGACCATCCTCTCTGGGGTAAAACCCACCGGTAAAATTCATTTCGGACGCTATTTCGGTGCCGTTGAGAACTGGATTCGCTTACAGGAGAGCTATAACTGCTACTACATGGTAGCTAACTACCACGCCATGACAATGCCCTTTGAGGGCAAAAAACTGGCGCAGGATAGCTGGGAGGTTTGTTTTAATCTGTTGGCTTGCGGTATTAAGCCGGAAAACCTTTTCATTCAGAGTCTCATTCCTGAACATGCGGAACTATCCTGGATATTGGGTTGCTACACCAGCGCCGGTCAGCTTTCCCGCATGACCCAGTTTAAGGATAAGAGTGCCCAGAACGCTGAGAAAGGGAGCGAAGGCTTTATCTCCGGTGGTTTGCTGACTTACCCGGTTTTGCAGGCTGCGGATATTCTCATTTACAAGGCGGACCTGGTGCCCGTTGGCAAAGACCAGGAGCAACATCTGGAGCTGACCCGTAACATCGCGCAGCGCTTTAACAACCAGTCTGGCCAGGAATACTTCCCCGTGCCGGAGGCCCTGTACAGTAAGGTCGTTAAGGTCATGAGTACGGCTGATCCGATGCGGAAAATGAGCGCCAGTATGGGCGACAAGCACAACATTGATGTGTTTGCGGAGGAAAAAGTAATTCGCAAGCAAATTGGTAGTGCCGTAACGGATTCCGGGGCCGCGGACGCAGGTGCCATGAGCCCGGGCGTAAGCAACCTCTTTTCCCTCCTGAACGCTGCTGGTGCTACAGGCGCCCATGCTTCCCTGATGCAGGATTATGAGCAAGGGAGCCTGAAGTACAGCGATCTGAAAACAGCCGTTGCCGATGAGCTGGTTACTATCTCAACCGGTATCCGGGAGCGTATGGCCGAACTGAAGCAAGACCGTAAAGCCGTGAAAAATCAGATCAAGCACTCCAGCCACGAAATCCGCAAAACAGCACAGGAAACGCTTAAGGAGGTAAAGGACATTTGTGGCCTGGCGAATATTCGGTTCTAAAGGGATTATCTCATCGGTTGTATCTTTTGGTCTGACAAAGTCGGCCAAAAGATCATCCGATGCGTAAAATCGCGGGTTCCATCCCTGGTTTTTTCCTGGCTTTCCGACCGGATTCCATCCTCCACAAAACCATCAAGCATGCTCAGCGGCCTCACAAATACCTGGAACGATTTACGGGAGTACCTCCCCCGGCCCTACGATAAGCTGGATGACGGAGCCACTCTGGGGCATAAAATTGGTCGTCTGTTTTCGGTACTGGCCATCGACCTGGGGGGTGCCGTATTGTTAATGTTACTCCTGTCAGCCATCTCTGAGCTAGGGCTGCTCAATATGGAAGAGCACGCCGTAGCGGACGCCTTTTCCTCGATGAGTACAACGGCGCTTTTACTGATGGCAGTTGTTGCTGCTCCGTTATTAGAAGAGTTTTTTTTCCGGTTTCCGCTTCGTTTCGAGGCTAATCCCTTTATGGGGCTGGCCCGGATTTTTGTACCTTTTAAAAACACTTCGGCCTTAGATGGTGATGAAGTCGAACGCAAACAGCTCCGGCGGACGAACCTGCGCGATTGGTGGGACCGTAACTACCGCTGGATCTTTTATCTCTCCGCCATTCTGTTTGCCTACGTCCATATTTCCAACTTTAAGATTAATGCGACTATCCTGCTACTCTCTCCACTGTTGGTGGCAGCTCAATTCTGGATGGGAAGCCTCTCCGGCTATCTGCGGGCTCGCTATGGTTTCGTCTGGTCGCTATTACTACATGGTATCCATAACCTCATCTTGATCGGAGGGACTTTACTCGTCGATGGCCCAACGGAAGTGTTTTCCATCGACAATGATGATTACCACCTGCTTATCGAGGAGGTGTCACCTATGAATAAGGGCGAAAATGCAGCCATTTTTACGGAATCAGACAGTCTTGCCTTCGTTGAGCAGGAACTGAGTAAAGTCTTACCCCTCTTGCTGAAAAACGAGTATGACCGGGTGTTCTACCCTACGGAAGAACGAGACCCGAAAGTCAACATTTATTATGGGCGCGAAGGGGGGAGCTCGTCCGCAGAATCTTCCGTTCTGGAGGCATTAGCGAAAGAGTACGAATTCATCATTAAGCCTGATCCTGAAAACGAGCTGCGGGCCATCATCGAGTTCGAGTAGCTGATTTGGCTCCTTCACTCCCCTTTATCCCCTTACTCCTTCACTCCCATTACTCCTTTTCCCCCTCATACTCCCTTATCCCCTTACTCCCTTATGACTTACGCCGAAGCCATCACCGAACTGGAAACCCTGCTGGCCGAGCTACAGGAGGTTCCCGCTGATATCGATCAACTGCACGCGCGCGTTGCGCGCGCTGAGGTCCTTGTGGCCAGCTGCCGCGCCAAGCTGCGCGGCGTGGAGGAACAGCTGGCGGAATTGGGAAAGGCGACGGAGGGCTAGTCTTCAGTTGAGGATCCCTGATCCGAACGCGAATGGGGCCGAAGGCTGCCGGAGCGTGTGTGCGTTTGTTCGTGTTCGGTGCAGGTGTTGCATGGGTAAAGTCGCTTCGCTCCCTTACCCGGTTCGGACCAGAGGTCTTTAACCGAGACAGACTAATCCAACTGCATCACCCCTTCCGTAGCAATAATCGACAATTCCTCCAGCTCACCTTTTTCGAAGAGTCCTGGTAAATCCGCTAAGGGTGTCCCCAGCGGAGCTTTATAGTTCACATAATCCTGAAACAGGACACCGGCAACCACCCTTGGGTTAAAGGCGGAGCGAAAGCGAACACCACCTTTATTGGTTTTATAATCGTAGGCGAGATAGTCGATCCGGTTAGTCTCCTGATTAATCCAGTAGAGGAAGTTATCGTCGTGGTCTACGCCACCGCCCTCCTCATCAAAATTCACCCGGAGGATATCATAGGCTTTTCCTTTGATCGTGGCGGTACCGGCAGCATAGAGGTTAACGGCCGGGTCACGGAGCTTGTGGGGTAGGGTAGCGAAGTAGATAACGGAATTGAGGGTTTCAAATCCGCTGTAGGCTTCCTTTTCATTAAGAGTCTGAGAAGCATTGTCGATCAGGCGGTGAAAGATGCCGCCTTCAATCCGGTCGTTGTAGGCTTTACCCTCTTTTTCGTAGGAACTTTTGTAGATCTCTTTTTCGTTTTCTGTGATGAACTCAAATTGAGAGCCCCGAAAGGTGAACCCGAAATTTACTTTGCTCAAGCGCTGACTGCCGTGGGCTTTCAGGGCACGGTTGAGAATGCTGAGGGCAGCAGGATCAAGTTCTTTAGGGGAAGGAGCAGGCGCGGCCGCAGGTGCAAGCCCGGTTTCAACTTTCTCTGTAGTCGAACTATCGGACGGTTGGCAGGCAGTAAACAGGCAGGCAATGGTTAGCGCGGAGAGAAGCAAGCGTAGCATAGTGTAAGATTAGTGCAATAGCGTAACCGTTAAATCGCCGAAAGGATGACTATCCCTTATCGCTGAAGTAACTTGCCGACCATTCCGATAAATAACTTATGCACAAAACAGTCCTCATTACCGGAGCCACCGGAGGCATTGGCTTCGCTACCGCCCGCGATCTTGCCGGTCGTGGCTACACCGTTATCCTGCACGGTCGAAACCGCGAGAAAGTGGAGGCCGCCACCGCCAGCATCCGTGCAAAGAACGCAGATGCTAAACTTGAAACCGTGGTGGCAGACCTCGGAGAACTGTCCCAGATTCGCCGGCTGGCCGAAGAAGTCAGGGCGCTGGCTCCCCGCCTGAATGTCCTGATCAATAATGCCGGTGTCTGGAACTCCAATCAGGAACTAACCGCCGAAGGTGTCGAAAAGACCTTCGCCATCAATCATCTGGCCTACTTCCTGCTCGCCAAGCTATTGATGCCTTCCCTCCGGGCGGCGCCCGGAAGCCGAATCATTTGTGTTGCCTCCGACAGCCATAAACAGATCAAGGGGATGTTTTTCGATAACATCAACCTGGACGGGAACTACCACGGCCTGCGCTCCTATGCACAGAGTAAACTGGCCAATGTTCTATTCTGCTACGAGTATGACCGTCTGCGACCAAGCGAAGATTACCCCACCATTTTCGCCGTCCAGCCGGGGCTCGTCCAGACGGATATCGGCCTCAAAGGAAACACCTGGCTCCACAGCATCGCCTGGAAAGTGCGACGGCGGATGAGCGGGAACAAAACGCCCGCCCAGGGGGCGGCCACCAGCATTTTCCTCGCCACTGAACCTGGCCTGGAAGATCAGTCCGGGCAGTATTGGGATGACTGCGCTCCTAAGAAATCTTATTCCAGCTCCTACGATCGGGATGAGGCCCGTATCCTTTGGGAAATGAGTTTGGAAATGGTGGGGGAGAAGGCTTTTTTTGAGGATTGATTAATACAGAGTATATCGGTAGATATAATGCGAATTACGGGCTAAAGACCCTTTGGTGCGCACCGAGGGGCTTAAACTTCACCGATTTTGCTCGTAATTCGCATATATACTCTAAGACTAATAATCCCCCAGCAAAACCCACCGCAGCAATGGAGGAAATAGATAGCCTGTACGATAATCTACCCGAAGAGGAGCGGATAATATCCACCATCTTGCGGGAGTTGATCAGGGAAACTATTCCCGATTGCCGGGAGAAAATCTCCTGGGGAGCTCCTTTTTATTATGGGCGAAAATCTATTTGCTTCGTTTGGCCCGCCAGCATCCCCTGGGGTAAACTGACTTCCGGAGTAGCCCTTGGGTTCACCCGGGGCCGGGAATTGGATCACGAGGGATTTCTTCAGTTTGGTGACCGAAAAATAATCGGACGACATATTTTCATTTCGCCCGAGGAAATTGATGTAGAGCAGATCGTGCGCTTGCTCCAGTCAGCTTCAGCTTTGGACAAAAAGTGAAATAGTCAGGAACCGCGGCATTAATCAGTTATCCCGGCTTTTCGGAAAATATCCTGCAGCTCTTTTTCTATTGGGAAAGGTTGAAGTGGAGGAACGTTAGCTCCTCCGGGGTTCCCGACGGGGATCTTTCCAACGAAAGATTTTACCCCTCCGAATACCAGTCTGGGAATCTGCCCGAGTATCTCTTTAGTGCTCTTAATCTTAATCCCAAACTGAAGCATTTTCCAATGCACGTAGCTATGTGCATAAGGATATCTCTGGCCGATTATATGCGCCCTTTCCAGGTGATTCCAGGCCTTCGCCAGCTTGCCGGCGGAATATTCGGCCTGATACTTCTTCAGTTCAGTTTGATAAAATGGCACCAGTTTTTGGGGGATGGAGGTATAAAACTTCATGGTTGCAAGTTTTTTGCAGCAGTGAGAATCACACAATCCCCGCTTTGATGTCCAGCAAAGTCTTTCCTGCTTCCGTGCGATATTTCACTTCTTCGATGGTGAGCATTTTGAGCAGGTCTTCGGGCTTTGGCATGGAGGATGATGTAGCCGGAGCACTGCTTTGTGGCTCTGGAGCATCGGTGTCGGTTTTTTGCAGTTGCTGCAAAAAGTCGAGGATGCCCAGGTTGATCAGTTCATCACTGAGCGCAATGGTGCCTTCCAGTTTGGTGCCGGAGAGGTCACGGAAATTGGTGTCGAAGAGATGCTTTTGAACGGGGTGCATGAGTGAAAGGATTAAGGGGGGAAGGGGAGAAAGGATTAAGGGGGGAAGGGCAGTGCCTGAAACTTCTACGCTTTGAGGTGGAGTTGAATGATCAGCACGTTAGCTTCACTGGTGAGTCGTAAATTTTTGATGAGCGGGACCAGGGCCTGATAGCCGGCAGATGTAAGCAGCGCGGGCACGTGAAGCCGGAGATGGTCCGAGGTGAGTTCGATGCCTTTGGGTAAGCGCTCCGCGATCTGCCCTTGCATCAGTTTGATGATGGGCTTGTCGAACATCTTGAAGCCATCGGTTATGTCGAAATGGAGCCAGGGCTGGTTGGGGAAGGAAACGGAGCCCTTGGGGCGAAAGGTGATTTTACGGCGAACACTGCCGAGAACCGGCGCTTTGACGCCGAGATGGAGATTAACCAGGTTGTTGGCTTCGGGGTCCAGTAGTAGCTCTTCGACTGGGGTGTCGGCCGGCCTGGCGTCCAGTACTTCGTTAAGCAGGGTCCGGCCAATGGGGAGCCGCAGCTCAACGTCCGTCCCTTCCAGTTGGGTCGCCGGATCGTCTAATAAAGCTTGTAAGGGAGCAGGAATAGTGGGCATTCAGTAGATAGTTGGTAGGCTAATAACGAACCGTACACCCTGCTTGTTTAAAACCGTCATTGCATCCTGCGTCAGCGCCTTATTGGCGTTTTGATCTGTTGGTTCGTTGGTCTTTTCGGCTGCCACTATTACATGGTTTTACCCTGGAAAATCAGTGCTCCATTTCCAATGTACGGCAACCCCAAATACCAACGAGCTACTTCTCCGCCGAAGCCCGGGCACCTCCTACGGTAAGCTTCCGGCTGTCATTGAGCCAGTTCTTCACCGCCGGACAGCCCTGGTAGCGCTTATCGATCATGATGAAGGTTTCTCCGATGGTTTTCTCAATCCAGTCGCTCAGGAATTGTTGTTGCTTGGCCTGCTTGGTGGCTTCCTGAATCTTTGCGTAATCCTGGCTCAGAGAAGCCCGGTGCGGGGAAGACCGGGACTGAAGCTGGACGACCCGAAGCATCTTTTCTCCGCGTGGGTCATTGTACTCCATCACTTCGCTTACGTCACCGATCTCCATCTCGTCAATGGTGAAGTATATGTCCGGATCCAGGTCACCGATCTCGAAGAACGTATTACCGCTGGCGGGGTTGGTCATCCGGCCATCGTTGTTGTAGCTCTGTACTTTATCAGTGCCGTAGCGCTTAACGGCAAAGCTGAAACTAAAGGAATCTACCCGGACAAGGTTGGCGATACTGTCCAGGAACTGCCTGGATTCTTCTACATCTTCATCCGTGATTTCCGGGCGAATCAGTATGTGCGACACCCGAATGGTGTTTCCCCGGCGCTCCTGCAATTTGATGAGGTGGTAGCCAAACTCTGACTCCACAACGCCGCTCATCTCTCCGGGGTCCAGGTTGTAAGCAGCGGCCTCGAATTCAGGGACAAACTTGCCCCGCTTCGTCCAGCCCAGGTCTCCACCTCCCCTTGCGGAGCCGTCCTGGCTGTATTTCTGGGCTGCTTCTTCAAAGGTGAGGCTACCTGCGGTAATTCGCTCCTGAATCTCTTCCAGCCGGGCAACGGTCAGCTCCCGGGTGTCTTCGTTGGCCTCCGGTTTAACCGCTATTTCCCCAACTTCTACTTCTGCATTGAAGTAGGGGAGACTGTCTCTGGGGATCTTGGCAAAGAAATCTTTGATCTCCGCCGGTGTTACTTTCACTTGCTGGATAATACTGCCGCGCATCCGCTCCACACTGATCTGCTCCCGCAGATCTTCCCGAAACTGCTCTTTGGTGGCCGTAATGCTTTGGCCGTAGTAGTCTTCGAATTGCTCGATGCTCCCCCCCATATAACCGAGGATGCGGTCAATACGGGCGTTGAGCTGGCTCTCGACCTCGCCGTCGCTTACCTCGATACTATCAAGTTTAGATTTGTTGAACAGTAGCTTGCCCACCAGAATCTGGTCTAATAGCTGACACCGTGCCTCGGGCGGCAGTGGCGTATTGCTCTGACCGGCAGCTTGTGCAAACTGCTCTTCGAGCTGGGAGAGGAGGATGAACTCTCCGCCAACCCGGGCGATGACCTGGTCAATGACCGCGGGCTGACTCTGGGCGGCCAGAGAAGAACTTGCCAGAACAAAAAACAGGGCCAGTACGGAATAAATCGTTTTCATGGTAGAGGTTTTACCGGTTGGTAAAGGTTTCAATATTGTTGCGCCGTAGTTCACGGTCGAAAATTTCTTCGCGGGCTTCGTCGAGTAATTCCCGCTTGCGGTTGTGGAGGATGACCTTGCGGGCCTGATCCTCTACGTAACTGAGTGGGGCAATCTCCAGCCGGGGCTTCACCTCCAGGAGGCGAAAGTAATACCGGAAACCACCTTCCTGCAGGCTAAACTCCCGCTTAGCGTTTACATTGTTAGCCGTCAGAGTGCCTTCAGGAAGTTGAGCGGCAATATCATCCAGGCTATACCAGGCTTCGGGCTGCAGCAAGGACACTTCCGCGAAGCGCTCGCAGTAGTTCTCCAGGGCCATGGTGTCGGTAATTTTACCATTGTTCCACAGCGTTTGCAGGCTTTCCTCGTCCTCCAGCGGGTAGGGGACGCGAATGAGTAAGCATCGAACGATTGGCCGTTCCAGTTGGTACTGACCTTTATTCGACTCGTAATATGCCTCCAGTTGCTCTTTGCTTACCGTACTGTCAAGCCTCAGACTTACCAATACCTGCTCATAGTGGCTGCTGACCAGGCTGGAACGATAATCCCGGACCAGTCGATCAATGTTAAGGTCAGCCGGCAGGTTGCGTTCTGCTTCCCACTGGAGTACCGCATCACGAGACCAACGGTTGACGAAGGCCTGAATGATCAGTGTGCTATCCTCTGCAGTTGCATTAGCCGGGAACATGCCGTCCAGCTCAGAAAGAAGTAACTCCTTCTGGTGCACTCTGGCAAGCACCCGGTCTCCTCCCGTAGATTCTTCTTCGGAACAAGCTGTCAACAACAGGAATGGCAGCCAAAACACGGCTACCCACTTTGGTATTCTCAAGATTTAATCAGTTTAGAGAGTACTTTCTTGTTGACCTTGATGGGGAACTGCTGGCGAAGCATTTCGACCCACTCGCGTTCGAGTTTGTCCTGATAGTCCGCAATCACGTAGCCGCGGGCTTCCTTTAGTTCTTTATTGCGGGCAGGCAACAACTCCTCTACTTTATAGAAAGAAGCCATCCCGGCCTTTAGATCGTTTTTGATAACGGACCGGGCGCCTACCTGTGGCTTCGTTATCTGCAAGTCAGCTAAACGAGCCAACTCATACTTTTCCGTGCTGGCATTGACATTGGCTCTGCCAAATTTGTCCAGTGTTTTGTCTACACCGTTTGTCGCAGCAAAAGCATACAACTCGTTAATGTCGATGTCCGACGCCGTTCTCAACTCGTAGTGAGACACGGCGGCGCGTTTTTCCCACTGGTAATTTTTGGCGTTCTCGGCGAAGAAGGCTTTCAGCCCGGTCGTGTCCTGGCTGGCCTTATCCCATACTTCTATTTTGGTTGCTTCAAATAGCAGGATACCTTCACGGTATTCGCGCATCAGCGCGGCAAATTCGGGGTAATCCCGCTCCAGGCGACTTTCAGCGTAGGCCATCAGTTCGACGTCCACCCACTCTTCATACATGGCTTTGGCGACCGTGAAAGAGTTTCCGCTACGAGCCAGGCTGACCCGCTTACGGCTGTTCTTCCGGAGGTACTCTTGCAATGAGGATAGCATCACCTTATAGCCACCGTCCATCTCCAGTACCGCTTCATCCCTGGCAACACGGGCGGGCTTCCAACGGTAGTTAAGGAAGGTGGAATCTACCAGTGTAGCGGCGTAGCGCCCGAAGACAGCCGTGTTTTCTTTCGTGTTAGCGGAGTTACGGATATCGCGTAGCATCTGTTTTTTGGCGTCGGCATAACGACCATCAGCCTTTACTTTTTTCTCCAAAAGAGGGCGGACATCACTTAATGGTTGGTTTGCTTTCCGGGAAATTCGCTTAATGATGTGGAAGCCGGAACTGGTTTCGATGATGTCGCTTACCTGGCCATCTTCCGTAAGGCTGAAGGCCGCGTTTTCAAATGCGGGTTCGTAGCGGTTGATTCCGAAGAAGCCCAGGTAACCATCGTTATTCTTAGTCTTACTGTCTTCGCTGTAAATCTTCGCTATTTTGCCAAAATCCTGGCCATCATCCAGCAATTTTTTAGCGCTCTGCAACTTGGTGGGAATCGCAACGGTGCCTTTAGCGTCCGCTGGTTTACGAGCAAAAAGGTGAGCAACTTCCATCTCTCCGCGCGCAGGTCGGCTACCTTCTTTAATGGCGAGGTGATAACCGGCATCCGTTCTGATGGGACCAATGACTTTCCCCTTTGGGGCCTGATACAGAGCTGCTTCCAGACGGTGCAGCCCCCGGGGGAAGGGGGCCGTGGCAAAGCCGATGCGGCCACCACGTGTTTTGCTGTATTTGTCGTCACTGTACTCGCTGGCGGCGGCAGCAAAGCCAGCAGCGTCGAGGCCTTTTTTCAGCTCCATCGCTCTCTTATAGAGCGCCAGGGTGTCTTCCGGCAGCGGGTTGCCCTTGAACTGGAAAAGGATGTGGCTGAAGTCAATGTCCGTTTGCTGGCGCTCGTAGAGGTCCGTAATCAACTTGTCGGTTACCTGATTATCGATCAGGTAGTTGTCGGCCAGCTGTTTGCGGTATCCTTCCAGCTCGCGCTGCAGGGAGACGATCGTATCCAGACCCATTTCCCGGGCCCGGGCAACTTTGAGCTTGAACCGTTGGTACAGGTCGAGGTATTCCATGACGCTCTCCTTGCTGAAGTCCGCTACGTCACCATTCGTTTTGGTGTAGATATAGCGGAACTCACCGACGGTTACGTCCTGGCCGTCAACGGTAAATAGAACGTCCGAATCCTGTTGAGCATTCAGGCCCGCGGTGAGAACCAGCAGGATAACAGGTAAAAGAAGGTGCTTTATGTAATTCATATGGTAGTATGATTCATCCGAAAAAGCTCCGAAAGAGAGCGCAAAAGTAACCATTTTTCGGGGGAGCTTATTGTTGTTCCCATTAGCCGGATTTCAGATAGAGTAACCGAATGGCCGGCCAAATCGTTGTTTGGGGGTATGACTGTCTTTATCTCACGATCTCTTTCTGCGCAAAGTCCGCTTGCTGCCTGGGCGGAAGCCGGGGGGCATAACCTGTTGGCTCATTCGCTGATTGACTTTCGGCCCGTTCCGTTTTCTCCGCCGGGGCAGGCAGATTGGTGGTTCTTTTACAGCTCCCGTGCGGTAGAGTTTGCCTTGCTGCAAGGTATCCCCGCAGTAAAACTGGCGGCCATGGGGCCGGGGACGGCTAAGACACTACAAAAGCTGGCGGGCCGGGTCGACTTTGTGGGGGCGGGTAAGCCTGAAGAAGTAGCGGAAGCTTTTGGCGAACGGGCTCGTGGGCAGCAAGTGTTTTTTCCGCGGGCGCGGCAATCCCGCAAAACGGTCCAGACACTGCTCGATGATCAGATAAGGGTGCTGGATGACATTTGTTACAATAATATCGCCGTGCCGCAGCAAACGCCCATTCTGGCGGAGGTATATATCTTCACCAGCCCGCTGAACGTCTCCGCTTATGTAGATCATCAGGCGCTCACCGCAGGTGCAGGGGTGATCGCCATCGGGCCCAGTACCGCTGCCGCACTGACCGTCCGGGGCGTAAACTGCCTTGTTGCCGCCAGCCCGGATGAAGAAGCAGTGGTGAGCGTGTTGAGGGCTTTACCTTGATGGCCGCTTTGCGGCAATTGGGTTTCTCGCGAGCAAACTCCCCCTCCGCCGCAAAACCCAAACGCCCCCCCAACCGTTCTCCCATCACAAGACCCAAAACCATATGATCGGCTGGAGATTCAAAAACTATTTACCCGGTGAAGGCGACGAAACCGACTTTGAGAAACTACTGAAGTTATTTCAGGAGCTACTCACGCACACCTCCGGTAACGTAGGTGAAGCCCTCCAGTGGCTCACCCAGCTGGATCGGCAGTATGAACTGACCAATGAGGACTACTCCATGGCTGAGTTCATCCAGGAGTTGATTGATAAAAACTTCATTCAGCCGGGGGACGGCCCCGGCAAGCCGCCTTACGTCCCAACCGCAAAAATGGAAGGGCAGCTACGTCAAAAAGCGCTCAAAGATCTCTTTGGTGACATCAAAAAAACCAAACGCGGCAACCACAGTACCCGCTATAGTGGCCGGGGAGACGAGCGGACCAGTGAGCGACGCCCCTTCGAGTTCGGAGACAGCCTCGACAAGTTAGCCGTGTCTGAGTCTTTGCGCAACGCGCAAATCAATCACGGCATCGGTGACTTTAAGCTCACCCATGATGACCTGGAAGTGTACGAGACCCACTACCAGGCCCAAATGTCTACCGTACTGATGATTGACATCAGCCACTCAATGATTCTCTACGGTGAAGACCGCATCACCCCCGCCAAGAAAACAGCCATGGCGCTGAGTGAGTACATCACCACGCGCTTCCCAAAGGATACGCTGGACATCATCGTCTTCGGTAACGATGCCTGGCCGGTAGAGATCAAGGATTTGCCCTACTTACAGGTCGGCCCTTATCACACCAATACGGTGGCAGGTCTTGAATTGGCGATGGACATTCTCCGCCGCCGCCGCAACCCGAATAAGCAGATCTTCATGATTACGGACGGGAAACCGACCTGTATTAAACGGGGTAACCGCTACATTAAGAATAGTGCCGGGCTTGACCGTACCATCGTCAATCGTACGCTCAACCTGGCCGGCCGGCTACGTAAGCTGTCTATTCCCGTGACTACCTTCATGATTGCCCGCGACCCCTGGTTGGTGCAGTTCGTACAAACGTTTACGGAAACGAACGGCGGCAAAGCGTATTACTCTGGCTTGCAGGGGCTGGGAGACTTCGTCTTCCGCGATTACAAGAGTAATAAAAACAAGCGTTCATGAATGCCGCCGTCAGAACACTGCTCTTCTTGTCCCTCCTTTGCACCTGCGGCAGCGCCCAGGCCCAACGCGGGCAGATTGTCCCGCCATTTTTGCAAGAAACTACCGCCCCCGCTACGGTAGAAATGGAAGGTGAAACTTACGTACTACCCGATTTTTCCATTACTCCTGCCTTCGGTGGCGGTGGTGGAGAACTAATCAGCCAAACTCCGCTGGGCTACCTCGCTACCCGCCGGACGAACACCGGTCTGCGCCTGGAACTTCGCCGTGTCCGGGATGTTTTTCGGGCCAGCGAATATTTTCGCTCCACCCCTAATCCACTGCTCGTTACCGAGGGCCTGGGCCGTACGCCCAACGGACCCGTTTTTGATTTTACCCAAAGCGCTCCGCACCTGGCCTTTTTCTGCCGACTGGAGATCAATGAAAAGGCCGGTTTTGTGATTCCCGCAAAATTTCGGCTCGGCGCGCACCGATACTGGCAGGATAATTTGTTGAGGGAGAACTAGAAATTCCTTTCCGCCGACTAAAATCGGTGGTACAAACGTAGATCACCTCACCATGTCCGTTTCCCACCAATTGCGCACCACCCGTTTATTGCTTGCTCCTCTTCGTGTTGAAGACATTCCCAAAATCGTGGAATACGCCGGTAACGAAAACGTGTCGCGCTACACCCTGAACATTCCGCACCCTTACCAGGAGAAGGACGCCATCTACTGGCTCAATCTGGCTCATCAGGGTCGGGAATCCGGAGAGAAGTACATCTTTAGTATTCGGGACGGGGAAACAGAAGCGTTCATGGGAGGAATTGGCCTGCACGTGAATAAAGCCTTCTCTCATGCCGAGTTGGGGTACTGGATTGCCGAGCCTTTCTGGAATAAGGGCTTTGTCTCCGAAGCCGCAGCGGCTATCATTCGCTTCGGCTTTGAAGAGCTCGACCTTCGCAGAGTGGCCGCCCACTACGTTGCCGTCAATGGTGCTTCCGGTAAGGTAATGGCTAATGCCGGTATGCAGAAAGAGGGCGTTCTCCGGCAGCACATGTTCCGCAACGGAGCTTACCATGACGTGGTCTACTACGGTATTCTCCGGGAAGAGTTGTAGCGCCGACTTCAGTCGGCGCATCCGTTACCTGAAGTCGGCGCTACAACTTACCTCTTCACTAGCCGGGTCGTCAAAATCTTCCCCGCGCTGCTACGGATTCGGGCTACATAAACGCCGGCGGGCCGCCCCGTCAGGTCGACATCTGCCGTCGCGCTTCCTGTCAGCTGCTTAGTAAGAATCTGGCGGCCGGTCAGGTCGAAGACGCTGACTTGTGCCAGGTCAAGGCCGCCAGCCGGCAACTCCAGCCGGAAGGCGCCGGAAGAAGGGTTGGGAATGGCACGCAGACTGCCCTGCAAGGGGGAGATCTCTTCGACCGGACTCAGAATTTCCTGCGGGTCAAAGCTGCCGATGGCTCCCGGCATGGTGTAAAAGATCTTATCGGTACCCGGTTGAATGGTGGCGAGGTTGATGCCGCTGCAGTTTATTTCGTCTTCCCGGTCCCAGAATTCGCCGTTGTCTACGCTGCGGTACAGGGTTTGGCGATCAATGGCGAAGAGGTCATCCTCAATCTTGAAAATGCCGTAGGTGCGGGGCAGGCTTTCATCCAGGGTCCAGGTGAGGCCTCCATCGGCCGTTCGGTAGGTGGAATTATTGCCTCCGCCGACGTATCCATTGTCCGCATCTGAAAAATAGAAATAACTATAGAATAACCCGCTGGTGCCAGGGGAGGCTACCTCCTGCCAGGTTGCTCCTCCGTCTACGGTCCGGTAGAAAGGCTCCCGCGGGGTACGGTGCACGAAGCCGAAATCATCAGTGATCATCGTCATGTCCCAGCTGCCACCGTTAATATTCAGGCTGTTGGTGTATTCGGCCGTAACACTATTGCCGTCAGAACGTACCGTTTTACCGCTGATGAGGGCAATAATACCGCCGCCGGGCAGTGGAGAGAAGGCCACCCTTGTTCCGCCAATGCCGGCCTGCCGCACAAAGCGTGGCTCCTCGAAAGTGCGGGCGCCATCTTCGCTGCGCTGAAGTGTGAACTCCCGGCCAAAAGCATACACGTGCTTGTTGTTGGTTACTTTCAGTCGCCCTTCGGTGGAACTACCCAGGTTGGCCGTAATGGCCCAGCTGGCACCACCGTTCTCTGATTTGTAAACGTCTCCGTTTTGGGTCTCATAGGCGTAGGCGGATTGCTCGTCGGCAAACTGAATGTTGTCAAACTCTGGCACTTTTTCGGTTAAAAGCAGCTGTTGGTCATTCCAGTCATCGTCCGCGGTAACTAAGGTGAGACCTTCCGCCGCAGCGAAAAAGCGACCCTCAGCGCGGGTGTAGCTATTGTAAGATTGAAAAGTGACAGGGTTTTTGTTGGTCCAGTTGACACCATTGTCGACGGTACTAAAGCGGAAACCCTTAAAGCTGATGATGTGGATGCTGTCTCCTTGTCCGCGCCAGATTTCGGAAATAGTAGAATAGAGCCGTTGCGTGCTGGATTGAAGGGTGAAGTTGTTCCCATCATCGGTACTTTCGTAGAAGTCGGGGCCGAAGGAGGCATAAAAGTTTCCGTCGTCGTCCCGAAAGCCTCCGTTGATGTTGTTCGTCGTGGGGAAGGTAAAGGCCGTTTCCCAGTTCAGGCCGGCATCAGTGGTTTTGAAGAGTTTATTCTCTCCAAAGTAATACCACTCATTGGCGGAGACGGGGAAAAGTTCAGAATACATCTCAACGGGCAGAGAGAGCTCCGTCCAGGTGGCCCCCTCATCGGTAGAGTGCAGAAGTTGTGTGCGGCGGTAGGTGTAGCCAAAGAGATGCCCCTGGAGTTCGTAGTTGTACTCACTGAAATTTCGGCTGCTCACCTGCCGCCAGGTGCTTCCGGCGTCGGTTGAGCGATAAACACCCCGGTTGGTCGTCAGGAAAACAGTCTGACAGTTGGTGGCCGGCAGGCAGGAGACCTTAGTGTAGGAAATGTTAGTGAGCAGTGGAGGCAGGGCCTGAAAGCTTGCCCCGTCGTTGGTGGTCCGGAGGAGGCTGCCGCACTGACCGGTGGCGAAGCCACGGCCTTCGGCGGCGATGTACAGGCTATTGAAATTCTCGTACTGGTCGATATTGTCCGGGAATACCAGATCTGCCGTTTGGGCGCTGACGCAGGTGCAGAGGAAGGTTGACAGAAGCAGGGTGAAGAGCGTAGGGTGAAACTTAAACATAGATCACAATTGGTTTGATGCAAAGCTCTGGTTCCGGGAAGTACTGTCATTCACCCACATGGGTGATTTATACCGCCGAGTGCGCTCCGCGTCTGCCTCCGGCGGGACAAACTGCTCAGGCGGTGTAACTTTTTTTGTCGTGCTGGCGTTGGCTCAGGCACAAACAGGATTGCCATGATTCGCCCGCTAACCCTCACTGACCTGGAAGCCTTCGTTGCCCTGCGAGCAGCCTCTTTTTCCTCCGATCCCCTTTCCTGGGATCAGGACGCAGACAGCATCGTTGATCCGAAAGTATGGGCCGATCGGATCGTTGAAAAACCGGAGGAGCAGTTTCTCCTCGGCTATTTTATGACCGATGAAGCAGGACAGGAACAGCTGGCGGGCCTGCTGGGCTTTCAGCGCTACAATAAAACGAAGCGCCGCCACCGGGGGATGGTCTGGGGCGTATACGTCAGCCCCGTGGCCCGCGGCCGGGGCGCAGCCCGGCAACTCCTACGGGAGTGCGTCCGCAGAGCAAAGGAAATAGCAGGCCTGGAAAGGCTTAACCTAACGGTTTCTAATTACGCCGAGGCAGCCTGCAAACTATACCTCAGCGAAGGTTTCCGGGAGTTCGGGCGGGAAAAGGATGCAGCCCGTACCGGGGACGTAAGCATGGATGAGGTTTATATGACGCTGGACCTGACGGAAGCGCTGGAGAAAACGAGTTGAACACACTGCTCCCGTACCCCTTGCCTGCACCTGCGCCGGCGCCCAAAAGTCTGTCGGGCCCTAAGTGCTCAACCCGGGCGCTACAAGGTCCTCAAGAGCAAACGCTCGAAGGTCCCGCAATACTGCGGGACGCTTTGAGGTTTGCCTGCCACCATCCATTGGACCTTGAAGCGTCCAAGAGGGAGCTTGCGATTGGTCTACCCAAATAGCGTTTAACCGTACAATTCACCAATCCAATTGTTATCTTTGGCAATTCTCGACCAAACAACGTAAAACAGAGCTACTATCGCCACTTTTGACGAAACACAGAAATCACAGGAGATTTATCGTAACCTCTGGGGAGGAGACGACCTTCATGTGGGTATTTATAAAGATGAAAGCCTTAGTCCTTTCGAAGCCAGCCGGGTAACGACCGATAGAATGCTTCGCCTGCTGCCAAGAATTAAGCGGTCTACCAAAATCCTTGTCCTGCAGTCGGGCTTCGGAACCGCTGCCCGCTACATTGCCGAAACGCACCAGTGTAAGATCGAATGCCTGAACGATGATAAGGTGCAGAATGCCTTTAATCAGTCACGGATTGACGAAATGGAGCTGGGCAAGATGGTGAAAGTCTCCTTCGGCGACGTGGACTACATGCCTTACGAACCGGACACTTTCGACTTTGTCATTGCTCAGGACAGCTTCAGCATTACCGCTCAGAAACGGCAGATGTTCCGTGCTATTCACCGGGTAATGAAGCCGGAGGCCCGCCTGGTTTTTAGTGCCATCATGCGTGGAGACAAAGTGGATGCTGAAGGTGACAAGTTGATCAATTCCCTCCCGGTCGAAGAGCTGATCACCCTGGAAGATTATGAGCAGGACGCTAAAAAAGGCTTCTTTCAACAGATCTACAACCTTGATCTTTCCCAGCACCTGGCTATCCACTTCCGGAAAATGGCGGAGTCACTAACGGAGAACAAAGAGGACATGGTGGAACAGACCAGCAATAAATTTGTCGATAAACGGATGCACACTTGTAAGACGATCCAAAAGCTGGCAGAGAGTGGTCAACTGAACTGGGGAATCCTGATGTTCCAGAAACTGAACGGTTAAGATGTCGTACAAACGGGCAACTTTTAACCCCGCTTGTACCCTGTCTCTATTGGGTGAAAGGTCGTATTTTGGCCTCCCCAAAATTACATACGAATGAAAGTTGCTGTTGTCGGCGCTACCGGCCTGGTCGGAGGCGTCATGTTTCAAGTCCTGAAAGAGCATAACTTCCCGATTACGGAACTAATGCCGGTCGCCTCTGCGCGGTCTGTTGGCAAGCTGATTAGCTACGAAGGGAAAGAGTATCCCGTTATCGGAATGCAGGAGGCCATCGACCGCCGCCCGGACGTAGCGATCTTTTCCGCTGGTGGTTCCACCAGCCTGGAATGGGCGCCTAAATTCGCTGAAGTAGGTTGCGTTGTAGTAGACAACTCCAGCGCCTGGCGCATGGACCCCACCAAGAAACTGGTCGTCCCGGAGGTGAACGCTGATGAACTGACGCCATCCGACCTCATCATTGCTAACCCCAACTGCTCCACCATCCAGATGGTGCTTGCTCTGGCACCTCTGCACGAAGCCTTTGGCATTAAGCGCCTGGTGATCTCTACCTACCAGTCTTTCACGGGAACGGGCGTACCGGCCGTTAACCAATACGAAGCGGAAAAGCGTGGAGAAGATACCAGCGACACTGACCGGCCTTACCATTACCCCATTTTTGAGAACTGTATCCCACATTGTGATGTCTTTCTCGACAATGCCTACACCAAGGAAGAAATGAAGCTTGTGCACGAGACGCGCAAAATTCTTGGTGATGATTCTATCGCCATTACGGCTACGGCCGTTCGGGTGCCCGTCCACGGAGGCCATAGCGAATGCGTCAACATCGAATTCAAAAAAGATTTTACCGTGGAGAAGGTGCGGGAGTTACTTGCCGCCACTCCCGGCGTCATAGTACAGGACGACATCAAGAACAATGTCTACCCAATGCCTTTACTGGCAAAGCACAGAGATGAAGTTTTCGTTGGCCGTATCCGTCGGGATGAATCCATCGGGAACGGACTCAACCTCTGGATTGTAGCGGATAACCTGCGCAAAGGCGCAGCTACCAACGCCGTCCAAATCGCCGAGTACCTCGTCGAAAACAAACTGATCGGTCAGACGGTGGAAGCCTGACAACCGAACGAAAGATTAACTGAAGCATTTTACAATGGGGCAGTTCACGTTGAACTGCCCCACGCGACATAAGAATTACCGTACCAACCGACTTCCCGGAGGCAAACTCAAATTATCTGCCTGCCGGGGAAACAACGTAAATTGAAATGAGAAATCGAATTGCCGTCTGGGGGCGTGACGCCCAGGAAAAACGCGTACTGATCACGATCGAACTACAGGTCTCTGACAACATCGTCCGCATTCAAACCTACCCCGAAAAAGTAATCTCCGATGAGGTCTACAAGCTCTTCATGGAGAAGTGGCGTAAAGGGCAGGAGGGAGAATTTCCGGAACCGGACCGGGTTATTGCCCGTGAGTTATCGGTCTCCGAAGGATTGCTGCCCGATGACCTGAAGGCTGAGCAGACAGACATGATCCTCCGCGCTCAAACCGAATGGCACTTCCACGTGCTGAGCGATAAACTGGCCCAGAGCTATAAGTCAGAACTCGCCGAGATTGAAGACCGCATTGAGCGGGCCGGAGAGTACTCCAGCGATCTGTGGAACCAGGCGAAGAACTTTTGGCAAAAAGTCCAGGGGCAGCTACAGGACAAAACATTGTTGCGGGAGCAGGGTAATGAAATCCGTAAGCGTGTCGATGTTTCTTTTGAGAAGCTCAAGGCAATGCGCGAAAAGCTCAATGAGCAGTATAAAGAAGAATCAACCAAGCAAGTTGCTAAGTTTAGCAGCATGCTCGAAGACGTTGAAAAACGGATAGGGGAGGGCACTCACCTGCAAAAAGTGTTCAACGACCTGCGCGAAATTCAGCGCAAGTTCCATAACGTCAAATTCACCCGAGAAGACCGGAATGCGATCTACTCTCGCATCGATGCGGCCTTCAAGACCGTTAAGGAGAAGCGCGGCCAGGGGGGCGGTAACTCTAACAGCGGTGCTGCCGGGCGTACCCAGTCCCGCCTGGACGGATTACTCAAAGCCATGGAGCGGATGAAGAGCAGCATGGGCCGTGACCAGAACGACCTGAAGTTCGAGCGCCGTCGGATCGAGAAGACGGATGGACAGCTGGAGAAGCAAATTCGGGAGGCTAAGGTTGTGATGATCGAAAGCCGCCTGAGCAGCAAGCAGGTAAAGCTGGACGACATGGAGAAGACCAAAACCATGTTGGAAAACAAAATCGCTCAGGAAAAGAAGAAAGCCGAGAAGCGGGCGCAGAAAGATGCTGAACGGGCAGCTGCGGAGGCTGCCAAGGCCAAGATTGCTGCGGATATTTCTACCCGGGACGTAAGCCCGGAAGAAAAAGCTAAGCTGGAGGCTGCCGCTGCGGCCATCGCCGCTGGTAAGAAGAAAAAAGGTGGCCGTACCAAGCCCGAAGACCGGACGCCGGAAAACGTTGCCAGTATGGTTGCTATGAGCGAAATCGTTGGCGGAGAAACACCCGCTGCCTCTCCTATGGCCGAGAAAGCCGGAGATGTTATCGCTTCCGCAATCACCTCCGTTGGTGATGCGGCCGAAAGTGTAACCGAAGAGGGAGGCCTGCTGGACCAGGCAGGCAGTTTTATCGCCTCGGCGGTAGAAGGTATCTCGGAAAAACTGGAAGACATTACCGATACGGCAAAGGCAGTAGCTCAGGTGGCCGGAGAGAAACTCGAAGCCGTCGCGGATATTGCCGAGGATAAGCTGGAAGATGTAATGGACGCCGCCGGAGAGAAATTCGAAGAGGCCAAAGAACAGGTAGAAGCATCCGTTGAAGCCGCTAAGGATAAGGCGGAAGAAGTCGCCGAAGCGGTCGAAAACAAGGTGGAATCGGTCACAGATGAAGTAAAAGAAGAAATTTCTGGAGAAGAAGAGTAGTTTTTTTCTTGTTTTTCTTCACTTTTTTCGCCACAACTATCTGATTGGGAGATAGTTGTGGCGTTTTTTTATCTATTCGTTTTCACAAATACTTAATTGTGTCTTTGCCCTGACTTCTATCTGACCGCATATTTGTATTGTCGGGAGGGAAAACGCTCTCTCATAACCGATACAATGAGATTAAGATTCTGAGATTACGATTGTTTGTGACCATTCGTGTTCCGGTAGATATGGGCCGGAACACGAAGTCACTTTTTTCAATCTAACTTCAGACTAAGATATATGTTCATGGGATTATTGAAAGCCGGGTACCGATTGAGGTGCCCGGCTTTTTTTATTTCAAAAAGGTAAGGTTCAGGCATGTATTCGTTTAGAGAAGCTGCGGACGAAATTTTCCAGGCTGTCTTCAGCTTGCAGAGGCAATTTTTTGCGTAATCGATTCCTTGTTTTTTTTACACCTCCGGAAGAAATGCCAAGGATGTTAGCTATTTCATTAGTGTTAAGAGAGAGTTTAATAAGCAAAAATAGTCTCTCTTCAGCCTCTGTTAAATGAGGAAACTGCATGCGCAGGCGTTGCAAGTAACCAGGATGTGCTCGATTAAACTGTGCTTTAAAATCCTCCCAGTCTGCGGAGGTCAGGATCGTATTGTCGAGATTATAAGAATAGACATTGTTTTCGGGAGCGCTGTATTTAGGTTCCTCGGCCTTATGAGACTCCTCTGCAGACGGAAAAGTTGAAGTTTTGTAAGTTTTGTTGAGTTTAACCAGTGCGGCGTTTTTTTCAGATAGCAGTCGGGTAAGGGTTTTAAGATTTTGCTTTCCTTCTTCAATTTTTGCACGAGACTCTCTCAATCTACGTTGCCAGAACCACCAAGTAGCCGCAGAAACCATTAATAAGAGAAAGATGGCTACACCGAATCGTTCTGCTCTTCGCTGGGAGGTCAGAAGATCTTTTTCACTGGCTTCTAACTTTAACTGTTTTTCTGCCATACGGAAATTCTCTTCAAGACGGGCGATCTGTAACTTAGTTTTGCTGCCGATCAGGCTATCCCGGAGGTAACGAAACTTGTCTTGGTATTCATACGCTAGTTTATAGTTGGTTTGGTTTTCATAAAGCTCACGCAGGCCGGCATAATTTTGTACGATGTTTTCGGTAAATCCATTCTCCTCATTGAAGCGAATGGCTTGCTGAAATCCATTTATGGCCATGTCTGTCTTTCCGATTAAACTATAGGCATGAGAAAGGTTATTGATGGCTTTGCCAAATGGCCTTTTAAGATGTAGCTCTTGAGCCAGATCCTTAGCGATAGTAAGGTAAGGTATAGCCTCATGATAAGAACCTTCCTGTAAGAGCAGGTTGCCAAAGTTAGCATGAGCCGTCTGCAGATTTTTTTTGGCACCATATTTTTCCAAAAGGGGGAGTGCTCGGTAAAAGTAATTTCTTGCTATTTCGAAACTGTCCTTCAGGGCGTGCATTGCACTGAGTTGTTCAAGGCTTTCCGCCATACACAGGCTGTCTCCTGCAGCTTCGCACCATCTGGCAGCATTTTCGTAAGCCCCGATTGCTTCATCCGTTTCTCTCAGGATTACCCAAAGGTGTCCTCTCCGGTAAGCAACGCCTCCCTTCCATCCTTCATTTTGGGAAGTGTTAGCCAATGACTCTGCTATAAGCAAATGCTCCGTTGCAGTAGTGTAGTCCTGCATCCGAACGTAGTCGTAAAAAACATAGATCTCTCCAAATATACGTAGCAGGGTATCCTCCTTGTTTTCTACTGTACTCAGCCATTTTAAGTGAGCTGATAACCGTTGTTCTGTGGGTAGAATTGAATCTTGAGGTACAGGGTTCTCCCTTTCATAGCCAGCTCGGAAATTTGCCTGGCCAGTTAAGGAGAGGCTGTAGAGAAATAGTAAAGAAAAAATAAGTGAACGGGTACTGTGCAAAGTAGGTGGATTAAAATTAGATAGAAATGGTTTTTGAGAAGAGGTGCCTGTGTCGCCTGAACGTTTTCCGGTTTTAAAGAGGGTTGTCCCCCTGTTTGTCCCCCCTTCGTGTGCAGGTTTTGTAGGCTTGATGGTGGAAATTTGCAGTTCATCACCGATCATTAATTCTTTGGTCGGTACACAAACATACTACATGAAATACCTATCTAAAGTAGGAGGTGTACCTGCTTCCTTATCGTTCCTCTTGTGTTTTATTTTTTCTTTCCCCTGTTTTAGCCAAGAAGCAATTCCGACGGTGAAGCCTGTATGGAACAGTATTTACGATAATCCAAAAGCTTCTTTTAGTGAGTTGAGAGAAGACTTCAATGCTTATTGGAAAGACCGAACCGTTGGTAAAGGACATGGCTACAAACCGTTCAGGCGGTGGGAGGCCTATATGGCCCCTCGGATTTTTCCCACTAACGATATGAGCCTGGTCAATAACACGTATTTCAATTACGTCGCCTGGAAAAAAAAGCAAGGGATAGAAGACAATCAGAAGTCTTTTTCGGGTAACTGGACGCCTCTTGGCCCATTCACTAAGGCTACCGGAGAAGATACCGGAGTTGGCAGGCTTAATATGGTTAGGTTTGAGCCAGGGAACAACCAGGTTATGTACGTAGGTGCGGCAGACGGTGGCTTATGGAAGTCTACTAACGGCGGAGCTTCCTGGAGCACTAACACGGACTTTCTGGGCGTCATCGGAGTGGCTGATTTGGCTATACATCCTACAGTGACCAACACAATGTATCTGGCCACTGGAGACGTAGAAAGCGACCGGCGGAGCATTGGTGTCCTTAAAACTACCGATGGCGGAGCTAACTGGAATAATACTGGCCTGAGTTGGACGGCAATTGATGATTACTCGATCCGTAAATTGTTGATGCATCCGGGCAATCCTCAGATTTTATTAGCAGCGACAAATAAAGGAATTTTCCGGACCACCGATGGTGGAGTTACCTGGTCGTCTTCTGCAACCGCTCAAAATTTTAAAGACATGGAGTTTAAGCCAGGCGATCCGAACACTGTTTATGCGTGCAGTAATTCCATGTGGAAATCAACTAATAACGGTGTCAGCTGGACTAGGATAACCAATGGCGTGCCCGTAAATGATGTGGTTCGTCTGGGGTTAGCCGTTACGCCTGCTGAACCCGGATATGTTTACCTGATAGCTGGAAAGCAATCCAATGGTGGACTAAAAGGTATTTACCGGTCAACCAATAGTGGTAATTCGTTTTCTACTCAGTTTGAACCTGTTTACAATAACACATTAGGAGATTACGATAACCCAAATATCCTGGGGAACGAACCCGATGGATCTGATGCTGCCGGTCAGTCCTATTATACACTTGCTTTGGCGGCTTCACCCACGGACCCTGATTTTCTCTTGGCGGGTGGTGTAAGCCAGTGGGCTTCTACAGATGGAGGAGAAAGCTGGTACATCAGTTCTTACTGGGCTCCTGACCCAAATTATGAGTTTGTCCATGCTGATACTCACGAAATCGTTTTTAGTAGCGATGGTACGAAAGCTTTCTCCTCCCATGATGGTGGATTAGCCATGTATACGGATAATGCAACGGGGGATGGTCCTTGGACAGATTTAAGTAATAATCTGAATATTTCTCAACAGACAATCATTGGTATGTCTGCTTCTAACCCCAACAGAATGGCCGCTGGCCTTCAGGACATTGGAACCATTCTTAATACTGCCCCTAGTACCTGGAAAGTTATCGGAGGTGGTGATGGTGAGTACTGCTTTATTGACTACACTAACGACGATATCGTAGTAGAAACAGGAACCAATGGAAGCCATGCCATTTCCTACGATGGAGGCTTAAGCTTTACGGACATAGTCGATGGATTACCAACTGATGGAGAAACTGGTGAGGTGGAGTTTCAGTCTCCGATTCATCAGGATCCAATGGTGCCAACAACTTTTTATGCCGGAGGCCGAAAGCACCTCTATTACTCTCAAAATCGTGGGGCGTCCTGGATTGCGAGAGGAATAGCTTTTCCCGAAAACGGAGGGTCGAATATTACGGAGTTTAAAATTGCCCCCAGTAACCATCAGATAATTTATGCAACGAATGGATTCAATCTTGCAAAGTCAACTGATGCAGGAATAAGCTGGGATTACCTGCCTGAGGCTTCACTCAATGCTTCCGTGACCCAGATTGCTATTTCAAACGTCGATCCGGATAAAGTCTGGGTAACCTACTCCGGTTATGTAGACGGAGAAAAGGTCTATAGCTCGATTGACGGAGGAGACAGCTGGACAAATATCTCAGACGGCCTGCCAAACATTCCTTTCAATACAATCGTGTTTCAGAATGGATCCAATGACTTGGTGTATGTAGGTGGCGATATTGGGGTTTACTGTCGTGGCATCGCGAAAAGTGGTTGGACTTTGTTCTCTGCCGGACTGCCAAACACAAAAGTCAGTGATTTAAAAATCTTTTATCCAACTATGAAGATCCGTGCTGCGACCTACGGACGGGGAACATGGGAATCTGACGCAATTATATCTTCTCTGCCCGTTACGCTTAAGACTTTCGAAGGTGAAAACCATGGAAAGATCAATAAAATATCCTGGGTAACTACTGAAGAAACTGACCTGGCCTATTATGAGGTAGAACGGAGCTCAGATGGAAACACTTTTAATACTTTGTCAAAGGTCCTTCCTTTATCCGTAGAGGTAAATGAGCAGCGTGCCTATAATTTCTCTGACAATCAACCGTATAACGGACTGAACTACTACCGTTTAAAGATGACTGATCTTGACGGCTCATTCGAATATTCTCATGTCATCACTCTTTTTGTTGATGGTGATCAAAATGAGTTGTCTGTATTTCCTAATCCGACTACAAACATCTTGCACTTTAAAGGATTGGCAAGAACTAGGGTGGATGTCAGTGTTCTGGATGCTCTTGGTAGAACAGTGATTGTACAAACAATTAACACATCGGCTGGCCTTGATGTTAGCCGCTTGCCCAATGGAACATACTATCTGGAAATATCGTCTGCGGATGAAATCCTGGACATAAAGCGGTTTGTAAAAGAGTAAAACAGTAGTCTTTGTTTTGTGTGATACACGATGTGAACAACAAATCTGTTTGATACAGATATTAAGAAATGTGCTGTCCGGGATTACCCCCGGATAGCACATTCTATTTCTGATCATGCGCTTAAAAGGCGATAACTATCGAGTCATCCTTTCTTAAATTTAGTCGTTTCGCTATTTAAGACCTCCTGCTTACTTAAGGATAGTCAACCTGTTAGAGGTAGAGCACCATTTAGTCATACGAGTAAAGTATACTAAACAGTAGTTCATAATCATGAATCCTTGACATTAAAAAAAGACATTGGGTTACTACAGTAGTGGCTAGCTGCTGATAACTACCTTTGCGGGCTGTTTCTATCCCGGTTTACTCTTTGGCTCGACCGCCAGGGGCTAAAACAAAATAATGAAGTTCGAAGTCCTCTACCACGATGATCACCTCATCGTGGTCAACAAGCCCGCCAACTTATTGTCTGTACCGGATCGTTATGATCCGGACATTCCCAATCTTACCGCTCTTCTGGGGCGTAAATTCGGAGACCCGGTAATGGCTGTGCACCGCCTGGATAAACCCACCAGCGGAGTCATTGTCTATGCTCGTTCGCCGGAGGCGCACCGGGAGCTCAACCGACAATTTCAGGAGCGGGAAGTAGACAAAGTCTATCACGCCATCGTTGACGGGCAGCCCCCCGAGGAAGGCGACGTCGAGATTGATGAACCCATTGCCCGGAACCCCGGGCAAACCGGACGGATGATGGTCTCTAACCGTGGAGTATACGCCTTCACTGTTTTTAAGGTGATGGAGCGCTTCGGGCACCAGTTCAGCCTGCTGGGCGTTCAGATTTTTACGGGGCGGACACATCAGATTCGCGTTCACCTCAATTATGCCGGCTATCCGCTTATGGTGGATCCTTTCTACGGTAAGCGGGAGGAGTTTAAGCTCTCCGAAATAAAACGACGTTACAATATTGGCAAAGACCAGGACGAGCGCCCCTTACTTTCCAGAGTACCCCTCCATGCCAGCAGGCTGGCTTTCAATCACCCTGATACAGGAGAACGTGTGTCGTTTGAGGCAACGATGCCTAAGGATATGCGGGCAGTGTTGAATCAGTTGCGGAAGTTAGGTAAGTAGTTCAAGTATGATGTCGTACAAATCCTCATAAGGCAGAACCTCTTGATCGTAAGACGGTTGAAGGACGCCTACCGGTACCTCATCAAGCATAGCTCTGTAATCCTTGGTTCTGCGTTTAGTAGAGTTGTAATTATAGTCAGATTTAGTGATTTCCGCCATCATCCGAAAGAAGACGTTGGCCCGAAAGTTCTTCTCTTTATCCAGATACCTGTCCCTGTACTTCATAGTTGCCTCGTATCGATCCATTACGCCGTCGTAGTCTCCGCGTTGTAGTAGTAAAATGAACTGGCTTATGAGGATGGGCACATTTTGTCCTCGTTTATCCTTTGTGAAGGTCGGCACACTATTAAGGTAACGGTGAATCCTGAAGTTATTGTTGTCCGTCCAGTCACTAAGCCGTCCAGACTGGTGCAGCAAATACAAATAAGCACTATAAATGATCCAGGTTTCCTGAATGCTGTTGGGGAGCTTCTTGAATTTCGAGTGATTAATCACCTGTTGATAGACCTTATAGGCATTACTGAATCGTTTGGTGTGGACGGATAGAAGGAAAGAGAACTCAAGATGCTTAAACCAGTTGTACTTTCCAACGGTAATGTGCTGTCGTACAATCTCCAATGTTCGTTCTCCCTTTTCAAACTCCTTTAAGGCTACATAGCAGGCGGTAAGATTGATGCCTATCGCGAAGATTGCTGAAGCATAAGGGAAAGGAAGTTTCATGATTTCCGCTAAGCCCGCTTCACCGTGAGGAACTGCTTCTTGATACTCATTGACACTCATGTACTTTGCTAAATGCAGAGCGCAGGTAGTGTACGTAAGTTGCCCACTGTTCAATGAGCAAGGCATGGAGTTGATATCTGCCAGGTACTCGTCAATTAAAGCTTCTACCTCAGGCTTTTTTGAGCGATCTACTACGTACATGGAACTGATGTGGTACCAATGAGATCTACTGACGGACTCTTTAGATAGCAGCTGTTGCAGTTCCTTCATCTCTTTATTGATGGACAATACTTTATCGGGTTGACCCGCCATTGCGTAGACGCCAGAGGCAACACTCAAACCGAAAATGTGCTCGGCGGTAAACTGATACTTCGCGGCTACGGAAGTCACTTTCTTTCCTAGTTTTATATAGTTTTCTCTTGCGCCAAACCTAATGAGCAATTTGGCGAGCATAACATTGGACTGGCATTCTAACAGGGCAGATTCTCTATTGTCGTATTTACTCTTCTTCAGGTCAACAAAAAATACGGTTTGATAGAGTCTTTCCCGAAGCTGATGTTTCAGTTTATAGTAAGGATTCATTTCTGTCTGTCCGGGGTATAAAAGGGTGAAAGCTTCCTCATCGGAGGTAATTTTTCCGTCGATAAGTGCACGGTAAAACATGTCTAGCTTCGAAGTTCCCGTCTTGTTGTAGCTGACGACAGAAATGTTCTTCGTCTTGTTTTTGTTGAGCACTCGGGTGAGCTCTAGCAATAATTTCATCAGTAGAAAAGGCTTGTAGTATGACAGAGGAGAGAGAAGGCCAAGCAGGCCGTTGCTCTATTCTCGTTTACATACCTCGCAACAATGGGCGAATTAATACACATAAAATCATCCTAAATATAGAAAGAATTTGTTAATTATTTAAAGCTATATATTGTTGATTTTTAGTTATTTATGTATTTATAAATAATTGTTTTTAGGTAAAAGTGTGGGAAAGAATAATGCGTTGAGTGTCATTGAGGAAGGAAAAGGAAGGGGGTATCTATGCAGTAGAAACTATCACGCATTACTAAAAACACACTGTTATGACTGCTGTTATTTACTCCCTCCTCATTACCTTCGGCCTCATTACCTCACCTGCTGATTTTGACAATGCATCTGCTCAGGAGCAGCAGGAAATGATGATTGTTATCGAGGATGTGGTTATGTAGGATAAGCCAATAGACCAATTCAAAATGGAAAAAACTAGGGGTAAGAATTTTACTTCTTCTGTCTCTTCAAAATAAACCGGGAAGTCGCTCCTTTGCTACTGACAAACGGGAACACCACCCACCAAATCAAAACTAGAATGTCACAGTCACCCATAAGGTTCCATCACTCAGGCTTTGATCGTGCAGCAGTAACAGTTGCAGGATTGACTACTAAGCAACTTGGCAAGAAGGTCAACGTAAAGCTTGGCATGCCTAAGTATAATTGTCGCTTCCATGGTATCTGCCAAATGGACTCTTTTGAGGCAATCAACTTTGCTGAAGGTTGCCAACAGGAGGACGAACCGATTCTGCATGGTACCCTAACTATACAGGGGCGTTTAGATCGTGGCACATTACGCATCCCAAGTGGCCAGATGCTGCTAGCCAAAGAACAATATCACTTTGGCCGGGAACGCTTAGTCGTTTGGGAACCTATTCTGCTAAGCAACATCATTCCTGAAGTATCTGAGCAGTACTCTTGGGTACTTCCGGGAGCCTATCAGCTACGTCGAGATGGCGATAGCTATAGAATGGTCCTTCGCTTTGGTACACCTTAATAGATAATAGATAAACAACCCAGGTTACTTCTCAGGCGCCTAAACTTCTCAATCACCATGGTAGCTCAGACTCAACAAGGCCGATACGAACTGACACCCTATGCTCCACATGCCTACGTCTTTACGACGGAGAGAGGGAATACCTATATCGTCCGGTTTATTCGCTATTGGCAGGAGGAGGTTGTTGAGTTATACATTAAGAAAGAACTGGAGGTGTTTGAAATATACTTCGAAGTAATGGAAATAAAAGATAAAGGCTACGACCGTAGAATCCAGTTTACCATCATCGGAGCTATCGTCGATTTCCTTGCTGAAAATGATCGGGTTGGCTTCTTCGACATTAAACGAGAAGACGGCCGAGGCCTTGAATTGCTACGAGTATATCGTATTTGGCTGAAAATGTATGAACGTAACCGAAAAGAAAAATCAATCATGTTAAATCGAATTGTGAGTATTCCTGATCAATTTGATTCACATATAGCCTGCTTGGTCCATCCTAATAATAAAAGCTTTAAAGGTCAAAATGTTGACCAGTTGATGGACAGTGTATTAAAGGAGATATTTCCTCGGGCAACGCTTACTCCTTTCTAGTCATTGACTGGTTTTGAGATGAGCTCCTGAAAACTATCAAACCCATTTTTTTTAATTTCTTCAAAAGATAAAAGTATGTTCGATACTATAATTTTCAGAAGGGCAACGAAAGCTACTCGCGGGCTTTCGGCTCTGTTCTGGTCCCTTCGGGGATGACGAAGGACAAATAAGAGGAATTATGAAGTATGCTCGCCATCTTTCTGATTTCCACGCTTGTGGCAGCGTTCAATGACTGCAGAAATATAGACCGCCCATATCGGGCAATTAATAAATTAATACATAATTCAATTTCCATAGAAATGGCTAATAAGAAAAACCTCTCCCTCGACAAAGATCGCCTCGTACGCCTCCAGGACGCACAACTCGACGCCGCCACCGGTGGTGCCGCTGCTGCCCCAGGGTCCAACACCGTTACCATCGGTCTGCGTGCCGCTAATACAGATGATACCCCCAGCGGTAGCTGCTGTGCTAAGTCTTGTAACCGTCGTGAGGCTGAAATCGCCTAAGGGACCATTTTCTTAATTCAACTACCAGGGGTCCTGTCCCCGTGAAATAGCTTAGTATGAAAAACAAAGATCTTTCCCTCGATAAGGAGCGTCTCGCTCGCCTGCAGGAAGAGCAACTCGAAGCAACCATTGCCGGTGCTGATGGCCCCGGATCCAACAAGGTTGACGTTGATATCCTCCGCGCTGCCAACGACGATACGGATGACGGTACGCGGGCTGCCAGCAACAGCGGCAGCTGCTGTGCGAAGTCTTGTAACTAAGATCCTCCCGGCCGCCGTTCTTTAGTGCCTGCACTAAAATCCGGAGAAGAGAAGCCACCTCAATTTTCCTCTTTTTCTCCTGATCCTCAGCCCCATAGAACGGCGGCTTTTATACTAAGTAATTGTCATTCTATATCCATTCACTACGCCACATTACGAAGGCGAAAAAAGAAAAAACATGAAGTCCAATAAACTCAAACTCGATAAAGATACCCTGACCCGGCTGCAAAGCCAGCAAATGTCAGCCGCCGTAGGTGGTGCTACGGGAGAATACGAATCCAATGTCATTAAAGACGAACCAGAACTACGTGCCGCTGATAACGATGGAGGTGCCGATTCATGCTGTAGTAAGTCCTGTAATCGACGCGATTAATGCCAGGGATCACCTGGTACTCCAATATTCAAATTAAAGCGGTTTGGTCTCATGGGGTATAGCCGATAATAATCTTTTTGAGATGCTGACTGGCCCCCACTTGACTTAGCATAGTATATAAATAATAGAATAATGAAAAAGAAATTACAACTAAAAAAAGAAACACTCGTACGCTTACGCGAACAACAGCTAGCGGCTACCCAGGGAGGAAATGCTCTTGCTGAATCAAGAGGCGTAAACAGTGCTGATGAATTAGCCGTCGCCTTTGCGAGCTGCTGCCGAAAAACCTGTAATGACCCCAAAGAAGAGGAAATTGGTATTGACTAGTCTTGGGTGCGCAATGAATTAAGTGCAAGCAAAAAACTATCAAAAAACAATCAGATAAATTTAGTAGTGTTGGAATAAGGCAGGAGCCTGATTAGGTTTCGGCGAGATATACTGTAAGACCCTTCGCCATAAATATCGTAGGATAATATAAGTAAGACATCTCATAGGTGTGGGCCCTCCTTATTCCTTTTTTACTCTTTTCATTCTGTGTACTCTCCTACCTTTTACAATAAAAAATCGAATAATGTTTATTCATATCCGCCTCATACTTACAGTAATACTTACGGGCTTACTGTTTCCGCTTTTTCTGTTTTGTCAGGATGATTCTTCGATAAAAGTCTCGGGAGTTATTCTAACAGAAGATCAACAGCCCGTAGATTTTGCCTCTGTCTCTATTCTGGCTTCTGAAGATACTGCTGTTGTAGACTTTCAGTTAAGTGATGAATCCGGAAATTATGAGTTTCAAAACCTGAAGGCCGGTGGCTACCTGTTGAGGATTAGCCGACTGGGCTTTCCCGATTATACCACTGAGGCTTTTCAGCTCGTTGATGGTCAGCATCTGGAAATGTCCCCTGTGATGCAATCCACGGGAAATGACCTGGCCGTAGTGGAAGTGACTAGCCGACGGCCCATGGTTGCTTTCTCCGGAGGGAAAATGGTGGTTGCGGCGGACCAACTGCCTGGTAAAGAAATAAGCTCCGGCCTTGAGATCCTGAATAAGGTCCCCGGGGTATTTGTGAATGGGACGTCCATAACACTCAATGGATTTGGCAACGTCAATGTACTTATTAATGGCCGGCGACGAACCATGACTGCCAGCCAGGCCGCCACCCTTCTGCAGGGTATACCCGCAGAGAACATCAAAACTATTGAAGTCCGCAGCGGTAAGTCTGTATCTCAGGATGCATCAGGTACGGGCGGAGAGATCAACATCATCACGCACAAGTCTCTGGGGCAATTCTTTAATTTCAGTTTGCGTAACCGCGTAACGATTGATCGCTTCGTGAGCAACAGCCATAATGCCTACCTAAATTATAACGGTAGCCGCATTCGCTTCAACGGCGGCATTAACTATACCCGGAACTACAGCTACGGCAACCAACAACGGAATGAACGTTACTTCGACAATGATGAAAACCTGTTTGGTACGAACCAGGTAAACATAAACTCCCAAAGCCTTAGCCAATTACCTTCTGGTAACTTCGGTATAGAGTATGACCTCAGCAGCAAACAACGTATTGGCATAAATGGTAACTCTTACTTTACGGTAAAGGATGGCCGGACGACCAATCTCAGTACTTTCGACTTCGTCGATGCCGAAGACCGGGACGTTCTGCTGGGAGAACAACTAGACCTCAATGACAACCTGAGCTCATTTGATGCTTACTACGAAAACGATCTGGACAGCCTCGGCAGCCGCCTCACGGCCAACCTCGGCTACCTGACCGGATACAGCCGGGAACAGATAGACTTTGACCGAAGAGAACCTCCCACGCTCTCTGGAAGCGAAGCATTGAACCTGCGTACGCGCCTCCCCCTTGATGGTGCTCAGACTACATTTCGCACAGATCTGAAAAAGTACCTGAGTCCTTCTACCGTTATCTCTGCAGGCATTAAAATCTCCGACGGAAGCATTGAGAATTTCTCTGTGTTTGATACCATTAGCCGGCAGCCGCCCGTCCGCAATCTCGAACTCAGCGACAGCCTTGGCTACCAGGAGCAGGTGTATGCCGCTTACGCCTCCATTAGCCACGAAATGGGATACCTGAGCTTTGAAGCCGGTTTGAGAGCAGAAGCTACCAGGACGGAAACCTACAGCTATAAGGTTGATGCGCGTGGAGGACAGTCTTACGAAAACCTTTTCCCGAACCTGGCCGTGAGCTACGCTCCTTCCGCTAATCACCAGTTCACCCTCAACTACAGTTCTTCGATTACACGCCCGAACTACCTGGAGCTGAACCCCTACGTTCGTTACCTGGACGCTTTCACCTTCACGACGGGAAATAACGAATTGCTACCCGAAATTGACCACCGGCTAACGCTCAATACGCGTCTCTACCGACTGCTCTACCTGAACTTCGGTCTGATTCGTGGCCAGCGTTACGTCGGCCAGGTCCGGGAACTAACGGAGGACGGGCTGACGACGAGTATCACCCCACAGAACGCCTTCAACGTCCGGGCGGGCTACGTTCAAGCCATCATTTACTACCAGTTCGGTAAAAATGAGAAAGTACAGGGCCAGTTGTCCTCACTGGTGGTGCCTCTCAATTATCTCCCACTCCCTGCTTTTGAAGATCAGGCACAGTTCACGGGGTCAACCACTAAAGTCGTTCTTTCTGCCTCGACGCAGGTTAAGCTCACGGATCGTCTTACTATTGAGGGCGATTACCGATTTACCCGCGGTAGGCTTTACTTCCAGCGGAGAAACCTGAATCAATGGGTGGCCAATGCTCAGCTGAGATACCGCTTACCTGGCGATGCCTTCACGCTGGCAGTAGGGGCTACTGACCTGTTCAACAGTAATAATGCAGCAGGAGAGCGGTTTTTCACGGGCTTTGAGTCTGATTATGCTTCAGACTTTAATACCCGTCGCGTATCGATTGCCCTCAATTACCGCCTGGGTAAGCTGCGTAAAAACTACCGGCGAGGCCCGGAGGGCGACGTTGGTCGCTTCCAATAAAGAAGGCTTTGGGTGCCCTTGTTTCAATAAGGCGTTCAGTAGCCTGAAAGTACTGTCTCAATACAATTTCTGTTACATCTCCTTTTGAGGAGTACCCACTTTCCATTTTTGACGAGTGGGTGGGGGGAAAGGTTTACAACGTATGCCCTGGCAGCGCTAAGCCTTCTCCTTGCCCATACTCTTCATCATCATAAAATTTTCTGGCTATGTCTACGACGGTAACCGCGTTGGCAAATCAAGGGAGTCTGCCTCACCAGGACTCCGCGCTTACCCGGCGGCTATTCGAATTAGCCGAAAATATCGATCGATACGATACCGGCTTTGGCCTCAATGGAATAACGATGTTGGCGGTCTGCCGCTACCTCAATTCAGGAGCGTCAGCAGATTTGGCGATTGCGCAAAACCTTTGCCTTCAGGCTATTGAAGGGGTGACCGACCCGCAACATACCGCAGCCGCTACCCTGGTTGAAATCAGTGAACTGGCTCAGTTTCTGGCTTCCCATGCTGAAACGCTGGAGCTGTCCGAAGCCGTTACTCCCTTACGCGAAATGCTGCACCAGATTTTGGTTAAGCGGATGAATATTTGCTTTGAAAAGCAGGAGCTGGATCCTTACACAGGAGGCTTTCAGCCCGCCTGGTATCTCCTGCTTTATGGCCCGGATTGTCACCAACACCTAAAGAGCTGGCTGGAAGCTTTACCCACCGTTGAAGCCCTCGCAGAGCGCCATGAAGATGGTACTTATAAAGTGGCCACCGGCCTGTCTCACGGCCTGGCTTTCTATGCGCTCTTTGTATGCAAAGTCTTGCAGCGCTGCCCTGAAGTCAGAGCATTTCAGCGGCGCGGGAAGGGCTATCTCAGAGCCTTACGGCGAAGATCGGTTTCCGCCCGCCGCTACGGTTGCTACTACCTGGAAGGTAAGGCGCGCGGACCGGGCCGCTTATGCCTGGCCTACGGAGATATGGGCATCCTTTATGCAGGTCTGCAGCTGGCGCGCTTGCTGGGCGAAACGGATGAAGTTGAATTCTTCACGGACGCTTTGCTCCACACGGCTGGCCGCCGTACGCCGGAAAATACTGCGATCACCAATAATAGCCTGCTTTATGGCCGGTCCGGTGCCTGGTTATTTTTCGATCATCTCAACAAGCTGACCGGCATCAATACGTTCGCCGAGACGGCTGCTTTTTGGCGGGCAGAAGCCATCGCCCATTATGATGATCAGCAGATAATTGAAGGCTTTGATCACTACGATTACCCCGCCATGCAACGTATCTCCCTCTTCGAGGGCCCGCAAGGCCCGTTGCTCGTTGACCTCGCTTTGCGCACTACTCCAACCTCTTTACAATCCACTTTTTACCTCCTCTAATCATGCTTACCGAAACACGCTCCATTCCGGCTATCGATAGATTTTATGAACGATTTAAGGGAAACCTTGAGGAATATGGCTCCAGCTTCTTCAACGGCCTTAGTGGCGCTGCTTTGATCAGTGCTTATTTGGGCGCGGACGTAGATGCAAGGTTTGCTTCTCTGAGCGAGCAATTATTGTCTGAGGTAATGGAGCGCCTCCGGGCCGGAGACCTGAAGCTATCTACTCTGCATACTTTTTGCTCCGGCCTGGCGGGAATCGTCTACGTCGTTGATCACCTTCGGGAAAATGGACTGGCGGACAACCGCTTTGACGAGGCTACGATGGCAGAGCTGAGTGACTTGTTCAAAGAGCGGGCTATGGCTGATTTTAAAAAGCAAAATACCGACTATTTGCACGGGCCACTCGGCGTTTTCTTCGCCCTGCTTCCCCACGCTCACCTGCCAGCGGTGCAAAATACACTGGATACCATCTTTGATACTTATTTGGGGCAGTTGCGTACGGATGAGAAAGGTAGTCGGATATTCAACAGCGTCCTGCAGGGGCAACTTGACAGCGGAGAGTACAACATGGGCCTTGCGCACGGTATGACGGGACATGCCCTGCTTTGGACCGAGGCCTGCCGCCGTGGTTTCCGTCAGGAATCAACCCGCCAGCTGGTGTACGACCTTTTGAAGTATGTAGATAAGCATGAGCGTCCGGCGGGAGCTAAGAAATCTCCCACCCACGTCTTTTATCCCAAGTCTGTTATCGAAGACAATCCCGAAGTATGGGCTGAAAAAGAAGAAGAGAACTACGTCAGCCGGGTAGGGTGGTGCTACGGAGATTTGAACGTCGCCTTTGCCCAGTTGAAGGCAGGCCGCACCTTCAGCGATGAAGAACTGGAGCAACGTGGCCTTGCCCTTGCCCGCCACGTTGCGGGGCGCCTGGATGCTTATGACGCCCAGATCGATGAAAACGTATTCTTCTGCCACGGCTCTGCCGGGCTGGTGTACATGTTCGGTTGCCTGAAAAAGACTTACCCCGCTGAACTGGCCTTCAACCGTGCCTATGAGCGGTGGGCTGATCACTACCGGACCACCTGGGAGAACCCTCGCTACGACGAACTCAAGGGATATCAGCACTTCTCTCTGCTGGAAGGATTACCCGGAGCTGTTTTAGGTACGCTCAGCCTGGATCGCCCGGGCCTCCTGCCTGCCGCTGACGCTTTCTTACTCAACCTGTAAACCATTAATTATGAACCGCCTCTCCTTCGGCATACTGGAATTCGGTAATCGCCATAGCGACCAAAGCAGTATGCATACCATACTGGATGTGCTTGACTTTGCTGAATTAGCAGAGCAAAAAGGCTTTTCCCGGTTTTGGCTGACGGAGCATCACGTTTATAATCCTTTGATCGGTTGGGCCAGCCCCAGAATGCTTTTGCCACTCATCCTGCAGCAAACCGAGCGCATCCATGTCGGTACCGCAGGCGTGCTGATGAACTTTCATTCTCCGTATCAGGTGGCCCTTGATTTCCGCTTGTTGGCTAACCTTTTTCCCGGTCGCTGTGATCTGGGGTTCGCGAATGGCCGCCCGTCCCCTAATATCGGTCAACAGATGAGGTGTGAGCAGTTTTCCCGTTACCCCGATGATTTTGAATTTCGGGTCAACCGGGTGGCACGGTTGTTCGGCGAAGAAGAATCGGTTCTCCGCAAGGAGCAAACCATCATCCCCCCTGCTTTCGGATCTACACCAGACTTGTACGCATTGGGGAGTTCTTTCCGCCGCAATGAGTGGGCTGTCAATAACCAAATGCATATGGTGAAGTCTACCTTTCATACGCTCGATAGTATGGATTTTGATGAGTACGATGTCATTGCCCGCTACCGGGATGAATTCGCCCGTAAGCACGGCTACACTCCACACGCTGTCATCGCCCTGGCAGGCTCTTGTGTCCCTGATGAAACGACGCGTAAACAGGTGGATGAGCAGATGAAAAAAATCAACTACGGCCGGCCCATCGTCAACAGTATTGTTGCCACCCCTGACGAGTTCCAGGAGCGGGTATGGGCCATCGCAAAACGCTACGGCGTCTCCGAATTTGTCTTGCGTGAAGTTGGTCAGCACAGTGATCAGCAACAAGAAAGTATTGGACTCATCAGTAAGTCATTTGGTCTGTTGGCCAGCCAACCAGCACAGCGCATTACTGTGTAAAACCTAAAAATCAAGCTATCATGTTGAAGTTTACCGATAAATACATTTACCGCATTGCCCGGATGCCCCGGAATAATTTTTCTGGCCAGGCCCATTTCGATAATCGACTGGATTTCTTGAAAAAGGAATTAAGTAAGACGGAAGTCCAGGAAGCTATCTATCTGTCCAGCCCTGAGTTTTTTAAGGAGGTAGAGCGTTTTCTGATCGGAGAGCTAACCATGGCTGCCGGTCCTAAGAAATGGAATAAGTTTCAGGTAACTGCGCTCAAGTATCTCAATCGCATCAGCTACCGACCCACACCTTTTGGCATGTTTGCGGGCTGTGGAGTAGGTAAAGTCATGGATTCTTCAGCACTTGAAGCAGCGCCTACTGCTCCGACTTTCCGGCGGGAAATAAAACTGGACGCTGCTTACCTTATGCTGCTAAGCAATGGCCTGTTGAAAATTCCCGGAATCAACGCTGTGCTAAAGTTCTTTCCCAATAACACCATACTTGAAGTTGGGGCAAAGTCTCGATACGTAGAGTACAGTGATACTGATCACGGCCGGGCCTATAATCTGTCGGTTTTTTCCAACTCAGAATACCTCGACCGCGTTCGGCAAGCAGCCGTTGGTGGTGCGACCGGTTTAGAGATTGCTGAAGTATTAGTCGATGAAGACATTACGGTAGCAGATGCGCTCGGGTTTGTATCAGAGTTGGTTGATGCAAAAATCCTCGTCAGTGAGTTAGAGCCGCACGTCGTCGGTAACCCCTTCCAGGATCAATTGGAAAGCGTATTGACGGCGCTGCTTCAGAGACGGGAACTTACCGATGAAGTAGCGGTTGAAGTACGGAAGTTTTACGGTCACCTTCAGCACCTGATTGAACTGATGGAAGCTGCTTCTGAAACCGGGAGTATTGCCAGCTACCGGGCCATCGAAAATCTTGTAGCTGCGTTTCAGGGTAAACCATACCCCAACGTTATCCGGCTTGATGCAGAAGTCAGAAATGAAGTGGCGCCCCGACTGGATTTTCAAATGGCGCGGAAGGTTCAAAAAGGACTCCGGGCACTCATTAAGCTGTGCCGTTACCAGTCCAGCCGAAGCATCGTTGACTTCCGAAACAAATTCTCAGCCCGATACGAAGAGCAGTTGGTGCCGGTCATGCTGGCATTAGATCCTGAGTTGGGGGTCGGCTTTGAAAAGGTCGGTTCCGAGCAATTCACCTTTACGCCATTAGTAGATAATCTCCCGATGGTGCCGCGCCTGGGTAGCAACAAGCGGAAGAAGGTGGAATGGAACTATAAATTGCATAACTTTCTTTTACAAAAGATGATCAGCTGCCAGGTTGAGGGGAAGCGCGTACTTCAGCTAACGGATGAAGACCTGGATGGCTTCCACTATGAAATGAGCCATGTTCCACCAACATCGGCAGCGATGTTCAGCGTCGTTCAGGAGGAAGGGGCTGATGAGCCACTCTACTGCTTTAAAGACCTGGGCAAAGACACCGGGGCTGCACTGCTGTCTCGCTTCGCCCACATGTCTGGTGAGATCAAAGAGGTGGTCGATGATTTGTGCAACTTTGAGGAGGAGTCTTTCGCGGGGAGCGTCGTAGCAGAGATTAACCACCTGGCTAACTTACGGGTAGGCAATATCACGGAACGCCCCCGAAGCCGGAAGCACGAAATTGCTTTCATTACCAAATCGAACAGTGATGAGGGCGGTCTCATCCCCATCACTGATCTTTATGTTGGTGTCAGAAATAATCGGGTCGTATTAGTTAGCAAAAAGCTCGGGAAGGAAATCATCCCCCGGGTTTCTACAGCCCATAATTATGCCTGGAACTGCCTGCCGCTATATAAATTCCTGGCATCTCTTCAGGAAGAATACCACGGTGGTTACTATGAATACCTGGTGGACCTGGGGCCAATTACGGGTATGCTGGACTTCGTTCCACGGATTCAATATGAACGCTTTGTCTTCCGTCGTGCCAGCTGGAATATTCTCACGCAACCGATAAAGAACCTGAAGGAATTACCCTTTGCGGATATGACCGTAAAGCTCAGGGAACTCTTTAAAGAAAACAATTGGCCAACTCGCTTTACCCTTCGTGATGGAGACGCGCCAGTGTACGTAGATCTGCAAAACGATCATTCCATTTACCTCTTCATCAATATGTTGAAAGGATACCGGATGATCATCGAGGAGGTAATCGAGAAACCCACGGATGCACACTGGTTTAACGACGGTGCTGGCGCCCATTACCAACATGAAGTGATGTTACCCTTCCGCAATGAGACTTTCCTGAATCGGAAAGCGAAGCCTGTACCCGCGATAATAGAAACAGAGGATACGCTGCCTCGTGTTGTCTATCCTTCGGATGAATGGCTTTACCTCAAGTTTTACGGAGGCGCCGGCACTATCGAAAAACTGGTCGGCGAAAAATTCCCACTCTTAATTAAAGGTCTGGCGGACCAGGGCCTCATCACCAGCTTCTTCTTCCTGCGTTTGACGGACCCGGATTACCATCTGCGCGTCAGGTTTAAACCTTCGAACTACGCTGCCATCGGTGAGATCCTGCGCCAGGTAAACGAATTTTTCAAACCCGAGCTTGAACACCAGTTTATCTGGAAAATTCAGGTCGATACCTACCGACGGGAACTTGAGCGCTACGCAGGCCCCAACCTGGCGGCCGGTGAGGCACTCTTTGCCGTCGATAGCAAGATGGTAATGTCCGTCAAGAACCTTCTGGTCAGTGAGGTGCAAAAGGATCTGGAATGGCTGGTTATGCTCAGCGTAATGAACATTTACCTGGAGGTGTTTGGCCTAAAGGATGCCGATGCCCGGGCATTCCTGAAAGAAAGACGTGAAACCTTCAGCTATCTGTTCAACACGAACAAGTTACAGAAACGGGATCTCGTTCAACGATACCTCAATCATCGCCCGCAGATTGAAGAAGCGTTACAACATAATCGTTACCCATTTGAACAAGAGGCTCTGCTGCATTCAATTCTGGCAGAATTCAAAGACGAGCTCACCACTGTCTATGATGAAGGGATTGCTCCCCTGGATAAAGACCTCCGCGCTGAACTACTGCAGAGCTATGTCCACATGTTCATCCTGCGCTTCTCTCGTGCGAAGAACAAAATTCACGAGCACGTTCTCTTCTTCATCCTTGAGCGCTACTACCTGCAGGAAGCAGGCAAAAAGCGCAAGTCTGTCCCTCAACTCAAGTAAGCACAGGATCCATTATGTTTTATCAACCCTTTCCCTTCGTCCGCCAGAAAAACATGCGCGACTGCGGCATTGCAGCCCTGCGCATGATCGCTTCCTATCACGGTGTCCGGGTAGATGAATACCGCCTTCGCCAGCTTACCCGAATTGACCGCGTAGGCACCTCGTTCAGCTCTCTGCGCAACGCCGCAGCAGAATATGGTATGAAAGCCGAAGGTGTCTTGCTCCGTAACCTCGACGACCTGGACCTTATTGATGAGGATCGCCCGGCTATCCTGTTGGTCAACAACAACCACTTTGTGGTCTATTACGGTAAGCGTTACGGCAGGTACGTCATAGGTGATCCCGCCCGGGGGCGCCGCTGGCTCTCCGCCAGTACGCTGGCCGCTAAGTTGCTTACCCACGAAACACCGCATGATACCCCTCCCGTCGGCTATGCTTTACTCTTTGAGCCCCAGGCTTCCGAAGAGCCCGGGCTAAACCTCGTGGCTGACGTGGAAGTGACCGACCGCCGTTGGGAGGTTATTCGCAATAGCCTCGGTAGCGCAAAAGTCTTCTTTCCCGTCATCCTGTTGGGCATCCTCGCCATCTCAGCGGTGCAATACCTGCTGCCTTATGTTACCAAGCTTGTCGTCGACCTGGGCATTGGAGCGGGCGACCTGGCTTTCGTGCAATATCTGCTTGTGGGCCAACTTGTGCTGGTGTTGAGTAAAACAGGCTTCAATATCATCAGAGGCTGGCTGGTGCTCCACCTGAGCCTCCGGATCAACTTTCGCCTGATCTCCAGCTTCCTCACCAAGCTCTTCGCCCTTCCCATTCCGTTTTTCGAAACCCGAAGGGTAGGAGACATCCTCCAACGGATACGAGACCACAGCAGGGTGGAGTCCTTCCTGACCCAAAACGCACTATCGATCCTCATTTCCGTGATTACAGTCGTGATTTATAGCGTCGTGCTCCTGAACTTTCATCCACTTTTCTTTCAGTTATTCCTGGCTTCCTCCTTTGTCTATCTGGTCTGGATAACCTTCTTTCTGCGTAAACGGAAGACCATTGACCTGGAGCGTTTTCAATATGCTTCCACGGATCAATCACTCGTCCTGCAAATCCTCAACGGAATGCACGACCTCAAGATCAACAACAGCCAACAGTTCTTCCATGATAAGTGGAAGGAGAATAAGATGGAATCTTTCGGTAATACCGCCCGCTTCCTGCGCATCAATCAGATTCAGGATACGGGTACAATGCTGATCATTGAGATCGCCCAACTCTCCATTCTTTTCTTGTCCGCCAGTCTTATCATTGATAACCAGATTACGCTGGGAACACTGCTGTCCATCCAGTTTATTATCGGACAACTCATCTCCCCAATGGAGCAAATAGTCTCCGGAGTGATCAGAGGACAGGAAGCAATGATCAGCCTGGACCGGATTACCGAGTTCTGGCAGGAACGGGATGAGGCAGAGTATGGAGAGGGCCAACAACTCCTGCCCGGCCAACATAGCATCGAGATCAAAGGGCTGAACTTTACCCACCAGGGACAGCATCGAAAAGCAACCCTGGAGGACATCAATCTCAACATCCCCGTCGGAAAGTCTACCGCTATTGTAGGAGCCAGCGGCAGTGGAAAAACGACCCTGCTGAAACTTCTCTTGGGTTATTACCAGAATTATAAAGGCCTGGTGTCCGTAGGCCAACAAGATTTTCGACAGCTCGATCTGGAAGACTGGCGGCAACGCTGTGGAGTTATCCTGCAAGAAAGCTTCATCTTCAATGAAACGATTCGCGGCAATATCGTGCTGGGGCGGGAATACGATGAAGAGCGCTTCAAGATAGCTGCCAGCATTACTAATCTCGAAGAATTTGTGGGAGAAATGCCACAGGGCTACCTCACCCCCGTCGGACGAGATGGTAAGGGCTTAAGCATGGGCCAGAAACAACGAATTTTGATGGCTCGTGCCGTCTACAAAGATCCTGAGTATGTATTGATGGACGAAGCCACCAATAGCCTGGATGCCGAAAACGAGCGGAACATTATGGAAGCCCTGCAGCGCTTCTTTCACGGGCGAACGGTAATCATTGTCGCCCACCGCCTGAGCACCATTCAGTTTGCTGACAATATCATCGTCCTGCACAAAGGCCGGGTTGCCGAACAAGGTAGCCATGAAGAGCTACTGGCTCGTCGGGGCCGATACTTCGAACTGATCAAAAAACAGATGTAATCATGAACGTTGAAAAACTCCCCGTATGGCTATTGTCCTTCGCCACTTTTGTTTTTCTGGGGGCGGGGCTTGGGCTGTATCTCTTGTTAACTTTCTACAAGCCAGCCATTCCATCGCCCATTGCCGTATCCACCCTGCCGATGGAACAGGAGAACGCTTACCTGCTCTCCGCCCGGGATGCATTGTTGGACCTGGAGCCCGATCAGACTCTGTCCTTCAAAACATATCAGAACAGCGCACCCCGCTACTTCAGGATAGCAGAATATTCTCCCACGGGAGAGGCGGGTGTTTTTAAAATTGTCTTTTCCGCAGAAAACGGTGCTCCACTACCAGAAGAGGTAGAGAGTGGGTTTATCCACCTCCGGCAACCCATTAAAAAAGGCTTACTGGAAACAATGATGCATTAATGCTCTGTGCCAGGCGGAACGTTACCGCCTCCGCTGCTTGCCCATCATCTGTCCCATGGCCGGGTTGTTACTCATCTTGTGCATCATCTTACGCATCTGGTCGAACTGCTTGATGAAACGGTTGACGTCGTCCATGCTCTGACCACAACCGCGGGCAATCCGCTTTTTGCGGCTCATGCTCATGAGTTCAGGGTTGGCGCGTTCCTTGGGTGTCATCGACTGGATGATGGCTTCTACCTTGGCAAAAGCAGAGTTGTCGATCTCTACGTCCTTCATCATCTTCTTCATACCGGGGATCATGTTGAGCAAGCTCTTGATGTCTCCCATTTTACGAAGCTGGTTGAGCTGCCCCAGGAAGTCATTGAAGTCGAACTTGTTCTTCTTCATTTTCTTCTCCAGGCGCTTGGCCTCTTCCTCGTCGAACTGATCTTGTGCACGTTCTACGAAGGAGATGATGTCTCCCATACCCAGAATACGCTGGGCCATCCGGTCGGGGTGGAAAACGTCCATCTGATTCAGCTTCTCTCCGGTGGAGATAAACTTGATGGGCTTATTGACCGTGTATTTTACCGAGAGGGCGGCACCACCACGGGTGTCACCGTCTAGCTTAGTCAGCACGACTCCGTCGAAGTCCAGCCGGTCATTGAAGACTTTGGCCGTATTGACGGCATCCTGACCCGTCATCGAGTCAACGACGAAGAGCGTCTCGTTGGGGCTGATCGCTTCGCTGATGTCACTGATCTCCTGCATCATCTTCTCATCAACGGAAAGACGGCCGGCAGTATCGACGATAACAACATCGTACTTGTTATCCTGGGCGTGAGCGATTGCATTAAGGGCAATCTCTACGGGGTTCTTATTCTCAACTTCCTTGTAGATGCCTGCGCCTACCTGCTCAGAAAGGACGGTCAACTGATCAATGGCCGCGGGACGATAAACGTCACAGGCCGTAACGAGTACTTTCAGTTTACGCTTTTCCTTCAGGTGAAGAGCGAGTTTACCGGTAAAGGTCGTCTTACCAGAACCCTGCAGGCCCGCAATCAGCACTACGCCGGGCTTCCCGACTACATTAATGCCGGCGGCCTGCCCGCCCATCAGTTCGGCGAGTTCGTCCTGAACGATCTTGACCATCAACTGGCCGGGCTTAACCGACTTCAGTACATTGTCCGTTCCGAGTGCTTTCTCTTTCACCTTTTCGGTGAACTCTTTAGCGATCTTATAACTCACGTCAGCGCCTACTAAAGCCCGACGAATCTCTTTGAGACTCGTGGCGACATTGATTTCCGTTATTTTATTATCGCCGGTCAGGCTTTTAAACGCGCCCTCAAGGCGATCACTCAGATTATCGAACATACTAGGTAAACTTTGGGCCGCAAAGATAGTTCGCCGGGGCCGATTCCCGATAATATGGCGACCTAAGTTATTTTGGCAGGGTTAATGCTGCTTTTACGGGGCTTGAGGCGCGGACGCTGGTGCAGAGTAAGAGTTAAAGAGCAAAGTGATGCGCCAGTAAGCAATTGCCCGGGAATCAGGAAGGGCTCCCAGGCAAAGGTCTTCTGATGGCAAGTCAGGGGTTCGTACACACTGCTCCTGTCGGCCACCTCTGCACCTGCGTCTGCGCCCCAATCGGAGTTGCCCCGCCTTTTTGTGGGCTTTACCCACGGCCTTAACAATTAAAAATCAGGGTAAATTCAAGATAACTACCGTATAAAATGCATAGTTACACTTGCAAAAACCAACTATATGACTAAATTGCCTTAGAATCCAGCTACTTTTTTCGAAAAGTTACGTCTCAAAACTGTTTTCCCACCCGAACGCGGGTGCTAAACGCACATTTTTCAATTCAAACCACACTATTTAGTATGTCCACAATCATGAAGTTCTTCGTGATGGCCATCGTCTGGTTAGTCTTCTCCTTTTTGGCCTTCAATACCTGCATTAAGCCAGAGTATTGTCCCGATGACGGAGCCAACGCCGCTGCAGCCGCACCGGTAGACGAACCAGCCGCCGCAATCACGAATGATTACGCCATCGTTTCCAGCCTCGGCTCTAACGACGTGCTCACCGGCTCACGCTGGGCCGCACTTCGAGACAAGCTCGTCGGAGAATACGGTGCTAACCCAAATCAAGCCCTCGACGTCTACGGCCATTATTACGCCTCAGAAGCAAAACCGGCTGATTTCGAAAACATGGGTTTCCTCCGGGCCGAAGAGATTAAGCAAATTCTCCTCCGCGAAACCAATATCCCCGGAGATAAAATCAACACCCTGGCAAGATTGATGGACGGAAGTCCGGATGCAGACCCCTGGCGGGCAGGTACCTTCAACTGGCAAGCCATTGAAGAGGAGCCCGTCGAATCCGCTGTAATCGAACTGGATAAGAACGAAATCGATATCCTTTTCCCCTTCAGCAGCTCTACCAAAGAAGTTGACCCCAGTGTCGACGCTTACCTGGTTAAGCTCGCCCAGCGCCTGCAGCAGACTAACGAAACGGTCGTACTGACCGGTCATACGGACGATGTCTCGTCTGACGAGTACAACATGGGACTCGGGCAACGCCGCGCTGATTTCGTCAAGAACATTCTTGTACGCAATGGTGCACCGGCCAACCGGATTACCACCCGCTCCCGCGGAGAATCTGACCCACGCAGGCCCAATACGACGGACGCTAACCGCCGTCAGAACCGCCGCGTGAACGTCAAGCTCAGCGCCCAGTAACCCCTTTCATCAATCGCAACATTACATTAATAATGAACTATATATTTCTTCACGACGTCAACGATCTATTCGGTATCGAATGTGGCTGGTGGTACCTGTGGTCCTTCCTTGCCTTCTGCCTCGGTGCACTGTTTCACTGGCTCCTTTGGGGCAGCCGTGGCAAAGTCGTCGACACTACCAAAATCGAAGCTGACCGCGATCGCTACCACGCTTCTGCCACCAAATGGGAAAAGGACTACCAGAGCCTGAAGTACCAGCTCGAAGAGAGCCAGAAAGCGGAAGCCGACCTGCGGGCCAGCCTCCAGCGCTGCGAAGCAGACAAGCAATCGATGAAGTTTGCCGCTGAATCTGCTGCCGCTGCTCCACCCGTCATTCCCGTACCCGTGCCCGCCAGCACGGAAACCATGGGCATCGTTTCTGATGCTGGTGCTGGTGCAGATGCAGAAGGTGATATCTACGCCGGTCTTTTCAAGGAAGATAACTTCCAGATCGTTGAGGGCATCGGCCCTAAGGTTAATCAGGTTCTCATCAATGCCGGTTATAAGACCTGGCGCGAACTCTCCAAGGCAGACGCCAAGGACCTCCAGGGCCACCTGGATGCCGCTGGCAAGCGCTTCGGCCTCTGTGACCCCACCACCTGGCCTCATCAGGCCGGACTGGCTGCGGACAGCAACTGGGACGAACTGATCCGCTACCAGAAGTTTACCGACGGTGGACGCGAAAACGTAGGCAGCGGACAGAGCGACTCCAAGTTCGAGAAGCTTGCCGCTAAGAAGCTTGGCTTCAGCAGCAACAACCCCAACGACCTGAAAGTCGTTGAAGGCATCGGTCCTAAGATCGAAGGCTTGCTCAAAGCCGGTGGTATTAACACCTGGTCCGAGCTCGCAGCCGCTGATGTTTCCCGTATCCAGACCATCCTCGATGAGGCTGGCCCACGCTACAAGCTGGCCATCCCCCGCACCTGGCCACAACAGGCTGACCTCGCCGCTAAGGGCGAATGGAAAGCCCTGAAAACGCTGCAGGATGATCTTCGCGGTGGCAACTAACCACCAAGAGTTTAGATTGCTGAGGTTAACTTGAATTGACCTCGAGTTTTGCGGCCCCGCTTCCTTTATTGGAGGTGGGGTCGTTTTTTTGGGTGCAGGTTGCAGGTTGTGAGTTGCAGGGGGCGAGTTGCAGGGTGCGAGTTGCAGGTTGTGAGTTGCAGGGGGCGAGTTGCAGGGTGCAGGGTGCAGGGTGTGAGTTGCAGGGGGCGAGTTGCAGGGTGCAGGTTGCGGGTGGGCGTATCCGGCAGACTCGGTGTTTGGCTGCCGGACCGACATTTCGCAGGTCGAGCCATTACCTCTTCCGCGAAATGATCGATCCATCCGCTCGAAGGGCAACCTGGCACTACCCTGAGCGTTTTATCCCCATGAAATGGATCAAACGAATCGGAATCTTTTTCGGTGGACTGTATTTGCTTCTCTGCCTTCTTTTGTATGTCTTTCAGGACTCGCTCATCTTCCACCCCCGTGCGTTGGCGGCGGAGCATAGCTACGGTAATTACGAAGAAAGCTGGATTGAACTGGAGGATGGGGACCGTTTACACGCCCTGCGTTTACGTGATGAACCGGCCGAGGGGGTAATTCTCTATCTGCACGGTAATGTGGGGAACAATGGCCGAAGCCTCTACCAAACCAAATCAATCAGGGGGCTGGGCTACGATCTGTTTCTGGTCGATTACCGGGGCTTCGGCAAAAGCGAAGGGGTAATTGACGATGAAAATGATATGACGAGCGATTTACAGGCGGTGTATGATGCGCTGAAGCAGGAATACGCAGAAGGCAACATCTTTATTGCTGGCTATTCATTGGGTTCTGGCCCGGCCTCTTATCTGGCCGCCAATAATTCTCCCGGAGGTGTATTACTGGTCTCTCCCTACACCAGCCTTGTAGACATGAAAAACCGCTTCTTTTGGATGTTTCCTGATTTCCTGCTGAAGTATTCGTTAGATAATGCTGCTAACCTGGCGGCCTCGAATTGCCCGGTCATTATCGTTCATGGGACGGATGATGAGTTGATTCCACTGGATATGGGAAAGGGGTTATCCCGTATTGATCCAACCCGGATCAGCCTGCTTGAACTGGATGGGGTAGGGCACCGGGGAGCGATATTGAATACTGCCATCAAAGAAGCTATGAACAAATTGCTGAAGCGTTGAGCAATCGATGACAGGCGGGTTTGCTGGTCCGTCGCTCGCGTTAATTCATTGGGGTAAGCGTAAATCAGATTTACCAAAGCCACTTCGACACAGGTATAAGGAGAATCGGCACAAACTTTTTCTTTAAAAGGCGAAGGATTATTTTTTCACCAGAGTCTACTCAGGTGAAAGGCCATTCTATTGCAGAAAGGGAAAGGGCAGACTCCTTTTATGCTAGCTGTCAACGTAAATCAGGGCTGGTTCACATTGCTGCTTAATTGAAGATAATTAGATGGTGTTTACAACGTCTCCTTCACCTCCTGGGGTGGAGGGGGCGTTATTGGTTTAGAGGGGCAACGCCACTAAGTGCTCCTCGCAGCAGGCAGTATCGTTCTGCTGATGTTTGCAACTATTTAGGTCGGCTATCAATCGGTACCTTCGACAGGCTCAGGCGCCGGCAGCTTTATTAGCAAACCGTCAGAAATACACCTCAGGCGGATTTCTGACGGGGCTGACAAAAGTATATTCGATGTTGGAGCCTGTCGCAACCACCAATCTAAACAATTACGAATCTTTAAATTCGGCAGAATTGTCAGGATCTGCTCGTCGTGAAAAGCCTTTGTCTTGGGCTTTTAATCGTTTTCTATCAACGAATAGTTGCTATCGATGAAAGGAGGAACTTCACCGACGAACGAAAAATAATTCTGTTCGTTTATGCCCCTGCGAGGGGCTCCGCAACTCTTTTGAAAGGTAGCATGACCGGAAGATCTGTCAGCCATTAATAGCGGAACAATTGTTGGAGTATCGCTACCGGTCAAAAGCTGGTTTCCCCGGTTATGGCATTAGAGCCCTCATTTATTCACGGCCTCTTAGGGAAGACATCCGTTTTGCTTACGTACCTTTGCGGCCCGAAAGGGAGTGCTGGCAGGGATGTTTTTCTTCTACCCACTACCTTGTTTCTAAGGAAAAAGATATTGCCCTATGGAGATGGACAGAAGTACCATCGTTGGTTTGGTCCTCATTCTTATCATTTTTGCCGTCTGGCAAACAGTGGTAGCCCCAAGCCCCGAAGAGTTAGAAGCTCAACAGCGCTACCAGGATTCCATCACGGCGCTCAATGAAGCGACGCTGACACCTGAAGCGGACATCGCGCCGGAGTTTACCCCCACTGAATTGGCAGGACTGACGGACTCCGCCCGCCAGGCAAAGTTCGGCAATGCTTTTGGTCCGTTTGCGGCCTCTGCTGCGGGCGAAGCCAAAGAGGTGGTCGTAGAAAACGACCTCATGATCGTTACGCTGAACACGAAAGGGGGGAACATCAAGCGCGTAGAACTGAAGGAATACGCCAAAATGATCGAAGGTGAAGAAGGCAAGATGGTCAAGCTGCCTCTTTATCTGATGGAAGACGAGAAGAACCGCTTCGAGTATACCTTGCCGGTAAACGGTGTTTCGGGAGCCGGTATCAATACCAGCGACCTGTACTTTACCCCTAAAGTGGAAGGGCAGACCGTCATCATGCGGGCACCTACTTCTAACGGAGGCTATTTCGAGCAGCGGTATTCACTGAAAGACGGGACCTACCTGATGGATTATGATCTCCGTTTTGAGGGGCTCAACCAGGTTTTGGTTAATCAGGGAGGAAATATCCAGCTGCAGTGGGATAACTACCTGGACAAAATCGAGAGAAACAGCCAGTATGAGTCGACTTTGTCGACGATGTACTTCAAGCCTACGGACGACGATTCTGACTACTGTTCCTGTACCAGCACGGACTCGGAAACAGTTGATGGTCAAAGCCTCAAATGGGTAGCAGGCTCTCAGCAGTTCTTTACTTCAGCTTTGCTGGCTGACAATTCCTTCTCGCCGGGTAGCGTACTGGCGACCGAGGTTTTTGATCTGGAGACCAGCCCCGACTTAGAGAAAGTATCCGCTACGCTCAACATTCCGGTAGGAAATTCTAACTCGGAAGCCGTTGGTATGCAGCTTTACGTAGGGCCTAATGAGTTTGATCGCCTGCGGGCCATTGGCCATGACCTTAGCGACGTAATCAGCTTCGGGCGCTCCATTTTCGGTGGTATCAACCGCTGGATCATTCGTCCACTTTTTGGCTTCCTGTCTAAGTATATCAGCAATATGGGGATCGCCATTCTCGTGCTTACCCTGATTGTAAAACTGCTGGTATATCCGCTTACTTATAAGATGCTGGTGAGCAACGTGAAAATGCAGGTGCTTAAGCCCGAACTGGAAAAGATGAAGGCCAAGCACAAAGATGATGCACAGGCCCAACAGATGGAACAGATGAAGATGTACCAGGAATACGGGGCAAGTCCGTTGGGGGGCTGTCTGCCGATGGTTCTGCAGATGCCCATCTGGTTTGCACTTTACCGGTTTTTCCCCGCTTCCATTGAGTTCCGCCAGGAGAGTTTCCTGTGGGCGAATGACCTGAGTACTTACGACGTGCTGACGAAAATCCCGGATTGGATTCCCTTCATGCAGGGCCACATCAGCTTATTCGCAGTGCTTTGGGCCATCACGACGGTGATCTACGCTTACTACAACAGCAGGCACATGGACTACAGTGCACAGCCCATGATGAAGTACTTTCAGTACGTAATGCCCATTTTGTTTCTTGGGTTCTTCAACAGCTTCGCTGCCGGACTTACCGCATATCTCTTCTTCTCCAATACCTTCAATATCGCTCAGACGATTATAACGAAGAACTTCCTTATTGACCACGATAAGTTGAAGGCAAAAATGGAAGAAAACCGGAAGAAGCCTAAGAAGAAAAGTGGTTTCAGTGCCAGACTACAGGAAGCATTGAAAGAGCAACAACGGCAACAGGCTGCACAAAACGGTACCAAAAAGAAGGGGAAGTAAGCCCCTTCTGAGTAGTCAGTGTTTTGACACGTAAGTTCTTTTCATTAAATTCCGATCTACTCCCGTAGAGTAGCATTTCTATTCCTTCAACAGCCTTGTTTTAGGGTGCCAGACTTTTGGGCGCTACCCGCAGGTGCAGAGGGAGTCTGAAAGGAGCCGGGTGGAATGATCCTGGTCTATGACTTAAGAGCGTGAAAGTTCTCTTAATTCCTTGTTTTTCAGCGGATAATCATGTTTGAATGATTAATTTTGTGCTGTCTTAAGTAATCTCATTGAAACTGCTCTAGTATGCGAATTTTTTTTCTTCTGCTTCTTCTGATCGCTTTGGTCTATTCCTGTAATCGTGACACGACCGAAGCGGTGACTACCACTGCTCCCACAAGTTACCTGGCACCTGCGGCCGCGCCCAGATCTGGCGGCAATGATCCAACCACGCTCGGTAAAGCTGATCTCAGCCCCGAAGCGGGTTTTAACAAGAGCAAAGATGGTGTGCCCATGGAAGCTCCTTTGCCTGAGCTGGGGGATCCGCAGGAAGAGAAGCGTAAGGTTTCCGCCCAGCGTGCCCGGCCCGCCGGCCAGCAAAAAATGGAAGCCCCTCAGGCTTCCGCTACCCGTAAAAGCCCGGAAATGATGGCCAGCCCACCGGCCCAGGCAGGTGTCTCAGTGGCTTCTATTATGGAGCCGAGTGTGTTCAAAATTTCTAAAACGGCCTGTTACGGTAACTGTAAGCAATACAATCTTGAACTTCATGAGGGCGGCCTGCTCGTAATGCAGGGAAAGCGTAACGTTCGTCATGAAGGCTGGAATACCCGGCGGATGATGGGGTTTAAATACCAGGACCTAATGAAGGAATTTCACCAGTTGACAGCGAGTGAACTGGCGGCTGTGTACCCCGACGCCGAGGAGGTTCCTGCGGATCTCCCCGCTACTGTATTACGGTTCTCCGACGCTGAAGGCCAGGAACGAACCGTTCGGGTCTACGATCTGGACGCTGCTCCGGAGCCCCTGGCGGCCTTCCTGCAGAAACTGGAGGACATGGTCGAAAACGGTATCTGGGACAAGGCGGTGGAGTAGGTCCTTTACCGATATTGCGTAAATAGGTTTTCCTGCTTACTTTCGTGGCCAATAATAAATTTTCGCCCGGCCTGCAGGTCGGGCTTACCCGTCGCCCTAATGGGTGACTCTAGCACAAAACCCATGGCCGATCATAAAATCATATTCTCCATGGAACGGGTCTCGAAGACCTTTCCGGGAGCAAGTAAAAAAGTACTTAACAACATCTGGCTGAGTTTCTACTACGGCGCCAAAATTGGTGTGCTCGGTCTGAATGGTTCTGGTAAGTCTACCCTGTTGAAAATCATTGCGGGTATTGACAAGAACTTTCAGGGAAACGTCGTCTTCAACGAGGACTATAAGATCGGCTATCTGGCGCAGGAGCCGGAACTGGACCCCGAAAAAACCGTCCGGGAAATCGTTGAAGAAGCCGTACAGGATACGGTGGACCTGATGAAAGAGTACGATGCCGTTAACCTTAAGTTCTCCGAGCCGATGAGCGATGATGAGATGGCTAAGCTCATCGAACGGCAGGGAGAACTGATGGAGGAGCTCGAGAACCGGAATGCCTGGGAATTGGACAACAAGCTCAATACCGCTCTGGAATCCCTTCGCTGCCCGCCCGATGATGCCAAGGTGAGTGTACTCTCTGGCGGTGAACGGCGGCGCGTTGCGCTGGCCCGGCTACTACTGAGCAACCCCGATATCCTGCTACTGGACGAACCGACGAACCACCTCGACGCCGAGTCCGTTCACTGGCTGGAACAGTACCTCCAGAACTTTAAGGGTACGGTTATTGCCGTGACGCACGACCGGTATTTCCTCGACAATGTCGCTGGCTGGATTCTCGAACTCGACCGGGGAGAGGGTATCCCCTGGGAAGGAAATTACTCCAGCTGGCTGGAGCAGAAAGCCGAGCGCCTGGAGAAAGAAGAAAAGACGGAGAGTAAGCGCCGCAAGACCCTCAAGCGAGAGCTGGAGTGGATCCGCATGGCGCCGAAAGCACGGCAGTCGAAGGGGAAAGCCCGTCTGGCCGCCTACGATAAACTCGCCGGAGACGAAGGCAGAGAACGGGAAAAGAACATCGAGATCTACATTCCGCCCGGCCCGCGCTTGGGTGACGTGGTCGTCGAGGTGGAGAACCTGACCAAAGGCTTTGACAACCGACTGCTGTTTGAGGACGCTACTTTTACCATCCCCAAAAACGCTATTGTCGGCATTCTGGGGCCTAACGGTGTGGGTAAATCCACCTTCTTCCGGATGCTGGTTGGAGAACACCAGCCAGATAGCGGTACTATCAACGTTGGAGAGACCGTCCAGATGAGCTATGTAGATCAAAATCACGCACAGCTCGCGGATAAAAATCAAACTATCTACGATGTCGTTAGTCAGGGCCACGATATGATCGAGGTCGGGCAAACGAGTGTGAACGCCCGGGCTTACCTTTCGCGTTTCAACTTTGCCGGCGGAGACCAACAGAAGAAGATTGGTATGCTCTCTGGTGGAGAGCGTAACCGACTGCAACTGGCGATGACCCTCCGCGAAGGCGGCAACGTACTCCTGCTCGATGAGCCTACCAACGATATTGATATCAACACCCTGCGGGCTCTGGAAGACGCGATTGACAGTTTCGCTGGCTGTGTGCTGGTGATCTCTCACGATCGCTGGTTCATTGACCGGCTGGCAACGCACATTCTCAGCTTTGAGGACGAAGGTCAAATACAGTTCTTCGAAGGTAACTACAGTCAGTACGAAGCCGCCAAGAAGGAACGTCTGGGGGATGTGTCGCCGAAGCGGCCCCGCTTTAAGAATGTGATTAACAGGTAGACGAAAAAGGCACCTTACTTCTTTTTCTTTTGAACGTCGCTTCGCTCCTTGCGGTCGCTTCGCCGTTAGGGGCCTCCTCCAACACGCGGTAGCCTCAGCCGGCAAAGCCGTCTACCGCCGGTTCGTCGTCAGCCAGAAATTAACGATATGTTCCATGGCTGCCCGGTAAGCTTTCGGGGCAGTGGGTTTTCGGACAAAAGCCGAGGCGCCCAAAGAATAGGCCTGGTCAATTTCCTCCTGGTCCTCTGAGCTGGAAAACATGACGATGGGGAAGGGGGCACGCTGACCAGCGTCTTGCAGTTTTTGCAGGACGCCGAAGCCATCGACACGTGGCATGTGCAGGTCCATAATGGCCAGACTAATGCCCTTAACCGGATGGTTTTTCTGATAGAATTGGAGGAAATGTGCGCCGTCGCGCAAGAACACTACATCGATGCTTTTATCGATTTGTCGTAGCGTACGTTTGGCGAGCGCCGCCTCGAGCGGGTCATCCTCAATCAGGAGTACACGGTGGGGTGTCATTGCAGCTTTCCGTTAATCGGTAGGTAGAAGGATAAGAGCGGATGATGTAAACAAGACACCGGTCGCTGTCCTCTAATTTAATGTAGGGATTATAACACCGGTAAGGTAAGGGAAAATCGTCAGAAAGCGGAAGTAGCGCCAACTTTTACCGGAAGACGGATAGTGAAAGTGGCTCCTTTGCCGGGTTTGCCATCTGCTTCGATCACACCACCCAGGTTACGCATGATGCGGTGAACGCTGGCCAGACCAACACCCGTTCCGGGAATATCGTTTTCGACGTAGAGCCTGCTGAAGAGCTGGAACAGCTTGTCGGCGTAAACGGGGTCAAAGCCAACACCATTGTCAGAAAAGCTGATAATATGCTGGCTTTCCTGCAGGTAGTACCTGATTTTTACGACGGCCTTTTTCCTGTTGCTGGAATACTTAATCGCATTGGACAGGAGGTTTTGGAGCACTTGCTCCAACAGGCCGGCATCGGTATAAATGATGGGGAAGGCGTCATGCTCAATAATGAGCTCATCAGCCTGTAATTCTGTTTGTCGGGTGGCATCGATAATCTGGCCGAGCATTTCCTCGACGTTGACCGGCATGATTTTAGGCTCATTACGTTGATTCCGACTGAGCATGAGCAGACCGTCAATCATCTTTGCGAGCTTGTCCGCTGATTGTTCAACGTAGTTGAGGTAAAGTTCCCGGTCTTCAGCGGGAGCTTCGGGTTCTTCCCGGATCGCTTCGGCAAAGCTGGCAATATGCCGTACCGGAGCCCGAAGATCATGGGCTACGCTGTACATAAAAGCTTTGAGCTCCTCGTTTACGGCACGGCGTTGCTCTTCCAGCAGCTTAATGTCATTGATGTCAAGTATGAGTCCGATGATCTGCTCTGGCCCGGCCTCGGGTTGATAGCGTTTTGCACTGGCTCTAAACCATCGATAATCACCTGCTTGATTTCGATAGCGGAACTCCGAGTGTGCACCGGCGCCGGTGGTGAAAATGTTTAGCGGGATGGGTTTCTTGCTGGGGAGAGAAAGTACGCTTTGAGCTTCAGGGGCGCGGACGCTGGTGGAAGGTGATGTTTCAGGAGCAGTGTTTTCTGAAGAGGGCGCGGGTTGCCGCGCCGCTGCAAGATCCATCGCCCGCTGAAGGTCATCAGGGTGGATCTGTTCCAGAAATTGTCGGTATGACGGAGGCATCCCGATGTCACCGTACCCAAGGATTTCGGCGAGCTGCTCAGAAATGTACATGTAGTCGGCATCGACGTTCTGGCGCACAAAAATGCCACCTTCGGCCGCTTCCGTTATTTCAGAGACAATGAAGGAAAAACGGCGGACTTCCGCCAAATGCAGGTTTACTTCGGCCTGGGAGACGGCTAATTGCCTTTTAAGGCTGGCTATTAGCGCGTCCTGCCCATCGCCGGGAGGAGAGGTCGTCATTTGTGTGTGTATCGTAAAAAAACCTAATCAGAGAGTATGACTCAAATTTACTTAAAACTAATTTGTGCAAGCGCAAATGTCTCTGCTACTTAGGGAATGGCAGCAAATGGAGTGGGAGTGGTGTTGTCTTGCTCGCTACTTGTAAATCTGACCGTGCTTTAGCAAAAAAAAAGCCGTGCCCCCAGGAGGAGGCACGGCAAGTATCTGATTAACAACACTTTTGGTTAAAAAGGGCTAGAGATTTAGTTTTGGTAGCGTTGGCCAATCATTTTCTTCATCCGCTGACGGGCAAGGAAAATGCGGCTTTTCACTGTACCGATGGGAATGTTAAGCTTCTCAGCAATTTCTTTGTACTCATATCCACGGTGGAACATCAGGAAGGGGACACTGTACAGATCGCCTACGCTGTTGAGCATTTTCTTCAATTCCTGTAAACGCAGATCGTGCTCTCCCTGGTTGGGAACGGTGTTGGTGTTTTCCAAAGCGTAAGAATAGTTCTCAATGCTGTTATTGATGTGACGGCGCGTTTTCATCTTGCGGTACCGGTTAATGTAGGCGTTACGCATGATGGTGGATACCCAACTCTTAAAATTCGTTCCTTTAGCAAACTTCTCCTTATGACGGTATGCGCGGAGGCTGGTTTCCTGCATTAAATCTTCAGCATCGGCGCGGTTGCTGGTTAGCCGCAGAGCGAAAGAAAAAAGAAGGCGCTCTAGTTTGTTTAATTCCTGGGTGAATTCCTGGTTAGTCATGATAGTTTCTTTTGCTTAGAAAATGAAGATTGTAAAGTGATTGAACGATTGTTCTGCCATCTGTCAATCAATAACCGTGCCAAAGTTGTAAATTGTTGTTAATCAGGTAGTTGTAGTTTAAGGAAATGTGAAGAAGATGTTTAAATTGAAATAAATGATTAAATATAAACACGACAGCAGAGGTTCTACGGCGTTGGGCTGAAAAAAATACTGCTGGAAGAAATAAAATGGTTAAAAAGGTAGGCGCCGCCAGAAAAATCAGCTGCCTGGTAACTGTTAAGTACATAAATGGGCCGGGCAGGTACCTTAGAGAAGTAACTTTTAATCCCCTGACTTCCAAGTGACGCTATTTTTAAGCGGACTTTATACCTTGTGGCCAGTAAAACCAATTCATGAAGTTCGAACAACGTATTCCCCGTCAAACATCCGCTGTCCTGTTTGACGAAGCGCAGGGTTATTTTCCTGGTGGAGTTAACAGTCCGGTACGGGCTTTCCGTAGTGTAAGCGGGCCACCTTTATTCATCAAAGAGGGCAAGGGGAGCCGGATGAGGGATGAGGACGATAATGAGTTTCTGGACTTCTGTTGTTCCTGGGGGCCGCTTATTCATGGTCATGCGAACGAGTATATCGAGAATAAGGTGATAGAGACGGTTAGAAAAGGGACCAGCTTTGGCACCCCTAACCGTCTGGGCAATCAGCTCGGCAAACTTATTTTGGACCATCACCCCTACGTTGAGCGGATACGTTTTGTTTCCTCTGGTACAGAGGCAGTGATGAGCGCACTTCGGCTGGCCCGGGGGGTGACCGGCCGAAATAAGATCCTCAAATTTGACGGCTGTTACCATGGCCACGTAGATAGCCTGTTGGTTAAGGCTGGATCGGGGCTGGCGACCTTCGGCACCAGCTCATCGGCTGGTGTGCCCGAAAATGTTGCAGCGGATACCATTATTCTCCCCCTGAATGACCGCGACCTGCTGGAAGAGACGCTGGCAAAACATGCACACGAGATCGCCTGCATCATTGTGGAGCCCATTCCGGCGAACAATGGCCTTTTGATTCAGGACCCTAGCTGGCTGGAGTGTCTTCGCATCAAGGCCTGGAAGCATAACGTGCTGCTGATCTTTGATGAGGTGATCTCCGGTTTCCGGGTTGGTTTCACCGGGGCAGCGGGCTATTACAACGTTAAGCCGGACATCATCACCTTCGGTAAAGTGATTGGCGGCGGCTTCCCCGTTGGCGCCTACGCAGCCAGTGCTGAAATCATGGACAACATTGCGCCGGTGGGCCCGGTTTATCAGGCCGGTACGCTTAGCGCTAACCCCGTTGCAATGGCCGCCGGTCTGGCGGCCCTGGAGCTTTGCCTCACGCCGGGCTTCTATGAGTTGCAGGAACAAAAGACCCATGCGATGGCTACCGCCATTGAAGCTTACGCCAAAGAAAAAGGTTATCCTTTGCACGTACCGCACATTGGCTCCATCTTCTGGCTGGCCTTTGGCAACGAACGAATCACCCGCTCCGATCAGATCGATGCGGCTAATATGGAGTACTTTAAGGTCATTCACCACGAACTGCTGCAGACCGGCGTTTACCTCGGCCCAAGTGGGTATGAGGTGGGCTTCGTGTCGGGCGCGCATTCCATTAAGGACCTGGAGGAAGCTGTTAGCAAAATCTGTGCGGCGATGGACGTGGCTTTTGGCTAGCTTATACCGCCGGCTTCAGCCGGCGGAAATTCCAATCCGCTGACTGAAGTCGGCGGTACAAAAACGATCATGCAAGACTATAAAAACATACGCCCCGGCGAAGAGCTGGACTGGCCCCGGCTGGAAGCCTATCTCCGGGAGCAACTTCCTCAGCTGAGCGGAGATTTCTCCGTCGGACAGTTTCACGGAGGGCATGCCAACCTGACCTACCTCGTTCGCTTTGGCGAAGAAGAGATGGTCTTGCGGCGCCCTCCCTTCGGGAAAATTGCTCCGGGAGCGCACGACATGCGCCGGGAGCACCGGGTCCTCTCTGCCCTGAACCCTTACTTTGCACCTGCGCCCCGCGCCCACCTGCTCTGCACGGACCACGACATTATTGGTGCTGACTTCGTCCTTATGGAGCGCCGGACCGGGGTCGTGATCCGAAAAGAACTTCCCGATTGCTTTGCGGACGATATGGCGACTAAAACCCGGCTGACGGATGCTCTCATGCGCGTCTGTGCCGATCTCCACCTGGTAGATGTGGACGCCGCCGGGCTGAGCGAACTCGGTAAACCAGACGGTTTTGCCGAGCGTCAACTTAAGGGTTGGACCAAGCGATGGAACCTGGCCAAACTGGAAGAGAATGCGGACATGAGCTATCTGGCGGAAAAACTGCCGCAGGATATTCCCACTCCGCAGCGCGTCAGCATTGTTCATGGCGATCTCAAATTTGACAACTGCCAGTTTCAGGCAGATGACCCGGACCAGGTCACCTCCGTCTTTGACTGGGACATGGCCACCCTGGGCGATCCGCTGATTGATCTGGCCGGACTGCTGAGCTATTGGCCCGACGCCACCATGCCCATCAACCTGCTAAACGGGGAATGGCCGGACAAAACTTACCTGCGGGAAAAGTATGCTGAATTCAGTGGGCTGGACCTGAGCCGAATGGACTGGTATGAGGCCTTTTCTTACTTTAAAACCGCCGTGATCGTTCAGCAGCTTTATGCTCGTTATGTGGCGGGGTCTACGAAGGACCCGCGAATGGAACAGTTTGGACAGGCCGCTAAACTATTCGCTAACCTTGGCCGCCAACGACTAAAAGCCTAGCTCATGCACTTTGAATATAACGACAAGACAAAAGACCTGATCGGGCGACTCGATGCCTTCATCGAGGAACACATTGCTCCCCTTGACGCAGCCTATCATGCCTGGACGAAAGCTAATCTCTGGCAAGTGCATCCGGCCATGGAAGGGCTGAAGGAAAAGGCCCGCGCCGCGGGCCTCTGGAACCTCTTCCTCCCCGAAGAATACGGTGATTACAGCCCGGGCCTGACTAACCTGGAGTACGCACCGCTGGCGGAACGCATGGGGCGTCACCTCTGGGCATCGGAGGTGTTTAACTGCAGTGCGCCGGATACCGGTAATATGGAAGTACTGGCCAAATACGGCAGCCCCGCCCAACGGGCAAAGTGGTTGCTGCCCTTGCTGGCCGGAGAAATCCGTAGCGCCTTTCTGATGACGGAGCCAGAGGTAGCCAGCTCTGACGCCACAAACATTGCCACCCGTATTGAGCGGTCGGGTGAGGACTACATCATCAATGGTCGTAAATGGTGGAGTACGGGAGCGATGCACCCGGACTGCGCGTTTTTCATCGTAATGGGAAAGACCAATCCGGACGCAGAGCGTCACCAGCAGCAGAGTATGATCATTGTGCCGGCCGGGACGGCCGGTGTGGAGATTGTTCGCCCGCTGGATGCCTTCCATACCTATGACAGTCCCTTCGGGCACGCAGAGATCAGTCTGACCAACGTACGCGTACCGGCGGCCAACATCATTTTGGGTGAAGGACGGGGATTCGAAATCGCTCAGGGCCGCCTGGGCCCGGGCCGGATTCATCACTGCATGCGTCTTATCGGTGCCGCCCAGCGGAGCCTGGAATTGATGTGCCAACGAGTGGATAGCCGGACGGCCTTTGGCCGGAACCTGAGTAAGTTCTCCAGCATCCGGCAGGAGATTGCTAAGTCAGCCTGCGAGATTGAGCAAGCCCGCTTATTAACCCTCTCTGCCGCCGATCGGATTGACCGGCACGGAATCAAAGCCGCCAAGGAGCTGGTGGCGATGATTAAGATCGTTGCGCCAACGATGGCGCAGACGGTAATTGATCGGGCCATTCAGGTTCATGGTGGCATGGGCGTCTCATCGGTAGACTTACCCCTGGCTAACTTCTGGGCCTACGCCCGCAGCATCCGCCTGGCGGATGGACCGGATGAAGTGCATATGTTTCAGCTCGGCCGGAACGTGGTGGCGAAGGGTGGGGTGGTGTAGTTGCAAGCAGCATTCGTATTTTGAGCCTCGTTATTAGTAAAACCGACCTAAAATGGAAACGAAAAGGCACCAATACTTACTCAACGTGGTTTTTCTGGCAGGGCTGTTGCTGCTGGCACTCAATGATCATGTCTTCAAGGGCGCCTACGGAAACTGGTGGACGGGTAAACTCTCCGACTTCGCCGGAGTATTGATCCTTCCGCTTTTTCTGGCTTACGTGTTCCGGGTCGGGAAGCGTACGGCGGTGGCGGCTACGGTAATCCTTTTTACCACGTTTAAGTCGGGCTATTCCCAAGCGATGATTGACGCCTGGAACGGGCTTGGCCTTTTTCATTTGGGCAGGGTTGTGGATTACAGTGATTTGCTGGCCTTCGTGGTGTTACCGCTGAGCTACCGGGTCCTGTCCCGGCCAGAAGGCTATGCGCTCCCTTTGCAGTTTCCTCGCCAGATCAGCCGTTATGCTTTGTTGCCACTGACCCTGGTGTTTTTTGTGGCAACATCCCCGCCAGACAGTTACATTATCATTGGCCCCGAGATCGGTAGTTGTTGCCAGGAGCCGCCAGCCATTGATTCACTTGGCGGAGGGCGACTGTTTATCCCGACGGCTTTTACGCCGGACGGAGACGGGCTCAACGACCGTTTTCAGGTCATTGCTGATGAGGGTATTGCCCGGATTGACACCTTCTTCGTGATCAGCCTGGTGGATGGAGATACGGTCTTTCGGGCGGAGAACGTGACGGATATCAGCCCGGCTACGGGCTGGGACGGAAGTGATGCGGGCGTGACGGAAGCTTCCAATTACCAGTTTGATATCCGGCTGTCAGCCGTTGATGGTAGTCGCCGTACTTACCGGGGCTATGTCTGTGCACTTCCCTGCCGGGAACCAACCGGGATGGCCCGGCCGGTAAATCTGGAGGTCTGTGGCTTCGCGGACGAGATTGACCTGAGTACCATTTTCAGCGATAGCCTGACGACGAGTGAAATACTGGATTGCTTTGTGGAGTAGGCTTGTTTTTCCTTAATGATTCCTCCGGAATCGCAATGAGCCAGGTAGGGAGCCCCCTGATGCTACAAACGGTTATGTAAGGCGATACCCATTTTACAAATGAACCTTACAAGAGCTCACCGGATTTCTGGTATATTAGCCTCCAACATCAACCAGTACACCATCATGAGAACATTAGTCTTTAGCTTCCTTTGCTGTTTCATCCTCTCCATTGCATCCTGCGACAGCGCCGCCAAGACGATGGCTGCTAAAACAGAAATGACCGAATCGGCTGCCGTTCCATCCTATGCAGGGGTCTGGTTGGTAACGGTAGAAAACACGCCGTTGGGTACCGTAACCGGAGAGTTGAAATTAGAAGATATTTCCGGTAGCCTCAAGGGTGTTTTCGTTACGCCTGACGGGAAATCGCTGCCCCTACAGAGCGTTTCTACCACCGAAGACGGCTTAACCACCGGCTTCTATTACCCGGATTACGACGTTGATGTTGACGTGCAGCTGACCGGCAAGCCAACCGCCGAAATGCTGATCGGGCAATCGCTGGGAGAGTATCGAACGACGGCTAAGCGGAAGGAGTAAGAAGCGCTTATGCTGACATTCCGTAAATCGCCTTAAAACAGAAGGACGATTTACCGGTTCCGGTCTTCGTAGGATTTCCATTATTGTCGTTAGGCCGTTTACCTTTGCCCCATGCCAAAATCTCTCCAGCCCCAGACCCGCGCCATTCGCGGGCAAATGGACCAAACTGACTACCGCGAACACTCGACGCCGCTGTTCCTGACCAGCAGTTTTACCTTCGATTCTGCCGAGGCGATGGCCGAAACTTTTGCGGGGCAGCGGGAGGGGATTATCTATTCCAGGTACAATAACCCCAGTGTGGATGAGCTGATCCGTAAGGCCTGCGCACTGGAAGGCACCGAGGCAGGTTTTGCCACGGCCTCGGGAATGGCGGCGGTTTTTGCCAGTCTGGCGGCGCTGGTGGAAGCCGGCGATCATATCGTGGCGACCCGCGCACTCTTTGGTAGCACGCACCAATTACTGACCAACGTACTCCCTAAATGGGGCGTTACTTTTACCTACGTTGAGCCCGATCAGCCGGAAAGCTGGGCGGCGGCGGTGCGGCCCAATACGAAACTGTTTGTCACGGAGACCCCCTCTAACCCCGGCCTGAAGCTGGTCGACCTGGCGGCCGCCGGAAAGCTTTGTAAAGAGCATGGACTGTTGTTTATCGTTGATAATTGCTTCGCGACGCCGGTCTTGCAGCGGCCGGCGGACTTTGGCGCCGACCTCATCACCCACTCCGCCACCAAGTGGATGGACGGGCAGGGTAGGGTGCTCGGAGGGCTATTGCTGGGGACGCAAGTGGTGATGGACAAAGTGACCACCTTTTGCCGCCACACCGGCCCGGCGATGTCTCCCTTCAACGCCTGGGTGATCAGTAAGAGCCTGGAAACTCTGCACCTGCGCATGAAGGCACACTGCGCAGCAGCGCTTGAAATGGCGGAGTGGCTGAGAAAGCAGGCGGCGATCACGCAGGTGCATTATCCGTTTTTAGAGAGCCATGCGCAGTACGAGCTGGCGCGCCGGCAGATGACTGCCGGAGGCGGCCTGGTCACTTTCGAACTGGCCGGCGGCATCGCCGCCGCGCAGCGGCTGCTCAATGCCCTGGAGGTTTGCACCCGTAGCTCCAACCTGGGGGATACCCGTACCATTCTTACCCATCCGGCAACGACCACTCACTCCAAACTAAGCTCTGAAGAGCGCGCCTCCGTTGGCATCTCCGATGGCCTCATCCGGATGAGCGTAGGCCTGGAAGCAGTAGTGGATATTCAGGAGGATTTGCTGCGGGGCTTGAGTTATTAATTGAAAGAAATAGGTTGTCTTTACTCACTTTGTTGCAAACGAATAAGCGAACATTAGTTGTTAGAATTGTTTAAGTGCATCTTTTTTGAATTTTGTAGGTTATATTTGTAAGTAATTTACAAATTCATGTTGTTATCTTTTTCGGTTGCCAACTTTAAATCTTTCCGGGAAGAGCAGGTACTTGACCTGACAGCTTCTGCATTGAAGCCTGCGTTTAGCTGGTTGGAAAACGCTGCCGTACCCGTTGGCAAGGAGGAATCAGCCCTGCGTGTGAAAGCTCTATACGGGGCTAATGCTAGTGGGAAGAGTAATTTGATTAAGGCGATGTTTACGATGATCGGAATAGGACTATTATCGTCACGTGGAAAAGGCCCACTTTCAAGTATTGACCCATTTGGGTTTGATGAGAAACTTCTCAAGAAGCCATCTTTTTTTGAAATGAAATTCATGGCTAACGGCACCCGTTATCAGTATGGGTTTCTAGTTGATCAGCAGCAATTTCACAAAGAGTGGTTGTATGATATATCGGTGCGTAAGGCCGAGGTTTTTAGTCGGAATTTTCAAGTCGTTAAAGTAAATAAGAAATACTTTTCTCGGCCAGATACAATAAACCTCCTAACGCACGCTGAAAACGAAGTCTTTCGTCCCAACACTAGTTTTCTTTCTGCACTTTCTCTATTTGAAATGGATGATGCAGTAAAAAACACCGTAGCTTTTCTATCCTCAATTACTCCGATCGGCGATGCTGACCATGTTTTTATAGAGCAGGAAGCTTACAAAATGATGGAAGATGATAAGTTGAGAGAAAAAGTCCGAAATATGTTGGAATACGCGGACATTTCCTTCGATGGGCTTTTTGTAATTGATAGAGAAGCTGCCAAGAAAGCCAATTCCGATATGGCTCATCGGTATAATCTGCATAGTACGCGTGGGCAGTATTCCCTATTAGCAACCCATGTTGTGGAGGGTAAAACGAAAAAGGTCATGAGTTGGCTGTCTGAGCATAATGAGTCGCAAGGAACGCAAAAATTACTTGTGCTTGCACCTTACGTGATTGCGGCTATACAACAAGGTGGCATTCTCATCATTGATGAGTTCGAAGCTAAGCTGCATACCCGTTTGTCTCGCGAGATCGTTGCCATGTTTAATTCTGCTACGGGAAACCCTAACAACGCTCAGTTCATCTTTTCTACTCATGATACTAATTTATTGGATCATCGCTTGCTAAGGCGAGACCAAATTGATTTTATAGAAAAGGAAGCCGACCGATCATCGACGGTATATTCTTTGGCCGACGTCAAGGGAATTCGTAAAGATTCAGACTTTGAGCGTGATTACCTAGGTGGTAGCTATGGTGCCGTGCCGGAGGTTACAGATTTCAACATTGCTATCCTCGAAGACTAACATGGCACGACAGAAGAAAAAGCACCGTAAGGCCATCCAGAGAGGGAAACGCTTTTTGATTTTCTGCGAAGGTCAGACAGAGCGTCTATACTTCAAGTCTTTCCATGATAAGGGAGTTAGTGTTGAACCAAGGGATCCTAATGGTGATCGTAAGCAACTGGTTAAAGATGCAATTAATTCTGACGATGGTTCATACGATCAAATTTGGGTGGTCTTTGATCTGGATTACTTACCTGCCAAAGGAAACGCACAATTGACTGAATTTGATGCTACTATCTCTAAAGCTCGGGCTGCTGGTATTCGAGTGGCCTATTCCGTAGATGCTTTTGAGCTGTGGTTTTGTCTTCACTATGCTTATGTCAACACCCGACAAGAGCGAGCTTACTATTACCAACAATTGAGTAAGCGCTGGTCAATCAACTATGAACGCGAAGGAAAAAAAGCTAAGTTTTGCTTGGGAATTCGTGCGTTATTGGAAAATGATGAAGCGGCCAGTGAGGAGGAAGCAATTAAACGGGCAAAGAAATTATTAGCCACTCATTCCGAAGAGCCCCCACATCGACAAAATCCTGTAACTACCGTTTTTGAACTTGTAGAAGAATTACTGTCTTCCAAGCAAGGCTAGTGTAATTGAAAGGTTATCCTTGACCCCCGAAAGCATAATAAATAATCACCGCCAGAACAATCAACGGTATCAGGTAATAAAAATAGAGCCGCAATGGGTTGCGGGCAATCCGCCGTCGGGCTTCCGTTTCCGGACTGGTCTTTCGGGTGCTATCTTGTTGCTTTTCGGACTCCGTTTTTGCCATGTGGCAAAATACCAAACTATCGAATATGTTCCGCGCATCCCACTGGGAGAAAACCACCTTTTTACGTGAAGCAGACGTGTTGATCGTTGGTGCCGGCCTGACGGGCCTGCAGGCCGCACTGGAGTTGAAGCGGCAAAACCGAAAACTGAATGTACTCGTGATTGAGCGTGCACCTTTGCCCAGAGGTGCCAGCACCCGTAATGCGGGCTTCGCCTGCTTTGGCGGCCCAACGGAGCTGTTGGCCGACCTCGACGCCTATGGCCCGGAGTCAATGGTGGACACTGTGCGGCAGCGCTATGCGGGCATTCAGGCACTGGAAGAAAACTATGCTGGCCGGGGGATTGACTGGCATAAATGCGGAGGCTACGAAATAGTGGAAGAGTCGGCGTCCCGTAAGACTGCGGAAGTGCAGGAGAGGTTGAAAGAGCTGAATGACCTGCTGGCGGAAGTTACGGGTAGAGCGGAGACCTGGTCGCCGGTTAATTTCTCCGATCTTTCCGACGGGGCAGGGAGCACAATCAGCGGCGTATTCCATAACCCGATGGAGGCACAGTTGCACCCGGGCAAGCTCGTCAGGGTTTTGCTTGAAGATGGCTACGCCGCCGGAGTGCGCTTCCTCTTTGGGGCTAAAGTTGTCGCCGTAGAGGAGGGCAGGGTGGAAGTGGAGGACTTTGGCACCCTGAAAGCCGAAAGAATTTTGCTCACCGTCAATGCTTTCGCCCGTACGTTTTTACCAGAGGACTTCCCGGAAAGCATCCGTCCCGTCAGAAATCAAATTTTACTCAGTCGGAAAATTCCCAACTTGAAAATACAGGGATGCTTTCACTTTCACGAAGGCTACGTTTACTTCCGTAATGTGGGAAATGATCGTCTTCTCATTGGCGGAGCCCGGCATTTAGCGGGGGCTGCTTCGGAGACAGATGCCTTTGGGGCTAACGAGGCCATTGCGGAAACGCTGGTGGCTTCCCTGCAAAGATGGTTTCCGGAATACGGCCTGACGCGAGCTGACTTTCCGGATGCCTGGAGCGGCATCATCGCCCAGGGCGATGGTAAGGAGCCGGTGCTTCGTTTCGCACGTCCGAATGTCCTCATAGCGGGCCGGCTGGCGGGGATGGGCGTAGCCCTGAGTGCTGCGCTTGCCCGCCGTGCTGCGAAACTGCTCCTGGCGGAATAGAGCTGGACGAAAGCCAAACTTAAGTTTATTCGAAAAACGGCAATACAAAGTCCGTTTGATGCGTATTAATGCTACCGATTTACCCAGCAGGCATTTTTACTTCAGAACTATCAACTTTAGTTATCATGTTTTCCTTCTTCAACGAATCAAAGCCTGCTTCAGTCATTGAAGTCACTGGCGGGGTCGCCATCGGAATCTTCGTTACTTACATAATGACTTACGCACCGGAGATATTCTCCAGTGCGCATTCCATTGATTTCAGCTATTTAAGTAATCTCTTATTGCTGGGCATTCCCGTAATAATTTACGGGTGGTTTCAGAGCGAAAAAGTCCGTCAGCGGGCCCGCTGAAATCACTCGACAATGCTGGCTGCGGCGGGTTTGTCAAAGGCCTCGTCAGCAGTGTCCGGCTTAAAGGAGTAGTCCGATACCGTGATGTTGGTAATCACCTCGGTTGGTTTGTCTGACCAGCGTGTGGTATAACCCGTTGGGAGCGTTATGCCATCTACGGTAGTTTTACCATTAAGGACCATGAATTTCTCCGGCAGGTGGCCTCCGTTCGGGAAGAAGCCGCTGTAGGAAACGATGTAGTTGAGAGCGTCCATTTGCTTGGTCTCGGGGTGAAGCCAAAGGATGTAATAGTCCTGGTCTGCATCACCGATACCTTCTCCGTAAGTAACCTTGACGCGGTGGTAGCTCGTTCCTTCCCAGTCTGCGTCTTCGATTTGCTCGAAGAAAATGCCCTCGTCGGCCAATACGAAGGGTAGCCCGACGAAGTAATAGGGCGTGAGGCTCCAAAAACGTGCATTCACGCTCAGGTCTGCATCCGCAGGTAGCTTCCAGGCTTCTTTTCCATCGAAGCCATAGCTCATCCCTTCCTGATCCGCTGACTGGTGAACGGCTCTGGCGTTGACATAATCGTTAAGGATATAAGAATCCCGGATGGTTTTGTCTTTCTCCGTAGGCCGGTAATTGAAACGGTAGTAGAGTGGACTTTGGGCGTACCACTTCTCCAGACCGCCATGCGCATTGATGGCTGCGAGAATAAGCTGGCTGGCGGTTGATTTTTGAAGCCTGTTCTCTGCCGCTGCAATACGATCAGCAAAGGGAGAGGTAGCCTCGGCTACCGGTGTTTCTTCAGCGGTACTTTCAGCAGTGTTTGTTTCACAAGCAGTGAAAACCAGAAAAGGGAGTAGAAAAAGTAGAACTCTCATAGAATTATTTTTTGGAGTAACCCATCGGGTGGCGAGGCGTTCGCTTCGATCGGAGAAAAAGTCGCTTGCGGACATTATGTAATGAAAAACCGCCACCCCCAAACAGGGGAGTGGCGGTTTAATTTTTTCGGACCCTGAGGTCGGTTAATTTCAGTTAGCGTGAGCTTCTTTGGCGGTATGCAAAAAGCCGACGGTAAGACTGTCTTCTCCGAGGAAGTGCTCCAGGTGGTGGCAGCGGTCTTCGATTTTGAAGAGCATGCTTTCCAGCATTGATTTTGTGCCAAAGTCCTCCACTTCAAAGGCCTTTTTAATGGACTTACGGAACTCTTCGGCGATCTTCCGTTCGTTCTTCATGTTATTCTTAAAGGCGTCGCGAATGTGCATGACGTCTTCGGATTCCTGTTCGATGTAGGCCAGATCGACGTACTTTTCAAGACGGGTGGTTGGGGTGTAGCCCAACAGCGTCATTCTTTCTGCCAGTGCATCCAACTGCAGGTTTACCTCTTCGTAGTGCTTCTGCAGGAAAACATGGATGTCATGAAACTGAGGCCCTTCCACCATCCAGTGGTGCTTGTGGTACTGAGCGTACATGATCCACATTGCGGCGAGGTGCTTGTCCAGATGAGAGGCCATCTCTTTACAGGCTTCATCACTAAGACCTACAGGGTTTCCTTCGTATTCGGATTTTTTACGCAACTTTCTCATAAACATTGTTTTTGGTTCTTCCTTAGTACGGAAGCAGAGAAGGGGATGTTCGTTGAGCATATTGCTTTTTTACCTTTTACTGCTCCTGCGGTAGCGCCCAAGCCCGGGAATGTGGACGGTAGACTTTAGCTCTGTTGGTGATCTGCTGTACTATCAGGCGGGCTTTCTCCGGGCTGACATTATTCTTCCGCTCATGGCAGCGTTCAGTAAGGGCCTGACGTTAAAGGTCTCTAAAGGCGCTTGAAAAGTGAAACTTGGTTACCTTGCCAGCACTTTACCGTCAGAAGACTGCATTGATCTCACGAAATTCCCCAAAAATGAGCCGTTTAAGATTAGCCATTCTGGATTTATACAACGGTATCCCTAATCAGGGGATGCGCTGCATTCGTGAAATTGTGGAGCAATTTGCTGACCGCCTTGATTATGATGTCTTCGATGTGCGTGCAGAAGGTAAATTGCCTGACCTGAGCTATGACGTTTTCATCAGTTCCGGAGGCCCGGGTGATCCGCTCGATGGTGAAGGAGAAGGCGGCTGGCAGGAAAACTGGAACGAATGGTTGGAAGGTGTGCATCAGCACAACCTGGCCAATGAGAAGAAGAAATTCGTATTCTTTATTTGCCACAGCTTTCAGATGGCCGTTCACCACTTTAAACTGGCTCAGGTGGTTGCCCGGCGGGGGATCTCCTTCGGTACGTTTCCCATCAGGCCGACCAAAGCAGGTAAGCAGGATATTCTTTTTGCCGACTTAGAAGATCCTTTCTGGGCGGCGGATTTCCGCCGCTTTCAGGCTATCCAACCCAATGAGAACCGACTGCAGGAAATTGGTGCTGAAATTTTAGCACTGGAAAAAATTCGCCCGCACGTCAAATTAGAAAGAGCAATTATGGCCATGCGCTGGAGCGATGAAATGGTTGGTGTTCAGTTTCACCCTGAGGCAGACGCTGAAGGGATGCTGGCCCACTTCAGTCGCCCGGACATCAAACTGGAAGTAATTGCTGAACATGGCCGGGACAAGTGGATGCAGATGATGGAAGACCTCTCCGATCCGGAGCGTATTCGTAAAACTCACGACGCTATTCTTCCAGGCTTTATTACGCGGGCTATCCTGAGCCTGACCGTAAGTGAACCAGCTGAAAAGGCCTGATCTGACTACATACATTTTACCGATCATTTTTGATAGTTGTCGCCTTCCGACCAGACCTTCTGATGGAAGATACGTAAAGACAACTCTGCGAAAGCGTCGATGTTGATCAAGTGAATTCTGTTTAATTATCCCTCATTTTCCATGCCTCGTTCTTCCCGTCGCCACTTGCTGGTATTTCTTATTCTGCTGTTATTCACCCTGGTTTTTGCCGGTTTTCTGGCGGTAGCGGCTTACTACTATTTCACGGGTGCAGAGAACGTAACCATAAAATCCTTCGCTCCGGGCCTGCCCGCTGTTTACCTGGGTTTTATGGCCCGGAAAGAATGGAGAGGAATGCAGGCTATGCGTAAAATGGAGGCAAGAAAACGCAGGTTGGAGTCTGCGCAATAGGGGAGGAACCCACGAATTGAGGTTACAACATTACCTTTAGGACCTGAACTCCTATCGGCTATGCGAATTTACCTGTCTGCGTATTGGCGCAGGATTACCTTTCTCCTTTTTCCGTTCGCTTTTTTTGCCTGTCAAGAAGATCTGCCCGTGTACGATTCCTTTGCTGAATACCCCGTTTATGCTTTTGATGATCTGGGGATGGTTTACACTCCGGAAGCCACAAGTTTCAAACTCTGGTCGCCAACGGCGAAGGCCGTTCGCTTGAGGTTATACGATTCGGATGACCCCGCGGCTACTCCCCGAAGTACGCAGAAGATGAAAGAAGTGGACGGTGCCTGGTCATATACGGCTGAAGGTGACCTGGATGGCACCTATTATACTTTCCAGATTAAGCAAAATGGCCGCTGGCTACCAGAGGATACCGACCCTTACGCCCGGGCTGTAGGGACGAACGGAGCAAGAGCTCAGGTCATTAACCTGGCGGACACCGACCCGGAAGACTGGGACACCGACATCCGGCCGGCTCTGGCTTCGCCAACGGACGCCGTCATCTATGAATTACACCTAAGAGACATAAGTCTCGATCCCCGATCCGGTATAATGCATAAAGGTAAGTTCCTGGGACTTACGGAGACGGGAACCACCACCCCGCAGGGTGACGCTACGGGCCTGGACCATCTCAAAGAACTTGGCGTTACTCACGTACATCTGCTGCCAAGTTTTGACTTTATGAGCGTCAATGAAGCACAGCCCGAGGTGCCACAATTTAACTGGGGATACGACCCCCAAAACTATAACGTGCCAGAAGGGAGTTACGCTACCGACCCTTCCGATGGCCGGGTTCGCATCCGCGAGTTTAAGCAGATGGTGTTGGCTCTGCACCGTGCGGGGATTCGGGTGATCATGGATGTCGTATACAATCACACCGGCCGCAGTGAAGACAGTCATTTTCAAAACCTGATTCCGGATTATTTCTACCGCTTCAACGAAGATGGAACAATGAGCAACGCCAGTGGCTGTGGTAACGAAATTGCCAGTGACCGGCCGATGGTGCGCAAATACATCCGGGAATCCGTAGAATACTGGGCCCGGGAATATCACATCGATGGTTTTCGCTTTGACCTGATGGGCATTCATGATATCCCGACGATGAATGAGGTCAGCCAGGCACTGCACGCCATTGAGCCTTCAATTCTGGTTTACGGGGAGGGTTGGACGGCGGGCGACAGCCCGCTGCCAGACTCCCTCAAAGCGCTCAAAGCCAATACGCCTGAGTTGATAAATATCGCAGCCTTTAGCGATGATCTTCGGGACGGACTGAAGGGTAGCGTATTTAACCACGAAGAAAAAGGCTTCGTTTCGGGGGCTAAGGGTAAAGAAATGTCCATCCGCTTCGGGGTGGTTGGATCTACGCAGCACCCGCAAATCAATTATGACAGCGTCAACTATTCCAATGCGCCCTGGGCCAAAGAACCTTCGCAGTGCATCAATTATGTAAGCTGCCACGATAATCATACGCTTTGGGACCGACTGGCGATCAGCAACGGCAAAGACGTCCCCAGCCGGCGGGAACAAATGCATCGACTTGCGTTAGCGGTCGTACTGACCAGTCAGGGCATTCCGTTCTTACACGCCGGCAGTGAAATGTGCCGTACGAAAAACGGTAACGAAAACAGTTATAACTCCGGAGACGGGGTGAATGCGATCCGCTGGAACGGGAAACGAGCCCATAAGATTACCTATGAATATGTCCGCGGTCTGATCGCTCTACGAAAAGCTCACCCGGCCTTCAGGATGGGGGAAACAGATTTGATTAGCCGCCATCTGACTTTTATTGATACTCCGGACGAACAGTTAGTCGCCTACCGAATTCAGCAAGCTCCGAATGATGATTGGGCAGATATTGTAGTGGCCTTCAACGGTTCCGGTCAGGCGCAGCGGGTACCACTGCCTGCGGGAAATTGGTCTCTCGTGGTTAATGGCCGTACCGTAAATCCTGAAGGAATTGGTGGCACGCAGACAGAATGGACTTACCTGAATGGAGGCGCAGCAGCGGTGTTGAGGTTAGTGAACTGATTCATTAGGTCGATTTTCCAGCTATTCACTATCAATCTATCAATCTATCGCTCTACCTTCGCGTTCATGTCCAGCAAGTACGAACAAAGAGGCGTCTCCGCCACCAAATCCGAAGTCCACGAAGCCATTAAAGGCATGGACAAAGGCCTTTACCCTAAAGCTTTTTGTAAAATTCTCCCTGATGTGGTCGGCGGTAGCGATGACTGGGTCAATATCATGCACGCTGACACGGCCGGCACGAAAACCAGTCTTGCTTACCTCTACTGGAAAGAAACCGGGGACTTGTCCGTTTGGGAAGGCATCGTTCAGGATAGCCTGGTGATGAACCTCGATGATATGGGCTGTGTCGGTGCCGTAGATAATATTTTGATCTCCTCTACGATTGGTCGGAACAAAAACCGCATTCCGGGAGAAGTGCTGGCCACCATCATTCAGGGAGCTAAGAAGTTTGCCGATACGATGGCAGAACAGGGAGTAGGCCTTCACCTGACCGGCGGAGAAACCGCCGATGTGGGAGACATCGTTCGCACCATTGACGTAGGCTTCACCACCTTCGCCCGCCTGCCCCGTAAGCAGCTCGTCATCAATGACATCAAACCCGGTCATGTGATTGTGGGCCTGGCCAGCTACGGTCAGGCTACTTATGAGACAGCCTACAACGGCGGCATGGGCTCAAATGGCCTGACGAGTGCCCGCCATGATGTGTTCAAGCACGATTACGCGGACAAATACCCCGAAAGCTTTGATCCGGAAGTGCCCCGCTCTGTAATCTATACGGGAAGCCGCTCGCTGACGGAACAAGTTGATATTGGAGGTGGTAAAACGATGGCTGCCGGAAAGCTTGTCCTGAGCCCCACCAGAACTTACCTGCCGGTACTGAAAGTTTTACTCGATCAGCTGCAGCCACACATCGCTGGCCTGATCCATTGCACTGGCGGAGCCCAGACCAAAGTGGTGAAGTTTATCGAAGGCGTCCGGGTAGTAAAGAACAACTTCCTCCCCGTCCCGCCATTGTTTGATCTCATCCGCAAAGAAAGCGGTACGGACTGGCGGGAAATGTACCAGGTCTTCAACATGGGGCATCGCCTGGAGGTGTACCTGCCCGAGGAGCACGCGCAGTCTGTGCTGGACATTGCCGCCAGTTTCAATATCGATGCCACGGTGGTTGGCTTTGTGGAGGCGGCTGATCAGGCAAGCGTCCGCTTGCATACACCGGCCGGAGTGGAGGATTACTTTGAGTAAGCGCTTTACTTCGTCGCTGAACTTTCCCGGACTACTATCTCCGGCATCAGGACCAACTGGTCATTCGGATGCTCCTCATCTTCCTTACTGGTGATCGCCTTAATGGCGCGCCTGGAAGCAATTCTACCCATGGTAATGGGCTGTTGATCCACACTCGAAAGGGTAGGGGAAACGAGTTCATTAAAAGGCTCATTGGAAAAGCCCATAAAGGCAATGTCTTCGGGTACCCGCAGGCCTCGCCTGCGGGCTGCCTTCATCCCGCTTACGGCGCTGAAGTCACTGGCACTGAAGATGGCCTCCGGGCGGGGACTACGTTTCCAGAGTTCCTCAAAGGCTTCTTCGCCACTATCAAAATGGGAAACGATCTCGAGTACAGAATCGTCGTTTACTTCCAGTCCTGCTTCTTTCATCGCGTCCAGATAACCCAGATACCGGTTGCGGTAAATGTGGAGATGTTGCGGGCCCCGCAGGTGGGCAATGCGTTTATACCCCTGATCAATGAGGTGTTTAGTGGCAGCATAACCGCCCTGCCGATCATCAATTATGACGGCGGGGACAACTTCCAGGGAGGTCGGGACATTATCGAAAAACTGAATGGGAAAGCCAGAGCTGATGAGCTTCTCGTAGAGTTTCAGGTTGTCTCCGGTGTCCTTCGCAATGGAAATAAGTAAGCCGTCGACCTGCAGCCCCCGCAGGGTGTCTACCATCTCGCGTTCCCGTTCTGAGGAGTCAAAACTTTGGCAAACAATTACGCGAAAACCCGCCTCGTCAGCCTCTTCTTCGATTCCTCTGATCACCCGACCGAAAAAAGCCCGGTCGATGGCGGGTACAATTACACCTAGTGTGTTACTTCGCCCACGCCGGAGAGCAGCGGCAATGAAATTGGGTTGATAATTCATCTCCAGTGCTTTGGCTTTCACCAATTCCCTGGTTTTTTTACTGACCGCCAGGTTATTATTCAGCGCTCTGCTAACGGTTGAAGCATTTAGCCCCAACTCGTAAGCAATATCATGAATCGTGGTTTTATCTGATTTTTTCTTAGACATATCTGGTCGTAAAACTTGGCTGGCTTAGCAGAAGCCAAGATAGGGTAAGCAAATCATCGCAATCGGTTTCAGGCGGGCAATAATCTCAAAGAGTCGTATTAAAGGCTTTTTCAGGTACTCACACTACTCTTGACCAGGCTGTTTCATGCTGACGGATAAAGATACCGTGTTTTTTGCGCGGCCGCAGGTGCAGGGAAAGGTTGTGAGTAGCAAATGCATTTAAGAGTTGAGTCTACCTGCTGCCGCTCCCTGATTAGCGTTCAGAGCAATATCGCCTGAACGCTGTGCGCTGAAATTACAGTCGGGAAAGGTTTTCCCGTCTTTCCATTTTTTGGCTTGGAGGAGCAGGGGAAGCTTTTGTGGCAAAGCATTCATTTCTGGCCTGAAACCAGGCATTAATTGCCATGTAATCAGCTGATGAATAGCCCAGGCTGCCATCGTGAGCCGGCCAACGGCGGTTAGCCCTGAGGCATGGGGCAACTCCCATTGCTCTTTCAGCCCTGCCTGCACCTGCGTTTGCGCCTCATCATCGGTAAGCAAGTTGCGCCAAAATCCAATATTCACGTCTTTGCCTTCACCATTCCATCCGTGTTTGCTTACTTTTGCCGGCCTAACACCCTCCCTTACTCATATTGTTTGTCGGCTAACAGTCTTCCGTGGACTTATGGCTTTAATATGTTGTTCGGGTGTGTCACTTTTGTATTTCAGAAAACCACCTCGGTTTTTCCGCACTAGTATTAAACTGCTCAGGAATGAAAAGAACTTTACTCTTATTTCTCCTTGTGTTCGCTGCTTTCACCGTTTTTGCCCAGACAGCCCTTTCCGGGAAGGTGATTGATATCGATAATAACAAGGAGCCCTTACCCTTCGCGACCGTCCAGATTTTTAAGGACGGTGCTTTCTACCAGGGAGCAAATACCGACTTAGACGGTAACTACTATTTCTCTAATATTGACCCGGGCACTTACGATATCCAGGTTGATTACACCGGTTATCCACCCACCAAGCTGACGGGTATCCCCGTCAAAGCCGGCCAGACCAACTTCGCCGACGTCGAAGTATCCGGCGAAGGAGGGGTAAACCTTGATGTGGTGGTCGTAAAGGGCTTCAAAGTCCCTCTCATCGAGCAAGATAATACTACCTCCGGCCAAACGGTCACCTCTGAGCAGATTCGTAACCTGCCAACGCGTAACATTAACCAGATTGCTTCGATCACCGCCGGTGCCTCCTCTGCGGACGAAGGCGGGGCCATCAACATTCGTGGCTCGCGTTCGAATGCCACGGACTACTACGTGGATGGTGTACGGGTAAGCTCAAATAGTATCGGTATTCCGGATTCTGAGATTGAGCAGCTACAGGTAATTACCGGCGGAGTGGAAGCCCGCTACGGTGACGTAACCGGAGGAATCATCTCTGTAACGACCAAAGGCCCGTCCAACAGCTTTAACGTGAACGCAGAAGCAGAAACCAGTGAGGGCCTGGATGCCTACGGTAACAGCCTGGTTGGCTTGTCCGTCAATGGGCCGATCCTGCGCAGTAAGAAGAGCGGTAATTCAATTCTCGGTTACCGCTTCTCCGGTCGCTATACTTACCGGGAAGATGACGATCCCAGTGGCGTTCCGCTTTACCGGGCCAAAGATGAGGTCATTGCAGCGCTGGAGGCAGAGCCAATTACCATTCGTAATGGTCAGCCTTTTGTTGCCGCTGACTTTCTCACCCAGGATGATGTAAATGTCATTGAGACTCGTCCTTTCGAGGCCAGTGATGTCCTCAACTTGAATGGCAAAATTGATGCCCGCCTCAGTGATGCCATCGATGTTTCTCTTACCGGGGCTTTTGGTCAGGGAAGTAACCAATTTACGCCAGGCTCAACGAGTGGAGCCGGAGGTCGTTCTCCCTGGCGCCTGCTTAACGCACAGCACAACCCAACCAGCAATACGCAGAACTACCGGGGTAACTTCCGCTTCCGTCACCGTTTGGGTGGCTCAGGAGTGGCAGACGGCGACGGTGCAGCGAAGAGCGTCATCCAGAATGCCAGCTATACCTTACAGTTTACGTTGGAGAATAATACCTCTGACCTGGCGGATCCGATCCACGGTGATAACTTCTTCGACTACGGCCACGTAGGTACCTTCGATGTGGATTATATCCCCGTATATGATTTCCGTTTCGATACCACCAGCCAGAGTTTGCAGCCGTTCCAGATCGACTACCGGGAAATTCTCCGGAGCTTTGATCCTTCAACGTCTAGCAATCCAACACTAACCAACTATAACAACTACCTGGGCTTTAATGATGGGGATGTGTTCACCAGCGACAACTACGGTATCATCAATATTGGTAGCGGAGGCCCGACGCTGGACCAATTCGCTGCCGTTAATGGCCGGACGCAGGCATTGTTCAACGACAGCTGGGGTTTTCATCGTAACGTAGGAGCGGTATACAACCTCTACCAGAAAGCGGACAACGACATCTACACCTTCCAGGCGAATGCTGCCTTTGAAATCGTTCCCGGAAGCTCTGACAAAAGCCGTCACAGCGTTCAGTTCGGGGTGATTTATGAGCAGCGGACCAACCGTGGTTACTCTCTTAACCCCAGTGGTTTATGGACCGTAGGCCGGCAGTTGGCCAATATCCACATTCCTTCCGTTGCTGAAGACAACCGGGTGGTGGACAGTATTGCCATTAACGAGCTTAACTTCAATGCCAATGCCGCGGTTGTGGCACCAACGGTTACGGATCAGGACGGACAATTCTACCGTGCCGTCCGGGAACGCCTTGGAATTCCGCTTGACCAGCACATCAACATTGATGGGCTTAATCCGGATGACCTTAGCCTGGATATGTTTAGTGCCCGTGAACTTACCTTCAACAACTTGCTTGATTACTTTGGCTACGACTACCTGGGCAATGAGTTTGACGGTACATTCGACGATTTCTTTACCATTGACCCATCTACGGGGGAAAGAGCTTTCAATGTAGCTCCTAACCGGCCTATTTATGCGGCGGCCTATCTGCAGGATAAGTTCACCATCAACAAAATGATCTTCCGTGTTGGTGTTCGTGTTGATCGTTATGATGCTAACACCCGGGTGCTGAAAGACCCTTACAGCCTTTATGAAATTATCGGGGCTGATGATTTTCACGCTAATTTTGGTGGTGAAAGGCCCGGTAGTATTGGAGAAGATTATGCTGTCTATACTTCAGAAGACAATGGTACTGAAGTACAAGCTTACCGAAACGGTGACGACTGGTTCCTGCCGAACGGTACGCCCGTTAACGGTGCTCAGGAAATTGAGGGTATTCGTACGGGGCTGGTCTTTCCGAAATACGCTAATTCTGCCGTCCATGAGGTCGCTAACTTCATCAAGGATGACGAATTTACGGTTGAAACCTCCTTCAAGGATTATGAAGTACAGTTTAACGTGATGCCACGTCTGGCTTTCTCTTTCCCAATTTCTGAGGATGCCAACTTCTTTGCACACTACGATGTCTTGCTGCAGCGCCCACCAAGTGGAACACTGGCTACGGCTTTGGACTACTTCTTCTTTGTGGAGCGCGCTGGTGGTTCTACCTTCAATAACCCTGCTCTCCGTCCGGAGCGTACGGTTGATTATGAGGTAGGCTTCAAAACGCGCCTTTCTGAAACGTCAGCACTTACCATTGCTGCCTACTACAAGGAAATGCGTGATATGATTCAGTTGCGGACTTACTTCCCGGTTCCACTGGTCAATCAGTACACGACCTATGACAACCAGGATTTCGGCACAGTAAAAGGTTTCAACCTTACTTATGACTTGCGTCGGACAGCCAACTTTACGGTCAATGCCAACTACACGCTGCAATTTGCGGATGGTACGGGTTCTGATGCCAACAGCCAGCAAGGACTGACGAACCGGGGTAACCTGCGTACGCTCTTCCCGCTCAACTTTGACGAACGCCACCGTATCAACCTGGTACTGGATTACCGTTTGGACAAAAACAGCAACGTGCCTAAGTTCCTGCACAACGTAGGTGCCAACCTTCAAACTTCGGCAGTTACTGGCCGTCCTTACACGGCAACCTTCCTCCCTTCTGAATTGGGAGGTTCCGGTACGCAGGGAGCCATCAATGGTGCCCGCAAGCCGTTCAACTTTACCCTTAACGGACAGATTAACAAAGACATCTTTTTTGGTAAGGGGTCTTACGTGAACATCTACTTCCGGGTATCTAATATCCTGGACCGCCGTAACGTACTGAATGTCTACTCCGCTACGGGCTCTGCTGATGATCCGGGCTTCTTACAGTCCAGCTTCGGCCGCGACCAACTGGAGAGCATTAGTGGCACTTCCCGCGAAGTGGACAGCTACCTGGCATCCTACTCCTGGAGAGTTCTGAATCCTGGCTTTTTCACCTTGCCTCGCCGGATGTTCATCGGTGCAATATTCAGTCTCTAAAAGAACCACCAACACCTCAATTATAATTTTTAAGCTATGCAAATTAAGCAGCATATTCTTTTCGTGATCGTGCTGGTGGCCCTGTTGCTACCCACGACTCAAGTAGAGGCCGCTAAAGACCCTACCCGGGCACCCAGACCCGTCAGCGCTTCTCAGCAACAGCGCATTGATTTCAGGTCTAACTGTGACAATGCTACCAAGCAGATTGACATGGAGATCAATAATGTCCGTGCTCGTCTTACTACGGGAGGAGACGTTTGGTGGGATGGCACTAACGGTCGCTATATCGTTCCTAAGCCACCGGAAGGGGTTCAGGAGATCAGCTCTATTTTTGCCGGAGCCGTCTGGCTCGGTGGCCGTGACCCCGGCGGCGGGTTGAAAGTTGCTGCTCAGGATTATGGCCGGAGCGACGCTGAATTTGACTATTACCCCGGGCCTTTAACGGATGAGGGAACCACTTCTAAAGATACTTGTGCCCGCTGGGACCGTTTCTTTACGGTAAAGGGACAGGATATACGTGATTTCCGGAAACTATACGAAGATGCTTTAGAGGCTAATGAACTGCCTTTGGATCCGTCACAGATTCCTTCCGATATTCTAGGTTGGCCTTCAACGGGCAACCCTTACTTCTTTGATGAGAACGGCTTTGAGCTTCCGAATACTAACCAGGGACTGGCCGGTTTCTGGGACGAAGACCTCGACGGTATTTATGACCCGACACTAGGAGACTACCCGATTATCGAAATTCGGGGTTGTGGCGAGACGCCTCAGTTCCCCGAAGAAATGGCTTTCTGGATTTATAACGATGCGGGTAACACGCACCGGCAGTCGGGTACGCCGACTCAAATTCAGATGGAAGTTCAGGTACAGGCTTTTGCTTATACTACTTCCGATGATATCAATAACATGACCTTCCAGCGCTATAAGCTGATCAATCGGGCACAGGAGGATATCCTGGATACTTACTTCGCCATGTGGGTTGACCCGGATTTGGGTTGTTTTACGGACGACTACGTAGGTTGTGACACTACTCGTTCCCTCGCTTACGTCTATAATGAAGACGAATTGGACGGCGCAGACGGTTGTACCTGTTCAGGTGGTGTGAATACGTATTGTGACGAAATTCCAATTCTGGGCGTTGATTACTTCCGTGGCCCGCGTGCTCCCATTTTCGAAAATGGCGTTCAAGTAGGTGAGGAAGAACTCGGAATGAGTTCGTTTATCTACATGAACAACCTCGGAATTGGTGGTCCGGCTCCCGCTACAACTGACCCCAGTACTGCAGAAGAATACTACAACTATCTGCAGGGTATCTGGCGGGACGGTTCTCCGCTCTTTGACTCAGAAAGTGGCTATGACGTACCTGGTGGAACACCCACCCGCTATGTCTTTACGGGTGCCCCCAATGACCCGGATGGTCACTCTATGGTAACGGCCGATCTTCCCTTTGGTGACCGTCGTACACTGCAGGCTTCCGGTCCCTTCACGCTCCAGCCCGGAGCGGTTAACGAGCTTATCGTTGGGGTAGTTTGGGTTCCTAACCAGACCTATCCTAACCCTTCCATCCAGCGTTTGCAACAAGCAGACGACCTGGCGCAAAGTCTTTTTGATAACTGTTTTGACATTTGTGACGGACCCGACGCACCAGACGTTGACATCATCGAGCTGGATCAGGAAATTGTATTACTTCTCAGTAATGGCGGGAGTAGCAATAACTTCAACGAGCAGTACACAGAGCCTGGCCTTGGGGTACCCCGTGGTTTTGACAGTCTCTACCGTTTCGAAGGCTACCGTGTTTACCAATTCAGTGGCCCGAATATTTCACTTGCTGATGTCGATGATCCGGAACGGGTGCGTGAGATTGCCCAATTCGATCTCAACAACGGTATCACTAAGGTATTTAACTGGGACCCCATCGGGGAAAATGATAACCCCCTTACGGATCCCTTCCTGGTACCTTCGCTGCAGGCTTCCGGTTCCGATAACGGTATTCGTCACAGCTTGCGAATTACCCAGGACGCCTTCGCCAGTGGCGGTGAAACACGCTTGATCAACCATCGTCGGTACTACTTCACGGTAGTAGCTTATGGTTACAACAACTACAAGGAGTACGACCCGCTGGATCAGGATAATCCGGGGCAGTCTCAGCAATACAAAGCTTCCAGCCGAAACATTGGCGACCCGCTTACCGGACAGCCCTTCTATGAGGTTATCCCCCGTCCGATTCTCGATAAGGAGCTCGCCGCAGAATATGGCGACGGAGCGGCCATTACCCGTATTTCCGGAGAAGGAAACATCGGGAACTTCCTGGACGTAACGGCCGAAACCCGTGAGGCCATGGAGGCTGCTTTCGCCGCAGGAGAAGACTTTAACGGTGAAATCACCTATGAAGTCGGTGCCGGTCCGATCGATGTATTCGTTGCTAACCCGCTCGACGTAGTGGACGGTGAATACGAAGTAACTTTCTTCGATGAAGACATGAGCAACGACGACCTTGATGCTCCTGTCAATTGGATGCTACGCTGCCTTGGTGATTGTGGTGAACCCACGATCATCAGTGAGCGCCCCATCAGTGAAGATAATGAGCAAATTGTGCCTGAGTTTGGCTTTGCCGTCCGGGTTGCTGACCCCGCTGAACCGGGGGATGACCCTGATGGCGCTAACGGTGCTGTTGGTGGTACCATCACCTATGACGATCCAGACGCTGACCCCTGGTTAACCTTCCTTCCGGACAATTTCTCCGTCGGGACGGGTATCGCCCAGTTGGATGTTAACCTGTTCGATTACGTCGATACAGAAACATTTGATTCCTTTGAGGAAGATGATCCGGAACAGCGCTACAGCGATCTGTTCCCGGGAATTTACCCTTATCAGCTCATGGACTGGGAGGCTAAAGAGAACGGCGTTCCGTTTATCTCTCCGGTGTGGCTTTCCACGACTTCCACCAACGGTAGTGCGGCCCGCTTCTTTAGCATGGATCAGTTAAACAACGTGGATATTGTTCTTACCAGTGATAAGTCGCTTTGGAGCCGTTGTCCGGTTATTGAAACGGCTAACTATTTTACGGAAAACGATGGTGTATTCAGTCAGCCAGACGACCACGCCCGGATGTTTGACACCCGTGACGCACCGAGTGTTACCAGAGAAGCTGATGCTAACGGCCTGCCAATGGTAGACGAAAATGTTGACCCTGATCTGGCCCGGGGTATGGGTTGGTTCCCCGGCTACGCCGTAGATGTGGAAACAGGTCAACGACTGGAAATCTTCTGGGGAGAAAACAGCTTGTACGACGGTCGACAGGTGGAGACTGACGGAGACGATTTTACCGTTCAGGGCAATGGTAATGACATGATCTGGAATCCTTCTGATGTTGTGTTCGAACAGGTGCCAGGCCAACAGGGGCTCAGTCTCTTTAATTTCGTAGCGGGTGCACAGCACTTCTTCTACGTTACCAAGCGCCCTTACGATGGCGGTGAGTATCTGGAAGGTCGTTTTGAGCCTCGTACTACCCTTAGCCGTAAGGTGAATGGTGTACGGGAGATCATCTGGGCAGGCTTCCCGCTCTTGACGCCGGGAGCTGAACTGTTGTCTTACGAAGACGGTATCATCCCTAACGATGCAACCATTAAGTTGCGGGTGACGAACAAGTACAACTACGCCGAAGGAACGGAAGACAGCAATGGCTACCCGACCTACCGCTTTACCATTGACGGTAAGAGTGCTAACGAAAACCTCGATGAGGCGGGTGTTGCCCGGGCATTGGATATGATCAATGTTGTTCCTAACCCTTACTACGGCTTTAGTGTCTACGAAGACAGCCAGTTTGAAACAAACGTGAAGATCACCAACCTGCCCGCGCAGGCAACGGTGACGATCTACTCGCTTGACGGTAAGTTTATCCGTAAATACGAACGGGACGAAATTCCTGCAACGGTTCGCGGAGGCAACGGTCCGATTGGCTCACGTCAAATCTCTCCGGCTCTGGAATGGGATTTACGGAACTTCAAGCAGATCCCGGTTGCCAGTGGTGTTTACCTCATCCACGTTACCGCACCAGGTATGGGTGAGCGGACGCTGAAATTCTTCGGGGTGCAGCGGCAATTCGATCCTTCGGGGCTGTAAAGCTTCCGTTATCCGGCGCGGACGCAGGTGCAAGGGTTTTTCTTTGAGGCAATGGAGGCTGATTTTTCCACTGCTTTTAATAAACATCCCCCTGCACCTGCGGCCCCGCCCTAATCTTAACTTAACCGGGACAAGCACTGCTTACGCCCGAAAAAATATTCCCTTTTCCGGGAACCAACCTATACAGTAGTATGAAGAAAATCTACCTACTCGTTCTTTGTTTCGGCCTGGCAGCAAGCAGCCTCTTTGCCGGAAACCCCGACCGGCAGGGCGAAGCCGGAGCCGCTCAGTTGCTGATGAACCCATGGGCTCCCAGCGCCGGTTTGCACTCACTTAATACGTCTAGTGTCTACGGCGTGGAATCCATGAGAATTAACCCGGCTGGCTTGTCTCGTATGACGGGCACAAGCGTCATGATTGGCTATGCTAACTACCTTCAGGGTACTGGCCTTTCGCAGCAATCTCTTGGCGTAGCCAGCCGTGGAAAGGGTGGCAGTGCTATTGGCTTCAGCATCCATAGCCTTGATTTTGGAGACGTACCCGTTACGACCACTAACCAACCGGAAGGCACCGGTGCCTTACTGAACATCAGCTTTATCAACATCGGTCTTAGCTACAGCTATACCTTCGAAGAAGCGGTTTCCGTGGGCGTAACCCTGCGCGGCGTTAGTGAAGGGACCAGTGACGTTAGCGCCTTCGGCTTCGCCATTGACGCTGGTGTGCAGTACGTTACCGGTGAGAAGGATGAATTCAAGTTTGGCCTCAGCCTGCGCAACATCGGTTCCAGAATGGCTTACGGCGGTCAGGGGCTGGCCACTTCGGCCCCGAACCCCGATCCATCGACTTCTTATAATCTTACCTTTGATCAGCGTGCTGCTGGTTTCGAAATGCCCTCTGTACTGAACATCGGCATGTCGTACGATCTTCTGTCCGGAATCGAAAATCAGCGGGTTACCTTGATTGGAAACTTTACGGCGAACTCCTTCAGCCGGGACCAACTCGGTGCTGCCATGGAATATGCCTTCCGCGAGCAGTTCATTGCCCGGGTAGGCTACCGTACCGATATGGAGACTGATGAGCTGACGGAAGTACCGCTGTACGACGGATTGAGCGCAGGAGCCAGTATCCGCGTACCTTTCTCGAAAGGGGACGCGAGCCGCAGCTTCAGCGTTGATTACGCCTGGAGAAATACGCGCATTTTCAACGGTACCCACAACATTGGTCTCAGCGTTTCTATCTAAAAGCTACTGATTCAACAGATTGCCGGCTTTGCTGCTCTAAAGGAAAAGTCGTATCTTTGAAACCATAATATACTCAAAAGCGTTCTTACCACTACGGTAAGGACGCTCTTGTTTTTACCCTTCGCCGGTGGAAGACCAAGCACGGCGGTAAATAGTTAACCCACGGCATGCCAGGTTTTTGCGACTTTCCCCCAGGGAAAGACGGGGAAACTTTCTGCATTGCCTAAAACTTGCATGACCATGTCCCAAACGCACTACCTGTCTCAGGAAGGATATGATAACCTTCGCGCTGAACTTGATGAACTCACCACAACGGGCCGCTCTAACGTAGCTAAGGCAATTGCCGAGGCACGGGAGAAAGGAGACCTCTCAGAGAACGCTGAATATGACGCAGCAAAAGACGCTCAGGGCCTTTTGGAGATGAAAATTAACGAGTTAGAAAAAATAATGGCCAACGCCCGTGTGTTGGACACCAGCCAACTGGACACCAGCAAGGTAACGGTGATGAGCAAGGTGACCATCAAGAACCTGAAGGTCAATAAAGAGATTACTTACATGCTCGTTGCGGAAACAGAAGCCAACCTGCGGGAAAAGAAGGTTTCGGTAAACAGCCCAATGGGCCAGGGCTTGCTGGGGAAAGCGGTAGGCGACATCGCAGAAGTGACTACGCCAAATGGTACCATTCAGTTTGAGATCATGGCTATCAATATCTAGACTCAATGGCAACGATTTTTACGCGTATTGTCCAGGGGGAAATCCCCTGCTACCGGATTGCGGAGACAGAAGAGTTCTTAGCTTTTCTCGACGTGCGCCCCATGACTGAAGGGCATACGCTTTGTATCATCAAACGCGAAGAAGATTACTACTTCGACCTCTCCGATGAAGAGCTAACCGGGCTCACATTGTTTTCCAAGCGTGTTGCAAAAGCCCTGCAGGCAGTTGTTCCCTGTAAGCGCATCGCGGTGGGTGTACTGGGCCTGGAGGTGCCACACACGCACGTACACCTCGTGCCCGTTACCTCAGAGGGGGACTTCCGCTTCGGGAAGTCCATCGCTGTCAGCGAAGACCGGATGAAAGAGATTGCAGCAGCGGTAGCTGCTGAGATGGAAGCCTGATCCATTCTCCCTTCCGCGGTAGACCCGGTACGGGGCCTACCATTCCGGAGGCATCAATTCCCGAAAATGGCCATTTAATTTCGCCCGGTCCCGGATGGCTGTTTTACGCTCAATACCCGGACTGATGGATTGGAGATGATTCAGGAGGTATTGTTGCCTTTCCTTTCCATTCAGGAGGGTAAGTAACTCATATTCCTGTTCAAGCGTCATGCCTACGTAGTGGCTGATATCGTAGGTTTTGAATCCTTCAGCGGTAGACTTGATCGTCTTGTCAATGTTCAACAGGCGGTAAATGTCGGTCGTAATAGAAATAATTTCTTCATTAATGGCGGGGTCCTCTTCGAGGTCAACCGTCAGCAATTTGCCGCTTCCTCCGGGGTAGAGTTTCTCAGGGAAATTCCGCCAAATATCTTCGAGGTAAAAAACTCTTTTACCCAGACAGTGGATATCACTTTCTCCGCCAGGATACCGCATCGCTATTTCCGTGAGTTCAACTTCCGTCGCAACGGGGCGAATTTTTCCGTTGATGACCGTTGGCACGCAAAAAGTGGTCCCTTGCTGTTCGGCATCCTCGATTAATTGTCGATAGCGGGGCTCGAAAATGTGCAAATTGAGGGTTTCGCCGGGGAAGACGACCAGTTGAAGGGGAAATAAAGCTATGTTCTCGGTCATATAAAGGATTCGCGCATCGTTGACTTGGTTAAATAAGCAAGTTTAGACTAATTTGTTTCGAAGAACCCACCACTATGATACGCCCAATCCATATTCTACACCTAATTCTTTCCTTTTTATTAATAATCACCCTCTTTCCGGCTTGTGATCAAAAGGACGCCGCCGTCTCAGCGGCAACCGAAGCGGTCGCCATCCCGGCCGCTTTGCAAGCCCACACCAGTGGGGTTATCGGCCGGGGAGAATCTATCTATGTACAATTTGCCGAAGCGCCGGAAGGGGAGGCTGCGGACTTAATCTCGGTTAGTCCGGCCACCAAAGGAACCGCCTCAATGGCGGGCAATACGCTAACCTATACTCCGGAAGGGAATTGGGCCGCAGCCACGTCTTATCGGGTGAGGGTTAAAATTGCCGGCGAAGAAGACTTCGTCTTCTCTTTCAGTACCCCCGAACGAAGGGCTGAAGTAATTACGGATGGTGTTTACATCCCGAAGGGTGGCACTGACTTGCAGATTACGGGTAGAGTAGTTACCAATGATGCCTCCAGTACGGAAGAAGTTGGCCGCCTCCTAAGCGCTAAGCAAGGTGGTAAAACGCTGGATGTAGTGGTGGAGGCCGGAGTGGACGCACTGAGTTACACCTATACGGTACTTGGGCCCGACCGGGGAAAGTCTCCGGAACCCGTTACCATCAGTTATGACGGAGAAAAAATGGGCTTTAAGGGCGTCAGCGGAGAGTTATCGGTGGCGATCCCGGCCTCGGACGACTTTCGGGTAGAAAACCTGCTGGTCGATGAAAACAGTGATGGTGCAATAGTGGCGCGCTTTAGTGACGCTCTTGACCCCAAGCAAAATTTTAAAGGGCTCGTCACCTTTAATACAGCAATGAATTACACCACAAGTGTGGACGGTAATCTTTTGAAAATTTACCCGAAGGGAGATAACCTTGGAGAAGTCAATGTAACCTTGACGGATGGGATCAAAAATACCGCTGGCGTTCGCCTGGGCCGCGCCGCCAGCTGGAAACTCAATCTCGGACGCACCGAGCCCATGCTTCGTACGGTGGGAGAAGGAGCGATCTTACCGCATACCGGAAAGCGCTTGTTCCCCTTTGAGGCGGTAGGTGTTCAGGCCGTGAGGATTGAGCTGGTACAAATCTTTGCCAATAACATCAATCAATACTTGCAGGATAATTCTCTGGCAAGTACCCCCAACGACTGGACACTTCGCCGGGTCGGTAAAATTGTGGTGCAGGAACGAATTGAACTCAGCAGTCTGAGTGCTGCGGTGAATAGCTCCCGCTGGACGCGCTACGCCATCGACCTGGGCAAATACATTAAGGATGAAGAGGCGGCCATCTACCAAATAAGGCTAGGCTTCACGATGGAAGACGCCGTAGCGGGATGTGAGGCAGAAGCAAGTGACTTCGGTGTTTCGGAGCCTTCCGATGAGCAGGATGACTTTAGCGTAGGCTTTACGGAAACCGTCAGCAAGTTTGGAGACTACTACGGTGTGTATGGCTACTACGATGGCTTTGACTGGGATGACCGCAAGAACCCCTGTATGCCTGCTTACTACAACCGGGATAAGTTCATCACGCAGAATATCATCTCCTCGAATCTGGGCCTGATCGCCAAGCGAAACCCCGATAAATCGACGCTGGTGTTTGCCACCGATCTGATTTCCGCCCGACCACGTGAAGGTGTACGGGTGCGTGCTTACAGCTACCAGCAGCAGGAGCTTTACAGCGGAACGACGGATGCTTCCGGCCGCGTGCTAATGACAACCGAAGAGGCGCCAGCTCTAATTACGGCAGATCTCGGAGATGACGTTGCCTACCTCGACCTGAACAGTGGCGATCTTTCGATGAGCCGTTTTGACATCAGTGGCACTGAAAGTGCCGGCGGCATCAAGGGGGCCTTCTATACCGAACGGGGTGTCTGGCGGCCCGGAGACGAGGTCTTCCTGAACTTCGTCTTACAAGACCGGCAGCAACGCCTGCCGGACAACTACCCCGTTGAATTCGTACTGCAGGATGCTCAGGGGAGGGTAGTGGAACGCAGAACCGTACTGCCCGCTTTCAAAAGCGGAGGATTGTACCCGCTGCCTTTCACCACGAAGAAAAGCGACGTAACGGGGAACTGGACCGCAACGGTTAATGCCGGAGGCAAAACTTACCGCTGCCCGCTGATGATCGAGACGGTGAAGCCCAACCGATTATCAATCGACCTCATTCTACCCGCAGGTGGCTTAAGCCCCGGAAACGAAACGGCTACGCTCAATAGCAAGTGGCTCTACGGAGCTCCGGCCTCTAATCTTAAGGCGGAAGTGCTCATGAATGTCTCCGAGCGAAGCCCGGATTTCCCGAAATGGGGAGATTATGTTTTCCTCGACCCCGCCAGAGAATTAGAAAACTTCGGTCAGGAGGAAATTTTCTCCGGAACCCTGGACGAATCGGGGAACTCTCCCCTGGAGATTCCTTTGTCAGAGGGTTCTATGCCCGGCCCCTTATACGCTGGCCTGAGCACGAAGGTCTTCGAACCAGGGGGTAACTTTAGTATCGACAACCAACGAATTCCCGTAGACCCTTATGCTGTTTATGCAGGCGTACGCCTGCCAGAAGGGAAATGGGGCGGTAAGCGGGTGGCCCTCAACGGCGGCTCTACCGTTGAGGTCGGTACCGTCAACACCAGTGGAGAAGCCGTAGGCGGCCGTAAGCTGAATATTGGCTTGTACCGGGTGAATTGGCGCTATTGGTGGCAGGATAATAATGACAACGTTGCCCGCCTCAACAGTAGCCGCCACACGGAAGCAATGGAGACTTATTCGGCGACGACCAACAGTAATGGCTCGGCCAGCGTAAAGGTAGAAGTTCCCCGCTGGGGCCGTTACCTCCTGCGGGTCTGTGATGAAGGAGGGCATTGTACGGGAGATTACTTCTACGCGGGATATAACCAACAGGAGGGCGACCGGGAGTCGGCCTCCCTGCTACAGCTCAAAGCTGATAATCCGGAGGTAGCGGAAGGGCAACAGGTAAACATTAAGGTGCCCACCAGTGCTGGTGGTAGTCTGTTGGTCAGCCTGGAAACGGGAGCAGGGAGCATCGAGCAATTCTGGGTTGAGGCGGAAGCAGGTGAAACCACCATCAGCTTCGAAGCGGATGAGCGCATGGTGCCCACGGTTTATGCCAACGTAAGTCTGCTGCAGCCCTATGAACAAACGACCAACGACCGGCCGGTTCGCCTGTACGGTACGGTGCCGATAAAGGTAACTGATCCGGCTACCGTTCTAACGCCGGAGTTAACGGTCGCTGACGAATGGAAGCCCCGGGAATCCGTCACAGTAAGCGTCACTGAAAGCGGGGGGAAGGACATGAATTACACCCTTGCCGTAGTGGACGAAGGCCTGCTGGGCCTGACCCGTTTCCGGACGCCGGACCTTCACGACAAGTTTTATGCCAAAGAAGCCATGTCCGTCCGGACCTATGATTTATATAAATTCGTCATCGGCAGCCTGAACGGAGAGTTCGGCAAAGTACTGGCCATCGGCGGTGATGGTGGTGAGATGGATGATGAGACGCAGTCGGCCAACCGCTTTGAGCCGGTCGTGCGTCATCTGGGGCCCTTCCAGCTGGCGGGAGGAAAGACAGGTCGGCATGAAATTGAGTTGCCCAACTACGTAGGCGCGGTACGCCTGATGGTAGTTGCTTCCAGTGCGGAAGCCTTTGGCACGGCGGCGAAGCGAATTCCCGTCCGGCAGCCCCTCATGCTGCTGCCCACGCTTCCCCGGGTGCTGGGACCCGGCGAAAGGGTGGATATGCCCGTTAATGTTTTTGCCATGACGGACAAAGTCAGGAACGTCAGCCTTAACGTAGCCGAAAGCGCCGGCTTGGTAAATGTGGGTAGCAATAACCAGTCCATGAGCTTTTCCGCTGCCGGCGATCAGCTGGCTTATTTCCCCCTGCAGGTGGGAGACAAAACGGGCATCGCCAAATTTTCCGTCAGCGGAAGTGGTAACGGGGAAAGTGCCAGTCAGGAGGTGGAAATCGACGTCCGTCATCCGAATGAAGTAACTTCCCGCAGTTCCACGGTGGCGATCACCGCAGGGAGCAGTGAAACTATTGCCTACGAGAATTTCGGCCTGCCGGGAACGCAGGAAGCCAGCCTTGAGCTCTCATCTTTGCCCGCTATGCAGTTGGATCGCCATCTCCGTTATCTGTTGCGCTACCCCTACGGGTGTGTGGAGCAAACCACCTCTCCGGCTTTTGCTCAACTCTATCTGGACAAGGTGACGGAACTTACGCCCGCTCAGGAAAAAGAACGGCGAATGAACGTAAATGCAGGTCTGCAGGCCATGCGGAAATTTCAAACCAGCAGCGGAGGAATGGGGTATTGGCCCGGTGACCGTACTCCGCACCCCTGGGCGTCTAACTACGTAATGCACTTCCTCATTGAGGCGGAACGGGCCGGCTTCTCCGTCCCACAGGACCTGAAGAAAAACCTGATGGCCTTCCAGGGGAAAGCCGCCGGTAACTGGCGGTCTGGTAATGGGGATTACTATGTGTCCAGCAGACAACGAACCCTGGATCAGGCCTACCGGCTCTATGGCCTTGCGCTGGGCGGTAAAGCGGAAATTGGCGCCATGAACCGCTTGAAGGGGGCTAAGTCCTCCCTGTCAGCCCCCGCCCGTTTTCAGCTGGCTGCTGCTTACGCGATTGTCGGGCAGAAGGCAGCGTCTGCTGATCTGATCAGTGGAGGAGAAACGGACGTAAAAGCTTATCGGGAATTGGGCTACACCTTTGGCAGTGACATCCGGGATATGTCCATAATCCTGGAAGGTCAGTTAGCGGCCGGACAAGATAGCGATGCCGGTAAGCAGGCTTTCCGCCTGGCGGAGCGGATCAGTAAGCGCAACTGGCTGAGTACGCAGGAGGCCGCTTTTGCCTTCGTCGCCATCGGTAAGATGAGCGAAGTCGATAACCGTTCGCTGAGTGCGGACTTTACCCTTCCCGGTGTCGCCCGCAACGCCGTAGGGGCAAAGACCGGCATCTACCGAATCGATCTCCCGACGGAGGCTGGAAGTGGAAGCTTTACCCTTAAGAACACTGGCACGGCCACACTATACGCTACGGTAGTAACGAGCGGCAAAGCCCGCGCCGGAGAGGAAGAAACGAAGAACGAGAACCTGGTCCTTAGCGTGACTTATACCGATGACGATGGTAACGCCATTGACGTAAGTAATCTACCGTCGGGGACAGACTTCGTCGCCAACTACACCGTCAAAAACCCGGGCACACTAGGGATGAACTATCGCCAACTGGCGCTGAAAAGCCTCCTGCCTTCGGGCTGGGAGGTGAGCAACGACCGCCTTTCCGCCGCCGGCGCTGCCGGCGAGGAGGGAAGTTACCTCTACCGCGATTTCCGGGATGACCGGGTGTATACTTTCTTCCATCTTAACCGGGGAGAGACGAAAAACTTCGCTCTCCGAATGACGGCTACCTATCCGGGACGATACTACCTGCCCACCCAGGTAAGTGAAGCAATGTACGCCAATGACGTGAAGGCTGCCGTGAAGGGGCGATGGGTGGAGGTGAGTAAATAGACGCTTCGCTTTTAGAGCTTTGGTAAAGACTTAACCGAGGGCGAAGCCTAAAAGCGTAGTGCCTAAAAGCCGAAGGCGTCTGAAAGCACCGCGTCTACCCCCCCCCTGCACCTGCGTCCGCGCCTTACAAACTTTAAGATTGCTAATATGCTCTACAAAGAATCGCAAAAGTTCAACCACTGGTGGCTCTGGCTGCTCAATCTGTCCATTTTTGCGGGCTTACTGTACATTGCTTATCGGGACTGGAATGCCGTGCCAACCATGGAGCTGTTAATCGGGCCATTAGTGATTGCTTTGGTGATGATCCTGCTGGCTACGCTGGAGTTGAGGACGGCTATTTCTAAAGACGGCCTGGAAGTGAAATTCTGGCCCCTTGGCCGTAAACGAATTTTTAAGTCAGAAATCAAGCGGGCCTTTGTGCGTAAGTACTCTCCGCTTGGCGAATTTGGAGGCTGGGGCTACCGGGTCGGGTCGGCCGGCAAGGCATTCAATATGTACGGAAGCCAGGGCCTGCAACTCGAAATGCAGAATGGAGACAGGCTGCTTATCGGCACCCAACGCCCCGAAGAGCTGGCCGAATTTATCAAAGACTGGTTGGAGCCGGAAGATGAGCTGACCGACGAAATGGTGAGCCTTAAACTCAAAGAACTCAATGAAAACAGCCTGGAAAGCTAGTTAATGCTGAATCATGTTGTGACTTCGAACAAATAGGTACGTCTACTCTTTAGTAGTGTAGGAAATAGTTCCTGTACCAAAAATGTTAGTTAACCATGGGATTAATCTCCTTCCTTAAAGAAAAAGGGGCCAAACTGTTTGGCAAAAAAGAAGTCGAAGCTACCAAAGAGGTAGCGCTGACGAAAGTACAAATCCTGGAAGCCGAAATCAAGCGTCTCGGTTTGCCGATCAACGATCTTCGCCTTGAACTGTGCGAACAGGTAATCGTTGAAGGCGCTACTGATACGACGGAACAGGCCGAAAAAGTTGTTCTCGCATTGGGCAACATTGAAGGCATTGGTTCTGTAGCCAACAACATTTATGTGGCTAACCCCAAACCCGAGGCCGTATTCTACACGGTTCAGGCCGGGGACAGCCTCTCCAAGATCTCCAAAGCACAGTACGGTGACCCGATGCGCTACGAGGCGATCTTCGAAGCTAACAAGCCAATGCTGACCCACCCGGATAAAATTTACCCGGGGCAGGTGCTGCGGATTCCTCAGTAGGGGAGTCAGAGAGTCAGTTAGTCAAGCAGTCAAAGAGTACTGCCTGTAGACTTTTTAATACGTAAAAGGATCAACGGTTTCAGGACTGTTGATCCTTTCGCTTTGTGGAGGTTGCAAGAGCGTAGGACCTATTTTCCGAAGGAGCAGGAGGAGAAGAGGAGTTGGAGGAGAGGCCCTCGCCAATATTTTAGTACTTGGTTGACCTGAGCCGCGAAGCGGCATGCCCTCCCACGCGTGGCAGCTACTACCATACTACCACTACTATCATACTATCACTACTACAGCACCGCTTCCCGAATCCGTAGCAACTTCGTTAAAATACCCTCCAGATTATCCAGCGGGAGCATGTTGGCCGCGTCGCTTTTGGCGACGGATGGATTGGGGTGGGTTTCCATGAAGATCCCGTCAGCACCAACGGCGATTGCGGCTTTGGCGATGGTTTCAATCAGGGCAGGTTTGCCGCCGGTGACACCACTGGCCTGGTTGGGCTGTTGCAGGCTGTGCGTGCAATCCATAACGACGGGGCTGCCGAGCGAACGCATGACGGGAATACCCCGGAAATCAACTACCAGGTCAGTGTAGCCGAAAGTAGCGCCCCGTTCGGTAAGCCACACTTGATCGTTGCCGCTGTCGATTACTTTTTGGCGGGCAAAAGCCATGGCTTCCGGACTGAGGAATTGTCCTTTTTTGATGTTGACGACCTTACCGGTTTTGGCGGCAGCGACGAGCAGATTGGTTTGCCGGCAAAGGAAAGCCGGAACCTGAAGAATATCTACGTAGTTGGCGGCCATAGCGGCTTCTTCGTCCGTATGGAAATCAGTGGTCGTGGGCAAGTCGAAGCGTTGGGCGACTTTAGCGAGAATGTTGAGGGCTTTCTCGTCGCCGATACCCGTGAAGCTGTCGATCCGGCTACGGTTGGCCTTGCGGTAACTTCCCTTGAAAATGTAAGGAATGCCCAGTTTGTCGGTGATTTCACCCACCCGTTCGGCGATTTCCATAGCGATCTCTTCTCCTTCAATGGCGCAAGGGCCGGCGATGAGGAAAAAAGCATTTTTATCGGTGTGCTTGAGCTTGGGGACTTGGATCATGGCAATCATTTGGCGCGAACGCAGGTGCAGGGGAAAGTTGGAGGGGCAAAGGTAGTCTTGTGGTCTCGTAGTCTGGTAGGCTACCGCGTTTTGTAAACGGAAAAATCAACCATGGAGGTTTATAGAGGGTGTCCGATTATTCATCCAACAGCTCACCAGCATTATGTATCTGGAGTCCGCTCTTCACTCCTTGCGCAGCCGCAATCATCTTCGCCGCCAGCACATCCGCCCGCGTCGGGTTATAATCGCCCAGAATGGAGGGGCTGATGTTGCGGAGGAAATTGGAGATGCCGATACCAACCCGCTCGCCGAGGCGAAATTCTTCCCGGTTACCGACCAACACTCCAGGCTGGAAGATATGGATGGCCCAGAAATCAATCTCCCGGATGGCCGCCTCCGTTTGCCCCTTTACCTGACTATAGAAAAAGCGGCTTTCCGTTGAAGCCCCTACTGAAGATACGAGCATACATTGGTTGGCTCCACCGGCCTTAGCGACGAGGGCTGCTTTGACAATGTAGTCATAGTCGACTTTCCGAAAGGCTTCTTTGCTACCCGCCTTTTTAATGGTGGTACCCAGAGCGATGAAGACATCGTCGCAGGTGATCTTTCCCGACTGATCTTCCAGCCGGTCGAAGTCGACTACCGGGCAGTCGAGCTTGTCGTGTTGCCGGCGCAGCGGCCGGCGCCCCGGCGCAATCACCCGCTCATAAGCCGGATGCTCCAGTAGCTGGTCGAGAAGTTCGTTGCCGACAAGGCCGGTAGCGCCAAAGAGCAGCGCCGTCTTGTTTGAAGCGGTAAGTTCCATGTCGATTGAGTGTTTAGCGGCTGGCTTCAGCGCCAATTAATTCTTGAACGGAGACGTCAAAACTCTTTCGGAATTCTTCGTATTTACTCGTTGCCTTGCCATTGAAGCCCGTGTAGATACGCTTTACCTTGTTGTCCCGGTCTACAAACAACAGGGTAGGGTAACTGATGATTTTGTTGAGCATGGGCAAGGCATCTCCTGCAGCGTCTTTATCATTTGGCCCGGCCAGCAGGATGGGCCAGGGCACTTGCATTGTCTCCTGGTAACGGCGAATAACCTCCCGGCTGCGGTCATCATCAGCGCCGTACTGCTCGAAAGCCAGGGCGATGACTTCCAGGTCTTTGGTGTCGTTCTCGGCGAGGTACTCTTTCAGGAAGTCAGCTTCTTCCCGGCAGTTGGGGCACCAGGTACCCATAATTTTGATGAGTTTGGGCTTGCCGGCGTACTTCGGATCGTCCAGCGAGACGGCCTCTCCTTCTATGGTGGGGAAGCTGAAGGCGAGGGGGATATCCTCCTTCATCAGCGTTAGCTCGTCTGGGCTGATGAGTTTGAAGTCCGGGTCGCGCCTGGCTGTCCAGTTCGTGATGTAGTGCCGGCCAGAGCGGAAGGTGCCGCTCAGGGTACCGTCTTCCTTGATCAATGCTTCAAAGAGGAAGGCGTGGCTGCCGTCGAAAACACTGAGGTAAAGCTTATTCGCCTGTACGGTTCCTTCCAGGAAACGGTAGTCTCCGGTCTCCGTGCGGAAGGTGCCTTCGAGGTGGTTCCCTTCCTGGGTGAATTCAGCGATGCCAGGGTAGGGGGCTTCATCTCCCCGGCCGAACATAACGGCCCAGCTGCCGCTGAGGTCGGCCACGGGTTCTTTGCGCAGGGGCGTGAACCGGTGATCCTTGCCAAAGTAGGCCTTGAAGGGGATCCGGTAGTTGTCCCGATAGTGAACCACGAAGACACCTTCGATGATGTTCTCTTCGTGGTAAGCGCTGATGTGGGTGTCGTAGACCGGAAAATCGATGCGGAGGGTATCCCGACCAGCGTTTTGGTCTCGTCCGTAGACGATGTTTTCGGCCGGCACGGTGATGGTTTCCGCTCCGTTGTGCATCTCAATGTGAAAGGTGGTGTCGTTTTCGTAGACCACGTCCATCGTGAAGGGAAGAATGCCATCAGTCACTTCCTCAAATTCCAGGTTGGTTTTTTCCGGAATGGGGGCTCCCTTCGGGTTCGGGACGATGGGGTTGTATTCCAGCTCCAGCGTAGCCCGGTAGGGGCCGGGCGGAAGGGTCGGGTAGCGCTCCTGCACGAAGGTGCAGGTAGAAAGAAAAAGAAAGGCAAGAAAAAGGATCAGTAAACGATGCATAAGGTGTGATTCAATTACTTTGCTTAACACGGTTACCGGCTTGAGGTTGTGCCGGGTAGTTAACAAGCTCTTTGCAGTCCGTTAGCAGCTACCAGGAGAAGCCACTCCTTGCTTTGCGACGAACCAAAAAAATGCAGCGATGTGCTTACTATCCCTGCTTTTTATCTTTTGCTTTGCACCTGCGTTCGCGCCCCAAAAACACCTTTAGGTGATTGCCGGTCTTTCGATTACTCTTTTTGAGAAGCCTTTTCCCTTGCACAAGCCAACTGTCCAACGTACTTTTGCCCCGCTTCTGGCGCAACCTATCCTTGATGGTGTGCGTTTAGGCAGTGTCCGGTCTCGTAGTACAACGGATAGTATACAGGTTTAGCTTCGCTGCTGCCTGCGGCGGTCCGAAGCGGGCGATGGTGGTTCGGTGCGCGTTGCGTCTGCCTTCGGCGGTCCACCCGAGACTAGTGAAACTCCCAGTAAAAAGTTACTGGCTTTGAAAAGAATTTTAAGTTTAATCCGGTCTCGTAGTACAACGGATAGTATACAGGTTTCCGAAGCCTGCGATGGTGGTTCGATTCCACCCGAGACCACTCAGCTACAACAATTTGTTGGCTCAATGGCTCGCCATCCCGTGAATACTGGGGTGGCGGGCTTTTTTATTGACGACACTTTCGTTTGTTTTAGCTCTTAACGTTCCGGGTTTTTTACTATATTTAGGATTTGATTCTAATAGATGTGAGTAAGCATCTCAGGCTAAAGTTTGCTGACAGTACTGTTTCAGCAGTCGAAACTTCTTATTAGCGGGCAGGCGCAGGAACTGAATGATTTACTTCGTCAATGGGTTGCCGTACTGGAGCGAGAGCTAAAAGAGCGTAACCCTGGTCTGGTGGGAGAGTTTTAATATCTTCGTCATTAAGAGCATGTCTAAAAATTTGAGTCTCGGTTTCTACTGATCGACGAAAGAACCATCTGAATATTGGCCGCTAGAATGAATCCTGCCGAATTTTCTA
>NZ_FOFB01000030.1 GCF_900110645.1 Neolewinella agarilytica
CCATTAAAGTTATAGTCGAAGGCCACAACACCACTCTCACTGAACATAATCCCTTGCTGGGCTCCAAACTCAGAGCCGGTATTGAAGACGGTTGCTTCGGTCATCAGGGTCATCGCATCAGCCGTAAAGTCAACCGTTATGAGTTGCTCGTCAGAGGGGGGGCTCTGAGCTCCGCCAAGGAAAGAAAACAGAATTTCTGTCCAGTTCTCCGGGGCGAAGTCGCCCGTAAAACCAATCGTTGGCTCATCTCCCAAACTCGCCGGAGAGATAGAGTACCGGAAGCGCCCACAACCATCCACGATTGGGCCGTTGCTGGGGTCGTTGTCATCCACCGTGATATCAAACTGGAAAGCATCCAGCAGCGCTGTATTGCCGGTCAGGAACATCCGGGGGATAAGCAAGCCCTGGCAGTCATCATTGAGCGTCAGGTTGATCTCGGAGACACAAGCCAGGTTCGGCTGTTCGAAGCCAACAACAACCGTTACCGTCGTGACGGTCTCGTTACCACTAGCATCGGTTACCGTTACGGTGAGTTCGTTCGTACCGATATCAGCCCCCGTAAAGGTCAGCGAGCGGTCAAACTCGATCGTGATGGGCTCTCCACAGTTGTCCGTAGCCGTCGCCAGATCACCGGTCGTCAGCGTCATCGTAGGCTCATCATCGGTGAGAGTGAGCATCTGGTCCGTGGTTACTACATCCGGCGGTGTATTATCTTCAATAGTAACGGTAAATTCACAAGCTCCGCTGTTGCCAGATGCATCAGTAAAGGTCAGCCGTACCGTATTAACCCCTAATGGAAAACCTCGGTTATTGCCTAGTACGGCAGAGATATTAGCGGAAAAATCAAAGAATAAGTTGAGAAAATTATTACCATCTTCATCGAAATACTCCTCTTCCAGTAGTCCAATGCCATCACAGTTATCTCCGTTAGTCCACATACCAGCATTGCCTTGAAATAAACAATCTTCATCAGCGAAGTGCACCGTATTGGCGCAGGTCATTACGGGGCTGATCGTATCGACGGCCATAAGACCAATTGTACAATTCGCAACATTACCCGCAATATCCGTAGCCGTTAGCGTAGCGGTCCCGGTAGTTTCGTCGCAGCCAAGCTCAGGAGCGATCAGCGCGATATCAATCGCAGCAGAGTCCGTACAGTTGTCAGTCAGGCTCATGATGGCAAGGGAAGTATCCATAACCGTTGCGAGGCCCATATCATCAATGAAAACCGCTACATCCTGGCATACAAGTGTTGGAGGAACCATATCCTCTACCGTAACGGTCGCGTCACAGGTAGTAACATTCCCCGAAGGATCCGTAACTGTCAAGGTGACAGTATTAGGACCAATATCAGCACAATCGAAATCCGTAATATCTTCGGAGAACGTCAGTGGTCCACAGTTGTCGCTAGAACCACCGTCGATCTGAGACATAGTATTGTCATCAGTGGCGATGGAACCATTGCCCTCACCGTCCAACTGAACGGTGAGATCCATACAGACCGGAGCTGGTGGGGTCGTGTCTAACACAATCAATGCTACCGTACACTGCGTAACATTATCACTAAAATCGCGGAAACCGTACGTCACCATGATATCTTCTCCAGTATTGGTACAGTCTGCATCAAGGGTACGAGTACGGTCGATCGTACCAGATACTGCACAATTGTCGGAGGTATCAATAGTAATATTATCAAAAACGAAGTTGGCAGAGTTAGGGTCTGCAAATTGTCCGTCATCATCTAGATAAAGCGTAAAAGAAGGCACACAAGTCACCTCAGGCCGTATGGTGTCCAGGACCGTTATCTCAGCCGTACAAGACACCTCGTTTTGTGCGCCTTCGTTTTGAAATAAGGTTACGGTAACAGGCATGTTAGCCACATCACCACAATCAAAGTCAGCCTGCGAAAGGCTCAAATTGGTATTATCACATGATCCGCTCACCTGAATTTCTTCGGGTGTGATGGAGGTATTACCTGCATCATCAACGTATACCGTTACGTCCTGACAGGTGAGTTCGACGATACATGGGTTTATCGTAATGGTCTGTTCGCAGCTAGCCGCTAGTCCTACATAATCCGTTACCGTAAAGGTCCTGGTTACGATAATGGGATCAGTACCTGCTTGCACATCAATATAAGTAATGGTTTCGACGCCACAGTTTTCGTCGATGTCACCACCTTCTGCGGTGAACTGCGCTTCGGTGATGGTCACTTCTACTTCGGAGTAAGCAAGGTCAGAACCTTCCCCGTTACCCACGCTGGTTTCGTCACCGGCAATCTCGAAATCTTCCGGGCAGGCATCAATGATGGGGTCTTCGTTGTCGACAACTTCAATGAAGAAGAAACAGGTTTCCATATTTCCTTCCGCATCAAATACTTCGTAAGTAACACGAGTAGTCGTGGAAGCGGAAGCTCCGCTGCCATAGAAATAAGTAGATGGTGTGATGATCTGTACATAACCATCCGTTTCCTGTGCCATAATCTCCGGAGAACCAGAACCATAAGTAAGTGGGTCAGGAATAATCGTGGCTGCGGGCATGCTTTCCGCTGAGAAAACGATGGCTAAAGAGTCTACACCACAATCATCCGAAAAGCGGGGCGTCCGCCAGATGACTGCCGAACGACAATCTCTGCTGCTACTTACGCCATCGCTTGGCGGAGTAACCGTATAGACATAATCCATTTCTGTCATCATCGTGAAGGTCTCGTCGCAAACGGGGCGGGCCGTAGCGTCGTCGATGGTTGGGGCGGCGGCATCAACACACGCAATCTCTTCCCCTGAAACCGTAACGGTAAAATCCACCAAATCGCCCGTATCGCCACCTCCGCCATCTGCAATGTAGAGCGTCCAGTTGCCGTTGAGTCCATCACTTTGCGGGTAAAAATCAGCGAAAGAGAAGACCTGCGGGCCATTGGTTCCGGCAGTCAATAGATTTCCATCATTGTCTGGGCTATAGTCACATATCCCGTCATCTGCACAAACAGTACTTCCAGTGGTACTTCCCATAGTCTCCGCTGACTGAGGAGCCGTATCTGAAAAGGTGATTGGGCTAGTGGAGACAAGGTCATCCGACGCTCCACAAGCAGTAGCTGTACCTGCACCAGCACCAGCAACTAACTGAAGAATACTACCATCAGGTGCCTCGACGAAGATATCGAGGTCACCAACCCAGGTATGATTGATCGCCGTTTCCACCGTTATGGAAGTAACGTTACCACCAACGGGGAGGCCAGAAACATTAGCCGTAGCAGACAGGACTGTGGTACCCCCCAAATCTGTCAATTGCTCACCGCAGCCAGCAATTGGCCAATCGGGAATGGCCAGCGTAGCTCCACCATAAGAACCTTGGGAAGAAAAGGCTTGTGCCATCAACCCGGTGGCTCCTAATAAGATAAGGGTAACACAAAGGAGGCTACGGCCGATGGCCGAAAAGTGTAAATGTGTCGTCATCTTTTTAAATCTGAGATTAAGTAAAACCCTAAAAGTGGGTGCAAGCGATCAAAAACAAAGCATTAAACTACTGAATTTGCTCGTATGAAGTCACAACGCAGAGGTTAAAACACATGAGAAGGGCAAAAAACAGGTAGAAACACCTGTTCATTCTCCAGCCCTTGCGATTAAAAAGCTTTCCTGGCATCCTGCGTTCGCGCCCCTCTTTCTCTATACCGAAGCGCTGCTGATGGAAAAAACTAAGGAGCAAAACAATACCCTTCGGTAAAAACTGCACGCGTATATTTGCCCCACTTTTTCCTTAGCCACCCGCAACTCTGCTACCTTAGTGCAGTGTTGATCAAAGAACCAATCACTCGAAATTTATGGACTTTATTGCCGAACTAGAATGGCGCGGTATGCTGCACCAGCTCACCCCCGGAATTAAGGAACACCTGGCCGAAGCCCCCCGCAAGGCTTACATCGGTTTTGACCCCACGGCCCCTTCCATAACGATCGGTAATTATGTTCAGATCATGTTGCTTACGCTTTGGGCACGGGCCGGTCATCATCCGGTGGTGCTATTCGGCGGGGCGACCGGACGCATCGGTGACCCCAGTGGAAAAGACAAGGAGCGGCAGCTTAAAAGTTACGAAGAACTGGACGGCAACCTGGAACACCAACGACAACAAATGCTGCGCTTACTGAGTGCAGGACTAAGGGGCGCAAACGCAGGTGCCGTGGAGGTTGAAGGAGCAAAGTTTTCCGTCGTCAACAACTACGACTTTTACAAAGACATGAATGCGCTGGACTTCCTCCGAAACGTCGGCAAAACCCTCACCATCAGCTACATGATGACGAAGGACTCGGTCAAGAACCGCCTCGAATCAGGGATGTCCTTCACCGAGTTCAGCTACCAGCTCCTGCAGGGCTACGACTTCCAGTGCCTCTACGAGCAGGAAGGCGTTACTGTACAGATGGGTGGCTCTGACCAGTGGGGAAACATCACCGCTGGCACCGAATTCGTGCGCCGCAACCTGGAGGGCAAAGCATTCGCCGTCACCACTCCCCTACTCACAAAGGCAGACGGTTCCAAATTCGGCAAATCTACCGCCGGAAACATTTGGCTGGACCCCGACATGACGACTCCCTACGACTTCTACCAGTTCTGGTTACGGTCTGATGATGCGGACATCCCTACTTACCTGAAGTACTTCAGCCTTCGCAGCAAGGAGGAAATTCTGGCCGACTGCGCCATCATCGAAAAGGAAGGCGCGGAATTCCGTGACATCAACGACGTGAAAAAGCGCCTGGCGGAAGAGCTCACCGAGCGCATCCACGGTGCTGATGGTCTTGCTACCGCCATCCGGGTCACTAACCTGCTCTACGGTAAAGGTGCCGCTGATGACCTGCGCGCGCTCGACGCCAAAACACTTGCCTTCCTGGGCGGGACACTTCCCACGCACACCTTCTCCAAAGACCAACTCGCCGCCGGCGTCAACCTGATGGATTTTCTGGCGGGGACCGAAATTCTGGCCAGTAAGTCAGAAGCTAAGCGTGCTATTCAAGGCAACGCCATCGGTATCAACAAAGAGAAGGTCACCGACGTGGAAGCAACCGTTTCCGCCGACAACCTGCTCCACGATAAGTTTATGATGGTGGAGAACGGTAAGAAACGACGGTATTTGGTGGTTGTGGAGTAAGGGAGTAAAGGGGTAAAGGAAAAAGGGGGTTAAAGGAGTAAAGGGAGATCAACGGATGGCAAGCCGGGCTACTTTTTCCAGGGAGGGTACGCGCAGGAGGTAAATTCCGGTGGGATGATTAGCGACGTTTAAGCTTTCTCCATTCATGAGCCAACGTTGGGTTAGTATTCTTCCGGCTATGTCTCTTAGTTCTACCCCCGCTCCCTCTTCCGGCAAGCCGTTAAGCGAAACGTTTTCTTTGGCGGGATTAGGGAAGACCGAGAATTCATCAGCGACTTCCACCGTTGCCACGGTGCTCAGGCTGCTTTGCCCGTCGTAGTCGAACTGCCGGATGCGATAATAGTGAGTACCTGCCCCAGGGTTCTCATCTGCGTAAATAAAAGTAGCGTCACCGGCTAAGTTCCCACTCGCCGCTACCAGACCGATGGGCCGGAAGGTCTGTTCTCCTGCCCCGGCGTGTTCCACCCGAAAATAGTCGCTGTCTACCTGATCGGCGACTGACCATTCGAGCAGGTTTTCTTTCCCGTTATGAACGGCCGTTAGCGGAGTCGTCCACCGCAGCGGGAGGAGTTTTTCAACGGTAACGATTTGCTCCAGGGTATCCCAGCTCAGGATGTCGTCAGAGACGAAGAGCTTTACGGCGTAGTCGCCGTCGGCTGCGAAAGTGTGCATTGGGCTGGGGTCAGTAGAAGTGCCCCCATCTCCAAAGTCCCAGAACCAGTTCTCCGCATCAATGGAGGCATCGGTAAAGGTTACCTCCAGTTCGTTGGTAGCGACGGAAAAGTCGGCCGTAGGCTTGTGTTGCTCCCAGAGGAAATTAGTGACCATAGGCAGCAGTATATCCCAATGAAAGTTAGGTCCGCTGCCATTAGCCCAGCTGCCGTTGTTGGTGCCGTAGAACTCATGGTCTCCGCCCGTAACGAAGTAGGTTTCGTGTGGAGCCGTACCGTTGGCATCCAGTTGATCGTTGATGGGCCCGGAGCCGAACACATCGGGGAAAGCCCCGAAGCCAAAGGGCGGGCCGGTGATGAAGGGGACGGTGCCGTCGTCCGTTCCGTGGGCCAGAAAGACGGGTTGATCATCAGTAGCATCCACCAGGTCTACGGCGGAGATGGCGCCCCAGAGGTTAACGACGCCGTTGGGGGTGCCGCTGAAGCCGGGGTTACTCCCGGCGTCGGGAGGGCCAAGGTCAGGGGTGATTCGCGGAGTAAGGAAGTCCGTATACTGAACCGCGCCGGTTTCCGGCGGAATCTCATCGGTCTCCGTCATGTAAATACTGTGCAGGGCGATGAAGCCTCCGGCACTGCTTCCGGCCAGGTATACGTGGTCGGGGTCAATACCCAGGCTGGCGGCGTTGGCGCGAAAGTAGCGGACTGCCGTGCGGCCATCCTGAATTCCGCGGTATACCGCCCGGGTGCCGTGAAGTGCTGCATTGGAGAGGAAGTAAAAGCCCTTGCGGTAGTCAATGGTAGCGGTTACGTAGCCCTTGCGTGCAAAAGAATCACAGAGGGCGACCATATCATCGTGGCTGCGGTTACCGTTGAAGAATCCGCCGGAGTGGGCGAAGATGATGGCGGCACGTTGGTCATGACTGTCTCCCGTTGGCTCATAGATATCCATGACCAGATCACGGATGGTGGTATTTGTCTCGTTATTATAAACAGCGTTCAGGAAAGGCGCCTGCCCGTACACCACATTGCTGGTGATCGTGCTGCCGGGGAAAATGGTTTCCACGTAGCGACGGTCCTGAGCAACCAGAGACTGGCAAAGAGCTAACGAAAGTATAAGTAGAAATGCGCGCATGCCTAAAGATAAGCAGCAATGGCCATGGTCAAAAACCAGCGAAGATTCACCAGATTTTCTGCCCTATACCTTCCTGAATGTCCTTTCGAAAGCGTTGCACCCATTTCTCAGACTCGGCATTCGCCGTTCTGGCTAAAAGCTTTTCGGGGACAATTTTGGGAGCTTCTTCGATGCCAAGGTAGTCCAGAATATGCTGAATGGTGGCGGGGAAATCGTCTAGCATATCTTCATATACCACCGTTAGGGGTTGAATATCGTAACGGCTGAAATATTCCTGTATGCCGCATTCCTTGAGCATTATTTCCTTGTAGAGATGGGTGAGGGCGTCGGGGACATAGTTGTCTTCCCAAAAGTCCTCGCTGAAGGATTGGTTTTCGCCTTGTTTCAGGTGCCAGACACCGTCCTTAATCGCCTTCCACCAGGAGACGGCCTGGCGAATTTTGTTGCGACGGGTCAGGAAGATGTGTTGGCAGTTCGGGAAAAGGTCGGCGAATACCGCCTGATCTCCGGCCGAAGGGTCAAGGCCCTGAAGCAGTCTCAATTCATCGGTCCAGCCGTCATAAATGGTGGCGTGACGGGAATGCTTGATGCCAAAAATGCCATTCTCTCCGGTTCCCAGCCGGTGGATTTCGGCTTTTAGTTCGGCGTAAGTTTCCAGACCGTATTTTTCGCGGAGGTTTTTGGCGTCCATCAGGTTGAAGTGTTCGCCGGGCAGGCCGGCTACGCCGGTTTGGGACAAACCTTCACACAGGAGGGTGGAGCCGCTTCGCTGGGTCATCCAGATGCGGTAGGATTTGTGTACTTGCAAAAGAGAAGGTGATTTTAGGGCTGGAGAACAGTTCGAATGAATCAAAAAGTTTCAGCAGTTCCCTTCCCTGCTGTTAATGACTTCCCCCTGCACCTGCGGCCGCGCCCACAACTCCGCTGTGCTGCTCACGCACCAAAAGCCAGAGAGCTGCACTTACGGCCAGTGTGCCGGTACTAATCATGTAAATCAACGATTTATCGGCTGCATGTTCGATGTACCCACCCAGCAGGGAAGCCACAACCTGAGGTAAGACCACTGACAGGTTAAACAGTCCCATCATGAGGCCCATTTTACGCTGATCGACCGTCTCGGTCATGATGGCAAAAGGAAGGCTGACGATGGCCGCCCAGCCAATACCGACAACGGCCATCAGAGCTCCGAAGGCATAAATGGAGGTATAGCCGAACAGTACAATGAGCAGATAACCAACCGCACTGATGGCAATGGCAATAGCGTGGGTTTTGACCCGGCCGATTTTACGGGCAATGGGTTCCAGCACCAGGGCTGGCAGTAGAAACCCGACAGTATTGAGCACCGCAAAGGCGATTCCGATCTGTTTACCGATGAGGTCGTTCGTCTCCGGATCGAGCTCTGCGTTAACGTCAAAGCCCATGATGTTGCTCTTGATATAGCCGAAGGTGTAGATGAACATGGTTTGTACTCCTACCCAGGTGAAGGCGTGTGCGAAACAGATCTTCAGAAACTCGGGCCAATCAGTTCCCCGGTTCAGCTTCATTGAATTCTTCGGGATTGCGACATCATCGATCGTACTATCCATTGCAGCAGCTGACATTCCCTCCGCCTCTTGTTCCGCCGCAGCGTCCAGGCTCCGGGGCTCCGTAATAAAAAAGGGCGGAATCACGGAAAAGAGAAAGACAATGATGGCCCCCAGATAGATCAGGGCGTAATTATTGAAGATCACGGCCACCAGATAAGCTCCGACACCAAAGGCCCCGGAGATGGTCTGCATGATCGTGAAGCCTTTAGTGCGAGCTTCTCCTTCTGGCGTTACGTCTGCAATAACCGATCGCGCGGGGTTGAAACTGATGTTGATGGCCAGGTCGAGCGTCAGTGCCACCGTAAGGGCTACCGTGGCAATGGCGGCGACGCCCATCCCTTCGCTGATAACATCCAGAAACGGTAAGGCAAGGATCATCAGCGCCGCAATGGTACCTCCAATAACAATGAATGGCCGACGCCGACCGCCCATAAACCAAACGTTATCGCTCACCACCCCGACAATCACCTGCCCCAAAATTCCCGCTAGGGGACCAGCCAGCCAGACTAAGCCGATTTCTTCAAGATTGAGACCGTACTGGGTGTTTAAAATCCAACTCAGAGCCGAAATTTGTACGCATAGGGCAAAGCCCATCGCGGTGGCGGGCAGGGACAATAGGGCGTATTGGCTACGGGAGAGATTGTTGGAAGGCATGATGGGCGTTTTGCTGATCGGGAATGTGGAATGGGGAAGATAGGGATCGTTGCGCGATTGGGGTTAACGCGGAAGGGGGATCGCTGCGCGATTAGAGTTCACGCAGAGGGACGCAGAGGGGGCGGAAGGACGCGGAGAGGGATTGCTGCGCGATGGGGGGCACGCGGAGGGGGGATCGCTGCGCGATTAGAAAGTTCACGCAGAGGGACGCAGAAGGGGCGGAAGGACGCGGAGAGGGATTGCTGCGCGATGGGGGGCACGCGGAGGGGGATCGCTGCGCGATGGGGTTCGTACAGAGAGCTGCAAGGACGCAGAAGAAGGGCTTTTAATGTGTTATAGCTTATTCACTATCCGGTTAAAGCCGGGGGGATATAGAATTCTCTCACAGCGAAAATTTATCAGCAGGCCAAGTTTATAGCCCGAGAGTACCAGCTGGGTGGTGATTTGCTTAAAATCGATGGTGGTGAGCTGTTTGATGGCCTTTAATTCCAGAACGACTTTCTCGTTTATCAGGATATCAATTTTGAAGGCGACCGTATCCCGAAGCCCGTCCTCGTCAATATATACCGGCACCTGATTTTGGGGCGATAAACCAGCTTGTTTTAAGCGAACCATCAAAATTTTCTCGTAAACCGATTCATACAAGCCCGGGCCATATTGCCGATGAACATCCAATAGAACTTTCCGGACGATGTAGGTAATTTCATTCTCTGTCATAGGGTAGTTATTAAATATTTATCTGAATAATTTTTCCAAAACTCCTTCATTCCTCCTCTCCCTGTGCTGCGAAGCAGCCCTCTCTGCGTCCTTCCCCTCCTTCCGCGTGAGACTCACGCCACAGCTGCGAAGCAGCCCCTTCTGCGTCCTTCCCCTCCTTCTGCGTCCCTCCGCGTGAGACCCGCGCCACAGCTGCAAAGCAGCCCTCCTCCCTGCGTCCTTCCCCTCCTTCTGCGTCCCTCCGCGTGAGACCCGCGCCACAGCTGCGAAGCAGCCCTCCCTGCATCCTTCCCCTCCCTCCGCGTGAGACCCGCGCCACAGCTGCGAAGCAGCCCTTCCTCTAAAAAGGCAAACTATCAAACAAAGACCCCTCCTCCTCCATCTCTTCCAGATCAGCCGACTCCACCAGAAATAGCGTTTTCATCGCCCGCGTAATGGCAACATACTTCAGGTTGGTTTCCTGTTCTTTCTCCCAGTCTTTTTGCCCCTGGCGGGAAACGGGTAACTGGTCATAATCAATGATAAAAACCCGTTCTTCCTCCAGGCCCTTGGCCCGGTGAATGGTAGACAGACGGATAGCGTTTTCCTTAGCGGAAACGAAGGCTTTGATCCTTTCCAGAATAGTGGAAATGGAACAACAGTCCTTCTGCCAGAGCTCATGCTTTTTGTGTAGAAACTCGAGTCGTTTTTCGAGGTACTCTGTTTCTACCTGCAGGTACACTTCCCGGTCAGAGGCTTTGGCAATCTTTTGCGCGTTTTGCCGGATGACCCACATATTGCGGCTGAAGACCTGTTGTTTTAGCGCGTCAAAATCACGATAGCGAGCCTTGATGTTGGCCTGTCGCTCGCCTTGTTTGAAGAGTACCTTCAGCTCACCGATAAACTCAGCGGCCTCGTCAGGGGCGACTTGTACTTTTACGTTTTTGTCAATAAACTCAAAAACAAGAATTAAAAGCGGGGCGCGGAAACGGCTGATGATCAGGTCACCGGGCCGGGCAACATCGGAAACCTCTTCCACACCGATAGTGCTTACTTTGCCCTTAGCACGTTTAGCCCCAACGATGTCTTCGCGAATTTCCCGGGCCAGCTCGATAACTCTTTGTGGGCAGCGAAAACAGGTCGTGAGGGGCAACTGCGTAGCCCGTGTCATCCGTTTTACGCGGGCGAAAGACTCCACATCAGCACCGGTGAAGCCGTAAATTGACTGGCGGGGATCTCCCACGGCGAGTACCCGGCTGCCCTGGCGGCCGTATTTGGCCGCTATGGCGAACTGGGCCTTACTGAGATCCTGGCACTCATCAATAAAAATCCAATCGTATTTCACCGAGGAGCCCAACTGCCAGACAAAGGGCAGGTAGATCATATCTGTAAAGTCAATGATGTAACTCCGGGCCGCCATCTCGGTTCCTTCCTTCAGCAGCAGGCGATGCATCCGGTGGTAGAGTTCCAGTTCATCGTGAAAGATTTTGCTGTTCTCCTCCGTATGGGTAAAAATGCCGAAGTGACGCACCATTTCCTCGAAAGCTTCGTAGGTGGGTCCGTTCAGTACGGCCCGGTGCTTCTGGTTAATATTCAGCAAGCGCTTCTGTACCCGGTAGAGCAGGTTCTTTATGGCAAAAGTTTGCCGACTATCATCTTTGTCTCCGGGGTTGAGCCCATTGAGTTCGATCAGCGAGCGAAGATCGGGTTGCAGCTTTTTCTGCATCGCTTCGCTTTTGAACAAGGTCAGGTATTTATGCTCGTTAAGCTGGAGCCGGTCGCCATAGTCACTGTTTTCCCGCAGGATTTGAAAGCCCAGGGCATGGATCGTCTTTACCGCTACGGCAGGCATTCCTTTTTCCCGGAAGCGGCGCCCGATCTCCTTAGCAATACTGTTATTAAAGGCACAGAACAACACCCGGGCGGGCTCCGCCGCAAAGCGGGCACACTCCATGATCGTCGTTGTTTTCCCCGCACCGGCTACTGCGTCAATAATACCGTGCCCTTCCCCCTCGCGGACGAATTTGAAGATAGCCTGTTGTTCTCGGGTAAATTTCAAAGGATGAGGTCTGCTGCGGGCTTAAAGGTAGCAATAAAAACAAAAAATGTTATTTTGAATAATAAAAAATGTTTTCAGGCGCGGCCGCAGGTGCAAGGTGTATTTTTAAAAAAAGCATTGTGGAGTGGGCCTTTAGCTTTTGCTTGCAGCATTAGACCTGGCTGTAACCCGTTGAAATGATAGCACCTCAAAGCCCCCCTCCCTGCGGAAGAGGTTGCGGGAGGGGGGCAATGAGCTACTGTCAGTCTAAAAGCATGTTTGGGTACCAACCTGCAGTTGATGCATCTATTACTTTAATTTCCGTCCCAGAAAAACTGCCCACAGTCTACGTTAAGAATCTGGAAGGTAACTGATTCACTTCTGGTTCCACATGGTCCGTCAGGGTCATCACTCGTTAAAGTTAGCGTAACCTCACCCGCTGCAATGTCATCTGAACCAAGAGTGTAGCTAGTTGCCGTAGCAAAATCGGTTCCCGAGGTAAAGTTCCCGTTACCAGAACTGCTCCAGGTTCCCCCTAATGTGTTCGGCGAAATAGAGGCTCCAACCGTCAGATCAATGGGCTGTGTACTACAGATCGATGCAGGAGGAGCTAAGGTCACAACTGGTGGATCAAAGACCTCCACCGTACTTGTTGCCACGCCTTCACAGCCGTTCTCATTAGTGTAGGTATAGGTAACCTGATAGGTTCCGGGGGCAGTACCGCTTACGTCCAGGGTAGCGGTTCCATCTCCGGCATCGGTAAATGCCGTCGTTTCGGGGCTTACGGAAAATACGCCCATATCGCCGGCTCCAGTACCTACCACAGGGTTACCCGTGAAGGTCATGTCGGTTCCGTCAGTACACTCATCGTCGGGATCGTTGAGGGTGACCACGGGCAGCGCGAAGACCTCAACTGAGCTCATCGCCACACTAGTACAACCATTTTCGTTAGTGTAAGTGTAGCTGACCTGGTAGGCTCCGGCGCCTGCCGCACTTACATCGAGGGTTGCTGTACCATCTCCGGCGTCCGTAAATGCTACCGTAGCGGGGCTTATACTGAATACGCCCATATCGCCAATTGCTGCACCAACAGTGGGACTACCGGTGAAGATCATGTCCATTCCGTCAATACACTGATCATCCGGATCATTGAGGGTAACGACAGGGGGCGCAAAGACCTCCACGGTACTCATGGCGACGTCGTCACAGCCGTTTTCGTTGGTGTAAGTGTAGCTGACCTGGTAGGTTCCCGGGGTGGCATCACTTACATCGAGGGTTGCTGTACCATCTCCGGCATCGGTGAATGCCGCCGTGACAGGACTTATACTGAACACGCCCATATCACCAATAACTGTGCCGGGGGCAGGGGTTCCCATGAAAGTCATATCCGTTCCGTCGATACACTGATCGGCGGGATCATTGAGCGTAACGGTGGGCAGACCAAATACTTCCACAGTGCTTGTTGCTACGTCATCACAACCACTTTCGGTAAAGTAAGTATAGCTGACCTGGTAGGTTCCGGGCGCGGCAGCACTTACATCAAGAATCGCTGTGCCATCGCCGGCATCGGTAAATGCCGCTGTAGCAGGACTTACGCTGAATACGCCCATATCACCAGCAACAGTACCCACTGCGGGGCCGCCAACGAATGCCATGTCGGTTCCATTGACACATTGATCATCAGGGTCATTAATGGTGGCCATTGGGGTCATGAAACTGGCATCGGTCAGAATCAGCGTAGTGTCCCTGATAGAACATCCTGTTGTGTTATCAATTACCTCCAGTACGTATTCGTATTGGCCAGGTCCTGGCACGAAGAAAGTAGGGTTCAATACGCTGGCGCTGCTCAGGTTGTTGGTTGGCGTCCATCGGTAAGCGTAATCTCCCGCAGGGTCTACGGATGCGTCCAGTACAATGCTGGTGGTTGTAGTCGGATCACACACCGGAGTGGTGTCCGGCAGGGAAACCATAAAGGTGGGAGGAGGATTGACGACTACCGTAACGACTGCTTCATCAGTACATCCCTGGGAATTGACAACCGTTAAAGTAAACGTGGTTGTCATAGTACCGGTGAATGTCGGGTTGGCAATGAACGGATCATCCAGCCCGGTAGCGGGAGACCATTCGTAGGATACACCTGCTTCAGGAATGGCTGGACCCAGTACTACAGGATCGCCCTGGCAAATCACCTCATTTTGCAGCGGTGGTGCATTCACTTCCACTACGTTGACTGTTACCTCACCCGTAGTAGCGCATCCGTTGTCGTTTCGGGTAACAGTATAGGTAAACCTACCTGTGGTAGAACTGGAAAAGCTTGGGTTTGGAGAGTTCGGATCAGAGAGGTTGCCATCGTTCGGCAACCACTGATAGCTGATACCTGGACCGGTAGTATTAGCCGCAGAACCTATGCTTATTGATTCATCAACACAAACAACGCCATTTGTCGTTTCGGGTGGAACGATAGACGAAGACAGCAGAAGTTGTTGGGTTGCTTCGGACGAGCAACCACCGCTGGCGGACCTCAGTTCCAGGGTAAATGTGATGTCACTGGAAGGCAGTGGAGAATTTACCGTCGGGTTTCTCAAGGTAGGATCGTTGAGCAATGCTCCGGGAGACCACTGGTAGCCAAAGCCTGTGGGTACTTCATTCGTGCCGGATGTGGCCCCACCCGTGTATCCCAAAACTATGTTTGAGCTGGATGGACAGAATTCTATGTCCGATAAAGTTATCGAACCGGGAGTTGGCTCAACGATAACGTTTACCATATCTGTACTCATACAACTGGTAGGTGCCGGCCCGGTAACTGTCAGCGTAAAGGTCTGGTTAGTCGTTATGAATACCTCGGGCTGAGCACTGTTTTGATTGGTTCCGTTCCGGTAATCTCCTGCTGGAAGGATCGGTGTCCAACTGTAGGAATACCCTTCAGCAGAGCGATCTTCGTTTGTACCGAGGGTAACGACTCCGTTATCACAAACATAAATGTCTCCACCTGCCGCAGCTGCCTGGCCTACTTCGACAAAAACAGTGTCCAGAAATTCACAGCCGGTAAGGGCGTCGGTCACGGTTACGGTGTATTCAGTACTTACTGTAAGCGTTGCTTCCGGATTTGCACTTGTAGGATCATCTAGGCCCTGGGAAGGAGACCACTGGTACTGGAGACCAGGAAGAGCCGCCGGGTCACCAATATTCAACGGTTCATTCGGACAGCTCGTTACGGGAGAGGTAGCATTAAAAGTCGGTGTTGCAAAATTCGCCTGATTGACGGGAACCTCCACGGTACAACTGAAATTAGGATCTGTCTTACTAACGGCCTGAACGGTGTAGGTTCTCGCTACATTGTCCGTGAGTTCTACGTAACTACTGTCATAGCGGTTCAGGCCCGCCATCGGTGTCCAGGTGTAATCAAAATCTGCGGGCCCGGGCCCGTCGGCTGAAGAAGACGCATAAGCGAGTATACCTACGTTTCCGGAGTCAAAGTCAGCACAACCTCCGTTCTCTACTTCAGCCTCAACAACACACCCACAAGGTGGAACATAACTAGTGTCACGGCATACTCCCATAGCACCTGAAGGAGACGTATAACTTACGGTAAGTTCGTAAGCCGTCATTCCTGCGTTGTTACCTGAAACGGGAACCCGCGGGCCATCCGTAGGGCCTAAAAACATACTGTTGTCCCCAGTAGACGAGATGACCCGCCAACTGTAGGTTTCGTCAATATCAGGTGTACGGTCAATTTCTCCCAGCGTTCTCGGTCCACACATCGTGTCGCTCTCTATCACTTCATCAGCGCGTGCTTCAATCACGTAAACCGACACCTGGTCGTAGGTAACACAGCCATTGATTTCTGCTGCAACCGTATAGGTGATGGGGTTGGGAATATCATCCGGAAATAGGGTTGGATCATCATCATCCGGAATGGGAACACTAAACGTCAGCATAGATTGATCCAGCATTCCACTGGTTGAAGAGAGGAAAACACCTGGTGCCCAGGAGTAAGTATAGCCAGGCTCTGCGGCGGAGCCAATTACTACTTCTTCCCCCACACAAGCGACGATGTCCGGACCCGCAAAGCCGGATGGAATTGTTGATTCAGTAGTCGTTACGCTCATCATATCCGTAGAGGAACATGAGGTTCCATTGGGGTAGTACAGGGTCACCGTCAGGGTATAGGTTTCGGTGGTACCATCTCCCGGTGAGGCAACGGGGTTAGGGCAGTTTGTACAACTAAGGGTTGCGGTATTTCCCGTCCAGGTGTATGCAATGCTGTATTCATTGGCAACAGGGTTGCCTTCATCCACTATCGTGAGGCCCATCACTGCAGGGCCTCCAATAGTAACCGATTCACCGTTACAGATGCCCTCATCCTCTCCGGCATCTGCGGTATAAACGACAACTGTGGCCTGATCTGCCTGGATACAACCAGCTCCGTCGGTTACTCTGACTGTGTAGATTGTACTCTCCGTGGGGCTCACCGTTGGGTTTGCTATTGTAAAGGCACCATCGTTCCAATCATAAACGTAGCCGCCTCCCGAGCCACCCGAGGCAGTAGGTGCTCCTCCGATCATTACCGGCGTACCGGGGCAGGTGTAGAATACACCGCCTGCATCGACGTCGGGGGCTTCGTCAGTACCGACCAGAATCGATGCAGTTTCGCTGATTGATATTACTTCGCCACCACAACATTCGAAATTGCTCGTAAGTCTCCGGTAGTAGATGTCCAGACCAGTGACCGGCGGCGAGTAGTTCTGTCCCAGCCCCAGCGGCCCCTCAACATCAGACCAGGGGCCTGTCGGGCCCGGAGCAAATTGCCATTGGTAAACGAGAGGGATATCGCTTTGGCTCCGTCGTGCGCCATTTATGAAAATGGGAACTTCTCCGGAAGCATCAATTTCGTGGGGGGCTGCAAGGATTTGTTCCACTAAGCCATTGATACAAACTGACTGGTTATCTGGGGTCAGTGGGCTGGGAGTCAAGGTAGGCGTTGGCGGGCAGAAACTGTACTTGATCAGGGCGGGGTTGTTCTGATCGGGGAAGCTCACCGTTCCGTCCGTACTTAGATCACTGTCCAGGATGGTGAAATAAACGGTTTCGTCGTCAACGTAGATGTCGGAATTGTTGGCCCTGCCGCCCGGATCACCGCTCCCTAAATCATTGAGGTAGCTACCCAGACAAATACAGCCGTTGGCGTCCAACTTAGCCAGGTAAATATCATCGGTGCCCGATCGACCTACGGAGCCGTCCGTGGTAAAGTTGTTGGTGATATCACCCGTTTCGGAGAGGATGAAGGCCTCACCAGCGGCATTTACGAAAATTTTTGCGTCAGCGCCCCCCAGCAAACTGGCGTAGGCAACGTTGCCGTTTACGTCCAGCTTCACAACTGCCGTATTGGCTGCCGCAGGGTCACTTCCCACGAAAGGAGTACAAGCATTAGTGGGAAAGAGCGCCCCCGGGTCGCCGTTTACCTGGCCGGAGAAGTACAAAGCTCCGTCTCGCACAAATAATCCTGAAGTGCCGCTGAAGGAGACATCCTGATCGGCATTAATCAAAGTAGTGTAAGCAAGGGTACCATCGCTGTTATACTTGATAGCGTAGAACGAGTCATCTGCACCGTCATAGGTTACGCCGGTCGTTGTTACGAAATCGCTGGAGTTGGTTTCTTCAACAGCATAAACGGCACTCCCGTCAGTAATGAGAAAAGGTGGCGCATCATCACCGCTACCACCAATTAAAGTGCTTAGGGCAGTTGTTCCGTCAGGGTTGAGCTTAATGAGGTAGACATCATCCGGCCCTCCTGCGAAGGTAGTGCCGTCCGTTGTCATGAAATCTGATGACCGTGTATCTCCACCAATCCACATACTGGTTCCCGTTACAACCATACCCGAGACCAATTCACGACCGCTATAATCGATGATTCTGGAATAGATCAGCCCCCCGTTCGGATCATAGCGCCTGGCAATAATGAATTGCTCCCCCGCCCCGGGGGTACTGCCGTCGGTGGTGAGAATTCCGGATGCCCCCGTCTGCCCAATTAGGGAAATAAATACAGAACCGTCGTCCCCCACAGCTATATGTTGGCTGTCGAAGTTACCGAAAATAGGGGTGACATTGCCCACATCCGAAGTAACCAGGGTTTGAAAAACAAGATTCCCGGTAGGGGTGACCTTGCTCAAGTAAGCACTTAACCTGTTCTCACCACTGGCTTGCGTAGCGTCGGTGGTTGGGATAGGAGTCGGACCATTTGAATTTGTTACGCCAACCACGAGAATATTTCCGTCGGCATCAACGGTCATGTCCATTGGAAACTCATTAGCTGAACTTCCGGGCAGGAAGGTTCCTAAGGTCTGATTGCAGTTTTCGTCAAAAATGGCTATATAAACCTCAGAGAATCCAGTACTATTTGAAGGACTACCGTTAATAATCGGCAGGTTGTACGGATCTTGTACCAGTTGAACAACATAGGTTGTGCCATCGACGATTTTGGTATGACTGTAGCGGGCAGGCTCCGTGAAGATGTCAGAACTCGGAATCTCCAGAATCGAAGCGCAGTCATAAAAGCCCTGCAGGTTGTGCTTGTAAGCAGGGAAGGCCAGCGCACTCCCACCAGAGCCAACTTCCAGCTCCCAGTCCCCGTCACGCCCGGTAATATCATCGGAGGCGGCAACGGGAATGCCCAGAGCCGTCGTAAGTTGTGCTACCGCAGCACGGCCTCTTTGCCCCTCGCCGAACGAACAGCCGTAAATATTGAGCTGATCTACTCCAATGAGATAATTACCTTCCATCAGCCATGCTGCAACGGCCATGGGGGCGCGCCACTCTCCGTCCAGGAAGAGTTCCCCGGAACGACCGTGGGAAAACAGATGGAAGTCCGTTCCAGAAGCATATCCGGCAGCATTAGACAGTACCTCAGAATTCGAGACACTGCTGTCAACAAAACAGCGGGTAGTACCCGGCTCGGAAAATGTCGTTAAAGTACTGGATACCAACTGGTTTGGCATCGCAAAAGAGAGACAACCAGTTAGTACTATTGCTACCAGCCAAGAACGGGAAATAACCCTTCCTGGCAGATCAGACATATCGATAAATGTAAAGTAAGCCTGCAGGCTTACCTTTTGGAAAAAGGTAACTTTTATCATGAGAGACTAAATAAAACGAACAAATAAATTAGAAAAAGCTATAAACATCTTCAGGTTGACCGGACAGCAAAACTTAAGTTGTCAACTGAATTTAAGCTGTCTTTCAACAGCTTTCTAAATTTCCTCGAATCATTTTAAAGGAAATCTAATAGGTGAATGATGACCAGCCATTCTAAATGGCGCATTGATTGAACATGCATTTTTTGGTCCAATCAGTATGTAAATATAAAAAATCCAACGGTTTGACAAAGCATTTCAAAGCAGATAACTTTCATTTGGGTAGAATCTTGCCATCAATTGAGGGCGCAGATACAAGGCTATCTTTAAGCCTGTTGCGAGCTCAACCCTCCCGCCTGCGCTCGCAAAGCGAGCTCCCAACAACTACTTGCTAAACTGGTAAACACCGCTCACTGCCAGACTATTATTACTAAATCCCGCCAGCACCCCATACTGACTTACACTACTGTTTACCGACATAAATACATTAACGGAAGGTATCGTCTCCAGAGCAATATGAAAATGATCGGAAAGGGTATATTGTACACCAATTACGTAACCTAGCCCGGCATTAATGGTGAGAGAAGAAAAATTAGTAGTACTGCTCACTGATAGGCCAAGAGTGGGCTCAAGGCCATACAATAGCGTCAGTCTTTCTGCCAGGGGCTTTCTTTTCTCAACTCCAACAGCCAGGGAAGTATTGAACCGGGCTATAGTATTTGCTCCGGCTGTTTGCAGACTAATGTTGGAGAATATCAGTCGATAGCGCATATAATTTCCGCTGGCGAGTTGTCGCTTGTAGAGTAAGCTTACATTATCGATGCCCGTAGCGCGTACGCCGATCTCCCTATTCGTTTGAGCAGTAGCAGCAGTTGAAATCAGGGCACTGAATAGGAGTAGACATAAAAAACGCATGAGTCAGGTGTTTAGGCGATTATTGCATCATTACAATAGTACCCAGACGACTAACGAACCATCATTGTGTCGTTCCTGCCTGACGTTTAACACTTTCTTAGAGCTTGTTTGGGAATTTACGCCACCGGAGAGTTACTGGAAAGTCCGCAGTTCATCCGGCCGAAAACGCCATTCAGGCGTGAGCACCCCTTCCCCAAAATCCGCAACAGTATACCAGGGACTACCGTCTTGTGCCGAAGGATTTCGTAACACGTGAATATCCTGCGCCGGCATATAACTCTGGGCCAACAGCACGCGGACTTCTCCCGTCTCCGGTTGTACCACCCGGTCGACAACAATGACCGCGTGCCCGGGGCTCCCGCCCCGGATAAAAACATCCCCGATCAGAATATCCGCCACGGGCTTAGGCTTTAGTTCATGTACCAGGGAGGCAGTTCCGGCATAAGAGAAGACCATCGTCAGGTATTTCCGGAAAGCGGTATAGCCTGGCGTCGCTCCGCGGGAAGCGGTCCAGCTCACCCGGTTGCCCTTTACCGAGATCCGTTCACCGGCGCGCCAGCGGCTGTATTCGGCTTTAAAGCCGCTTACGAAGTTGAAATGGATATCGTTATATCGCTTTTCAGCGAAAAGGTATTCCGCCCGCAGACGCATAATGGCATCGGCGCATTGCTGGAGGTCTCGTTGGCCAACGTCCAGGTCCAGTACAGCAGCATGAGCGGTTTGGTTAGCCTTCGGTGCTCCGCTAAAGAGGTGGACTTCAGTACCGTCAGGTTTAAGTGGCTGAAAGCGCAGGTAATGACCGAAAGTGTTTTCCTCTAAGCCCCTCCGTACGAAACTCTCCGGAGCGGAAAATCGGGTAGCAATGGTGGCTCCTTCAGTATTTATCCAGCGAAAGGGCTCCCTCTCCGTAGGCAGGGACTCCGGAAGTTCACCCTGAGCGGGCGCTTCCCCGCAGGCGATCAGGGTAAGTAAGGAAAACAGCAGGCATAGCATTCGCATATCCATCCGGGGTCAGGTTCGGAGATATAACGGTCTTATGACCTTGCTTCTTACGTCCTTAGCCTGCACCTGCGGCCGCGCCTCAACTTCCGTCGCTTAAAACACCTGCAGCACACTACCAAATCGACCATCAACTGACCGCAGGAAGTACAAACCGGAAACCAGCTTATCAGTAGGCACATTTGTGCTTTGGCCCTGGCTGCGAAGCTGGTATACCTGACGCCCAGTAGCGTCATAGACCATGAGGTCTACACCCCGGCTCTCAGCCGGGAGGTCTAAGCGAACGGCCGCACCCCGCTGAACCGGATTGGGGAAGGCTTTGATCCGGACTGCCGACGGCACCGTCGGGACGCTACTGACGTTATCAGCAAAGATGTCGCTCGCCAGCGTGAAGGCATCATCTCCAATCTCCATACCGATAATGCGCCCCGGCACATCATCCGCCGGCGGATGAATACCACCCCAGATACGGCTCAGACTCGTCTGATCAGAGGCGTCCCGGTAAGTCGCCCATTGCAAAACGACATCCACGCTTGGCCCTTTTTCGAAGACCAGGAAGGAATCTTTTTCTGCAACAAACTCCCCTACCCCTCCCGGGAAATAGGGCGTACCGGTAAGTTTTTCCAATACCGTCGCTGCGGCAGAACTGTAAGTAGAGTGGCCGGAAACGTAGCCTGCGAAATTAGGCGTTACGAAAGTTGGGCGTTGGTAAGGATACCACATCGTTGGGTTGATCCACCCCACCCCGGCTACGTCCGTTGTCGGATCATCAATCGCATCCGGTCCGATCCAGGCTTTGGCTTTCACCAGCGCCAGTGTAGTGTTGTTTTCCAGTTCCGCGAAGTCGGTAACCCGCTCAATGTAGCCTGAGTCATACTTCATGCCAAACTGATTGTAATTCGGGTCAGTCGTCTCGCTGGCCTGGCCGTTTTTGGCTAACCAACGGATCGCCGAGACGGGGCGGATGTAATCGTAGGCACCTTTGATACTCCAGGCGGTAATTGCCGCGTCGTGCATAGCGCCGCCAAGGGTAAGGTAAGCCTTCACGTCATACTCCAGGCTATCCAACACGGGGCCTTCTCCGGCGAAGCGGCGCTCAAAGAGCGGGTGATCCATCACCTTATTCATAATCGTAAACCAGTGTCCGGGTGGCGTTTCGCTGGCCGGCCCATCCGCCCAAAACTCGGCCAGCACCCGTGTGTAATCCCCTCTTGGCACTATGTTCGGCGGGTAAGGCTCTCCCGTTACCGGGTTGAGTGGATGGCCGTTAGCGCCGAAGGTACCTCCTTCATGTTCTTTGTAGAATTCCGGATAATCCGCAAAATCGGTGGGGTAATCTCCCTGGAAATTGCCTCTTGCCCCCGGGGATATATCGTACATCACGCCGTCGGTCGGGTCCAGGTGAGCAGACCATTTCAGCACCAGCTCAAATCCCCAGCGGTACATGTCAAAATCTTCGCCTCCGTTACTGGACCAGCGTGGCGGAGGGCCCGGGTCGTGGTAAATCGGGCTGTTGCCATATTGAGCACCGGCCTGCGGCATGGTCATATCTTCTTCACTGAGGGCGAAGGGTCTTACTTTCCCCCACTCGGCACCCAGGAAGGGCAGAATAGCATTGCCCAATACGTTACCGGACTGATCAATCACCGTGCCCGGAAACTGAAGACTCTGCCAGCGGTTGGGGTCCAGAATCCGGAAAACAGAAAAGGGGTTAGTAAACTGCAGGGCCGGGTTGATCGGGTCAGGATAGTCAACGTTAGCATAGTCTCCCGCCTCATTGCTGCCGTCCTGCTGACCGAAGGCAATGATCTGTTCGGCGATATAATTACCCAGATCGGCGGCGGTGCCGCCTTTGTAATCCGTCCCGAAATAGCCGGGGTTATAGCCCAGCTCAATCATCAGGTCAAAAGCATCCTGCACGATCAGTTCTCCGCGGGGCGTATCCTGATAGCGATACACCAACAGGCGGTAGGCGGCGTAGCTAACGGCTTCCCTGGCGGCCGCATCCGTATCCTCAAAAACGGGGATCTGCCATTGATCGATGGGTAAGGTGAATTCACCCTGGGTACTGGTCATCAGGCAAGGGCGGCCTCTTTCAGTCGTTAGCGACCAGGCATCGTACATCGCCGCAGATATATGGTACAGGTTGCGGGCATGGACCACCGGGCGGGCGAAGTCACGCCGAATGGCTTCCAGCAATTGCTCATTCCACTGGCGGGCCACTGATTGCTCTTCCTGGGCGCTCACCGCAGGTGCAAGGGAAAGGGCAAAAAAAGCAAGGAAAAGCCAACGTAAAATTCCGGTACGCATTTTAATAGTCGTTTTCAAGGTTTGGGATCACCTCAAAGATAATGCGGTATGAACGGAAAACATCTCTTTAGCCTCCTCTTCACAAAGGATTAAGAAGCTGCCCGACAAACCTTTTCCCGAACCATCGTCTCCCCCTTTCCGTTTTTGTAGTATATCTTCCCCCCATATGTCCACACTCTGGATTGGCTTTATTGTCTTTGTAGCTCTGCTACTTTTCCTCGACCTCTTTGTCCTGAACAAAGAGGATCATGTTCCACGTACCCGCGAAGCACTAAAATGGACGGCCATGTGGACGGCCATCGGGCTCAGCTTTAGTGCCGTTATCTGGCTCGCCTACGGAAACGGCTGGATCGCCTCTGAGCTCTCTCCCCAACAGGCGACGATAAACTATCTGACGGGGTACCTCGTGGAATTATCGTTGAGTATGGATAACGTCTTCGTTATCGCGCTCATCTTCAAGTACTTCAAAGTACCGGCTAAATATCAGCACCGTGTCCTCTTCTGGGGAATTCTCGGAGCCATCGTCTTCCGGCTTTTGATGATTCTGGCCGGTGTCTACTTACTAGAGCAGTTCGATTGGATGTTCTACGTCTTCGGTTTGCTCTTACTCTACAGTGCGGCCAACTTGTTCGGACAGGAAGACGATACGCCTCCGGCAGAGAACCCCATTATTGTCTTTATTCGCCGGTTGGTTCCCGTTACTAAGAGCTATCATGGCAATCACTTCTGGATCAAACGCAAGGGAATCCGCGCCGCGACTCCTCTCTTCATCGCCCTCATGATGGTGGAAACAACGGATGTGATTTTTGCTATTGACTCTATCCCTGCCATTCTTGGCATCACGACGGACCCGTTCATTGTCTTTAGCTCCAACATCATGGCCATTTTGGGCTTACGGTCTCTCTACTTCGTCCTTAGTTCCATGATGGACAAGTTCGGCCACCTGAAATACAGCCTTGCGCTGATTCTGGTCTTCGTTGGCGTAAAGATGCTCTTACACCAGGTATGGCATGCGCCTGACTGGGTATCTTTAGTAGTCATCTTTGTGCTGCTGACCGGAGGGGTTGTTGTGTCTTTGGTTATGCCGCCGGAAGGTAAGGAGATCGTCTGACAGTATTAATTCCAATATTGTTGAGGGATACGGAAGACGTAGATATAAGAAAGATTATATCCGGTTCCTCACCTATTCCCATAGCAGTAACGACGAGACTTTAAACCACCTCGTTAAGATTGCCAAGCTGTACCCCTGAACTATTGGAGGAAGCCAAATCCTTAGCTGCTGAATATGATTCTTTAGGGGCGAAGCTTTATAAGTATATGAGCTACGTTGAAAAAAACTGGAGAACATAATTAACCCGGCACCAGGCAACCCGCACCCGGCAACCCGCCGCCCCTCCTAACTCATCATATCCCGGTAATACGTCGCCTCCGTTACGGCAGCCCATGGGGCTGCCTTTCGTTGAAACTCTCTAATGGAGGCAAAAACTCTTTTCGCAAAGGGGTCGGATTCGGCGTAGGCAGCAATTACTTCATCGGCCGCAATGCGGGCGGCGTCAATTACTTCTGGCGCAAGAGACTTAATCGTCAGGCCCGGCACCTCCCTCAGCTTTTCCAGGTACTCAGCGTTCTTCGCCTCGAAAGCTGAAATGGTGTACATATTAATGTAATGGGTCGCTACTTCAAAAATTCGCTGCAGGTCCGCTGGCAGGCCTTCAAATTTGTCTTTATTAACAAAAAACTCGAAGGCCGTTCCTGGCTCATGCCAGCCGGGAGAGTAATAGTATTTGGCAATTTCGTGGAAGCCCATGATGTAATCGTGGTAGGGCCCCACCCACTCCGTAGCATCAATGATTCCCCGCTCCAGGCCGGTGTAAAGTTCTCCACCGGGGAGAAGCACCGGAGTGCCGCCGAGAGCTTCCAGTACCCGGCCGCCGAGGCCGGGCATCCGCATTTTCAGGCCTTTGTAATCAGCAATGGTATTAATTTCCCGGTTGAACCAACCGCCCATCTGGACACCGGTATTACCCCCGACAAAGGGAACCAGGTTGTAGTCCGCGTATAACTCCTGCCAAAGTTCCATCCCTCCCCCGCTTAACAGCCAGGCGTTCATCTGCTGAGCGTTTAGCCCGAAGGGAAAGCCGGCAAAAAACTGAGCGGCCGGAGCTTTACCCGCCCAGTAGTAAGCAGCTCCGCTGCCCACTTCAGCAGCGCCCTGCCTGACGGCATCAAAAGACTCGAGCGCCGGCACCAGTTCGCCTCCACCATAGACGGTAATGTTAAGCCGGCCCCCACTCATGTCGCGGCACAGATCTGCCAACATTTGGCAACCTTCTCCAAGGATGGGAAAGCCCGGCGGCCAGGTAGTGACCATCTTCCAGTTAAAAACCTCTCCGCTTACCGTTTGAGACCGGCTTTGGGCCTGCCCTTTACCCCCCATCAAACGTAGAAAAACAGGAAGACCGATGGTTCCGGCAGCCAGAGATTTAAAAAAAGTAGACCGATTCATAAGGAAGGATAATTTGGTTCGGCACCCAGGTCAGAATGCCGGAGCGCCCGGTTCAGCTCGGGCAAGACGCTAATTACGTCGCATTATTCGCGCTGGCTAAAGTACTACTCCGGCAACTGAATCCTAGTGACCGCTAACAGATTTCCCGCTAAAAGCCTCCATAATTGTATCTTCGCCGAGAGCTTTTTTTCTACTACCAACCAATGTTTCCCATGTTCCTACGCTTTTTCTTCTGTCTGCTACTGGCGGGAGGCCTCTTCGCGTGTAAAACCGATAGTGCCCCAACCGCTACTGACAACGATAGTGACTCCCCCGTCATCAGCTTTAAAAACACGGATAATACCGCCCGCATTGCACTACGGGTGGAGCCCCCCGGGCTTAACCCCGTGCTGTCCACTCAGGCCGCTTCCCGCTATGTAGGGGAAATGATTTTCCAGACGCTAAACAGCATGGATCCGGACAACTTCGAGCAAGTCCCCTTACTGGCCAGCCTCCCTGACATTACTAAAGAACCAGGTGGAGGAGTCTCCTATTCTTACCTGATTGACGAACGTGCTACCTGGCCCAATGGCCTTCCGGTAACGGCGGCCGACGTCATCTTCAGCCTCAAACTGGTCCTTAATCCGCTCGTTGCCAGCGGTGCTTACCGGCCGTACTACGATATGGTTAGCAGTGTGGTGACCAGCCCCAACAATGAACGTCGCTTCAAGGTGATGTGTAAACGCCCCTACCTAATCGCTCAGGAGTCTCTGGGCAGTCTCGTCATTTACCCTGAATATGCCTACGACCCGGATCGCCTGTTACGCAAAATCCGGTTGGGTGACCTGACGACTGATGCCGGCGCTGAGCGCCTCGCGAAGAACAGCGAAGAACTAAAAACCTTCTCTGAAGCCTTTTCTGATCCGGACCTGGCTAATAATCCCGAAAGGATCGTTGGCAGCGGCCCCTACCAGCTCGTTAGCTGGGAACCCGGCCAACAACTTACCCTCGACCGCCGGGAAAAGTACTGGGGCAGTAAAAGCCGGGATAACTGGCTGAAAGCCAAACCAGAATCCATCATTTTCCAAATTATCTCAGACAATGGCACCATGGCCAATGCGATTCGTGACGAAGCCGTTGACGTAGTCGTTGACATGAGCGTAGACCAATTCAAAGAACTACGGGACGATGATTACCTCAACGCCCGCTATGAGTTTGGTACCATCCAAAGTCTCAAGTACTTTGGCCTGCTGTTCAATCAGCAGCACCCGTTGTTTAAAGATGCCAGCACCCGCCGGGCACTTACCCATTTGGTGGATGTAGACGCCATCATTGATCAGTTGTTCCCCAACGGATTGGCCAACCGGGTCACCGGCCCCGTACTGCCCGGAAAATCATACTACAACGGAGACCTGCCGGAAATCCCCTACTCCCCCGAAAAAGCCAGTGAGCTGCTGAAGAGTGCGGGCTGGGAAGACACTAACGGAGACGGGACCCTTGACAAGGAAATAGACGGTAGCCGGCAGGAATTTTCCTTCCAGTTTCTGATCTTCCCCTCTCCTACCAGTGACGCCGTCGGTGCGTTGGTGAGCGAATGGATGGGAGAAGCAGGCATTGAAGTGGAGGTCGTTCGCCAGGACTTCCGGGCGCTCTATGGTGAGCTCAATAAGGGTAATTTCGCATTGGCCATCATTGGGCAGGGCTTCACGCCAAATCCGGATGAATTCACGCAGGTATGGGCATCTACCTCCGTGCCTCCCAATGGCACTAACCGGGGCGGATTTGCCAGCGCAGAGGCAGATAAGCTGATCAATCAAATTAAAGTAACGCTTAAGGAAAGTGACCGCGACCCGCTCTACCGCCGCTTTCAGGAAATCCTCTACGAAAATCAGCCGATGATCTTCCTCTTTTCACCCGCTGACCGTGTAGTCGTTTCCAAACGATTCGATTTTGAACCGTCCTCCATCTCTCCGAACGTAGACTTTAATGCTTTGGAGAAGAAGGAGTGATCAGGTTGCAGGGTGCAGGGTGCAGGGTGCAGGTTACAGGTTGCAGGTTGCAGGGTGCAGGTTGCAACTTCCACCCTGCAACTTGCAACCTGTACCCTGCAACTTGCAACTTGAACCCTGCAACTTGCAACTTGAACCCTGCAACTTGCAACTTCCACCCTGCAACTTGCCCCCTCCCCCCTTAAAGTCAAGTTAACGACAACGTCCTCCCCTGCGAAAAATCTATCTTTGCGGGAACAGACACGAGTGCCCCTTCGAACTATTCCACATCCCCAAGTACTTACTCTACTTTTCGTATGAAACTTTTACTGACACTTCTTTGCTGTCTTCCCCTCTGCCTGTTGGCGCAGGACGATGCAGCAGCAAGCACCGCTCCTCAAGCAGCCCCTGACACCACGATCTACGACATTGCGGATGAAGCGCCCCGCTTCCCGACCCCATGCGAAACGCTGGATACTACCGCTGCGGCAAAATCTGAATGTGCTCAGATTGGCCTGCTGGATTACATCAACCGCCGGGTTCTCTACCCCGCCGAAGCCCGGGAGAAAGAAATCAGTGGAATGGCCGTGATTGGTTTCGTCGTTGAAGCCAATGGCATCATCTCCAAAGCGCGCATTCTGCGCGACCCGGGAGGCAATCTGGGTCTGGCAGCACTACGGAGTGTAATTGGTATGGCCAACCAGGTGCGCTGGCGGCCGGCCATAAAAGACGGCAAGCCGGTGCGCTTCAATTTTGTGCTCCCCATACGTTTCCGGCTGGAGGAGCCAAAGCCTTACGTACTCTCCGGGCAAGACACCATTTATACCGAACTCACCAAAGCCCTGGCCTTTACGGCTAATGACGGCAAGCTGGGGGAATACCTTACCGAAAAAGTTAAGTATCCTGCCATCGGGGAAGATAGTTGCCAGACCGGTCAGCTGGACCTGCAGCTGCTCGTTCACCCTGACGGCAGAGTGGACGTGCAAGACATCATCGATTATAATGACCTGGGTACCGAATTCACCTTTGAAGCCATCAACGTAGCAACCCAGTCTTATGGCAAATGGAGCCCGGCCGAATACAATGGCCGGCCGGTAACGGCTGCCTACAACGTTAGCTTTTCCTTTGCACCTGAATCTGAAGCCTGCGCCCAAACGGTAACGGCCTACAATGAGGCCATTGCACTACTTAATGAGGGTCAACAACTCGTGCAGGACAGCACAACTTTAGAGGCGGGCCTGGCGAAGATGGATCGCGCAGTGGCTTACTTTCCCAACGATGGCCGCTTCCGTATCGTCCGGGGCCAGACCCGTATGGACAATAACCGGCTGCTGGGTGCCTGCGAAGATCTTACGATGGCTAAGCAGATATCCCTCATCGATTGGTACGACTCAGTGCTGCCGCTGATCTGCCGGCAGGTGGAAGAAGAAGAGTAGGCGGTAGTGTTGTAGACGGTAGAATTGTAGTTGGGTAGATTCTACCGTCTACAACACTACCGTCTACCAAATTACCGACTGCCCGACTATTAAGAAGGCGCGGACGCAGGTGCAATGGTGTTTTCTTAAGGAGCAATGCAGTCCCCGGATGAGGTACTGTCCACAGTCCTCACCCCGGGTCGTTAATAATTCACTAAGTCTTTAGCGGCATCCAACCGTTGACCGTTGATCCTTGTCTTTGACGCATGAACAGACTCCATACACTGCTCTTACTGGTCTTCCTTTGCACCAGCGTCAGCGCCCAAACGCCCATGCTGGCCACCAAACTGGAAAGAAGCTGGGAACAGGCTCAGCGCTGGCAGGAGCTGAATGAAATTGATGGTCGCTTTCGCTTACTGGCGCCTACAGAACTGCGGCATAAGGTCGACTCCGTAGAGACGGCCCTGGGCATGCAGGCCTTTCATACTTTCCACCTACAGGCTCCCGATAAAAACAGTGCTGAAAATATTATTTACGCGCTGAGCTACGTCGATTATCCGGCCGGATCTCTGCACCACGACAGCCTGGAGCTCGTCAGTGAATTTCTGCTGAATACCGAAGAAGAAGCCGCTGTTGCCGTCGGTGGAAACATCATTTATGCTGCCGACAAAACCCTGACCGGCTATCCCGCCCGCCAATGGCGCATCGATTATAACGGAGGCCGTGCCAGTGCCCGGACCCTGGCCGTAGTAGCCGGTAACCGCTACTACGAACTCAAGGTGTTTTCCCTGACGGCCGCGGGCGTCAATAAATCCGCCGACCGATTCTTTGATTCTTTGAGATTATTCTCTCCTCCGGAGTAAGGGGTAAAAGGGGTAAGGGAGTAAAGGGAGAAGAGAGTAAAAAGGAAAAGGCGGTGCAGGAATGAACCAGAAGCCCCAGTGTCAGTTTCTATTTTCCAGTACGCTGGCTGCCCATTTCCGGCAAGCGGCTTTTAACGTCTGTACATGTCCAAGCAACTCTACCTCATCGCAAAATTCGAGCTCAATGAAGCCGACCGATTCGCCCCCATCTTCGCCAAGCATGCCGCTGACAGCCGCCGCAAAGAAGGATGCCTGTTCTTTTACCTGATTCGCGACCGGGAAGACCCCAGCAAATTTGCCACTATGGAATGCTGGGACACTTACGCTGACTTCGAGGCCCACGTTGCGGACGAAGAGCACGATGCTTTCTTTAAGCAGATCAAGCCTCTCTTCCGGAAAGACCCCGAAGTGATGGAAGCGGATTTGCTGATGGGAATGGAGTAGGAGTAGTCTGGTAGTTCGGTAGTCTGGTAGGCTACCGCATTTTATAGGTGTTGGAGGCTACCGCATTTTATAGGTGGTACAGGCTGCTACACTTTGGAGGTCACCGCCTGGCCTTTAACTTGGCTTTATAAACTTTGGCCGCAGAGGTATATCCTCCTTCCGTCGCGTCGATAAAATGGAGGTGATCCGTGTCGTGATCCAGCACGTAACAGGAGATAACCGAAGCGTGCGTCCGATGTACGCCGTAGATCAGGTCGCCTCTTTTCTCCAGCTTGTTCAGATAGCTCAATAAAGCCTCTACCTGTTGTTTTCTTCCGGAGATGACGGTGTTGATTGAGCCATCAATCATAATGGTATCAGAGAGCAGGCTTACCTTATTGAGATATTCTTTACCCGCTGCTGAATTCCTGAGCCAACGCGGACCATATAACATCATCAGGGAATTCTGGAGGAGGTATCGCAGGTTAAAACGTCCAAGTCGCAACCGCATTTCCCGCCGAATGGTACTCAGGGCAACGCTCAGGCGCAGGCGAGTGGCCGAAATGGGCTGCCGTTGGTCGAGCTTACCGAATATATCTTCCATCTTGGCGAGTACGCGCCGATAGACCTCCGGTTGCTTCTTTTCGTCGTCATTGTTGATGATCAGACAGATGATTTGCTCTTCGTCCCGCGGAGGTGGGATCTCATCCCAACGGCATTGCATACCCTCCAGATTAACGGCTTTGATGCTCACCTCGGCAGTAGGGACAAACTCGGCTTTAATCCGGGCTTCCGCCGTTTTCAGCCCATTACCCAGCACGACGGGCACGGCCAGAAATTCATTGAGCTGGCATTTGGCCAGCCGGATGAGGTTGCCACGGCTGGCGACCTCACTGACCGGTATAGAACCTACCCGCAGGACGAGTTCTTGCGTCCGGCTAACATGATGCCGGTAACTTTCCAGGGTTTGAAGCAGCTCGCTGCAGCGATGCCCGGGCACGAGAAAGGTAGCCCCGTCGCCACCAAAAAAGTAGGCGACCGTACCTTCCTCTTTCCACTCCCGCAAACGGTTCAGCACGGCGATGATAGCGCCGGTGGCTGCCAGGTTAACGTCGTGGTGTCGCCCCTTGCCTACGGCAATGGTAGAACCTTCCACGTCGACCACAATAACGTGGAACGACCCGGCAACGGGCACGAAGTACTCCGGCTTCCCGATCAGCTCGTGTAAAGGAAGGCGGTAGACGGGGAGATCCCGGTAGAAGGTTGACATAATTAGGGTGATAACGTTCTATTGATCATGGAGTTGAGTAGGCTTCTTCACAAATGTGGGTTGCAGCTTCAACTCAGTAACCTAAGACTACTTTAAAACAGTAGCTGAGTTAATCAAAAGGAGCGATCACGATGATCCGGATCAAGAGGGACAATTGTACTTCATATAAATATTTCATTTGCTTTCAGCGGCTTCCTGATGCCCGCCTTTAGAGCATCGTCTCGTCATTTAGGCCCTGGCACAAGTACGAAAGAGGGGTGACATTCACTATTTTCCCAGGTGAAAGGTCAGCTATTTCCCCGTATACTGTAAATAAGCAGCAATAGCCACCTTGTATTTAGCTTTAGCTTCTATTAAATCATCCAAAGCCTGAGTTTGCAATGCTTTTGCTTCCAGCAAGTCAGAAAGTGTAACCACGCTGCTATCGTAGCTGGATTGGTTCACCCGCAGATTTTCGTTAGCAGCGATTATCCGGTCTTCGATGATCAGTACCTGCTTATACGCTTCTACCAGATCCACCCATGACTTTTCCGATCTAAGCTGCAATAATTTTTTGGTGTCCTCCAGATTATTTCGAGCTATTTCCTCTTTAATGACCATCTCTCGTACATCATGTTTTCCGGACCAATGTGAGGAGATCGGTACACTTGCGGATAGAAAACCAAAAAGATTCAGTCCCCCCGTGTTTTCTTCAAACTGGCTTAAGTAAAACGCGTTCAGCCCAAACGCTACGGTTGGTAAATAGTCAGCTTCCTTCAATTTTGTTTGGAGCTGTTGTATTTGAATAGACTTTTCCAAAAGCTGCACCTCAGATAGTCTGTCTAAGTAACCTTCACCATCCATTAATTTATAGTATTCCGGTGATTCGTATTCATCCACGCTTTCAATTAAATGCATTGAGCTATCGAAAGGAATACCCGTTGTATTGGCGAACTGCAATAGTGCAAGGCGCTTGCCATTTGCTAACTTGCTCTTATTGAGCGCTAATTCGTTTTGTTCCAATTCCAACTTATAAACGTCGTTCTGAATAATCAGTCCTGCTTTGTAAGCGTCATTCACCTGAATGCTCAACCGATCAAGTAAAGCTTCATACTTTTCTATGGTTTTTTCTTTTTCCTGTAGTGAAACGATCTGCCAGTATTGCCGGGTAGTCTCCAACAAGACATCATTCTTAAAGAGCACTTCCTGTTTCCTACGTACATCTACCCCCATTTGGGACAATTCATCTCCCATTTTTATTTTACCCCCAACGTAAATCGGTTGAGTAACGGATAAGGATGCGGCCCCTAGCTTTTGCAACAACCCAGTGGTTGAAGCAGGGATATAAGCAAACTCTGATGCAGATCCTAAATTGGCAGGATTGCCATCGTAGACAGGAAGATTTCCTCCCGGGCTGCTGATTTCTAATAAAGGATTAATCGCATGCATTAGTCCTACATCAAGGCTGACACTCGGGTAGTAATTGTTTTTTACCGAGGCAGCTACTTCCATAGCCGATTCGGTTTCCAGTCTGCTATTTATCAACTTCATATTGGTTTCAGCTGCCGCTCGCCGGGCCTCCTCCAAACTTATATGCTGCTGACTAAAAACAGACAAGCTTACTAATAATAGCGGTATTACAATTATACTTTTCATTGAATCTAAATTGTCGCGTTTTTGAAAAATTGGCTGTACAAAACCGGAAGAACATAAATTGTCAATACCATCGAAACAATCAGTCCAAAACAAACTACCGCTCCCAGTGGCCCCCACAATGTTGAACCACTGGCAATCATTGGGACTACTCCCATGGCTGCAGCGAATGAAGTCAGGAATATGGGTCGCATTCTTCTCTTCCCTGCCGCCATAGCAGCATCGATTACGTTCATATTCTTTTCATGCCGTAGTTCTTCCGCATAGTCCACCAGTATGATTCCATTCCGGACAACAATACCCATAAGGCTCATAACCCCTAAAGAGGCCGTCATCCCAAATGCGTATCCAGTTAAGAGTATTCCTAATGCAGCCCCCAGAATACTCAAAGGCATGGTGGTCATGATTAATAGCGTGTGCTTTATCGTTTTGAACTCGAACAGAAGCACAAAAAAGATAATGACTATTCCCACCCCCAGCGCTTTCCCGATCGGTATGTAGTTCTCAACTTCAGCTTCCTCTTCTCCACCATACGAAAAGGTTAAGCCAGCGCCTGACTCCTCTTCCAATTCGTTTATTTGCGGCTTCAGGTCTGCCAGTATTTTATATGCCAGAGCCCCTCTTTCCAGGTCTGCCCGAACGGTAATGGTTCTGATCCCGTTACGTCGGACAATCTGCCCCTCGCTCCAATCATTGTTGATCGTAGCTACCTGACGTAAAGCCACCGGGGTTGCTGCGAAGGGAGAAGTCACCGTTTGGTTACTTATATCATCATAATCGTCTCTCTCCTGCTCCGGGTTGATCACCTTGACGGGAATAGGATAGTTCCCTTCCCATACCGTACCAACGGGAAAGCCTGAAAAGCCTGCACCAAGAGAAGCAGCAATCGCCCCCCTCGTCAAACCCAATCGGTTGGCCTGTTCATCGTCCACATTTATCCTGACTCCCTGTCGAGGATTTGTATAATCCGTTCTGACCCAAATGACACCAGGGTGGTCCTCCATAGTTTCCTTTACCCGTTCAGCCATTGCCTTCAACGTTGGTAGGTCATCACCTGATATCCGGAGTTCGACAGGAGCTTCAGTAGACTGCATATCCAGCTGTTTCATCCTTACGTATGCATTAGGAAAAGCATCTCTGTATTTCACTTCATACTCCGCCAAAATTTCAATGGCCTGATCGTCAGTTTGTGTGTTCACTAATAACTGACCATAGTTTTTACCCGGAAACTTAGGCGCATAAGTAGTATGGAATCTCGGAGAGCTTTCTCCGATAAAGGAAGCCACATTCTCTACCCTCTCGTCCTTCGAAAGCATAGCCCGAAGGCTATCAGCAACAAAAGCCGTTTGATTAAGCGTTGCCCCTTCCTGCAAATAGATTTCTATCGCAAATTGGTTCCTCTCTACCTTGGGGTAAAGCTGCCGAGGCACAATACTCATTATGAATGCTCCGAGCACAATCGAGCCTATGCCCAAAAAAATTGTTAGTGCGGACACTTTAAAAGCCCAGTCTAATGTCTTGTTATACCCGGCCTGCAACAAGTTAAGTAACGAAAATTTACTAGCTTCTTCCTCACCTTTGTGTACACCTTCCTTAATAAAATAGTAGCACATAAAGGGCACTAACAAAGTAGCAATCAAGAGCGAAACAATAAGCGCAATACTAATCGTTACCGGTAAAGAGCTCACAAAATCCCCCGTCTGCCCTGACAGAAAAAAAGGCATCGGCAAGTAGGTAGCAATAATGCACAAGGTGGCGGCAAAAACAGGCACAAACAGTTCCGTTGTACTTTGAATTGCGGCATTCCACCGGTCCATTCCCTCATCTAATTTCTCTACATAATTATCAATGATTACGATGGCGTTATCTACTACCATCCCCAACACAACAATCAAACCGGCAAGTGACACAGTGTGCAATTCAATGCCAAGTATGTACAAAATGCCGATGGTGATGAATATAGATAGAGGTATCGTTATCCCGGCAACAGCCGATACCCGAAACGGAAGAAAAAGTAAGGTCACCAAAATAACTGCCCCGATGGCAATGAAAAACTCCTTCAGGAAATGCTGAATAGAATGATCAACTGCTTCTGGCATATTAGCGATTTTATTAATCACTACATCAGATGGTATATTATTTCGGATTTTTTCCAGGGCAAGTTCTACGTCTTCTCCAAATTGTACAATATTGTTACCTCCCTGCATCTCCAGGGATACGAGTATCGCCGAGGAACCATTATTGAGAATATAAGAAGATGGCTCTTCAAACCCCCTGCTTACCTCAGCTACATCTCTGACTCTGATTATATTTCCCAAAGGGTCGGCATAGATGATTTGACTCTTAATTTCCCTTTCTGATCTAAAGCTCGTAGGAACGTGAATCGGAGTAATCAATTCGCTGTTGTCTATCTCGCCAGCATAATAAATAGAGCCTTCAAGTTGCAGTGCAGCCAGAACAGATGTCAGATTAACACCATAATGGGCTAACTTATCCTTATCAAAGTTTATGGTAATCTGTTCATTTTGGAGCCCAAAGTGCTTCACTTTTGAGACGGTCGTTACTTTGCGCAATTCGGCCTCAATAAATTCTAATTGCTTTTCTAATTGTTTTTTATTTTTTTCCTTTGACTCTATCGTTAGTAGTAAAGCGGAAGTATCACCAAAATCATTGTTCGCAATAAGTGCCAGCACCTGCGGAGGCAGCTGGGCCTTCAACTGGTTTAGTCCGAATTTTATTTTATCCCAAAAAGCATCGGGATCCTTTACATTGTTATTAACCTCCACAAAGACAATCATGGTGCCCTCCTTAGAGATCGAGTAGGTTTTTTCCCTGTTCACTTCTTTAAAGCCATAGAGGAACTCCTCCACTGTTTTAGTCAACTGCTCCTCTACTTCCTCAGATGTAGCGCCAGGATATACACCAACCACTAAACCTTGCCTGATAGTAAACTCTGGAAACTCATTTCTGGGCATAACCATCAGAGAGAATATCCCAAAAGCAAAAAGCACAGCCGTAATGATAATGGCTATTTGCTTATGCTTCATAGCCAGTTCGACAATATTAAATCCTTTGTTGTTGCTCATCTTTTATTTCTTATTGACCACATTTACGCTCGCTCCATTTCTCAACTTGTTATGCCCGCTGAGCACAACCACGTCACCTTCTTCGAGCCCCTGAACTACGGCATCGTTCTTAGTAAGCGTTGTCACGCTAACCGGCCTGGCTTTGACCACATCGCCCTCAACCAGGTAAACGTACTGGTCTCCGTTAACATCCAACTGTAAGGCTTTACTTGAAAGCAGCATTCCATTGTATTCCTGGTCAGTTTTCAGCACGACATCACAGACCATACCCGGCTTAATGTTCCACCCCTCGTTCTTAACCAGTATTTTCACCGGGTAGGTATGAGAAATAGCATTGGCTTCAACCCCTATCCGATCTATTTTCCCGACTAAGGATTGAGACGTCGCAGCTATTCTTACTTCCGCCAGCTGCCCCTTCTTCAATTGACCGACTTCACGCTCCGGAACGGGGATATTTACATAGACGCTATTGATATCCAATAAATCAAAAGCAGTGGCCGATGGTAATACATTGACCCCTGGAAGAATATTTTTGTCGCCAATAACGCCTGACTTAGGTGCATATAGCTTGTTGTCTTCAATACTTCTTTCCGCCATTTCAGCTACTATCGTAGCCTGGTTCAGGCCCGTTTCAACTTCTACCCATTGAATCTCAGGAAGTGTACCGTTTTCCTTCATCGGTTTCATCCGATCGTAGGCATCCTGGGCTTGTTGCTTACTCTGAAGCGCCAGTTCATAACTACTTTTTGAATTGGTGTCGTCAAGAGTGGCCAGCAATTTGCCTTTCTTAACAAATTCCCCTTCGTCTACCAAAACCTGTACCACACTTCCCGGAGTCTTAAAACTCAAAGGGGTCGTTTCTTTGGCTTCAACTAATCCGGAATACGAAAGATCAGTCTGCCCGCTAAAGGACTTCACCACGGTGGTTTCTACATTAATCACCTTCGGGGTAGCCTCAAGTACTGTTTTCTCTTCTTCGTGCCCGTTACACCCGGCAAACACGACTAAAAAGAGTAGCATTACAATTACTCTGTACATTATCATTTACTTTAGAACTTAGGACCAAAAAGGGATTTTGGTCCAATTTTAGACAAAAAAAGAACCTACTTCAGGCCCTTTAATAAAATTTTCACCATCAGATCAGCCTTCTCATTTATTGATTCAAAACCCCTGTTTAGGCTCACTTCAATTTCAACTCCTCTCAGGTAGGTCATGAAGGCATCAGAAAGGACATCGATTCCTATCACTCCGGAAACATCAAAGTTGTACCCCTCGTTTTTAGCCCCATCCAACAGAATGGACCGTATAAAAGCCAATTCTCTTTCACCATTTACTTCAAAACTTAGTGTGAAAAAGTTTTTTATGTTGAAGTGATGAGACTCATTTTCAATTAAGAATGCATATTGCTTCCGCTTTTGCACCAGGGTAGTAATCTTAGATATGAGGTAAGTTTTCAACTTCTCCTCCATCGTATCTTCGCTATCAACAGCTTTTTTTACTTTTAAGTAAAGTTCATCATGTTCGTCCCTGATGACGGCATCGAAGATTTCCTCTTTATTTTTGAAATAATAGTAGAGCGTACTTTTTCCTTTAGATGCTACCCGCGCAACATCTCTCATAGTCGTCTTATCGATTCCATACTGCTGAATCAATTCTCTGGCTGCTGCTAATATCTCATCCTTTACCTCTTCTTCGTTTTTCATTGAAACTGGTTTCTGCTACGTAACGACAAAGGTAGTAGCGGAGTTTCTCAATATCAAAATTTTCGACCAAAAAAGTTTTTTGGTCGAAAAAATAAAAAGCATGTCATCGATAAACCAGTAACGGACCGATCTACTAAAGCTCCATTCTTTTTACAGATTCTCCTTCGCCTTTCCATTCTCAAAAAGCAACAGCAAAAACACACAAAACATAGACACTCCCGCCGAGTTCTCCAGCGTATTCTCCACCAGACAAGAGAGCAGGAAGACCGTCCACACCGCCAGAAAGACAGGTGCTCGCTGGCGGATGCCTGACCAGCCGAGAACTAAAAAAGCCCCCAGCGTCACCAGTCCCCCCAGCAGCCCACTGCCCGCCAGTGCACTGATGAACTGGTTATGAGGTCGTTTGCCTTCCGCGCCGGGCAATGCCACGGCGTAGCGGGCGTCCATTTCCTGCCGGAGGTTTCCGGGGCCGATGCCCAGCCAGGGATTATCCTGCCAGACCCGTAATCCCAGGCGAAGGCTCGTCAGACGGCCTTCATCGCTGTAGTCCCCCGTATCTTCGGCGGGGTTACGGTGAAAGAGCTCGTAGCGGGCGTACTGGATTTTGGTGCGAAAGCTTGGCACAGCCACGTAGGCCAATACAGGCAACAGGGTCAACCCGACCAGGGCGACGACTGCTGGCCACCAGCGGCCCGCCCCCCAGGACAGAGCCAGAATCAACACCCCGATGCCGCCGTAAGCACCGGCCAGACCGCTACGGACGGCCAGGAAGTGCTGACCGATAAAGAGTCCACCACCCAATAGCCACCAAAGTCTGCCCCAACCAAAAACCTCCCGGCGGTAAGCATCAACACTCAGCAGAGTAGCCAGCGCTACCAACAAGCTAAATCGAATATGATTACGGGGAACGGGCATGGCCTGCCCCTGCCCGATGAGCAGGTTAATCTCCTCAAAGTGGAGGGCATAGTTGACCATCACGGCCGCAAGCACGCCCGCCAGAAACAAGACGAAGCCCCCCCGCAGCCACCCTCCTTCCCGCCCCGAGAGATCCGGCAGGCCCGGCCAAATGAGTGGTAGTGCCAGCAAGGGCACTTTGATGCGAAGCCGCTCCACGTAATAATTCCAGTCTTCCGTCTGCCAAAAGCCCGCCAGTAGCAACAGGTAAAGGGAAGTCATCGCCCAGAAAAAAGGGCTGCGAACGGCGGCTCCGATGTTTTCCCGCCAGCGGGGGTTGATGCCGCTGATCGGATCCAGCCAACCGAGAACCACCAGACCAATCAGCCCCACGGACAAAAATGGCGGGGAGAAAACCAGGCCGAAGAATATCCCGGCCAGCATGAGCAGGGTCAGATAAAGGCGGGCTTTTTCGGTTTGAGCGCGGGAAAATAGCGGCATGCTGGCATTTGCTTTGGGCGGAAGATAGTCTGCTCTGCTTTATAGTGACGGTCTGTAATCGATTTTCGTGGCTCCGGAGTAGTCGCTTCGCGACTTCCATTCTCACGCGGAGGCGAGGGAGAACAGGAGAGAGAATGTCTTCTCTTTACAAACTCCCCATGCACCTGCGCACCGGCGCCCACCTAACATTAACAATCGCCCGGAAAGCCCCAATAAATGCTGTTTGACTATTTGACTCCTTGACTATCTTTGCCCCATATGGCAAACGAAGTATTCGAGCGCGTAGAAGCGCTGATCCAGGAAATTGAATCCGCTACGGCGACCACCCCCGACGCGGTGGAGGCTTTTCGAATCCGCTATCTCGGCAGTAAGAACGTGTTGAAGCCACTGATGGGCGAGATGCGTAACATCCCTAACGAGCGTAAACGAGACTTTGGCCAGTTGGTCAACCGGGCCAAGCAGGTGGCGCAAGAAAAGTTGGAGGCCTTGCAGGCAGCCACGGCCACACAAGCGGGCGCGGACGCAGGTGCAAAGTTTGACCTTACGGCGCCGGCCGAACCTATGCCACTCGGTAGCCGTCACCCGATTGCCTTAACCATGCGTCGCATTATTTCCATCTTCGAACGCATTGGCTTTACCGTAGCCGAAGGCCCGGAAGTGGAAGACGACTGGCACAACTTCAGCGCGATGAACACCCCGGAGGATCACCCCGCCCGGGATATGCAGGACACCTTTTACGTAGCCGAGGGTATGCCCGCCGGTGTGCCCAGCTCCTTCGCCAAAAATGGCGGTGGTACGGATATGCTCCTTCGTACCCACACCAGCTCCGTGCAGGCCCGTACGATGGAGTCGCAGGCACCTCCGATCCGGATCATCGCTCCGGGCCGGGTATACCGCAACGAAACCATCTCCGCCCGCAGCCACGCTCAGTTTCATCAGGTAGAAGGCCTCTACATTGCCGAAAAGGTGAGCTTCGCCGATATGAAGGCCACCCTGCTCCATTTCGCCCGTGAGATGTATGGTGACAAGACGAAGATTCGCCTGCGCCCCAGCTACTTCCCCTTCACCGAGCCCAGCGCCGAAATGGACATCTGGTGGGGCCTCGAGAGTGAGCACGACTACCGTATTACCAAGGGGACCGGCTGGCTGGAGATCATGGGCTGCGGCATGGTAGACCCTCAGGTATTAACCAATTGTGGCATCGACCCCGAGAAGTACACCGGCTATGCTTTCGGCATGGGCATCGAACGGCAGGCCATGTTGCTTTACAACATCACCGATATTCGCCTGATGTTTGAGAACGACGTACGCTTCCTCAAGCAGTTTTCCGGAGTGCTGTAAGAGATCGGAAAGCCCGATAGTCGTTGTAATGGAGCGTGTTCAATGGCTAAGGTCGTGGACCAAAGTCGTCGGACGAAGTTTCTGCCGACTGCGTCAGGCAGAAACCATTCGTCAGGCGTCTTCTGCCCATAAACTGCCTGACAACACCAACCAGCCAACCAGCAACAGCAAGCCAGCCACTGCCAACCAAAGCCAGCCCCATCCCCCACTGCAGGGTTCCAGTTGTAAGGCTTCATCCGGGCCGTAATAAGTAAAGCCCGCCCAGAGGTAGGGGGATTTGTTTCGTTGGCTTATGGACTCATCTGCCAGGTACCCCAATTGGGCTTCATGGAGCGCCATTCCCCGTTTACTGCCCTGCCCCAGTTGATCATAGAAGCCGCGCAAAATGTGGCCGCTGCCGAAAGCATTCACATTCCACAGACTGGCAATAATACTCCCTGCGCCTGCCCGCAAAAATCCCCGACCAAGGCCAAGGACGCCTTCACCACTGGCCAGCTGGCCGATGTTAGTCTGGCAGGCACTGAGCACCACCATTTCGGCACTGATCTGCTGGTGATAAAGGTCCCGCAGATAGAGCAGACTATCGTGAAAGGCGATGTGGGGGGAAGCCGTACCGGTCGTCGAAAAAGCATGGGTGGAAAGATGGAGAATCCTGGCCGACGCCGCTTCTTCTACAAATTGATTAAGGCTCGCCTGTTGATCCCGAAACAGATCAATGGCGAAGTGTTTTTGCAGCTCACTGAGCTCATCTTGTTCGAAGGGAAGAACGGGATAGTCCGGGGTAGCGCTGCCATCGGTGAAGGGCGCGAAAGCGGTAACGGGGTCCGTTAGCGGTGCTGCTGCACGACCCCGATCAAGGAGGCTGGCAGAGTGAATAAAGGAAACCGGATGCCGCTGCAGCAGATATGGAAGCTGTCCTAAGCGAACGTCCGTTACGGCTTCCGTCACCATCGCGGAGAAGGGCAAATAAGTCAGGGGGCCATCCGGAATAAGGAGGAGGGGGCCAGGTGGCAGGTGCAAAGGTTTGATAAAGGCCAGGTAGGTGGCGTGGGCGGCGCGGGCGTAGCCCGCCGGGTCATTGACGATCTCCGACGAAGTAGCAAAGTATTCCACCATCTTCTGTGCAATGGCGGAGAGGCTGTCACTCCGCCCGAGGTCAAAGGTGTGAACGCCGTCTCCGTCCAGCGTCATGGCGTAAGTCCGCTGCAGACCAAAAAGGTAGTGCACCAATATTTTGCCCTCCGGCCGTAAATGACGCTCGTAAAACGCCATTGGCTCGATGACGGAGAGCTCCATCCCGGCCTGGCGGTAGGCAGGGTAATCCTGCTCCAGTTGTCGTTGGAAGGCAGCGCGTTCGTCAGTGGCCTTCAGGTAAGCCAGTGTATCTCCTTCCGCATCGGTAATCCGCTGAGAGAGGATATTGTAGTGCATCCGCAAGCTATCGGGCAGACGACTCAGGGCATCGTTGCCCGCCAGTGCTTCGTAGAGCAGTACGGCTTTAGACTTCTCGAAAAAGTGGAAAGCCTCCGTTGTCCGGCCGGACGCATGACAGCGGCGTATAGCAGCTTCATAAACGGGCATTACTTTCTGGCGCCAGAACAACTTGGTGGCCCCACCGCTGTGGTTCTCACGGATGAAATCGATCAGCCGATCAGTAGTGCGATATACGTTAAGCTGTGGTATTTCGTAATCTTTACCCGTTTCAATAAGCGCCTCCAGCGCCCGGGCCTGGTCACCGAGGTAAATAAAGAGGTCGGTCTGGAAAGGAGAGTTCCGCAGGGCTTCATCAGGTGGCACATCACCCGGAGCGGTGGGCTGATAGCCTTCGATCAGCGCGGCCTGCGCGCGCTGGAAAGCCGCCAGAGCTTTGGCGGGCTCTCCCTGCTTTAGGTAATACTCTCCGTAGTGATCTTCGGTAACGGAGAGGTTGCGCTGATCGTAGAAGGACTGTTGCAGATCCCGGGCGATGTCAATGGACTGTTTGGCGGCCATCAATTGGTTAGTCCGCAGGTACCCCAGCGCCAGATTGTTGCGGGCGATCTGCAGATTAGCGACGTCTCCATTGGCCATTAAGGTGGGAATAGCGATCAGATAATAGGTTTCGGCCTGAGAAAGACTATCCGTTTTCGTCAGGCCTAGTGCCAGGTTTTGGTGGGCGTAAGCCAGATAGAGGTCAAGATAGAAATCTTCCCGCTCCGCAGGTGAGGCTTGTGCGATCAGACTGATTACATAGCTGCGTAATTCCCGGGAGGATTTTTTGGACGCTTCATAAGCCTCCTTACGTAAAAAAAGGTTACTGAGGTTGAGCAGACCGGAGAGCGTATTCTCGAGGTCGCCTTCTTCTTTCGCCCGTCGATAAACGAGCTGGGCCATTCTTTCGGCGAGGTCGAAGTCCCCACGCTCTGTCCAGGCGGAGATCAGTTCGTTTCTCGCTCTGGCCACCCGAAACTCCGGCACGGTGTCCAATTGCTGAAATACCTCAATGGCCCTTCGCAAAGGCGGTTCAGCAGCAAAATAGTCTCCGTTCAGCAACAGGCTGGAGCCCAGGTTACTGTTCGCCTTACCAAGCTCTACGGTCGGGTTACCGGCGTAGAGCTCTTCGCGTATATCCACTGCTTTTTTAAACCAATATGCGGCACTGTCGTAGGCGTCAGCATTATACAGATCAAGGGCGCGGAGATAGTTACTATCCGCTTCAGCTTTCAATGCATCCTGCGGCCGCGCCCTCATGTCTTGCGCAGCAATGGCACCGGAAAAACAAAGTAATACAAGTAGGCCCCATACGCTCTTTTTCCCTGTATTTAGTACCGTATAATTTTTTGCGTCCATTGATAATCCTTGCCTAGTATTCGGAGGAAATAAATTCCCGCCGGAAGTTCAGGTAAGGTAAGCGTTTGTTGGTCACCGGCCGAAATCCAGTTCAGATTTCCCGACCGGAATACTTCCCGGCCATCGAGGGTCAGTAAAGACACCGCTTCCGCCTTTCTGCTGGCTAAAGACTCAATCACCAGTTCTCCGGCGGAAGGATTAGGGAAGGCCCGGAAGCCGGCTTCCGGAGCCAGGTTGGTGATGGCAACCGACAAGGTATCCGGTATCCGAAGTTGTCTCCCATTAGTTGAGAAATCCTCATAAAAGGTATTGGGCTCAGCTGCATCAAGTATGGTGTCTCGAACTTCAGCGTAGCCAATCGTCCTCTCTCCACTTAATGATAACTGGCATAATACGGCAGCCGCTACTCCAGCCACCATCGGGGTGGCCATCGAAGTGCCATCTTTTTCCGCGTATCCTCCACCGGGAACCGTGCTCTCAATGTCCGTCCCGGGTGCCATAATATCGACACAGTTGTCGTCAAAGTTGGTAAAGAGTGCTGGCTCTGAATAAAATTCCAGCCGCGCGCCACCTCGCAATGGCCCTCCGTTACCGGGGAATCCGCCATCTGTTCGCAGTGCACCAACCGTAATCAGATTAGGCGCCGAGTAGCAGGCTGGATACTGAGCTTGATTACCAAGATTAATACTGTCATTGCCCGCTGCACTAACGATGAGGATGTTGTTTACCTCCGCCGTATCAATTGCATTTCGCAACACCGTACTGGAATCCCCGAAGAAGCCCCAACTGTCGTTGATGATGTCGATCTCATCGATGCTAGCCTGGAAGGTTGCACAGGCCACGCTGTAGAGCGTGGACACACCATTGTAATCGTGGGTTTTGTAGGGTACGAACTCAAAATTACAGTCGTTGCTGGCATACCGTTCCAGCGTACCCGCAATGATGCCCGCCACGTGCGTTCCGTGACTGTTATCATCGAAAGGGTTATTATTATCGTCGATAAAATTCCAACCGATGGGATCGTTTTCCAGGCAGTTGCCGTCGGCATCGTCGTCGGGGCTAAGCCCGTCCTGCCTGACGGCGACGTATTGGCTCAGGTCACTGTGTTTATAATCAATACCCGTATCCAGGATGGCAATTCGCAGGGCATCGTCTTTGCTGGCAGGAAGCCCCCGGAGAGAATCCGTGGTCAGCGAATCATTCGGGATTGGGATCATCGGTTCGAGGATGGTGCCGTTGTAGTAGTTGAGGTCGACTCCGTCAATCTTGGTCTTTTTCTTGACGCCCAGCCCGTTACTCTGAATGTTGGTACTGCCGCCAATATCAACCCGACCTCCCTGACTCAGGAAGCGGGAGCCATCAATGACCCACAGCTCGATCTGGTTACAGGCGCAGGAATCCTTGACGAATGCACCGAATTCTTCGCGAATGTCCTCTTTTTCTGGTTCGGTGGCATCCGCGCTGAACTGTACCACCAGCTCGTTGGGCACGTAGGCCCAGCCAGCGGAGTCGACTTTGTAGGGGTAGCCTTGTGCGGCCAGGTAGTTTCCCATAGTATCGGCCGGGGATGTTTCCGGGAAGTGAGGCGCATCATAAAAGCCGATGTCGTCAAGGAGCCAGAAGTAGCTCTGCCCTGTGTAGGTGAATCTGACCTGGCGGTTAGCTTGCCCGGCCAGATCTGTCGTCAGGTCAAATTGCAGGGTATCAAAATGAGCCGTCTCCACGCCTTCTGCCAACAGGTCATTAATGGGAATAGTCCGCAGAAGTTGGCCGTCATTGAGGATGTCAATTCGCGTCACCCCCCGGAAATTCCGGTAGTATTGGTGGAAATGCAGAAAGACGTTTTGCCCCGCCGGGAAATTGAGGAAAGGAGAAGTAAGAAAAGTCAATTCCTCCCCACCCTGCCCCTCCATCAGCAGCGCTTGATTGCCGGAGGCGGAAGCAATTGCCGGCCGACCAGCCCAATTTGGTGTACCGTCGGCCTTTCCGTTCATGCTGATAGCGGTGCGGGCGGAAAAAGTCCAGTTATTCTGCTCCGTGCCGTCGAAGGTGACGACCGGCCGCAGAGGTGTCTGCGCCGCCATGGTCAGCGAGAGTGCAAAAAAGAGGAGTGCCGTTAGTAAGTGTTTCATCTTGGGTTTGTTCTAGCGTTTTTCAAAATTGGGTGTGGGTTATAATTTTGGTCTCCCCGGGGCCGGGAGAGTTGGATTTTTAGGATGCTAGTAGGATTCGTAAGATGTAATCCTAAAAATCCTATCAGACTCCTAAGAATCCAACTCCCCAGGCACCTGCACCCGGCAACCGGCACCCTGCACCCTGCAACTTGCACCCTACAACCCGCCTCCCCCTACCGCTCCAACCACCCCAGCACCGCCCGCCGCCGCGCTCCGTAGTCAGGGTCGTCGATGGGGATAGCCTGAAAAGTGGCTTTGGCAGTAGCCAGGTCACCGGTTTTCAGCTGTGCCAGGCCGAGGTAGTACTGGCCGTCCGTTTGGAAGCTGGTGTTGCCTTCGGCGAGTTCGCGGAAGATGGCCATGGCTTCGTCGGTCCGCTCCGTTTCCAGGGCGGCGATGCCGCGCGCCAGGCGGGCTTCGTTGTCCTCCGGGCGTTCCCGGAGGTAGTTGGTCAGTTCGTTGTAGGCGGCGGCGTAGTCGCCGCCATTAAAGGCCGTCTCCGCCGCCTGAGCCGAAGAAACCACCTCACTGCTTTTTTCCGTCAGGTATACCGGCTGATAGCTGGCAAACTGTCGGTAAGGGTCTTCCCCGATGCCCGCAAAAGGGTTCCAGAGCATCAGCACCAGCACTACCGCAGCAGCTACGCTCGCTACCGCCCACCAGGTGCGTCGCCGCATGGGGCGAATCCTGGCTTCAGGCGCTTCTTTTGCCACTTCCTTTTCCGGTGGAGCGTTCTCCGCCGGGCTCTCAGATGCGGCAAAATGCGCCGCAGCCAACTCCGCCATCTTCGCGTCCAGATCCGGCCGCAGGGCTTCTGAGCGCAGGAAGGTCATTTCCTGCCGTCGGTCCCGCAAAGCTGCTTTCAGCCCGGGGTCACGAGGCAGCCGATCCTCGAACGCCTGAAATTCTTCATTTGTCAGTTCACCAGCCAGGTAGCGGCTGATGAGCACGTCGTCTTCTTCCCTCATGACAATACACCTTTATTGCTCTCATACAAAGTCCGCCACCGCTCTCCGCAGGCGTGGCGCCGGCGGTAGACTGTACTTGCGCTGGTCATCTCTAATTTCTTAGCAATGTCCGCACCCGGCATTCCGGTGGCCAGCAGCCGCAACAGCTGCTGACATAATTCGCTTAACTGCACAAAGGCTTCGCGCATTTGGCGCTGACGGAGGTCTTCTTCTTCCACCGCTTCCAGCATCTCATGCACATTCCCTTCAGGCTCTGATTGCACCGGAGCTAAAGACCTTACCTCCGCCTCCCGCTTTTTTTTTCGCAAATGATATAACCACTTGTTTTGGCATATTCGAAACAGTAAGGCTCCTAGTGGGCAGGTCAATACAAAGTTAACGTCATTAGCCTTCTGATGCAGGGCAATGATGCCTTCCTGAAACACATCCTGTGCATCAGCCAGGCTTCCGCTGTTTTTAGTGATCCAGCTGGTAATCGTTGCCGCATTGTTGCGGTAGACATCATCCAGGACGGAAAAATTTCCGCCCCGCAGCGCCAGAATCAAATCGTGATCGGGGTGTGGGGACATAGCCTGACAAGTATACGTTAATTCCATCGATAAAGAAACAGGCAAAAAATGAAGCAACTGAAATTGATCGACTCCCCGAGCTCACAACGCATAACCCTTTGCCCTCAAGGACCAAAAAAGGAGTCAGACTCAATAGCTCAGACGATATGACCACTTTAAGCGTACAGAGACCAAATAAATAATTAAAAAGTTAACATTTTTGCTATTTGACACCAAATAAGTGTCAAAAATATCACTTTTTAGCCCTAACTTTGCCTTATCGGAAGGGGAAACACTCTTTCAACATCGATTCAAATTCATTCTAATCCTACTCATATGCGCTATTTCTTTACCTTACTTACCCTTTGTCTGGGAGTAACCCTTTCCGCACAGGCGGAGCAGTTTGTCGACTCCGTCAACCTCAACGGCTTACCGCTCCAGATTCTTCTGGAGGACGTCACCAGCACCCCCATCGTTATCCAACAGTACAGCTTCGTGGGCCTCAACCCCATGAACGGAGACTCCCTCTGGTCCGTCGAGCGAAAAGCTCTGTCGGGCATTGCTCAAAAAATGAGCGACGACCATGACGAAGCAACTGATGTGGTTGACATTCCGGACGTTCCCTACATCTTTGTAAACGGCGTTTTAGTGGACGTTCGATCAGGGGAAAAACTCATTGACGAGTCAGAGAACGTCAAGCTTTTCCGGGCCAGCTATTTCTTTGAAGAGGAAGGGGTGTGTCTCATTGAGGTAAGCCTGAAGGGAGGCATCCGGCTCTATGCCTTCGAAGTCGCCTCCGGCAAGCGGATGATGGCTGTTGAGACGGATCTGAAGCCAGGCCTGGACAACCTGGCCGGCAACAGAGCTGCCGAATCGGGCAAAGATCCCGTTATCCTCGATCGGGACAACATCCTCTACTACGATGCTCAAAACCTTTACCACATTGACCTCGCTGCGGGCAAGATCAACTGGAAATATGACGGCAAGGTCTATGACTCCCGCGTCGTAAACGACGGCAAAAACCTGCTGCTGCTCTTCCCTCCGGGGCTGATCTCTTTGGCCGACTATGGCAAAGAGTTTCACCTCCTGGACATGGTAACGGGAGAACCACTGACCAAAAAACGCGTCAAACTGGATGGAGCCGTCAAGACCATCGAACCCTACGACGGAGGCCTGGCCATTGTGCACACCAAAGGGATGAACATCTTTGATTATGACGACAGTGGAGAAGGCCGCTGGAGCAAGGATTTTGCCGAAGGCGGCATCTCTTCCTTCGAGGTGACCAACGGTGAAATGGCCATCTACTACAAGAACAAGAAGATGATGGTTGACCCCGCCACGGGAAAGGCTAAAACGAAAAAACCCGAAAAGCTCGACCGGGAACCTTACGCTGGAGCAGCCCCGAAAGCAGTGTTTGACTTTGCGGGTAAAGAGGTAAAAATGTGGGGCTCTAACAAGATCGAAATCGATGGTGAGCAGATTTTCTTCTCTCAGATTGCCTTTGACGCCGCCAGGAAAATGATCGTTACGGCTAAGGTAAACGAAACCAATGCCAACCTGAAAAAGGAGGTCTACTACTACGACTTTGAGGCTTACGACATCACAACCAAGTCTAAGGTGACCATGGAAGGCCGCTTTGCCTTCTCTTCTGGCATGGCCGAGTTGGAGGTCATCGGCGACCGGGTGATTGCTTACAGCCATGACGGACTGACCATTCTTACGGCAAACCTTGAATTCGGTGAGCTCGTGCATGACGTTACCTACAAATTCAACGCTATCCAGCGGAAAGGTGCCAAGACGGCGAAAAGAATTGGCCGGCTTCTTGGTGGCAGTTCCGACGAAGAGGATTTGACCGAAGTACCTGGTTACCTCAAGGGAGATTATGTCTTTTACAATGAAGCAAAAGCGGAAGGATTTGCGCCAGCGGTATATCCTGCCTCGCCCGCCAAGGTCCATGTTCTGCTGGGCACCCCCGTTACCCAGAAATACAGAATGCCACTGCTGGCGGTATTTGAAAAGGCCAGCGGAGAATTCGTGATGCAGGATCGAATGATCTATGATAATGCCCAGTTTACGCTGGACCCGGAGAAAAACCAGGTGTACGTCATCCACGGCAAGAGCATCCGTTGGTATAGATTCTAATCCGCTTCCTGCCGTGCCGGCCAAACGTGAAGTGTAGGGCGCGGCCGCAGGTGCAGGGGAAGGTTGAGGGGCAACAAAGCTCTTTAATCTTCCCCTTGCACCTGCGGCCTCGCCCCGTATAACCTCCTCCCTAAAAATGGATTAAAGTCCTCGCAACAGTCCCTTATCTCCGCATCTTGTCTTCCTGAAAGACCCGATCCAGATATCCGACGAGCTGGTCGGCATTTTTCCGGTCAAAACACATCGGCGGTTTGATTTTAATCACGTTTTCATCCGGCCCGTCGGTACTCATCAGGAAGCCAAGTTCGCGCATGCGCTCCTTTAGATATTTGGCTTCTTTCACTGCTGAATGGTAGCCTCCACGATGAAGGGAATGAGGCGCAGCCGCAGGTGCAGGGGTAGGTCGAACCAGCTCGAAGCCGAGGAACAAACCTTCCCCACGGACGTCGCCGATCAGGGGATGCTGCTCCGCCAGTTGGTGCAGCAGTGTTTTGAGGTAGCTACCGGTCTCGTGGGCGTGTTCCATTAACCCTTCGGAACGAACGACATCCAGCACCGCGCGGCCAGCCGCGCAGCTCACCGGGTTACCGCCGAAGGTATTGAAGTACTCCATGCCGTTGGCAAAGTTAGCGGCTACTTCGGGGGTGCAGACGACGGCACCCAGCGGGTGCCCGTTGCCCAGCGGCTTACCGATGGTGACGATGTCTGGCACCACGCCCTGCCCTTCGAATCCCCACCAGTGGGCTCCGACCCGGCCTACGCCGACCTGAACCTCATCGCTGATACACAGCCCGCCGTGAGCCCGGACACTGGCATAAACCTCTTTCAGGTAACCCTTCGGAAGCGGAATCTGTCCGCCGCAACTCATAATACTCTCGCAGATAAAGCCGCCATACTTTTTGCCTTCACCTTCCGCCTCAACTATGGCCCTTGCGGCATAAGCAGCGTAGTCCTTACCCGGTGTAGCGGAGCCTTGGTGGAGTCCCCTAAAGACATCCGGCATCGGCAATACTGTGGTTTGGGGCGGCGCGCCCTGCCCGCCCTTACCGTTGAATTTATAGTCGGAGACATCAATCGTCCGCCCCGTATTACCGTGGTAACCGACCTCAACGGCGAGCATATTGCGGGTGCCCGACCAGTTCTCACACATCCGCAGGGCCAGCTCGTTGGCCTCGCTGCCGGAATTGACGAAGTGGACCACGGAGAGCCCGGGCGGCATCGTAGCCGTCAGCTCTTCGGCGAAAGCCAGAATATTCTCGTGCAGGTAACGGCTGTTCGTGTTGAGTACCGCTGCCTGCCGCTGGATGGCCTCTACCACCTTCGGATGCTCATGCCCAACGTGGGCGACGTTGTTGACAGTGTCCAGATAACGACGGCCGCTGGTGTCATAGAGATATTGCTTACTTCCGCGGACTATGTGCAGGGGATGAGCGTAGGAGACGGAGAGGCCGTAGCCCAGTTGATTTTTGCGCTTTTGGAGGAGAGCGCTCCCCTTCGCCCCCCGAGAATCAATCGGAGAATTTGCAAAGCGAAAAGGGTATGGAGAGAGGTTAAAAAAGGCCAATGGATCCGGGCAAATATTCAGCCAGGTTTCCGCCTCTTCCGGGAAGGCCACACCCGGGAAGTCTCCCACGTAACCCAACATATCCGTCATGACCTGAAAGTGGAGGTGCGGCGGCCAGCCGCCGTTTTCGTAGTCAGCGCCAAACCTGGCGATTTCGTCTCCTGCCTGCACCTGTCCCGTAGTACTGCGGGACCCAAATTTGTCTAAGCTATCCTCAGAAAGATGGCCATAGAGCGTATAAAACCGCTGCCCATTTACCTCGTGTTCCAGGATAATCGTCGGGCCGTAGGTACCGGGGTTCGGATCGATGGCGACGCTGTGCACCACGCCATCGAAAGGAGCATAAACCGGCGTGCCCGCCGGCCCCCAAACGTCGAGTCCCAAATGCGTCGTTCGCCAGCGCGGGCCGTAGTTGCCTTCCTGAGCGTAAGCGTCGGTGGTGTAAATGGGCCGCACTTCGCCGTAGCCGCCGATGCCGAAATCGGCGTCATTGTCCTCCAGCATCCGCCGGATGTGCGTCGTAAAGCGCCCCAGGTCTTCAAAGTTAGCGTTGTTTCCCAAGTCCAGGCTACCGACGGAAAGATCCATTGTCATAAGCTGCTTACCCGCCAGAGCAACAATTGAATGGGGAGGTTTGGTGAACTTCAGTGGTGATACTGAACCGCCGAACAGCACCCGTGCCAGTTCCGGCGGGACGGTACGCAGTTTCCTGAGCAATGCCCAGGCTGGCGCAGCGGAAACCTGCAAATAGGCATTCTCCGGTTCCCGATGCAGGTTCTCCGCTGCGGTAGCCACGGTGAGCAATAGCCGCCCGATGATGAGGTCAAAAAGGACGCTGATCTCTTCCTCCTCAAGGGGAAATACTTCCTGATATCCCCTGACCACCTCTGCCATTCCGCCAAGGGGATCGGGCAGATGCATGCCTGCGTAGGCGCAGGTAACGGCCAGCTCACAGACTGTAGGGGCGTACATCGCATCGCCAAAGTCAATGACGCCGGAGATGTGCCCCTCGTCGTCAACCAGCAGATTCTGCTCGTGGGCGTCCTGATAGTTAATGCCGTAGCGGAGGTCTTTGATCTTAGGTAAGGCATCCCGCTCAAAGCGGTCCCAGAAGAAGTTGGCGAGTTCCCTTTCCTCTTCGCTCAGAAACTTTGCCAGGTGGCGGTAATCGCTACTGCTGGCCGGGTTCCACTTGTAGACCGTAGGTGTGGCCGGGTGGCTGAAGTCTGACAGCGCCGCGCTGAGCCGGCCGGCGGTTCGCCCCCATTCATGGCGGAGGCTTTTGGTTCTGGGGTTGAGCTCGTCGAGCATCCGGCCGGAGACCCAGCTTTGGAGCCGGAGAAGACGTCCTTCGGGAAGTTCAACGATCTCACCGATGGGGGTCGGTGTCTGGAAAGGAAGTTCTTTTGCCGCCAGATGCTGCATGATCGCCGCCTCGAAGTCGATGGCAGAACGATCTGCGCCAGGGGCAGATATTTTGAGGGTGTAGCGATGGCTCTCAGCGTCAGTAATGCGGTAATTGAGGTCGACTTCCCCGGCTAATGGTTTGACCTCAGCAGGAACAACACCGAAATGGTCAGCGGCAAGTTGATGGATCGATTCCGGGGTGTAATGGTGGCGCATAGCGGGTGTTTGTACCGCTGGCTTCAGCCAGCGTTTTCCTGATTTCGCCGACTGATCGCCCCAGGCAGACGCGAAGCGCACTCGGCGGTACAAACCTACTCTTTCTTCGCTTCTTTGCGGGCTTTCCAGCGGGCGTTTTTGCGTTCTATGTAGGTCTCCGACCTTTCGGTCGACCAGGCAACAAATGCACCAGCTACGAGCCATATCGCTAAATTCCAGAACCAGGGAGCCCTTCCACTTCCTGCAGAGGTAGTTCCGATAAGAAAATGGTCAAGTAAAAACATGCTAAGCCCGAAATAAAGAGCAGAGAAGATAACTTTTTTCGAAGGCACTTTCATAACAATTGGGTTTCCCTTAAAGATAAAGAAACCAAAATTAGGATAAAAAGTTAGACTAGTCTAACTTTGAGATTGAAACTAAACTTTAAGCCACACACTGCTTCGTAGCTGGAAACTCGGAGCAGGAGTTACTTGACCCAGATACGCATGACTGAATCCTCCTTATTTGAAATCTTATCCGAAGTATGGGCCATACGGGCCATCGTTGCTTCCAGCATGGTGGGGTTGATGTGTGGAGTTCTGGGCTGTTTCATTGTGTTGCGGAACATGTCTCTAGTTGGGGATGCGCTGGCACACGCCATTCTCCCCGGTGTAGTGGTGGCCTTTATGCTGGTGGGCTACAGCACGATGGCCTTCTTTACCGGAGCGGTAGTGGCGGGCCTGTTGACTGCTGTTGGTATTACCTGGATTCAGCAGCGGGTAAAAACCAAGAATGACGCTGCCATCGGCATCGTATTTACGTCCATGTTCTCGCTGGGGGTTATTCTGATCTCGCACATTAGCCGCAATGACGGGGTACACCTGGACCTGAAAGACTTTTTGTTTGGCTACGCCCTGGGTGTTTCGGACACGGACCTGCTGCTTACCGGGCTCGTCATGGTGTATGTACTCCTCTCCGTAGCGGTCTTTTACCGCTATCTGTTTGCGTCTACCTTCCAGTCCGTTGTTGCCGAAACGATGGGGATCCCCGTACAGGTGCTGCACTACTTTCTGATGTTACTACTGAGTTTTGCCGTAGTAGCCAGTCTGCAAACGGTAGGCGTCATCCTTGTGGTTGCCATGCTCATTACGCCAGCGGCTACGGCCCTGCTGTTGAGCCAACGCTTAAAAGTAGTCCTCTTTATTGCTGGTGGCATCGGCATGTTATCCGCCATTTTGGGAATGATTGTAGCCGTCTGGCTCAACACGCCTCCCGGGCCGGCCATGGCGCTGGTGGCCACTGCCATCTATGGGCTAACCGTCGTCTTTTCCCCCAGCCGGGGCCTGGTGGCGAAAGCCTGGTTTCGCCGGCAACGCCGGCAACAGACCATTCGGGAAGACATCCTCAAGCGGGTCTTTCGCCAAAATCAGCGCGACGGCGTGGCGGATGCAGGTATCATTCGCGAGCAGTTAGAGCTGGGAAGCGGAGCCTGGAACAGCCAGCTGGCGCGGTTACGTACAAAGGGGCTGATGGATAAATCCGAGCTACGGTTAACCGATGCCGGGAAATTGCTGGCCCTGCGCATGGTAAGGGCTCACCGCCTCTGGGAAACCTACCTGAATAAAGAAGTGGGGCTATCCCCGGACCAAATCCACGAAGAAGCCGAGCGGCTGGAACACCTGCTTACACCGGAAATGCTCGAACGGGTGGATGAAGAGCTGGGCTATCCGGAAAGTGACCCCCACGGAAGTCGTATACCACGAGGGGAGCTGGGCGTGTAGCAAAACTGCCGTATTTTGTGCCCAATAATTTGACGTACCTCTATGCCTGCAGACGCTGCTTCCCCTTTATCTATTTCAGGAGTAATCCAACCCTACGCCTGGGGAGGGAATCGTTTCCTGGCTGAGTTCCTGCACCAGACGAACCCCGAGAATGAGCCCATGGCGGAGCTTTGGATGGGAGCTCACCCCAAAGGCCCCGCCCAAATTAATGGTGCGGACAAAACCTTAGACCAACTCATTACTGACACGGCTGTAGAAACACTAGGTGAACGGGTAGCATCCCGTTTTGACAACCGCCTCCCCTTCCTGTTCAAGATACTGGATGTTCAGGCGATGCTCTCCATTCAGGTTCACCCGGATAAGGCCTCCGCGGAAAGGGGCTTCGCGCAGGAAGAAGCCTCCGGCCCTGAGCGCTCCGCGCCCAACCGTAATTACCGCGACGACAACCACAAGCCGGAACTCGGCGTGGCACTGACCGACTTTTACCTTCTGCACGGCTTCCGGTCCGAGAACTCCATTCGGGAAACGCTGGTAGAAATACCCGGCTGGGATGCTTTACTCCCCATTTTTAATGAACTGGGCGTCAGCGGTCTTTACCGCCACGTAATGGAGGCAGATCAAGAGACGGTTGATGAACTACTTGCCCCGGTCCTGATGGAACTCGCCGGCGGCGAATACGAAAAGTATCAGCCTGAGTTCTGGGCCGCCAGGGCCGTTGAACAGTATGCAAAGGATGGCCATCAAGACCGGGGCATCTTCTCCATTTTCTGGTTCAACGTTGTTCACCTGCGCCCGGGAGAAGGTATTTTTCAGGACGCAGGCATCCCGCATGCCTACCTCGAAGGCGTTTGCATTGAACTAATGGCCAACAGCGACAATGTGCTACGCGGAGGCCTTACCCCTAAACACATCGACGTACCAGAGTTACTTCGGTTGACGAACACCATCTCCGTCACCCCCAATGTTCTGTTACCCCAGGAACAAGCTGATGGATGGTCCGTCTACCCTACCCCGGCGCCGGATTTCCGACTGCGGGTAGCTAAGCCTTCAACGGGCAAGACGCTTAGCGTCGATACCACAGCCGGGCCCGCCATTATTTTACTCCTCAGCGGTGAAGTGAAGGAACAAGACGGCCCCCTTACCCTTACGGAACAGGACCGGATAGCGTTCGTCCCGGCGGGGCTTCAGTTTTCCCTTCTGCCGGCGTCGGAGTCAGTGGTTTATTTGGCGGAGGTGGGGGAATGATCACCCGAAAATTCCCTCCGCAACCCGGTAAGTATTCGCATGCGCCTCAATAATCGTCGCCAGTCTCTCTGAATAGCCACCGCCCATGCTGACGGCGACGGGGAGGTTACGGTCGTAGCAGGTCTGAAAAACGAAGCGGTCGCGTTCCTTACAGCCATCGAGCGTACACGCGAGCCGGCCGAGCTTATCCGTAGCGAGAATGTCAACGCCGCTGAGGTAGAAAACGATGTCCGGGCGTTCCCGGTCCAGTACATTGGGCAGTACTTCGTAGAGTCGGGCCAGATACTCCGCATCCCCCGTTTTGTCGGGAAAGCCAACGTCCAGGTCAGAGGTCGTCTTACGGTGAGGATAATTCTTTTCCCCGTGGAAGCTAAGGGTAAATACCCGTGGCTCGTGCTCGAATATTTTGGCGGTACCATTGCCCTGATGGACATCGAGGTCAACGACAAGGGCTTTAGATATTTCACCGCTGTGCAGGAGTTCGTTGGCCGCAATGGCAATATCATTGAAGACGCAAAAGCCTTCCCCCCGCTCAGCGAAGCTGTGGTGCGTGCCTCCGGCGATGTTGAGGGCAACGCCTTCCCGGAAGGCAATGCGGGCGCAGTCCAGCGTTCCCTGGGCAATGACGCGCCCACGGGCAATCAGTTCTGGCCGCATGGGAAAGCCGATGGCGCGGGCTTCTTTTCGGTCCAGGGTGTTCGTCTTGAGTTTATGCCAGTACCCGGGGGTGTGGGTTCTCAGGATCGCTGCCTCGGGCAGCGGCTCGGGGGCGAAGAAGACGGACTCCGAGATCGTCCCTTCATATAGCAACTGTTCTGGCAGCAGGGTATACTTCTCCATCGGGAAGCGGTGCTTCGGCGGGAGTTGGTATCGGTAGATGGGAGAAAAGGCGATCTTGATAGTATGGTAGTAGTGGTAGTAGTGGTAGTATGGTAGTATGGTAGTATGGTAGTATCAACCTAGAAATTGCTATTTCTGTTTTGATCTAGCCGTATGTAAACGTTTATATACGTAAGTATACGTTTAAAATACGATTAGCACTTTACGCTTACTTTAGGTTTGGCCCTAGCAAAAAAAGAAAGATATGACATCATACTTTAGAACGTGGGCAGCCTATCGCAAGGGATTCATTCTGGCCCGAAACATAGAAATAATTGCAGAAGAATTCCCACCCAAAGAAAAGTATAAGTTGACGGATCAGATCACCCGATCTTCCCGGTCAGTGTGCAGTTGCCTGGGGGAGAGCTTTGCCAAAAGAAGATACCCGAAGCACTTCATCTCAAAGATTTCTGATGCCAGCGGAGAGAACTACGAAACGCAAGTCTGGTTAGACTTTGCCATAGACAGAGAATACATTGATAAGAAAACTTACCAAAAACTAATTAAGGATAGTGAAGAAGTCGGCAAGCTACTTTCCTACATGGAATTTCACCCGGAGCACTATGCTACCAGAAAGCGGAAATAGTTACCGGTCTACGCCTTTCTCACGCTTCTATCATACTACCACTACTACCCGACTATCATACTAATTCACTCTCTTCCAGCTATAATCAGCAAACCGCAGCATATTGACATACTTGTTCTCAAAGCGGTCAAGGGTAGCGTTCTCGAAGCTGGTTGCATTAGCGGGAACTACGGCAACGGGTTCGAAGCGGAATCGGGTGTGCAGCAGGTCTTCGGGGTTCTTTTCCAGTTCATACTGAAAGCGGGTACCGTGCTCAGCGGCCATGCGGAGGAAATAGCGGGTAACGTCGTAACCAACGTAAGCTTCATCCCGTGGCAGTGCAGCAAAACGCTCGTAGAAATTACGGCGGAAGGCACGGACGGCGGGGTTCAGGCGGTCGATAAAGACACTGTTACTGATGTGTACGTTCGTTCCTTCGTAATAATCAAAGTTGATCCGGGTAAAGTCCTTCCACTGCGGCAGGCCATAAACGGCAACGCTGCGCCCGAAGTCATCCCGGGAGGAAGTGTACAACAGGCGTAGGAAGTTAGCGACGAAGGGTTCGTCTTCGTAGACAGGAACGATGAAGACCGTCTTACGTCCGTCCAGATATTCTACCAGAGAAGCGTTGGCGTTATTCATGTCTACCGCCAGTTCTTCCAGGGGTTCAACTTCAGCATTACCGCTCAGAATCTTGTATTCATCCTGCAAGTAAGCCAGGCGTGCCTGCTGGCTCGCAGAACCACTCGTTACCAACACAATTCGGGTAGCCCCCTGCGTTTGGTAAGCGTGCTTTAGCAAACTACGTACGTGCGTTTCCAGAGTTGGGTTTACCTGTACATAGTTGGGGTTAGACTGGCTGATTCCACCAGCAGCACTGTAGGGAGAAATCAGTACCGTTTCCATTCCACGGGCAGCTTCTGCCATCGTGGTCACATTATTCTTCAGGTAGGGGCCAATGACGATCTGTGATTGCCGGAACTCCGGGCTGGCCACGAGTTGACTGACTTTCGTGGGGTTGGCCTTCGTATCCTGCACATTAACGTTGTAGCTGGTAGTACCCTGACCACGCAATTCATCGAGTGCCATTTTAGCACCACTGTAAAAATGCAGTGCCCAAAGGGAGTTAGGGTCTACTTCATCCTCACTACCCAGGTAGCGGTCCGTCAGGAAGGGCAGTGCGAAGTCGACGTTATAGCCACTAAGCATCCGTGAGCCTCCGGGGCTCGTTCCGATCTGAGTGATGGGTGTGCTACCGGTTCCACCGGTTTCGATGGTGCCACCAGCGCCATTGCCGAGGCTTGGGTCGTAGGCACCGGATCCATCTTCCACGATGGGTGGCATCCGGTCTTCGGAGACCGTCGTCCAGCGAACCGTATCCATCTTATCGGTCGGCGCGTTCTGCACGTAGACGTAAGTGCCGGTTTCCGGGTCGTAGACGCGGCGGCTCTGGATGGGGTCCAATTCTCCTGCGTCGTCGTCGTTACCGGCATTGCGGTCGTCTACGCGGGTATTGCGGTCGGGGTCCGGCGTTACGGCCGGTTTGAAGAGCTCACAGGAAGAAAAGGTGAAAAGCAGGCTAAGCAGCAATAGTTGGCCCAGCAGCTTATTCCCACTCAATGGTGGCCGGCGGTTTGGTACTGATGTCATAAACGACTCTATTAATCCCTTTTACATTATTGATAATGGAACTACTGACGGCTGCCAGAAATTCGTACGGCAGGTGACTCCATTCCGCCGTCATTCCGTCGGTGGAGTTTACTGCTCTTAACGCTACAGCCTGTTCGTAAGTGCGTTCATCGCCCATAACGCCAACGGACTGTACGGGCAGCAAAATAGTGCCCGCCTGCCAAACCTGGTCGTATAAACCATGTTCACGCAGCTTATTGATGTAGATAGCGTCTGCTTTCTGCAGTAAAGCTACCTTTTCCGGCGTAATATCGCCTAAAATACGGATGGCAAGCCCCGGGCCGGGAAAAGGATGACGCTTGATCAGGTGATCCGCCATACCCATTTCAGTGCCTACGCGGCGGACCTCATCCTTGAACAGGAAGCGCAGAGGTTCCACAATTTTGAGCCCCATTTTAGCGGGTAGCCCACCCACGTTGTGGTGACTTTTGATGGTCACGGATGGGCCGTGTACGCTTACGCTCTCGATCACGTCGGGATAAATCGTGCCCTGAGCGAGGTACTTGATGTTGGTTAATTTTTTGGCTTCGCGGTCAAAAACGTCGATAAAGGTCTTACCAATAGCTTTGCGTTTCTTTTCCGGGTCAGAGACACCAGCCAGAGCGGCGTAAAACTCATTTTTGGCGTCGATGCCGGTAACGTTGAGCCCCATGCCTTCGTAGCCCTTCAGCACTTGTTCGAACTCGTCCTGGCGCAGCAATCCGTTATCAATGAAGAAACAGAACAACCGTTCGCCAATGGCCTTGTGCAGTAACATGGCGGCAACGGAGCTGTCAACCCCACCACTCAGGCCGAGCAGTACGCGGTCTTCTTCTCCGATTTTGGCCTGTAGTGCCTGGACGGTTTCACCGACGAAAGAGGCGGGTGTCCAGCTACATTTACAGCCGGCGATATCCACCAGGAAGTTGCGGAGCAGTTCCTTGCCATCAAGGCTGTGATAGACCTCCGGGTGGAATTGAATGCAGTATACCGGCAGGTCGAAAGCACCGGGTTTGCTGCCGTAAGCGGCTACTTCTACGTCGGCGGTACTGGCCAACAATTCGAATTCCTCCGGAATGGCCTTGATCGTGTCGCCGTGGCTCATCCATACCTGGCTACCGACCTCCAGGCCGGCGAATAAGCCTTCGCTTTTATGGATTTTCCCCAGGTTGGCTTTGCCATACTCCCGGGTCTCGGAGCGTTCCACCCGACCACCGAAGTGCTGAGCGATGTATTGGGCACCGTAGCAGATGCCAAGCACGGGGCGCTTACCGATAAATTTTTCAAGTTCCGGGTGCAGTGCTCGCTCTTCCCGTACCGAGAAGGGACTGCCGCTCAGAATAACGGCTTTGATGCTTTCATCCAGCTCGGGCACCTTGTTATAAGGCACGATTTCGCTGTAAACATTAAGCTCGCGGATACGGCGGGCAATGAGCTGGGTATACTGGCTACCGAAGTCGAGGATCAGGACTTTTTCCGTCATAGAGCGCGAAGGTAAGTAACTCCTCTTTTAGTCGGGTAGTTTTTAAGCGCGAAGTGGGCGCGAACGCAGGTGCAAAGAGAGGGATAAAGGCAAAGATTTGCCTCCATAGCGATGAAAACCCGGCCCCTCAACCTCCTTTGCACCTGCGGCCGCGCCCGGATATTCGGCTAGCCAGAGACATTGAATGACCCCAGAGCTAGCTTTTACCGCTGGCCGTCCTGCCAAATTCCGCTCACTTAGTGCGTCTGGTCAAAATCCTGAATTACCCCCAGCATCAGCGTGATGTCCGTATAAAACTTGCGGATATCAGCGAAAGAGAGATTGGAGCTGAAGAACTTCGGCTCCAGCATATCGTAGTCATGGGCTACCCCAATGAATAAATCCTGATTATGAACGGCGAAGAAGATGTCGTTGTCCTGGCTACGGCGAAATTCCAGCAGTGCCTCCTGCATGGGAGGCGTCAAGATACCCGCTACGTGAGTATTCGGCATGGCGTAAACAGCAAATTCTTCGCGGAAGCCGGGGTTCATGATCTCGATGTCGGCGTTTATGCCGCCTTTAGAGACGTAAGCATCCACCGTACGTTTTAGCCGGCGCAGGTTCTTGCGCGGCCAGACGGCAATGCGCCCCACCGTTGGCTCGCTGAAGATCGCGTGTACAAACAAGCCACTGAACACGACCAGCAGGCGATTACTGGCCGGGCTGATTTCCCGCACGAAAGCCTCTCCCATTTCAAAGGCCATCTCCCCCACCAGGCCCTGGATATAATCTTCTGCCCGATAGGTATCCGGCATTGGGCGGAAGAGGCCACTTCGCTCAAAACGATCCTGATTAATGGCCCGCTTAGCGTCGTAGCTCAGCGAGCGAAAATTGGGCGAATCGTTGAGAAACTCCATCAGCAACTGCATAATGGCCGGTTTATAGGCCTGACGAAATTTCTCAATCCGGAAGTAAAGAGACCCCACGTAAAAGATAACCGGCATGGCCAGCAGGAAAATGAGAAAGCCCAGGTCAGCAACCACAAACACCGTTAACAAAACCACCACCAGCAGCAACGACAAAAAAATACCGCGAATGAGGCGTAGCCGTAACCGTTCCAATCGCAGCAGTTCCGGGCGAATGGTGGTGTTGTAGTATTTACGCAGTTCGTCTATGCGGGGAATGGGCAAGCGGATAGTTTTGGTATACGATGGCAAGCCGAAGGCCTTACCTGTGTCCCAAAAGTAGAGAACCGGGAGCAAACATCGCGTTTACTCCCGGTTTCATACTGCGGGTTTACAAGCGCAGTTCCATCATTTTTCTGTACAAGAGTTGTAATTCAGGACAGCCTGCGTTTCACACAGCTCCCGGGGCGAGGGCGTGAAAACGTTAAATCCATTCAGTTGGGCAAGCTCCGTATTTGGTTCGGAACTTAGCATTGAACATTGATTCCACTCCGCCGAAAAGGCGGACACGCAGCTCGAAGACAACGGCGAACTAACGGCCAGCGAAAGAAGCAGCAGAAAAAACAAGCAGGAGTATTTCATCGTGTTTCTCATTTCTCTTGCTTTTGCAGTTCAGAAATAGCTCTCTCCGCACTTATTTCCTTTGTAGTGGGTGGGAGCAGTTTAATCAGCTCGATTTTTTCTTCTTCCGTAAGGTCAGCCAATAAGGGGGCATAGTTTGCTTTAAAAAACGGAAGAAAAGCATTGCCCTCCGCATACCAGGCAGCCACCTTTCCGGGTTCAGGAAAATTGAGTTCCTCAAAAAACTCCTTTAATGCCTCCTCATCAGTAGAGACCAGAATTTCCAGGTCTGACTCCGAGGGTAAGCTTGCTCCGGCCAGTATTGCCAGAGAGAAAGCCTCATCAATTGATCTCCTCAGAGCATAAGCCCGTTCCACCTTGGGGTCAGCATTAACGATCGCAGCAATTTCCTCTACGGAAAGCTTTTCCGGGGCATCAGAGGTCACCCCTTGCTCGCAGCCAGACAATAGCCCAGCCAGGAGACACAGATAGAAAACAAAGTACTTCATAATTGGATTTTAAAGCGCAAAACATCTTAGCACATCAGGGTACAGCAGCAATCCTAAACAGGGGAGCCCCGCAGAAAAATAGAGTTGTTGAAAACAGGGTTAGATAAAAAGCCCCGTTGAGGGAGAGTTGGTAGCAGAAATGCTAAAATTCTTACACATAATGAAAGGATTAAAACTTAGACACACCCAAATATAGTCGAAAAAGACAGCTTATCAAAAAGCGCGATCTTCAGAGCCTGACTTGCTGATCTTTTTTCTTCCGACAGCCAATTGCCCGGCAGAAACCGGATACAACCTCCAGCCCCATCGAAGCCTCTATTATTGAGTAGAAGCCGGGGATTGAGCTATTTCTTCAGCAAAAGTCTCCTGAACCGGTCATTTGTCTTGTCATTCCTTATCTTTGCGCGCCGTATGAAAATCAGTCACTTAGTCCTTCTTCTTTTCTTTGCCGTTTGCACCTTCAGTTGCAAGTCGGAGTTCGAGTCTATCCGCACCAGTGGAGACCCGAAGGCGATTCTGGCTAAAGCCGATGAATATTACGAGTTAGAGGAATATCAGCGGGCCCAGTCTCTCTACGAATTGAGCATTGCTCCCTACCGTGGGCAGGCTGAAGCAGAACAGATCGCCTACCGCTACGCCTACACTTACTACTATACGAAGCAGTACGTTCTGGCCAGTTATTACTTCAAAAACTTTGCCACTACTTACGGAGGAAGCGCGTTGAAAGAAGAGGCAGACTTTATGAGTGCCTATTCCAACTACGAACTCAGCCCTGTTTACCGGCTTGACCAAAGCTATAGCGTAAAGGCCATCGAGGGCTTTGAGGAATTTGCCAACCGCTACCCTTCCAGCGAAAGAATTCCGGAAGCCAACCGGTTAATTGACGTTATGCGGGCCAAAATGGAGGAAAAGGATTTCGAATCTGCCAAACTCTACATGGACCTCAGGCGTTTTGAATCAGCGCAACGCTCTTTTGAGAATGTCCTTAAGGATTATCCCGAAACGAATCGCGCCGAAGAAGTACGCTATCTGATGGGCAAGAGCCAATATCAGTATGCGGATTTAAGCTTTGTCTCCCGACAGTACGAACGCTTTCAGAAAGCGATTGAGCTGATCGAGAACTTTCAGGGTCGCTACCCGGACAGTACCTACGGGGAAGAACTCAGTGGCTACCTCAAAAAATCAAAAGAACAAATTAAAAAACTCGAAAATGTCAGATATCAAAGCACGGGCTCAAGGCCTTAGCCCCGACGTAGCCGCGCGCGACATCCTCAATGTCGTTAAGGATACGGAGAACATCTACGAAACGTTGGCCATCGTGAGCCGCCGTGCCCGTCAGCTGGCCGTTGATCTTAAGCATGAGCTGGATCAAAAGCTGGAAGAGTTTGCTGAAGTAACCGATACTATCGAAGAGGTGGTGGAAAACAAAGAGCAGATTGAAATTTCCAAGTTTTACGAAAAGCTGCCTAACCCGGTACTGATCGCCATGCGGGAATACCTCGATGATGAGCTCTACCACCGCTACAACAATGCCCGCGACGAAGAGGAAGAGGTTTAGTGGACTGTAGTCGGTAGACTGTAGAGAGGGACATAAATAGTTATTCCTCTCCCCCAAAATGTAGGACATCGCCCCACGCTGCTACTGGCAGCCTGGGGCGCTGTCCGTTAATTGAATTTCCTGAGCATGAACCTGGAGGGCAAAAAAATTATCCTTGGTGTAAGCGGCAGTATTGCGGCTTATAAATCAGCTTTGATTGTCCGGGGGCTCATCAAAGCCGGCGCGGAAGTAAAAGTGCTGATGACGCAGGCGGCGACGGATTTCATCTCACCGCTTACCCTGGCGACCCTCTCCAAAAACGAGGTAACTACTTCCGTTCACAACGGAGAAAGCTGGAATAACCACGTCGAATTAGGCCTCTGGGCGGACGCTATGCTGGTGGCTCCGGCTACCGCTACGACCCTGGCAAAGATGGCTAACGGCATTTGCGACAGTGCCATCGTGGCGGTTTATCTCTCCGCCCGCTGTCCGGTGTTTTTCGCTCCGGCTATGGACCTTGATATGTGGGCCCACCCCGCTACCTTGCGAAATGTAGAATTGCTGAAAACCTACGGGAATCACCTGATTGATGTAGGAACGGGCGAGCTGGCTTCCGGGCTGATGGGAGCAGGTAGGCTGGCCGAACCAGAAGACATCATTCAGATACTGGCAGACTTTTTGGCGCTTCCGCAGGGTGCAAAGAAGGGTAAGAGAGCAGGGGAAAAACCCTCCCCACCCCCTCCCCACGGGGGAGGGACTAGTGAGGACGCTGGGCGTTCTGACGGCCCCGGCGCTGTGGCGGCAGCTCAATCAAATATCACCAATCGCCAACCGCATACCGCATATCCTAAAGACTTCAAAGGCCGCAAGCTACTCATCACCGCCGGGCCGACCTTCGAGGACCTGGACCCCGTGCGTTACCTTGGCAACCGGAGTACCGGGCGGATGGGCATTGCGCTGGCGGAGGCCGCAGCTGCGCGCGGCGCCACCGTACACCTCGTCCTCGGCCCAACCTCTCTCACGACAGATGCCGCCGGTGTCACCGTCCACAACGTCCGCTCCGCCAGGGAGATGCACGCTGCCAGCGTAGCCAACTGGCCCAAAGCCGACGCCGCTATTCTGGCCGCTGCCGTAGCGGACTATCGCCCCAAAAAGATTGCCGGACAGAAAATCAAGAAGGGCGAAAAACCGCTCAAGGTTGAGCTCGTCCGCAATCCGGACATTGCCGCCGAACTCGGAGAAGACAAAAAAACCAACCAACGGCTGGTGGGCTTTGCCCTCGAAACGGAAAACGGCCTCGAAAACGCCCGGAGAAAGCTTGAGCGGAAGAACCTTGACTTCATCGTCCTCAACAGCCCCAATGACAAAGGTGCTGCTTTCGGCCATACTACCAACAAGATTCAGCTCGTTGACCACAATAAGGTCACGCCCTTTGAGTTAAAACCAAAGGCTGAGGTGGCTAATGACATCCTCGATGCCCTGGTGAGCATCCTTTAAGCTCCCGATCCCTACAACAATTACGGAATGAACTTACGGTCTACCCTACTCTGCTCTTTTGTCCTTTTACTTTGCACCTGCGTCAGCGCCCAGAGCGAGATCGAATGGACGATCAATGTTAACACCGATCAGATTGTCCAGACGGACAAGCGCATCTTCGGATCTCTGGAGAAGGACATTTTCACTTTCCTGCGCGGACAAGTTTGGACGGACGATAAATTTGAGGAGGAAGAGCGCATTGAAGCAACCCTGTTCCTCACGATCAGCGAAGTTTTCGAAGAAGCTAACGGCACCAGTAAGCCCATTCCTGATCAGTACAAAGGAACGCTTGCCCTCCAGAGCCAGCGTCCGATATTCGGCACCTCCGAGCGAACGCCGGTGTTGAACACCCAGGACAAGTTCATCAATTTCACCTATCGGCAGGGAGAGGGTATCATTTACTCGGAACAAAGCTATGCTAGTGACCTGGGCCACATTCTGGCTTTCTACAGCTTCATGATTCTTGGCCTGGACTACGACACCTTCTCTCCGCTGGGCGGCCAAAAGTACTTCGACAAAGCCCAGGAGCTATACAACCGACTGCCTACGGAAATCAGCTCCACCCAGGGCTGGCGCTCCGGCAATAAGAGCCGGAACCGGTATTACCTGATGGAGAATGTACTGAGCCCGAGAATGCTGCCCTTACGCCGGGCCTACTACAATTATCATCGCCTGGGGCTGGACATGATGACTACGGATGTGGTGTCCGCCAGAAGCAACATTACGCTCGCCATTCAGGATGCCCAGAAAGCGAATCAGGCCTATCCTTCCTCGGTTTACGTTCAGGCATTCGTCGACGCTAAACGAGAAGAAATCATCGAGATTTACAAGGGGTCGACCGGTGTGGAACAGAATACGGTTATCTCAGCAATGAGTCGTATTGATCCTTCTAAGTCCGGCGCTTATCGTGGTATCCGCTCCTCGGGGGCCGTCCGCCGGCCAACAGCCAGTCGTGCGCCCGTTAGCCGGAGCACACGAAGAAAGCAGTAATTTCTTCGGCGTCGAACTCACCGTCAAACTTCTTTTCCATTGCTGCAGAAACGGTGTCCGCTCCCGGCAATTCCTGCTTAATGATGGCATTCATCACGGCAGGATGGATGTAATACTCCCGGCATATGGCCACGGTATTGCCCAAATATTCAGCGGTTCTTTCAATGACCCGGAGGTCCGCTCGTTCGGGCAGGGAACCCTTCGTTTCTTCGCTTAGCTCCCAGTATTCCCTGACGGCTGCAGCGGTTCCGGCCCAGGTGCGGAAAAACTTACTACTGAATTCTGCACCCGTCAACTCCCTCACCAGCTCATTTACGTCAGCGCTGTCAATATTGTGCATACGTCCGTCTTCCCCCCGGTACCGAAAAATCTGATAGCCCGGTAATTCGCTGACGTTATTAATCAGGCGGACAAGCGTTGGGTTGTCCAGATCGACTTCCCGCTCGACACCACTTTTACCTACGTATTCAAAGTGTAACTCCCCTCCGTCTGTTTCCAGGTGCTTACGCCGGAGGGTGGTCAGGCCGATGGTACCATTCTTTTTCCGATAAGTTCTGTTTCCAACCCGCATGGCGGTTTCATCCATGAGTGCGATAGCGAGCGCCACTACTCGTTTACGGTCCCAGCCGCGGCTGGAATCGGAAATGATGTACCTGATTTTTTTGCGTGCATCTGGCAGTGCTGCGGCAAACTCAACCAGTTTGCTGAATTTATTGAGTTGTTGATAGGCCAGCCAATCCGGGTGATAACGGTATTGTTTCCGACCGGCCGCATCGCGGCCGGTACTGAGCAGGTGCCCGTTTTCGAGGGGGCAGATCCAAACGTCGGTCCAGGCCGGCGGGATAGCCAGTGTATCCAGCCGGTCGATGATGAGCTTGTCTTTGATGGCAGAGCCATCCTCACGGATATAGCAAAATCCATCGCGCAGAGGCTTGCGTGACCAGCCGGGCTGGTCATCAGAAACGTGAATTAAGTTTGGAACATCCAACTGTGGATGTTTGGCTACGTTGCCCATTATCGGGAAGATTAATATGATAGATTACACACTACCAAAGGTCTTCCCGTAAGCAATTTGTTCGAAAATGCACTACGCTGCGCTTGATTACTAATACAGCAGCAGATCACGCCCAAATTATTTGGCTCCAATGATCTTTTCAATTGTTTTACTCTTCTCCAGCTTTAATGCGGTCAATACGGGCATGAATGTTGGCTAGTAGATCAGCCGGCGGAGCTTGCCATTTTAAGTTCCGCTTCATAAAAACTTTGTAGGTATCCAGGTTTTGCAGGTCCCCTGTTCTGGGGTCTATCGATAAGTCAAGGCTTTCTCCTACCGGACATTCCGGTTCACGGTCCGCTACTTCAGGGGTACGATGATTCTTCGTTTGCGGTTTGCGACTGTTAAAAGACATGGTAACTTATTTAATGAAGAGATGAAAAAGCAATAAAGCGTAAAATGCCACCCCGCAGCAATTTTTCGCGGGGTGGCATAAAATGTTAGTTAATTTAACCCAGGTTTCGCGTGTTGACAATACCGTAGGTGTTTTCAGCGTAGCCTGACAGTCGCTCGATGAGCGCCAGACGTGCCCGGCGGGTGGTGGACTTTACCGTATTCAGGTTCATGTCCATTGCCTTGGCGATTTCCTTTTCGCTGAAGTCGTACAGGTCAGCCATAATGATAATGGCGCGCTGGTCATCCTTCAGGAAAGTCATCGCTTTCACGATGGGGTCGGAGAAGTCCTGGTCCATCGCACCGGCGATCCGGAGGTCAGCGAAGCCAGCCATAGAGTGGCCTTCATCGCGGCGGTTGTAGGCAACCCGCTCGTCCAGTTCCGTTTCACCCCGACGCGTCTTCTTGCGGTACTCGTTGATGAAAAGGTTCTTGGCCAGGCGGAATAGCCATGCGCGGGCGTTGGTTCCGGGTTCGTACTGGTCAATCTTGACGTAGGCCCGCGCGAAAGTTTCCTGCACGAGGTCAGCAGCATCGGCGCCGTTACCGCACATGCGGGAGAGAAAGTTGAACACCACTGCGTAGTGTTCCAGCATTTCTTGTTCGAAAATGTTTTCGCGGGGATTTCGAGTCATGATTGTTCCTTTCGGAGTTTGTGCCGGCTTGACGGAGTTTCACGGATATCCGCCTCCCGGCTGTACCCAAAGCCCGGTTAAAGGTCGATGAGTGATTTACGTTATTGGTTGTTACGGGGGTTAAATGTCGGTAGTTTCGGGGAAAGTTGCAGGAAGTGAAAAAAAGTTGAACTTTTTTTGAGGGGTGCGCACCTAACGCTCGATGTCCCCTGCAGGAATCCGGCGAAAATGAACCTTCCCCGGGCCTTATACCTTCTCTCACCGGCGGACTTCGCGCAGCGTAGCCGATCCCCCATTACCCAAAAAAATCAATCAACAACTATGCGTTACAACCCTTTCGGCACCACCGGCTTCAACATCAGTAAGGTAACCCTGGGAACCATGACCTGGGGGAAACAAAACACCGAGGCGGAGGGGCATGCGCAGATGGATTATGCCGTGGAACGGGGTGTAAATGCCTTCGATGCGGCCGAACTGTACGCTGTGCCCAGCACGGCAGAGACCTGGGGAAAAACGGAGGCCATTATTGGTACCTGGTTTAAAGCTACGGGAAAACGGAAGGACATTTTCATGGCTTCGAAAATTGCTGGTCCGGCAGCTTTCGCCGCTCACATCAGAAAAGGTAATCTGGGCTTTTCCTCAGCACAAATCGATGAGGCGCTGAGTGGAAGCCTGGAACGTCTGCAAACCGATTATCTCGACCTCTATCAATTACACTGGCCCGCCCGGAAAGTGAATTTTTTCGGCACACGAGGTATCCACAGCATCAGCGATGATGAATGGGAGGACAATTTCCTGGAGATCCTTACCAAAATGGACGCCCTGATCAAAGCTGGCACCATCAGGCATTGGGGCCTGAGTAATGAAACCCCCTGGGGCGTAATGCGGGTACTTCACCTGGCAGACGTCAACGGTTTACCGAGGCCCGTGAGCATTCAGAACCCTTACAGCTTACTCAGCCGAGGATTTGAAGTTGGATTAGCGGAAGTTTGCCTGCGGGAGAATATCGCTGGCTTCCCTTATTCTCCTCTCGGGATGGGTCGGCTAACGGGCAAGTATCTCGACGGCTCCGCCAGAAAAGATGCCCGTCTCCATATTTTCCCTCAGTATACCCGCTACAGCAACGACAATGCACTGGAGGCTACCAAGGCCTACGCTGAAGTGGCCCGCAAGCATGGTGTCAATATGACTCAAATGGCCCTGGCCTTTGTCAACGACCGGGATTTCAACCATAGCAACATCATCGGGGCTACTAGTCTGGACCAATTAAAGACGAACATTGACAGCGTCGAGCTCAGCTTATCCGAAGAAATACTCCAGGACCTGGAGGCGGTGCAGCGACGGTGGCCTAATCCGAGTGTGTAAGGGGGGGAGAGTCAATGAGTCAGGGAGTCAATGAGTCAGGGAGTCAATGAGTAGCTACCGCTGGCAGACAGCACGCTGCTACGCAGCTGGGAGGCAATCTGGCAATCAAGGAGCCAGGTAGTCGCTGACATACTATTTGACTATTAGACTGCTTGACTGTTTTGACTACCTGACGGCTTGACTGATTGACTGATTGACTGCTTGACTATTTTGACTACCTGACGGCTTGACTGATTGACTGCTTGACTATTTTACTCCACAGGGTAATGTTTCTCCCTCATTCGGTATTAAGTTTGTGAACCAGCACACATTCTTACCCATGGCTAACAAACTTGACATTTCCCGTGATTCCGGCAGATTAACCATCTCTTATTCCTGGCGTACATCAGCCATGTGGTTCCTGCTCTTCTTTTCCGTGATTTGGAACCTCTTCATCATCGGAGCATTAGTAAGTGGAGCAGGTTTTTTCATTAGCATTCACTTGTTGGTTGGAATCTTCATCGCCTGGTTCACGCTCTCTCGGTTCCTGAATAAAACCACCATTGCGGTTGATCGTAACAAACTGCTGCTGGAACACGGGCCGATTCCCTGGCCGTTTGCGAAGCAGCAGAATATTCCGGCGCGGGCGCTGGTGCAATTGTACGTTGGAAAGAGCAGTGTTAAGGTAAACGATCAGCCGACTTACAATCTGATGGCAAAACTGGATACTGGTGTTGAGGTAAAACTCATCAAAGCAGAGCAGGACCGCCAGTTGCTACAGGAGTTGGAAACGACCATCGAGGCCTACCTCGACATTGAAAACGACACCAGCTTCGATCTCTCCGAAGGAGGCTTTGACAAGCTCGACCTGGAGCAGATGAAGGCCAGCCTGGAAAAGATGGATAAGCTCAAAAAGTGGATGCCCGCCGCCATGGTGAGCAAAATGGAATTGATGGAAGAAAAGATGCTGGCAGAAGTTGGGAGACGTACTAATGAAGAGGGTTCCTCCGCGCCTACAACCTCCACTGCACCTGCGTCCGCGCCCAGATCCCGCTCGTCGGCTGGTTCTGCTCCACCACGGGACAATGATTTCTTCCGCTCCTCCCCTACCGGTGCTCGTCCGCTACCGGAGCCGGAGCACGACTTTGTTTTTCCCATGTATCGTGCAGCTGAGGGGAGCAAAGTTCGGTTCCTGACCGAAAGCTATACCGTGGGCCGCTCCGCTCAGATTGACTTTCAGGACGACAGCATCGATTTTGGCCGCCAATTTGAACTCCGCCCGAATGACGGCAGCAAAGCCCGCTATTTCTATACACAGCATGAGCGCGGCCGCTGGAGCTACTTTCAGGAACGCCGGCTGGATGATGACGAAGTTGCAGCACTGGATTTTACGGGAAACCTCCACCCCAGCCGTTTCGAGAACGGTAGTGACCGCTACTATCCCAGAGACGAGCAGACCGGTACCAGGTTCATGGGTCAACACGGGGAGGCGATCCGGCAATTCATCTATTTCACGACGGCTTCCTCTACCCAGTTCCGGGCTTTACAGCCCGCAGGGCGAGGATGGGAAGTGTACGTGATGGAGGTAGTGGATGGTGGGGACTTTGATGAAGGCTAATTGGAGCTCCTCACGAAAGTAGACAGTGACTTCTGATTGAATAGGTTGCTACCTTTAAACTACTCAACTCGATCCAATGTCGAAAATCAGGAAGAA
>NZ_FOFB01000007.1 GCF_900110645.1 Neolewinella agarilytica
CCACTGCTTGGTCATATTCTGTATAGTTTGGCGACTTACAAAATACGACTGACAGCCTTTATATCGAAGAAATCATAATTTTAGACACGCTCTAAATCTAAATTGGTACATACCTTTAGTTACGTCCGCTAAGACTAATGCATTACTATCAGACAACGAAATCATTTGATTTATAAATAAATCAAGAACCGGCCACGTACCTACTTTTCGACCTTTATGAAAAATAACTGGGCTCTGCCCATTAGCTGCAGCTAAATATCCTCCAGGAAGTAAGTCAATCCAATAATGAGTCCTCGTATTACCTAATTTAGAGGGCAGTACATTTTGCATTCCCTCCATCTGCCAATATTCACCTGACCCAACCATGTACTTCATTTCCATTGAATCATTACTCTTTCTATTAACATTATTCAGATACCCTCGCTTAACAGGAAAAATATCCGCACTACGATCCGGATTAATTCCATCTGAATAAATATAAAAATGGGTTGAATCTTCTCCGGAAATTTTTCGAACACCACCATTCTGACTAAATCCGAATATGCCCGTTTTTTGAAGACGTATAATTATCTCCCCTTCTTGGCTGATATCAATGAAATTTACAAATTCTCCAAACTCACGAGTTGAAGCAATTTTATCATTATGCGCAAACTCGACAAATCGCCCCCTTTCTAAATAGTATACCCTACCTGAATAGGTTCCCGCCCAAACAGTCCCAATAGTATCTAAATGCAGGTAAAAAACCACCACATCCTCCAGCCCATCATCGCTATCAAAAACCTCAAATTCATAGCCATCAAAGCGAGCCACCCCATTATCCGTCCCCACCCAGATGTATCCTTCCTGGTCTTCCAGGACGGTGTAGACTTCTGAGCTGGGCAGGCCATCGTCAGTAGTGAAATGACGAAAGTCCAATTGCACATCCTGCGCCACCAATCCACTGCACAACAGTAATTGACCCAAAAAGAAAACGGCCAATTGACAAAGAAAACGCATAAGTACTACTCAATTGGTGGAGAGGGTAAAAGTAGAGGATCACGGAAGAATGAGGAAACAGAGGGGAGCAGGTGGCTATTCGGGCGCTTAAAACGGTAATCAGCGGACGAACCGTTGCCAAAGTCTGTATAGAGCTGTAAAACAATCAGGGTGAGACGGGCAATTAAGCCTGACTCACCCCGATAAGACAGTTATCAGCCCACGGAGGAGATGATACGTTTTTCCGCCACTGAAAATAGGGTTAAAGGTCGGCGGATAGCTAATAGGAAGGTCAGGTACTTAGTTTCTGAAAGCTGTTTAAAGGGTAAATCGGTGTTACTCAAAAAGATTGTGCATCAAATATGCAGGCGTTTGTCCGAATCTGTAGCCTGTGTTTAAAATCGGCAGACAACCATTTAATATTCGGTACGCCCTCCCCCCACCCTGCTCCAAAAGGCTTCCCTGGAACCTGTACTTCGGCTTCGCTCAGCACCACGGCGAGCGCCCGGAGGCAGGTCTTCCCCGTGGTGTCAACAGCTTGGTCCTTACCCGCATTTTCTCCCTGACCAGGACAAGAAAGCAGGGCAATCCTTGATTAGACAAAATCTAAACAACTGCAAGCTCGCTTTCCACCGTCAACCTCTTCGTTTCTCTGACCTTTAACACTTAGTTTTGCCGCGTTTGCTAAAACTTATACTGTATGAATACTTGGTTCGGTCGCTTCATCACTTCCAGCATTGGCAAGAAGGTAGTGATGGCCCTCACGGGATTATTTCTGATCACTTTCCTCATTGTCCACTTGGTGGGCAACCTCCAACTGCTGAGCAGTGGTGGTGGTCAGGCATTTAATGAATATGCCTACTTTATGACGCATAATCCGCTGATTAAATTCACCAGCTATGGATTGTACGCCTTCATTCTCATCCACGCCTTTCAGGGCATTGCCCTCTGGCTCAAGAACCGTTCAGCCCGTGGCAGCCAGGGATATGCAGTGAAAGTAAATCGTACGGCAGGCGCCAGTAAAGCCTCCGTCCGGATGGGCGCACTGGGCACCATCATCCTTGTTTTCATTCTTCTACACATGTACCAGTTCTGGCTGCAGATGAAACTAGGCAACACCGCCATGATCGGCTACGACGGCGGTGAGCAGGTAAAAGATCTTTATTCTCTCGTTAAGGGTGTCTACGCGAACCCTGTCTTTGTTGTCATTTACGTAATCAGCATGATCGTGATTGGTTTCCACCTCTGGCACGGATTTGAGTCTGCCTTTCAGACCCTTGGTCTAAACCACCCGAAATGGACGCCACTCATTAAGTTCGTAGGCCGCACTTACAGTGTACTCGTCCCACTCGGTTTTGCCATCATCCCCATCTGGATGTATCTCGCACAACAGTAACCTATCACTTCCATTTAAAAGCACAATCATGGCATTACAATCCAACGTCCCACCCGGTGAACTCGGTGAAAAGTGGACCAAGTATCGCTCCTCGATGCCGCTCGTGGCGCCGAACAACAAGCGCCGCATTGAAGTGATCATCGTCGGCACCGGCCTGGCCGGTGGCGCTGCCGCAGCTACGCTGGGCGAACTCGGTTATAAGGTAAAGGTTTTCACCTTTCACGACAGCCCCCGCCGCGCGCACTCTATTGCTGCTCAGGGTGGCATTAACGCCGCTAAGAACTATCAGAACGACGGAGACTCTGTTTACCGTCTCTTTTATGACACCATTAAAGGCGGCGATTACCGTAGCCGGGAAGCCAACGTTCACCGTTTGGCTGAAGTAAGTGTCAACATCATCGACCAGGCCGTAGCCCAGGGCGTACCCTTCGCCCGGGAATACGGTGGCCTGCTGGCTAACCGCTCTTTCGGCGGTGTACAGGTAAGCCGGACGTTCTACGCCCGTGGACAAACCGGACAGCAGTTGCTGCTCGGCGCCTACCAGTCGCTCAGCCGCCAGGTAAGCCTCGGTAACGTAACCATGTATAACCGCCACGAGATGGTGGACGTGGTGAAAATCGACGGCAAAGCCAGAGGCATCATCGCCCGCAATCTCCTGACGGGAGAGCTGGAGCGTCATGGTGCTCATGCCGTCGTTCTCGGCACCGGTGGTTACGGCAACGTTTTCTACCTCTCTACCAACGCCATGAACTCCAACGTGTCAGCCGCCTGGCGCGCCGTAAAGAAGGGAGCTTATATGGCCAACCCTTGTTTCACGCAGATTCACCCGACCTGCATCCCGGTTTCGGGCGAGTATCAGTCTAAGCTTACGCTGATGTCTGAATCTCTGCGCAACGACGGCCGTGTTTGGGTACCGAAAAATCAGGAGGACGCAAAAGCCATCCGTGAGGGTCGTAAGACCGGCCTTGACATTCCGGAAGCGGATCGCGATTACTACCTGGAGCGCCGCTACCCGGCCTTCGGCAACCTGGTCCCCCGTGACGTTGCCAGCCGTGCCGCAAAAACAGCTTGTGACGAAGGTCTCGGTGTAAGCCCTACCGGTTTGGCCGTTTATCTGGACTTTGCCGACGCTATCCAACGCTATGGTAAAAGTCAGGCAACGACCCTGAATGAGACCAACGCTTCCGCAGCCCGGATTCGTGAACTGGGTACCGCAGTAGTGGCCGAGAAATACGGGAACCTCTTCGAGATGTACGAGAAGATCACCGGCGAGAACCCTTACGTGATGCCGATGAAAATTTACCCTGCGGTCCACTACACTATGGGCGGTCTTTGGGTCGATTACAATCTGCAGACAAACGTTCCTGGCCTCTTCGCTGCCGGTGAAGCCAACTTCAGCGATCACGGTGCTAACCGCCTCGGTGCTTCGGCATTGATGCAGGGGCTTGCTGATGGTTACTTTGTTCTTCCTTACACCATTGGTACTTTCCTGGCCAACGAAATTCGTACGCCGATGATCGATCCGAACGGGAAAGAATTCATGGAGGCCGAAAAGGCCGTTGCCGACCGCATCACCCGAGTGATGGGCGTACAGGGCAACCAATCAGTCGAAAGCTTCCACCGTCGCCTGGGCAAATACATGTGGGACTATTGCGGAATGGCGCGTAACGCTGATGGCCTCGCTAAGGGCCGTGAGCTGATCCGTGAATTGCGCGAAGAGTTCTACCGTGATGTGTTCGTTCCCGGAACTGCAGATGAGTACAATCCGGAACTGGAAAAAGCCCTTCGTGTGGCCGACTTCCTGGAACTCGGAGAACTTATGATGGTCGACGCGCTGGACCGCAACGAAAGCTGTGGCGGGCACTTCCGCGAGGAATACCAGACTCCTGAAGGCGAAGCGCTTCGTCGGGATGACGAATACACTTACGTTTCGGCATGGGAATGGGACGATAATCAACCGATCCTGCACAAGGAGAATCTCGAGTTCGAGAATGTAGAACTCAAGACCCGCTCCTACAAATAATTCACCGCCGGTTCTTTTCCGGCTTTCCAACCTGAGGGGTGCTTTCGGGCGCAGACGCAGGTGCAGAGAAAGGCTTGAAAAGAGCAGGGTTCAAAAACCAAGAAATTATGAGCGCTGACAACATGAAGCTCACCCTTAAAATCTGGCGGCAGAAAAATGCAAACGCCAAAGGTCATTTCGACACGCACACGCTTGACGGAGTAACCTCTCACATGTCCTTCCTCGAGATGCTCGATGTTCTCAACGAGCAGATCATTCAGGAAAAGAAGGAACCCGTTGCCTTTGAGCACGACTGTCGTGAAGGTATCTGTGGCACCTGTAGCCTGGTCATCAATGGCTACCCCCACGGCCCGCAGCAAGGTACCACAACCTGCCAGCTGCACATGCGTCATTTCAAGGATGGTGACACCATCACCATCGAGCCCTGGCGCTCGGCGGCCTTCCCGATTGTTAAAGACCTGGTCGTTAACCGGGATTCTTTTGACCGTATCATCCAGGCCGGCGGCTACATTTCCGTCAATACCGGACAGGCGCAGGATGGCAACGCCATCCCCATCGAAAAAGACGTGGCCAACGAAGCCATGGATGCTGCCACCTGCATCGGTTGCGGTGCTTGTGTAGCGGCATGTCCTAATGCTTCTGCGATGCTCTTTACTTCTGCAAAAGTGAGCCACCTGGCCCATATGCCGCAGGGTGAAGTGGAAGCCTCCCAGCGGGCTATCCGCATGGTAGAACAGCACGACGCCGAAGGATTCGGTCGTTGTTCCAACATTACTGCCTGTGAAGCAGAGTGCCCGAAGGAGATTTCCGTAGAGCACATCGCTCGCCTGAACCGGGAGTACCTCTCGGCAAGTGTCGGTTCTGACAAGTAAGAAATGCTAACCTAGCAAATTGCCGGCCGAACTTAGAACGTATCTGGGTTCGGCCGTTTTTTTTTTACAAGGCCACATTCGCCCAGAAGGAGGAAAAATTTCGTACGGATTCTACATCCGTTCGCTGCATGAGGAAAGGCATTACGTCCTTTGCTAAAAGATCAAAGTCTAAGGTATCAATCTTTTCTTGCACCATAGACCGTAAGCCTTGGGGTGAGGCGACCTGAAAACGGTTATGGAGATAGTCGTAGTCAGGCTTTATTTGCTGAAGGATAAAGTGGAGGTCGTAAAAATCTCTACCCTTAGCCCGCTTCCGGCCCATTACCGCAGCAACTTTCTGGCTGGCGAGGAGGGCTAGCGGAGTGATTAAAATATCGTGGCGGATACCAAATTTATTGAGATCGAATATCTCCGGCTTGTACTCGAAATGTTGCTTTTCGGTGTCTAGTTTGATCATAAGCTTGGCTTCCTTATGTCCACTCAATCCATAATCGAAGAGTAAGGCGGGGAAACGAATATTGCAGTGATAAGCTCCTTTATAGGCAAACTTCAATTCGACTTTATACCCCCTTAGTTCAAGGTGCCGTTTGATAGCTTTTGCGGTATCTTCAAATTCTGACTTGCCCAGTCCTACATTATCAAAATCAAGATCTTCAGAGAACCGTTCTGTACCGTATGCGATGCGTAGACAAGTTCCCCCAAGGAAAGTGTATTTATGACCTAGTTTGCTTTGAAAGATTGCTTGAAGTATCTCATACTGTAGATACTCTCGTAGAAGTTGCATTCCTTCAGCATGTAAGTTTTCGGGATACCATTTCTTAATTTGTTGTAGCTCCATCATAAGTCATGAATTTCGAGCAGTAAGGCAATTCTCTTAAACAAAGTTTCTGAGTTAATCTGATGAGCATAAAGGAACATTTGAGTCCAGTCGATATCTTCCTTTAATCCAAAATGGTCGAATCTCATTCCTTCAATCCATGCGGGATCAGAGAAATCTGATTCGAGGTAAGCCAGATCAATAAGTGCTTTTTCGGGCCGTGCGATACAGTAGCTATGTTCCCGCCAGGGGACAACTTCATATCCGAAAAACAAATCAGTCTTTACGTGTCGAAAAGAATACCGGCGATCATCAATTTCAAAGCTTTTCGTTTTCCGTGTTGAGATTGCTGTGGTCTCGTAAACATGCTCTGGTATCAACCCGTAATAGTGTAACGCAGAATGAAGAGAGACGTAAGATGGCTCGTATAGATTGTTGGATACTGTAAAACGATCTACTTCCGACCGAATGTCAAAGTCTACTGTACGATACAGACCATTTCTGATTTTGATAATTCGGCCAGCCTTTTGCCAACGTGTAATTATGTTTGGATCATAGTTTTCTCCAAACCGAAGCCGTAACAAACTTGGTGTTATGAACACCCTATCTTTAGGAAGCGAATAAATCAAATCATTTCTTTTTTTCAGTAACAGCTGAAAAAAAGAAATAGTTTCACTTTCCAAATTCTCCATCCTCCTGCGTAACTTGCGCCACTATGCAGGATTTCCTTCAGGCCATCGTTGACATTATCGCCGTTCTTTTCGGTGATACTCCGGAGCGACCCCGCACGCCAAAGCCCCTGCCGCCGGCTCTACCGCCGGCTTCTCCACCAACACCACAAGCAGACCCGGATGAGCCGCAGGACGCCAGTGAAGTAAGTAAAGGAGAAGATGCCGTAGTGATCAGTCACGAAGCGGAGCCTCCGCGGGAGGAAGATGGTGATGAATTCGACGAAAACCCGCTCCCCGCACCGGATGATCCGGTACTACCTCCCATTGATCCCGACAGCCGGCCCACCGGCCCGGTTCGCCCTGCTCCTGAATACCGCGCCCGCTACCTATGGTGTATTGACAACGGTCACGGAGCATTGACGCAGGGCAAACGAAGCCCGGTCCTCTCGGACGGTCGCCAACTCCTGGAGTATGAATTTAACCGGGATATTAGCGCCCGGATTTTTGCTCAACTCGATGACATTGGCGTTGCTTATTATAACGTCATCCCAGAAGTTCAGGTAGGGAACTTCCTCACTGAACGGGTAAACCGTGCGAACAGCGTCAGCAGTGCGCTTCCTAAATTATTCGTTAGCATTCATGGCAACGCTGGCCCGGCTGACAGCTTACAAGACTATACTGACGATCGCGTTCGCGGTATTGAGACCTGGTATTATCACGGTAGTACCCGCGGACGAAACATGGCTGCCATTTTCCAGCGTCACCTGATCGAAGAAACCGGACTGGTCAACCGACACCTGCGTTCTAAAGTAACCGGACAGTTCTTCGTCTTGCGTGCTACCCGTATGCCAGCCATACTGACCGAGAATGGCTTTTATAACAATCGCTTTGAGCTACCGCTGATGCTTACCGATGGCTTCCGGCAACAAATTGCGGATGCGCACGTGCGGGCGATTATGGAAATTGAGCGGGACGGGATTTAAGGGTAGTTCTTATTCCGTAGTTTTTAAGGGTAAGGTTGTTCCGTTTATTGAAGGTGAGCCGCAACGAATTTTTGGGGCCTTATCCGGGTTAACCGCCGCAGCTGCGAAGCAAAACCCAGACCTGTGTTACAAAGCTCTCCTAGCTGGCACGCTGAAAAGCGTTATGCCTCCAGCCTTATAATAAACGGAACACCCTGTTTTTAAGGGATACCGCCCCCTGGAGCATTAGGTAAAGGCAAAGTTCTTCGTATAGTTTTGAACCTCCGCCGCTACCCCTACATTACTACAAAACTACCGACTACATTACTACCTCCCCATGTCCAACGTCAAAATTGAACCGAGCTGGAAAGAAGCTCTTTCCGAAGAATTCACCAAGCCTTATTTCAGGATGCTGACCACTTTCCTCAAAGAGGAGAAAGCCGCCGGCAAGGCCATCTACCCGCCCGGTCCGCTCATATTCAACGCTTACAACACAACCCCCATCGACGAGGTCAAAGTCGTCATTCTGGGGCAGGACCCTTACCACAACCCCGGTCAGGCGATGGGTCTGAGCTTCAGCGTTCCGAAAGGAGTAACCATTCCTCCCAGCCTGAGAAATATCTACAAGGAGCTCAACACCAGTATTGGACTGGAGAAGCCGAACCACGGTGACCTGACTCACTGGGCCGAGCAAGGTGTATTTCTGCTTAATGCCATGCTAACGGTGGAAAAAAACGACCCCGGAAGCCATAAGCGATCCGGCTGGCAGTTTTTTACCGACGCCTCCATCAAGGCCATTAGTGACCGGCGGGAGAACGTCGTTTTTATGCTCTGGGGTGCTTTTGCCCGCAAGAAAAAAATATTGATCGACGAGTCTAAGCACCTGGTGCTGGAAAGTGCTCATCCTTCGCCCTTTAGCGCAGACCGGGGGTTTTTCGGGAATAATCATTTCGTGCTGGCTAATGAATATTTGGCGAAGCATGGCCGGGAGGAGATTGTATGGTAGCTCCGTGTATTAGACATCAGTGATGTTTCTGCCTCCACGCCGCTCTGCGCATGAACGGAGTCAGCGCGCATTCCTCGCACTGAAGACGAATGCTTTAAAGCAATTACGCGGAGCGTACTTAGCCCGTACACGCGCGAAGCGCGTGGTGACCGGCATCCCCACAACTCTCCTTACCTTCGTTCTCCCCCATAAACTGAGAGCCCATGCCAAGGTTGCTACACCTGCCATTTTACTTTGCTTTATTAACGATTCTCTGCACCTGCGGTCCCGCGCCCAAAATCAGCCCCACTACGGTGGTGGGCAATGTCCGGTACAACGCAACTAATCAACTGATGGTCGCCACGCTGAACATCAGCCCGGTAGACACTGTAGGCGTACAAGCCCCGCCTACCCTGCTCGGCTCGGCCATGCCACCGCTGGAAAGAGCCGGACCTGGCAGTTTCCGGACCCGCCGCCAATTGCATTTTCCGGGTGATCTTCAAATGACCCTGCCCTGCGGGCAAGCCTCCGAATGTGTACTCGACTATACCTTCAACCCCGTCTTTGCGGATTCGATTCCCTCCGAGATAAGCCTGGCCCGAACGGTTGCTTTTCCCGTGGCCAACGTGGGCCTGAAAGAGCAGGAGTCATTGGTTATTTTCTTTGAACCTCTTGATCGAAGCAACCCCAAACGCATTCAACTCATCGGCCCCACAGATTCGGGTATCCTTACCCTGCCCAAAAATTCGCTGGAGGATATTCCCGAGGGAGATTACCAGGTCTACCTCATCAAACAGCAGCTGTTTCAGGACAGCACAGCTTATTACAATGCGAGTGTGCAAACTGAATTCTTCAGCAAGAATGTGATGGTTAACGTACGGCAATAGCAGCCTTTGTATCTTGCCTTTCCTGCCACCAAAAAGTAACCCTTGCTTTCTTACGCCCTTCGCCGACTGCTATACCTGCCGCTGAGCCTCTTCCTGCTCAGCCTGCTCTGCTTCGGCCTCCGGGCGATCACGCCCGGTGACCCCGTTGAGAGTCAACTCCCTCCGGCAGAATCCCGAACGGCCAGCAGCAAACCCGCTGCCTACGACGCAAGCTACCGACGGGCGGCCGCTGCCCTGGGCTACGATCTGCCGACCTTTTACTTTTCGTTAAACAACGCAGCTCTGCCAGACACCCTGCACCGCATTGGCCGACCTGCGGAGCGAAGAATGCTACGAGCCCTGACGCTTTCCAGCGGCAACTGGCCCGCCGTGCAAGACTACTACCTTGCGGTTCGCCAGCTGGCCTTCGGGGAAGACACTGAAGCGGGGATCAACAGCATCCCCGTCGCCCGCCGTCTCCTCCTGCAGGATGACCCAAAAGCGGTGGCGGCGGCGGTGAACAGCCTGCCCGACGATCAACTCTCCCAGCCGGTAAAAGCTGCTTTTAGCCAGGTGATGGACGGCAGCCAGCGACACCGCCTGCTGCTGCCCGCTTTCCGTTGGCACGGTGCACAAAACCAATACCACCACTGGCTCTTACGAATATTGAGCGGAGACTTTGGCAACTCCTATCTCGACCGCAGGCCGGTAGCCAGCAAAATCGGTCAGGCCATGCGCTGGACGATTCTGCTCAACGGAATCGCCATCCTGCTCGTCTACCTCGTCTCCCTGCCGGTAGGGCTCTACGCCGCAGGCTACCGCGGAAGTCGGTTTGATCGTTACTCCACTACCCTCCTGTTCATACTCTTTGGTTTACCCAGCTTCTGGATTGCGACCCTGGTGACAAACTACTTCACCACCCCTGCCTTCGGGATGGACTTTTTCCCGAGCATGGGCTTCGGGGACATTCCCGATGGCGCCTCCTGGTGGACGGCGCTGAAGATCAGGGGGAGCCACCTCTTTCTGCCGGTGATGTGCCTGGCCTACCCCAGCTTTGCCTACGTGAGCCGGCACTTGCGTCGTTCCGCCGTGAAGGAACTGGACCAGGCATACGTCACGACCGCCAGGTTGAAGGGACTATCCAGAAGTCAGATACTCTGGAAGCATGTGCTGCGCAATGCTTCCTTCCCGATCATCACGCTGCTTGGCGGCCTCTTCCCCGCCTTGCTGGCGGGGAGTGTGCTCATTGAGCGGATTTTCAATCTACCGGGCATGGGGCAATTACTCTACACTGCTGCGGTGGGCAGAGACTGGCCCATCGTCATCACCCTCGTTTTGCTCAACGGGCTACTCACCGCTGCGGGGCTCTTGCTGGCGGACCTGGCCTATGCCTTTACTGACCCGCGTGTGCGGCTTGGCAGTGCAACCACCTTCACAAACAATGCGGCGTGAAGGAAAAAAGAAAAAGACATACCGTAGCCCGATGGTGGCTGATCGGCTTGCTGACCGTGGCGGTCTTCGCTGATTTCATTGCGAATGACCGTCCGTTGATCGCTTCAGTCAACGGGGAAACCCGCTTTCCGGTACTGCATGAATACGGAGAAACCCTTGGTCTGGCGGAACATTATTCTCCCGTCGTTCGCAGCTGGAAGCGGGTAGAAACGGACTGGGCCATCTGGCCCGTTGTCCCTTACTCCGCAGGGGGAACCGACCTCAAAAATGGCAACTATCGCTCGCCCTTCGGCGAGCAGGACACCGGCGATCGCGCGCGCCACTGGTTGGGTACCGACGAGCTGGGGCGCGACGTCGCGGCAGGCCTCATCCGGGGGACCCGGATAGCCGTTCTGGTTGGCTTTGGATCGGTGCTGATCTCTCTGTTACTCGGTATTCCGCTCGGCGGCATTGCTGGCTTTTTCGGAAACCACGGCCTTCGGGCACCGCGTTATCATTGGTGGGGCTGGGCGGTCGGCGGTACCCTGGGGGTCCTCTACGCAAGCCTTAGCCTGATCCCTTTCTACCGACTGGAAAGCACAGTAGCCATCACTGGCTTGGCCATCAGTTGTTTTGCCCTTGGCGGATGGTTATTTCGCAGTCTGTTATCCTTCATTCCAGCGCTAAAAAAGGAGACGGCTTTTCCCGCAGACACCCTCGTCCTGCAGGGAATCGAACTCTTCGTTAACATCCCGGCGCTCGTGCTGTTGATTGCGCTGATCGCCATTATCAACCAGCCGTCTATCGGTATCGTAGTCCTCATCATTGGCGTATTACGCTGGCCTTCCGTTGCGCGGTATTTGCGGGCGGAGCTGCTACGCATCCGGAGCCTTCCCTACATCGAAGCGGCCCGGGTGAACGGCATTCCGAAATGGCGGATCCTCTTCCGCCACGCGCTGCCGAACGCGCTGGGGCCACTACTGATCGTCAGTAGTTTTGCCCTGGGCGGAGCCGTTTTGCTGGAAGCCTTTCTTTCCTTTCTGGGCATTGGCATCCCGGCCGACGAGGTTACCTGGGGTAGCCTGCTGCGACAATCCCGGACGCATCCCCAGGCCTGGTGGATGGCTGTTTTCCCGGGCTTACTGCTGACAGGGACGGTGCTGGCGGCGAATCTTCTTGGGGAGGAGGGGTAGTAGGATAGTTTGATAGTATTGATAGTTTGATAGTGGGCTACCGCATTTTGGAGGTGAGGGAGGGCATCGCAAATGATTCTCGACTCTGACTCGATCTTAAATTGAGCTACCGCAGGTTGGAGGCGTGGAGAGGGCGCGGACGCAGGTGCAGGGTGAGGTTATAGGAGCGAAAAACCCTACTCCCTAAGGTCCTTCGTTAAATAAAAGACCAGGCTATGATCAATAGTGACCTGATCGCCAAAGGTTAAAGATTTTGAGTTTTGGGTGATGCCGTTGCCATCCGGGACGTAGCCACGCTTTACGTACAGAATTTGCGCCTTACCGTAATCCTTAAAGACACCAAAGCCGATACCGGCAAGGGGGGAAACAGGCTTGATTCTACGCTCGGCTTCGTCCATTAAGGCAGTGCCAATGCCTTTCCGCTGATACTTGTGCAGCACGTTGAAATCAACGACTTCCGGGATACCCTTTTCCTGAAAAGGCGGGTAATCAGGCGTCCATTTGATGGCCAGGTATCCGGCGAAATCACCGTCGACTTCCGCGATGATGGGTTCCAGTTTTTTGCTTTTCTGGAGGTCGAAATAGTGGAGGTAGAGGGAGCTGGGTTTATGGTCTCCCTGCAGCTCAAAGGCTTTGCTGATGGCCTTAGCATCTGCTTTGGACAGTGATCTGAAAAGTAGGGTATGCTTATCCACAGGCTTATTAATTTAGATACGAACGGTGGTCTGACCTTAGCTCAATGCGGCCACGTATCTGATCCGTTTACGGACAGAAAATAGGGCTAAAAGGTTACATGCAGTCAGAGGGCAATGGACATCGTCCCGAACCGTCGATTAATTAGGCCCAACGGTAGATCAGCTGAATAATCAATGAACTAAATCAGGGAGCCTGCAATTTCACCTTCAGATAAAATTCCTTATGAAACAACGTTACTATCACACCCTGCTCTTGTTGGTCTTCCTTTGCACCTGCGCCAGCGCCCAGAGCACCATCACCGGACGGGTAGTCGATGAGAAGAGCGGACAACCCATTGAATTCGCTACCGTGCTGGTTTCTGACGCAAGCACCAAAGCGGGCGTTGGCGGAACGACTACCGACCTGGCGGGCAACTTCACGCTGGAGACATCTACCGAAGCCGTTTACCTGGACATAAGTTTTATTGGTTTTACCACCCGTCGGGTGGAAGAACTGACCTTCAGCAACGGTAAGGCCGACCTTGGCCTGTTGGAGCTCTCCGCCGAGGGTCAAACCCTGGAAGAAGTAACCGTCCGGGCCGAGAAGTCACAGACGGAGTTTAAGCTCGACAAGCGGGTTTTCAACGTCGGTAAAGACCTGAGTAGTACCGGTGCCAGTGCGCTGGAAGTGCTCAATAATGTGCCTTCCGTGAACGTCAACATCGAAGGTGAAATTCAGTTGCGCGGCAGCGGTGGCGTACAGATTCTGGTCAACGGTAAGCCCTCCGTCATTGCCAGCGAGCAGGGCAATCTTTTGGGTACCATCACGGCCGACATGATCGAAAGCATCGAAGTGATCACCAACCCATCCGCGAAGTACGACGCGGAAGGCACCTCGGGCATCATTAACGTTGTACTCAAAAAAGAAGAGCGCAAAGGCCTCAACGGAGCCATCTCCATCAATGGCGGTATACCGGACAACCACAGTATTGGCCTGAGTCTGAACCGCCGCACGGAAAAGTTCAACCTCTTCAGCCAGTTCGGCATCGGCTACCGGGAACTGCCCAATGATCAGCGTGCCATTAATGAAGACCGGGTGAGCGGAACGACGGTCTCCAGCGAAGGCGAAGAGTTTCGGAATGAGCTATACTACAATGCCGTGCTAGGCACGGATTACATGATCAACGAGCGTAATGTCATTACCCTCTCGGGTAATTTCTCTTACGAGATTGAAGACCAGCCCTCCCGCAACGACTTCACCCTCACGGACGCAAGCAATGAGATTCTCTCCAGCTGGAAGCGGGAGGAGGTCACCGAGGCCACCAACCCAAAGTACCAGTTTGAGTTACAATACAAGCGTGACTTTGAAGATCATAAGGATCATGACCTGATTCTGAGTGCCATCGGCACCCTGTTTTCAAAAGATCAATCTTCAGAGTTTACCAATACTACCCTATCGGGAATTGATCAGGATGGCCGCCAGCAGACGCGTACCAACTTTGGCAACCAGGAGAATACCTTCAAGGTGGACTATACCCGGCCCGTCAACGAAAAAATGACGGTGGAAACCGGTGCTCAGTACATTACCAGTAACGTTGACAATGACTTTTCGGTGAGCGATTTTGACGGCACGGAATTCATCGTCGACCCCGACCTTACGAACATCTTCAACTGGAACCAAAAAGTACTGGCTTTCTACGGCACCGGAGCTTACCAGTTTAGTAACCTTGGCATCAAATTTGGCCTCCGGGTAGAAAACACCAACCTGACTACCCTACTGGAAACGACCAACGAAAGCAACGACCAGAATTACACAAATCTGTTTCCCAGCGCGGCTTCCTCCTACAAGATTTCCGACGCAGTCTCCGTTCAGGCCAGCTACTCCCGTCGCATCTTCCGCCCTCGCCTCTGGGATCTGAACCCTTTCTTCAACCCACGCAACAACTTCAACATCCGCGTTGGCAATCCCAATTTGCAACCGGAATTCACCGACTCCTACGAGGTAACGAGCATCTTCATCCTCGGCGAGACCTCCCTGAATTTTGGCATTTACCAACGCTACACCACGGACGTGGTGGAGCGAATCACGACCTTCCAGGACAACGTCAGTATCACCGCCCCACAAAATATTGGCACCAATCGCACGACCGGTCTGGAGCTGAATTTCAAAACCCTGCCGGCCAAATTCATGACCATTACGGGAGACGCCAACTACAGCTTTTTCTCCCGGAAAGGAGAACTGGAAGGAACCTCTTTTGACTTTTCTGCCGATCAGTACTCCGGCAAGTTGACGACCAAGTTCAACCTTCCCCTTGATTTTGACTTCGAGGTCACGGGGCAGTACCAGTCTTCTTTCCAAACGGTACAGAGTCAGGTGAGCGACCAGCTTTTTGCGGACCTTGGGCTGCGTAAAAAGCTGTTTGACGGCAAAGGAGCGGTGAGTTTTAGTGTTCGGGACGTCTTCGCTTCCCGCATTCAGGAAAGTGTCATTGATCAGGCTGAGGTATTCCAGTATAGCCGCCGGCTACGCGGACGCTTCATCACCCTTGGTTTTAGCTACGGCTTCGGTAAAGGGGAAACGATGGAGTATCTGGGCCAACGGCGCAGGGGGTAGGTTGGTCTTTGGGTTCGTTGGTCTTTTAGTTCGTTGGTCTTTTGGGGGCAAACTAACGCATACCCGTTGCCGGCCCCTCGAAAGACCATTTTATCCTGCGCTGCGAAGCAGCCTCCTCCCACTCCTTATTCAACAGACAAACGAACTTGCTAAAAACAGGACAAGCCCAAACGTTTCCGTCCGGACTTGCCCAAAAACATATAACTACTCTTTTACTGCTTTACGACCCGGCGCAGATGGCGCTCTCCTTCCGGAGTGGTCAGTGCGAGCCAGTATAGTCCGGCAGGCAGCTTTTGCAGGGAGACGCGAAACTCATTGCGGCCAGATTCACCATTAACGGCTTGCGTTGACAGACGCCGCCCGGAGGCATCCAACAGGTCCAGTTGCAGTTTCTCTCCTTCGTTTGCGGAGAAGTAAGGCAGGAAGACCTGGTCCGTTGCCGGATTAGGAAAAGCGGTACCGACTCGTGTGCCATCAGTATCCATACGCTGAAGATCAATGATTTCGGAGTGGGTGAAGCTACCGTCCTGATCAACGGTTCGGACCCGGTAATAAGCAAAGGCCAGTGCCTGCTCGTCGATGGCCTCGTATCGGATGGCTTCGTCGCTATTCCCTGCTGCTGCCAGGGTGAGAATAACTTCCCAGTTCGTACCGTCGCTACTTCTTTCCAGCTCGTGAGCGGCGGTGTTCTCCTCCCGGGCCGTTGTCCAGTTCAGGTGATTGAACTTGGGGCCCGCTTCTCCCTGAAAGCTAAGGAATTCCACGGGTAAGGCACCGGTAAAGTTAGTACCAGCTCCGCCGCCTCCGCCGGAAAAGGAAGCAACCATGAACTGAGCAGCGTGGCCGTTTCGGCTAGCTCCATCAGAGAGATTCATGTAGACGTAATCTCCCGGATCATACTCCTGATAATTGGCCGGACTTACCATATCATGGCAGGCGTTGCCGGGGGCGGTCAGGTCTTCTTCGTCGCCACCGTTGATCTTGTAGTGGGTCAGGTTTTCGTGGGTGATGCCCGTAAAACCGCTGGCCGTTTCGATGGCCGTCAGATCTTCGGTAGTGTATAGGAAGCGGACTTCGACGGGGAAGGCCGGGTCAAAGAGGGGAGCAACATCCCAGGTCCGGTTCATTACCCACCAGTCCGGCGCATTCGTGTAGGGCGCCATACATCCATTGAGGCCCAGGTTAGTTGCTCCGCTGCCCGCTACTACTGACACACCGGATAAAGGAACCTGTGCCTGGGTATCGCCTAGCTTAAGTGCCAACAGGCTGCCTACACCATCTTTGACGTAGTACAGGTGTTCACTGGCGAGCGACAGGTAGCCACGGTCCGCCACCACGGCTCCGCTGCCCGCCGGTACGGGAATCAGGATCTGATCGAAGATATCCGAAGTCTCCGGGCAGTTGATGGTCGCTTTAAAACCAGGCAAAGTAACCGACCCGTCAGAGGTGAACCGGATGGTAATACAGCCACTGACGTTAGTGGTAAAAACGGTGACGCCCTGCAAGTCGCCGGAGCCGAGGTTTCTCCCCCTTTCCCAGCTCCACAAATCAAGACCCGTGCCCGGGCAGGTAATGACTGGCGCGTTGGTGTCTTCCCCGTCATAGATCGTTATCCCGTCGAAGCCATTCTCCAGATCAAACTCATCAAAGGTGATGCTGACCCGGCGCGCACCGCCGGTCTGATCTGCCGTTTCGGGGCAGATGGTGACGGTGTAGTCCTCGTCATTTCCGTAGTTGCCATCGGGGCCGCCAGCATCATAGATCACATCACCGCAGCTGGGGCGGGTGGTGAAGGTGATGGGCCCGGCGAAAGTTTCGGGGCAAGACTGGCCGACGTAGAAGTCATAAGTGGTGTTGGAGCTCAGGCTGGTTGCTATTACCGGGATGGTGCCTTCAGAACTCCTGAAAAAGACATGATTACTACCATCGCCGAAGACCGGCACATCACCAGCGGCGACGACGATGAAATCACGTTCTACTCCCGCAATTGCATCGATGTTCAGCGAGGCTGTTGTAGCCGTAATGTCGGTAGCGGCAAGGCCGGTAGCCAGCTCAGGGCAGTCAGTGGTGACGCAAATGTCAAAGTCAATCTGGTCCGCGGGGTTGACAGGAACAACCCGGACCAGGTATTCCTGCCCGACCGTGAGCCCACTCACCGTCTGCGGGCCGGGGTTCGTCCTGAACAACTGTCCCGAACAATGCACCCGCGTCAGCGCCCCACAGCCTCCGGAAAAGACTTCAAAAGAGGAACGGGCATTCTCCGTACCATTTAGGAGTTGCACGTTGCTCAGGGTCACAAAATGTTCCGTTTCGGCGGCGGTAAAGCGGTACCAAACGGAGGCTCTGCCGTTGATGCCGTTACATCGTGGATCAGCCTCCGTGCGGGAAGCTCCGTTAGTGGTGCCAGCAACCGGGGAAGCACAGTTCACGCTTGGGTTAACGGCCAGCGTAATGGCAGCGGCGCAATCGTCATTGGTCGGCACGGTCGGCGTGGTAAAGACGCAAATGCCGAATTCAGAATCCGTTCCGGTCAGCGCGGTACCGCCAAAGGAGTATACCCGTAAAAAATAGGTAGCCCCAACGGTTGCCGAAGCGTAATTGAAGGTTTCATTAATAGAAATTCCATCCTCACAGTCCAATGAAACCAGGTTGCCACAACTACCTTCAAAGAGCTGAACGACAAAGTCCCCGCTTTCCAAATACACCGTGAAGTCGGTGCTGGTAGCTATAAATTCGTACCAGACGTCGTCGTTGGCCGTTCCGGTGCAGGCCTCCTGGGATTCCGTGGCGTGTTCCACCGTACCCATGGTCAGGTTCGTCCCACAGCTCGTAGCGCTTGACTGGGTAATGACCTCCGCGCTGGCGCATTCGTCGTTTACTGATCGGGGCGTTCCGATTTGGATACTAAACTCCGCGTCGGTGCCGATGAGCGGTGTTCCGGCGAAGCTGTATACCCGGACGTAGTAGGTTTCGCCGATGGTGGTGCCGTAGTAGTCAAATATTTCATTTGTCAAACTGGCATCGCTACAGCGCAGGCTGGTCAAGTTGCCACAGGAGCCGGAAAACAACTCCACCACTACGTCACCAGATTCCACCGACAGGGAAACGGAGCGCTCGGTGGCCACGAATTTGTACCATACGTCGTCGTTGGCGTTACCGGTGCAGCCCGGTTGGGATTGGGTAGCTCCTTCAAGCGAACCATCGACTACGTTTCCGTCTAAAAAACCGGCCGGCGCGGCTGTTTGCGGCAGCAGTACGGCGTCTGCGCACTCGTCGTTTACTACCCGGATGCTGATATTGTCTACTACGTAGGACCAATCTCCGGAACCCCACACGCCCAGAAAGCGGATTTTAAAGTCCGCTCCCAGAGGAATATCTGCCGTGGTAAAGGTGGCCGTTTGGGTCAGGCAACCATTCGTGAAGCTTACGGGAGCGGAGGCCACAAAATCCTGGGCAAAAGCGCCATTAACGAATAGCTGGGCATAAGCTCCGCCAGTACCACTGAGTTGGCTGTTGTTGTTCCAATCCGCCAGGCGCATGTCAAAGCTGACGGCAACGTTACCGGGAGTTGTCCCCCGGGGAAGATCCGGCGTATCCAGGCTGTTGATGGTAGCGCTCGAGAACTGGTTCATCCGGAAGGCATTACCGGAGCAGGCCTGGCCGGGGTCTACGTTACTGTCCGGTCCTGAGAAGTTCCAGCCAGGAGGCGGGGTTCCCAAATCGGCGGCGTCGAAGTTTTCTTGTAGTAATACTTGGGCGCTCACCGCAGGTGCAAAGCAGAGTGATAAAAGCAAAGTTAGAATAAAAGCGATGGTTGCCACTGAAGGCTGAATTGCGTTTTTCATTGGAGCATTAGTTATATGTGTTGCTCCAAAATTACCGGCAGCCCGTACCGCAGAAACGCGAATGGTCATGAGCGGGCGCTATCGTGTCATGAACGGGTTAGAAATGGTTTTGGGCGACTCTAGGATCTCGAAGCGTCGCGGAGCGGCCCCAGACCTCGAAGCGTCGCGGAGCGACCTTCGAGCGTCCGGGGGCGGGAGCAGCCCGGGGGCGGGAACAGCGCCGGGGCGGGAGCAACCCGGGGGCGGGAGTAACCCGGACGCTCGAAGGTCCTTTCAGGACGCTTCGAGGTCCTGCTAAAAGTCCTCTTCGAATTCGAAAGACATATCTAGCAGTTTCACATCAAGAAGGTCGTGTGCCGCAATAAAAGATGCCCGCCCTCCAAATTTCGCCCAGGTTTCTTGCCTGCTCAGAAAAGTCTCCCGAAATTGATTATTGAGTTCTTGTAGAGAGCTCCATGGATAGGCATAAATATCATCAGCTAATTTATGCTTGACACCATTTCGATGGAGATAGAGTACAAGTGTAGTAAAATAGGATTGGGAGGTAACCTCCTTCCGTTCAAATCCCTTTTCAAATAACCCACTTACCGTTTTGTACTTATGATTAAAGTATTTAGCATAAGCGTTTTGAATATGGCCGAAGGTTCTTCCCAAAACTAATTTGTCCTTAAGCAAAAAATGGGGTAACACCTCCTTTGGATAAGTACTGATAAGCAGATGAAAATGATTTTCCGGAAGCGCATAAGCGTATGTCTTACCAACAGGGGCCATATACTTTTCAACGTAAAAAAGAAAGCGAGCATAGTCTGCACCATCTTGAAAGATGGTGCGACAGTTAACTCCTCTATTATAAATGTGATAGTATTTACCTGGTTGAATAAGGAGTTTAGGCTGTTCTGGCATAGTGCTAATATTGGGTTAGTTCAGTAGGTAATTTTCAGCCCCATTTCTTCAATACTCAGGGACCTCGAAGCGTCGCGGAGCGACCTTCGAGCGTCCGGGGGCGGGAGCAGCGAGGGGGTAGGAGCAACCTGGGGGCAGGAGCAACCCGGGGGCAAGAAGAGCGCCGGGGCGGGAACAACCCGGAGGTAGGAATAGCGCCGGGGCGAAAGCAGCGTGGGGGCGGGAGCAGCCCGGGGGCGGAGGCGGGAGCAACCCGGACGCTCGAAGGTCCTTTCAGGACGCTTCGAGGTCCTGCCCTACCCTCCATTATTCACCTCAACCCAGTACCCGTCCGGGTCCTGAAAATAGACCTGCAGAATACCGTCTTTCCGGACGTAGTCTTTTGCGGGGGTTCCCAACCAATCCGTATAGTCGACATCGATACGCTTCAGGTGCTCAATAAAAGAGGGCACATCGGCCGTAGACAATGCAAAATGAACGGCCTTATTCGTTTTGATCTCAGCCCCCGGACGAGGGATCAGGTGAAGCTGTCTCCCTTCGTTCAGGGACAGCCACCTGGTTTTAGAGTTGGAGGCCGTGTTTTCAATTTCTTCCAGCTGGAGCACGCGTTGATAAAAATCAACGGATGCGTCAACATCTTGTACGGAGATGGCGATGTGGTTGATTAAAAATTTGGGCATGTTTCCAATTTTAAATTCTATTAAATCTGTAGGTAATTATTTTTAATTGGTTCTAATACAAAAAAAACAGGTCCGTAGCTATGGCTATGCACCTGATTTTCCTTTTAGCCAGCAAACAAAATCCCGGCGCAAAAACCTATCTCAACTTAGTTTACACTTTACTAGGTCCGGAAGCTTCGAAGTACTTGAAAATTTCCTGGCTGACCTCGAAGCGTCCGGAGGGCCCTTCGAGCGTCTGCGATTGTCGACTCACTCTTCCTCCAGCGCCGCCGCCGTCCGCCCCAGGCGGAGCTCCTCGTAGGTAAATTTTTCGTTGAAGTGCTTGTAACCATCACTTAGCAATGCCTCCGGGTCTTTGCGGAAGAAAGGTGCCATGGCATCGATTTTTTCCTGCTTGATCAGGTCGGTAACGGGCAAGTCTCCGCTCTTAACGAAGTGCGCCAGATGGGTGGTAATCGTGCCGGTGGTAAGCTGGCGGATTTTGGCGACTTCAGCAATGGACTTACCTCCCAGGTAAAGATCGAGCGTTTCCTGCTTAGTATTGGAGCGTTTGCCGGCAGCGGGCTTCTTCGGCCCTGCGATCACCTGAAACAAATCGGTTACGATCTCTTTTCCATCCAGGTAATCGTCCACCATTTCAAGGATGACTTCGCCATAAGCAGCTACCGTTTTTTGCCCTACCCCTTTAATGCGCTGAAGAGACATCTTACTGGTTGGCAGCGCCTCGGAGATACCAATCAGGACGGCGTTTGTGGCAACGATGTATGCCGGTTTTTCGATCTCCCGGGCGGTGGCGTTTCGCCAGTCGACCAGGCTCCCGAATAGTACCGGATGCGTCAGGTCTTCAATCTGTACGGTTTTGGTGGGGGCGGCTTTGGCCGCCCGTTTCGTGTACGCCGCGTCCGCATCCGCGCGGGCACGGATGAAGCGATCCGGCTCAAAGCCCTCCCGGATACTCTCAAAGACTTTGAGCTTGATGAAGGTCTGCAGCCGGAGGTCTTCCAGCCGCTCAGCAATCTGCCCGGCAACGCTCTTGTTGTCGGTCATGATGCCAAACTCTTCGAGTGTAGGGAGAAGGTTATTACCCAGATATTCCGTAAAATATTTCGCTGCGCCCGCGAGCCGCTTCGTCAGCTCGGGATGATCAGCCGGTAAAGTGGGATCTTTAGCGTAGATGCTGAGCCAGGGCAAAAATTTATGGCCCACCTCAATGGCCTTAGCTTTCACTTCCTCGTGCAGTTTATGGAACTTAGCGTGTGCATCCCCCTGAATGGCACGCTCGTGCTCAAAAAGGGATTTCTGCATTCGCTTGCCCGCCCACTCCAGCTCGGTGAAGGTGAATAGATTGTTGAGGCAGTCAAGCTGATAGGCGTGTTTGTCTGCCCGCAGATCTTCCGCCGAAGGTTGCTCTTCCTCCGCTTTGGCGGAGTAATCGCTGACCACTACATCCGTCCGGACGCTACTATCCTGAATTTTGCTGCTGAGGACAATTCCTTCAAAAGTCTTACAACGACTCAGCGCCACATACACCTGACCGTGAGCGAAGGCGGAAGCAGCATCAATAACCACCTTATCGAAGGTCAACCCCTGGCTCTTGTGAATAGTAATCGCCCAGGCCAATTTAAGCGGATGTTGGGAATAGGTCCCGATGATGTTCTCCTCCACTTCCCGGGATTTACCCATCTCAAATTTTCGGTTTTCCCAAACAACCGGGTACACAACGATGTCATCTTCTCCGGGGCAGCTTACCGTGATGGCGTCTTTTTTAATGGCCGTGATCTTCCCGATTTTACCGTTGTAATACAGGCGGTCCGGGTAACTGTCATTTTTATTGAACATCACCTGGGCACCGACCTTGAAGGTGAGGGTTTCCTCGTTGGGGTACATAGACTCGGGAAAAGTCCCCGTCGTTTCGGCGGTGAACTTGAATTCTTGTCCGGCTAGTTCCTGCAGTTTTCGTTCGTTAATACTCCGGGCGGAAGCATTGTGGGAGCTAAGGGTGATGTAGCCATCAGCCTCGTCGGGGCGGAAATCCGCCTCGTAGCGTTCGTTGAGCGTAGCGAAGACCTCGCTGTCCATCTTGTTGTTGCGCACCTTATTGAGCAAACCGATGAATTTTTCGTCCGACTGCCGATAGATGTGCTTCAGCTGTACCACGCGGGCGCGGGCTTTACGCAGAGCGATGCTGCCGAAGAAGTAGGCCGTTTTATAATGCGGGCTGAGTTCGCGCCAGTCGCTGTCTTTCACCACCGGCGGTAGCTGGTGGAGATCACCGATCATGAGCAGCTGCAGGCCGCCGAAGGGCTCATCGCGGCGGCGAACCTGCCGCAGAACAACGTCAATGCCGTCCAGCACATCCGCCCGCACCATACTGATCTCATCAATGACGAGCAGGTCCAGGCTTTTAAGCAACTCGATCTTTTTGGCGGAGAAGCGTTTCTGGCGCATTTCCCGGTCCGTTCGCTCTGGCGTCAGCACGCCGAAAGGTAGTTGAAACAGGCTGTGAATGGTCACTCCCTTAGCATTGATGGCCGCTACCCCGGTAGGAGCGACAACGGCCATCCGCTTAGGGATTTCTGCCCGGATGCGATGCAGAAAAGTAGTCTTACCCGTGCCGGCCTTCCCCGTGAGGAAGAGGTGGCGGTTCGTCTGACTGACGTAGTCGTAAGCGAGCTCGAGTTCCGGGTTGGTAGCCATATGGAGCGAAGGTAGAACTTGTGAGGGAGTTAGGGTAGCAATCATGGCCGCAAGGTGGGAACAGTATTATCCGTTAGTCGTTTTTTATACGTATAAAAACGTTTATATACGTTTATAGACGGGTATGGGTTGCGGGTTGCAAGTTGCAGGTTGCAGGTTGGGCGGATGAACGCAGATTGGGGGCGCGCAGCCGCAGGTGCAAGGTTTTGGTAAAAGAGAAAGGGTGCCCCGGACGCTCGAAGGACCTGGCCGCGGTCTGTAGGGACCTGGTAGCGTCCTGAAAGGACCTACTAGCGTCCCGGTTCTTAACCGCGAGACATCGGATGAACTTTTGCCGACTCCTTCAGGCAAAAGATACAGCCGATGACCGCTGGCTTGCCTACTTAGTATCTTCTGCCAATCGTAAATACCTCCCTCAAGAATCAAAAATCGAGAATCGAGAATCGAGAATCACCCCTCCTCCTCTTATCTTCGCCCTATGGCAAACACCACCTACGAAACCGTCATCGGGCTGGAAGCCCACGTACAGCTGGCCACCGAGAGTAAAGCTTTCTGTGCTGACCGCAACCAGTTCGGCTCGGAGCCGAACCGGAACATCAGTATGATCAGCCTGGGCTACCCAGGCACCTTACCGATGCTGAACGAACAGCAGGTTCGCTTTGCCGTCAAGCTGGGCCTGGCGCTGGGTTGTAAGATCAATAAGCGAAGCACCTTTGACCGGAAAAATTACTTCTATGCTGACTTACCTAAAGGGTATCAGATCACGCAAGACGAAAATCCAATTTGCTTAGGCGGAGGGCTACCGCTTCGCTTACCTTCCACTGCACCTGCGGCCGCGCCTGATGAAGCCTTCCGCGTGGTCCAACTTCATCACATCCACATGGAGGAAGATGCGGGAAAGAGCATCCACGCTGCCGAAGAACCCTACACAAAGGTCGATCTGAACCGCGCCGGCACCCCGCTACTGGAAATTGTCACGGAACCGGATTTACGCTCCGCAGAAGAAGTGGATGCCTTCATGAACGGCATGCGCCGGCTCGTGCGCTGGCTCGGCGTCAGTGACGGCAATATGCAGGAAGGCAGCCTGCGCTGCGACGTGAACATCAGCGTTCGCCCCGAGGGGCAAACTGAGTTTGGCACCCGCTGCGAGATCAAAAACATGAACTCCATGAAGTTCGCCCGGCAAGCCGTGAGCTACGAAGTGGAGCGACAGATCGGTCTGCTCGAAAACGGCGAGTCCGTCCGTCAGCAAACCCGACAGTTCGACCCCGCCAGCGGAACAACAGCCGCGCTGCGCGATAAAGAAGACGCCCATGACTACCGCTATTTCCCCGATCCGGATCTTCCTCCGGTAGTGCTTAGCGACGTACTCATCAATGAAATCCGTGCGGAGATCGGCGTCCTGCCATGGCAGGCTTACGGTCAGCTAATCAAGGACTTTGGTCTCGACGCGGACGACGCTCACCAACTCAGCGAAGACCGGCTCACCTACCATACCTTCCTGGCGTATGCAGAGCTATCGCCTTCCGTTACCGACCTGGCTAAACTCTGGGTCAACCGCATTGCTCCATGGCTGAACGAGGAAGGACTAAGCCCCGAGCAACTCCCCCTGACGCCCGACCAAATGGCACAACTTCAGGAGATGGTACTGGCGGGTGACGTTGCCGCCGCCGCCGCCAGTTCTAAACTACTGCCTTCCTTACTGGAAACACCGGGTGAGCCCATGCAACGCGCCGAAGACCTCGGTTTGATCCAGAACAACGATGCGGACTTCCTTTCCGGACTGGTCGACGCCGTAATCGATGAATTCCCCGACAAGGTCGCCGCCTACCAGAAAGGTAAAAAAGGCCTCATTGGCTTTTTCATGGGCGAAGTGATGAAGCGTTCGAAGGGAAGTGCCGAACCAAAGGAGACGAATAAACTGCTGCGGGAACGGTTGGGGTAGGTTGTAGTCTGGTGGGCTACCGCATTTTGGAGGCGTTATCACTTGGTGATTAAGCCATCTCCGCCAAATAGTCCCAGAGGGATGCCCACTTATACGAGGGCTAACTAAGCCGCCGCAGGAGCCCTTCGTCTGGTTCCCTCGTGCGGTAGCCTACCAGACTACCGAACTACAAGACTATTTACCGCTCTTCACCACCCGTACCCGGCCACTACGACCGTCATCCGCCACCCAACGGATCAGGTAGATACCTTGGGGTAAGCCGTCGAGAGAAACCGAAGTTTGGGTAAAGCCAAGAGTTACGGACTGCTCCTTTAGCTCCCTTCCGTTACCATCGTACACACTGATTGTAGAAGAGCTAACGGAAAGCGGTACATCGATAATAACGACGTCACTTGTTGGGTTAGGGTAAGCTTTTAAAGCCAATGCTGCTGGCAGCTCACGGCGGGGTGTACTGGAGATAATCTCTTCCATGTCGTGTCGTACGATAAAGCCCGCTCCGGCCACAAACAAATAGCTTCCGTCGGGGGTGATGGTCCCGGCCTTGGGGAGGAAGCAATTGCCTGAGGTTAATGAAGACCAGTTTCCCCCATTATCCTGGGAGCGAATAACCGTATTCGTAGCCCCGTCGGCACGAATACCGAAGATATTGTCATCTCCCTGTCGATGCTGAAAGGAGTACCCCCCAAAGTTATCGCTTGCACGCGACCAGGTTTGGCCACGATCAGTCGTCAGATAGCGGGTCGAAAAATTATGAGCAAAACCTTCTTCTTCAGACGTGAAAAATATGTCAGTAGGGGAAAAGCCAGGAAACTGTGGCCCCTGTGTCCAGCTCTGTCCGCCGTCAGTGGTGAAAGCGTACTTCCGGTTTCGATCGAGTACATAACCGTTGTTATCATCAAACCAAAATAAGGTGGTAGCAAACATATCCTGGTTATGCTGAATGGCGGTGTAGGTCTGCCCATTATCGGTAGATTCATAGGCGTAGTTTCGTCCGAAGAAGTAGATGTTTCCGTTCGGCTTATACTCCACCACATCGGGGAATTCACCCTCAGGCACCAGCCCCACAGGGAAGTAATCTGTGTAGTTCACGCCGAAGTCCGAGGTAGTCACGGTATTGTTATCAAAAAGAATGATTGGCGCCCCGTCAATGATGGCCAGATTACGGGCAACAGTACCCGTTGATTGCTTGGTCCAACTTACCCCAGCATCAGTAGTACTCAAAAGTACGTTGCCCGCAATCGCGTAACCTGTTTGAGCATCGCTGAAAGCGATTCCGATGTAGTCTCCCGAACGCTCATAATCATCAAGGCGAATGAAGTCCATGAAATTACTGGCTGAGTACAGTAATTGGTTTTGGTCTCCGGGTAGAAAAAAGGAATCTCCCGAACGATGGTATTTTCTCCCGACACTACGGACGTTCTGGATATCATACTGCCCACGGGTCCAGGTAACGCCACCGTCGTTACTCTCTGCTAAAGTGATCCCTTGGTTAGCCACCAGGCGGGTAGCCGAAAGCGGGGTAAACCACCTGAGGGAAGTCAGCTGTACTTCGGCATTAAGTTGTGTCCAGCTTACCCCTCCGTCGCTGGTTCGGTAGAATAAGTCATCCGTGCCCCAAAGCCAACCGTCGTTCTCATTTAAGAAGTTAATATGGAAAACCCGGACGGGGTGAGTGTAGCCCGTCGCCGTAAAAGAAGCGCCGCCGTCGGTCGTTTTCAGCACTTTTTCATCAGCTACGAGATACCCCGTCTGGCTGGTCGGGAAAGAGATATTACTATCCTTATTGGCCCCGAATTGCCCTTCGGTCCAATTAATACCGCCATCTGTTGACCGGTAAAAGCCTGCACTTCCTGCCTCGTGGATCACCAGGTCGTCCGTTAACCAGTGCAACTCACCGCCATCATTGTAGTTGGCGTAGGTTACTTCCGTCCACCGGTTTCTGGCCAGCCGGAACAATTGATCATCTGTAGCCAAAAGCCGGGTTCCGCAGCCGCCGGGCGGGCAGGCCAGAGAGATGATGTCGTTGTCCGTTGGGGAATCTTCCACCGTCCAGGTGGCACCGTTATCCGTTGTTTTGCGGAGTACCCCGCAAGTGCCGCCGAGGTAACCGAGGCCGGAATCGTCGATGTGAATGTCATTAATGTCGCTGATATAATCAACGGGGTAACTTCCTTCAACGTTGGTTTGAGCAAAAGATGGAACTGCCCACAACAGCAACAGCAAAGAAAAAGTAGTAGAAAGAGCGAATTTCATAAAGCAGGTTTTTTCCTAGGGACGAAGGGATAAAGGGGAATGCATAATTGGATGAGAGAAAATGATGGAAGTATCGGATGTCCGCTCAAATCAGGCGTTTTGCCTACCTTCCCTCCCATGCTTCCAACCTCTTACGAATCTTTCTGGCTGCAACACCGGCAACAGCGCATGACGGACTATGCCAATGGAACTACTGGCTGGGTAGTGGGCCTGGCACCGGAGGTAGCCGTTAAGCTGCCCGCAACGGAAGTGAGTAGGCTACTCACACAACGTTTGGGAGAAGACGCCTTCTCCGCCTGTCTGGACCCCGAAAACCGCGTCCCGTCCCCCATGGCGGGCGAGACCAACGGCAACTGGTTAAAAACCTGCCACACCGTCGGCGTCAATGTCCGCACTATTGGTAGCTTCTGGGAAGTGGTTAAATACGCTACTACCCTACCCGATCACATTCGGGGCATTCACCTGCTTCCGATCTGGGAGCCGGGCGTTGTGGGCAGCCTCTACGGCATGGCCAGCTGGCAGCTCAATCCGGAGTTTTACAGTCAGGAAGCTGCCGAGCTCTATCCGCAGTTAGCTCGCATCGAAGATCAACTCGCTGTCGTCATAAACCTGCTCCACGCTATGGGTAAGGTAGTCGGTATGGACGTCATCCCCCACACCGACCGATACAGCGAAATGGTGCTGGCCAATCCGTCTCATTTTGAGTGGATACGGCGCTGGGACTTATCCATTATCAGTCACCGGGATTATCTGCACGAGGAAGCACAGGGAGCCATCATCGAGTGGTTAAGGCAACGTGGGCCGGCCTTACCGGCTTATGCCATGGTGGGTGGGTTTTGGGAACTCAGCGAAGCGAACCGCCTGAAGCTACTCTTCGGCCATCCGGACGATTACGGCGGCCGGCAAGGACGGCGGGTCGACCTCGTCGACTGGCTTTACCACCGCGGGCTGGAGCCCGCGCCCGCTACTATGGCCCCACCCTACCGTGGCCTGGAAGTAGACCCCAACCCGGAAGCCATGACGATCGACGATGCTGGCCGGGTCTGGCGCGACTACAGAATCACCCAACCAACGGAGATGAGCCGTGCCTTCGGGCCCCTTACCCGCTACAAACTCTATGGCAGAAAGGACGACAATAAAGATTGGGCCATCGACTTTGACCGACCCCGAACCTTCGTCTGGGACTACCTGACCAAACACTACGCCGAACAACAGACCCGCTACAACTTCGACTTCATGCGTGGCGATATGAGCCACGTGCAGATGCGCCCCGACGGGGTGCCAGCCGTGGCCGATGAGTACTATGACCCGCTGCGCGCGGTAAAGCTTAAAATTGCGGAGCAGGCCCCTCATTTTGCCTACTTCGCCGAGAGTTTCCTCACCGAGCCGGACTACATGGCTTACGGCGATGAAGTAGAACACCTGGAACGCAGCGAGGCCGAGGTTACGCTTGGGAATCTGCAGTCTACCGTTCCCGACACACCAGAATTCTGGGAAATGATCAATCACTACCTCGGGGTAGCCAATCACTCCACCGTAACGCCCGCATGGACGGTCATTACCGGTGATAAGGATGACCCCCGTTTCGACCATTTCCACCACTACGGAGAGCTGTCACGGCTCTTTACCGGCCTCTTCCTGGGTAAACTACCAATGTATTACAGTCTTGGCTTCGAGCAGAGAGATCGTCACTTTGAACGTGCAGCCAACGAAGTCTATTCCAAACTCTATGTCTTTCAGGAAACACGCGGAGACAAGGCGGTTTCCGGTCCATTTCAGTGGGGGGGCAACCTCAGTCTGTTTGCCGGCTTAACGGAACTGAATCGTTTTGCGGCGGGGATTATGGCGCATTTGGGAGAGACGCAGATATTGAAGGTTGCAGAGGGCGCGGACGCAGGTGCCAAGGAAGGCCAAAGGAGCAAGGTTTTAGCTTGGCTCCGCCCTGCCTCCGATGGGGAGGGGGCTTATTTGTTCGTCGTCAGCTTTTCGCCAAAACCCGTTGAAAAATCCATCTCGTTAGCTGGCACTCCTTACCAATCGGCGGATCTGCTCTTTGCTACGGATGGCAGCGAGCAGGAATTAGTCTCTATCACTGAGAAAAACTTAGCCCTGAGAAAACTGGCGGGAGGGCGTTGTTACCTGTTGAAGTAATCCCCCCACCCACTTCCTCCGGGTATCATCAATGAGTATGACCGTGCGCGCTATGGTAATGATCATTCCCAACAGTCACGTAATCCAGTTTCAACTTATTGGAGGCATGATGAGCGGCCATGCTGTAGTGATCATACATCGTTTGTATGCCCTTATTTAATTGCAGTGCGGCGAATTTCCCATAGTCACCACCATTTCCTGTAGATGGATTATTAGGTATTCGGGTAATGGAATGGATGTGGTTCCAATCTTCCATATTGTTTTGATTAGCTCCCGTTACGTCTTCCGTATTAAATTCTACCCATAAGTATTTGTTATAAATACGGTAATAAAACTGCGACGTCAAAGTAGGCTTATCTACGTTATCAATCCAAACGAAGTAGGTCTCGTCAATATGCTCGTCAATATCGTTCCACCAGCTATCCGCAAAGTTTTGGTTCAGGTTATACACATACTCTTTCATCAGCAGCATGAGATAACTCTTCGCTTCTTCTGACATATCCGCATACTTCAGGCCTTTCTCGAAAGGAGAATAATCATACGCCCCGATGTAAGGGTCAGGGTTCCCGTTTCTTTCCGCTGGCCCAACCTGAAGTGCACGGGTAGAAGATGTAGTAACGGCAGCAGCTACTTCATCCGGGTTCAGGGAGTTGTACAAAGTGAGGGCCATGTCTCTTTCGTCCCGGAAAATGTCGAATGCCTCTCCCTTATACTCCCCTTTAGCAGGTTCTCCTCCAAGAAAAGCAGGAACAATAGAGACATTATCCCCGTCTACCAGGAAATTGACGACACAATGATGCCCATCCAGTTGAACACCCCAGGAGCCCGCTGATTCCGGCGTCCCGAACATATCAATCGAGTAAAAGTCGGTATTCCATATATCACTCTTGACGTTGTTTAACCAGCCTTCCGACAATACCGTAATATCGTTCACTTTTTTGTAGCCATCCGCGCTTAAGAACAACTGCATCAGGGACCTGAATTTCCCCAGCTGCTCAGCGTCTAAATCGCCAAAGGTTATACCATCCCGCTCTCCCCGGGCGTTCGCCGGCGTGTTGTGCCACAGATAAAGTCGCTCGCTCTCTAAGCAAGTTGTCCCTTCCGATAAAATGTCTTCGGACAAGGATGCTCTGAATTCGAGCATGCTGTTACGTAACTCCACAATTTCCGGTACCGTGGAGGGTTCTGAAAGTAAAGAGGAATCACAGCTCTGCACGTCCTCCACCTGCTTGTCCGCTCCACAGGAAGACAGAAGGGTAATGATTGATATAGTCGCGATAATGTAGTGTCCCATAGGTTCTCATATTTATGTTTATACCTAAGCAACTGGGTATAAGTTCACCTACAAGATATCCTTTTATCGCACCACTACCCTTTCAGCTTCTCCGGCAACTCCCGGAAGCCCATATTATAGAGCGTAAAGCCATACATATCCGCGGCCTGCTCGATTCGCTTGCTGACGGGCGTTCCGGCACCGTGGCCCGCATCCGTCTCGATGCGAATGATGACGGGATTATCCCCCGCCTGCTTGTCCTGTAGCTCAGCAGCAAACTTGAAGCTGTGGGCGGGCACCACGCGGTCATCGTGGTCGCCGGTAGTAACCATCGTAGCCGGATAATTCGTACCTGGCTTGACATTGTGGACGGGAGAATAGCCTTTGAGGTACTCAAACATTTCCTTGCTGTCTTCAGCCGTACCGTAGTCATAGGCCCAACCGGCGCCAGCCGTGAAGGTGTGGTAGCGAAGCATATCCAGCACGCCTACGGCGGGCAGGGCGACCTTCATCAGATCCGGGCGCTGGGTCATCGTGGCGCCTACGAGCAGGCCACCGTTGGAGCCTCCTCGTACGGCCAGGTAGTCTGATGAAGTGTAGTTCTCCGAAATCAGGTACTCCGCCGCAGCGATGAAGTCATCAAATACGTTCTGCTTCTTCAGCTGGGTGCCGGCGTCGTGCCAGGCTTTACCATACTCTCCGCCGCCACGAAGGTTTGGCACGGCATAGATACCTCCCTGTTCCATCCATACGGCGTTGGTGATGCTGAAAGAAGGCGTCAGGCTGATATTGAAGCCACCATAACCATAGAGGATAGTTGGGTTCTTACCGTTGCGCTCCATACCCTTTTTGTAGGTGATGATCATCGGCACTTTTGTACCATCTTTGGAGGTGTAGAAGACCTGCTCGCTTTCATAATTATCCGGATCGAAGTCAATCGCGGGCTCCCGGTAAAGAGAGGAAGCACCGCTCTCCGCATCATAAGAATAGATAGAACCCGGGGTCTTATAGTTCGTGAAACTGTAATAGATGGTTTCGGCATCGGCCTTGGCGCCAAAGCCCCGGATGGAGCCTACGCCGGGCAGGTCAACCTCCCGGACCAACTTACCCTCGTAGTCATACTGCTTCACTTCCGAGATAGCGTCCACCATGTAGGAAGCGAAGATGTAGCCGGAGCCCGTCCGGGGGCTCAACACGTATTCCCGCTCGGGAATGAGGTCCGTCCAGTTAGCGGGCGCAGGCTTGCTGGCATCAACGGTGACGATCTTCTGGTTCGGCGCATCAAGGTTAGTGACCAGGAAGAGTTTAGAGCCATCATTGTCCAGTACGTAGGTGTCACTGTCCGTATGGTCAAGGATGGTTTTCATCGGGCTGCCGGGCTTCGTCAGGTCCTTGATAAACAGCTTATTTCCGGAAGTTGATACGCTGGCGGAGATAAGCAGGTAATTATCGTCTTCGGTTACGGAGGCACCAACGTAACGATGCTTTTCGGCAGCGGTACCACCGAACACCAGTTCATCGGTGCTCTGGGCCGTACCCAGTTTGTGGAAATATACCTTGTGCTGGTCCGTCTTCGCGGACAACTCGCTGCCCTTCGGCTTATCGTAGCTGGAGTAGTAGAAGCCCTCGTCTCCTTTCCAGGACATGCCGCTGAACTTGATGTCCTTCAGGGTGTCCTCGGTGATTTCCATCGTTTTGGCGTCCATGATGATGATCTTGCGCCAGTCACTGCCACCTTCGGAGATGGCATAGGCAACGATATCACCACTTTTGGAGAAGCTCATGCCGCCGAGTGAAATGGTACCGTCTTCACTGAACTTATTCGGATCAAGAAAGACCTCATCCTCGCCGTCATCCATTACCCGGTAGTAAACGGACTGATTCTGCAGGCCATCATTTTTGGAGTAATAAGTGTAATCTCCCTCGGTAAAGGGTGCACTGATTTTTTCGTAGTTCCACAGTTTTTCCAGCCGCTCTTTCAGGGCGTCGCGGTAGGGAATGTCTTCGAGGTAGCCAAAAGTGACCTTGTTTTGCTGCTTGACCCATTCGCCGGTTTCTTCGCTCATATCGTCCTCGAGCCAGCGGTAGGCGTCCGTGACTTCCGTACCGAAGTAATTGGTTACGGTATCTACTTTTTTGGTTTCCGGGTAGGAAAGCGGCGCGGAGGCCGTCGGGGTGGATGGGTCTTCCTGGCAGGAGAACAGGCAGGAGAATACGAGCAGGCAAAAAAGAAACTGTTTCATTTGGGTTGGATTGGTTAGCTCCGCTAAAGCAACGGAGGGAAGGCAGACAAAAATAAGGTTTTAGAGGGAGACTGACGGGGAGGACAGACGAGCGTGTGTATACCCCAGGAACAGCACAGTGACAGGAGCTTTCCGGTGCTGACAGTTATGGCGCTGGCCGCAGATGCCATAAAATGGTAAGAGAGCAATGCGGCTGTAGCCACCATTGCTCTCTTACTCTTCACTTTGCACCTGCGGCCAGCGCCCGGTTAACCTCTGAATTTGGAAGCAGATCAGTTAGTCATCCGATCCGTCCCAGAACAAGCTGCCGCAATCTACATTGAGAACCGTAAGGATCATCTCATCCGATACGGGCATACACATGCCGGGTTGATCAGAGGTTAGCGTCAGGGTTACGCTGCCACTGGTTCTGTCAGTTGGGCCGGGGTCATAGCCAGCCACCTCCGAGAACAAAGTTGCCAGCGCGCCGAGATCGTTGAGGAACTGCCCGTCTCCGGCCGTTGTCCACATCCCTTCGGTTACTCCTCCGGTGATAAATGCCCCGGTCACGGCCAGGTCGAAAATTTTATTTCCACAGACAGAACCATCGGTTCCGGCATCGACGAAGACTTCTTCCCGAATATCGAAGGTGGTCTCTACGGTTTCACAGACACAGTTGTCTCCGATAGCGGTTACCCGTGCAGTCAGCTCCTGCCCTGCGCAGCTGGCGGGTATCATGGCAGAAATAGCGGTTGGGGTTGCTTGTGCAATGGGGCCGTCCACGATAAGCGTTCCAACGACCGTATTGGGCTCCTCCGGACAGAAAAACTCAAAAGTAACCGTCTCACCAGCGTTAATCGGCAGGGTGTCAACCGTGATCAGTCCGTCAATGCGGTATTCTCCGTTTTCCGTACAAGCCATAAATTCCGTCAGGCTCACTACCGGTTTCAGGAAACGGATAGTATCCGTTGCCTGCCCCGTAATAATGGTAAAGTTGTCACAGACACCGTCGGGGTCCGTCGCACAAAGGATACCATCATTAGAGCTGGTCGTTGTCAGGTTAACAACACCTTCGTCATTACAAATCCCCCCGGCAATAGCCATAGCGTCCAGGTCGATCATGAACGTTACTGGTGCATCAATATCAGGCGGGATACTGAAGACGAGGGTTTCAGCGCCATTTGCTGCGACGTCTACGCGGATAAATGCCGGGCAATCTGCCTGATTGGCCGCATTTGCAGCGGTACAATTATAACTTCCACTCTCATATTTGAGTCCCTGAGGCAGCGCAATCTGCAGCGAATCCCGGTCGGCTGTCTGCCCAAGGGTAATAGATGTCTGGATGGAAATCATCACATCCTCACACCCTTGAATGATGTCCGGGGTAATATCCGGAGAGAAGGCCGTTACGGAAGACGGCAGCGCGCCATTGATGTTGATTCCGTCGGAGGTGGTATTCGCTCCGTTGCCAATGGCCGGGTCACCACAGGGTCGATCAGCGAAAATTGCTGGCGTGTAGGTACTTCCTCCACGGAAATCACAGTCCGTCAGCCAGGTTAACTGTACAGAAACTTCGCGTTCTTCCTGAGAGAGAGCATCGTCCGTTCCGGGTATACCGGCCTCTCCGATTCCAGTGTGCTCGCTAAGATCAACATAAAGTGTGTCATTAGAAACGGTGATGCTCAGTGGCTCCATTACTCCCGTTAGTCTGGGGTAAACAGCCTCCACAATAGCGTCGTCTTCCGTTAGCCCTTGCGGCAAGGGTATGCACAGTAGGGGGTTATCGATGAAGGCTCTTTCTGCACTGGTTACGACTACTGTATCCCGGATTACCGTACAGAGGTTATAGGGCCCACTGGCCTGGTTTAACTGGATTTGTACGCGGGACAACAGGGGGACTACATCCAGCAGTACTTCCTCAAAATCACAGGGATAGTCCGTTGGGTCATCGGGCGGGCCATCACAGGCAAAGCCCGTTATGGTTCGCACAGCATCGGGTTCACAGCCGGTCAAAACAGCGATTACTTCATAATCTAAAGCGGACTCCTCAGGAAAGGCGGGATTAACCACTGCCCAGTCGCCATCAACATAGGGCAGAAGAGGGATGATGGTATCCGCAGCAATATCCCGTAAGCCGATAACGTCGATGTTGTCCGTGGCAACATCTTCGAAGCCGAGGAAAACAAAGCCTCCGTTGACGTTAACAACGTTTTGTATTTGAACTTCCCAACGAACGGTATCATTGCTGGCTTCAACGGTGCCGGTTCGGTTTTCGATGGTGGTGGAAGGCAGGTTATGGTCTACCCGAACGGTACCGATGTTATTGATGGGTTCGTAGCAGTCCGGATCATGAGAGTAACCGTACTGCTGCGCGTAAAAGCCCATGGAAAGTGTTCCGTCAATACTTTCGCAGCTGGGGAAGAAGTCTGCCAGAAGGCTATACCCACCCTGTGAATTAAAGCGGCCGTTCATGTCCCCAAGTGGCCAGGTGCCATCGTTTACCCAGATATAGCGCCGTTCGGCGGTGCCTTCAGCGATTCGATCCGGAGTTCCCAGGGGGAAAGAGATGTAAGTTTGGGTACCGTATCCATCAGCGGGGTTACCCTCTGCCCGTAGCTCTACGGAGCTAAAGTCCAGAACATCCCGGGAAGTGAAGGCAATCACGATGGAGTCCAGCTTCCGGTTAGGGCGAATCTCTCCGGGGTACCAGTCCTGAGACCCGGAAAAAGGGAAGGTTTTAAAACCGGAATAGAAATCACAGCCCTGGACCTGACGATTAGTGAGTCCGCCGCCGCCGCCGTTGACGCCTTCATGCAGATAGAGCTCCAGTGCATACTTATCACAGGTAACGGTATCCAGCACCATATCCGGCGGTGAGGTAGTGTCAACCAGGTTATAATGAAACAGACTCAGGCCTTCCAGCTGGGTAGGTACGTCATTATCCAGCGTACTGCTTTTTTCTATAACCACCTTCAGGTTGACGTTCATCTCATCCCCCGGACGCAGCAGGTTATCGGGCAGAGCTGCGAGACAAGCAGTCATATCAAAATCCATGATGTGCAGGTCATTGCTGGCTCCGGAATTATTAATATTTATCTCCTGAGGAGCTGGCAAAGGACATTCCGTGACGGTTCCGGTTGCAGCTTCGACAACTTCGACGGTGCCACCGGCGTAGGTGAGGGTATTCGCAGCACTTCCGGCAATAGGATCATATTCCAAATGAAAGAAAGCATTATCCCAGGTTGGCCCGGACGTACCATTGATTTGCACACCGATAGCCTGGATACAAACGGTATCACAGGGCATTGCCCGTTTGAGCTGTAAGGCCGTCAGAGTGGCGGGGTCTGCATAGTCTTCGCAGGTCAGCGGGTTTTCGAATCCCGTTGTACTACGCACAGCTAGTGTACTTTGAGTAGTCAGACCACCAACTTCGCAATCTCCACAGTGAATATTGGGGGTATAGATCGGGCAGCTGAAGACTTCGCGGGTAGCGCCACAGGGCGCTGCGGCATCACATTCGTATTCAAGAAAGAAATCAAAATCCAGGTCGCGGTCAGGGGCTGCCCGCCACACATCACAACTGAACGTAAGATTGAGGTTATAACAGAATTCCCGGGCGGAGACGAAATCGGAGGTGACAAAAACACTATCATTTCTGAACTCCACATCAGAAGTCTCCACACCGTTGATCTCCGCGAAATTAAGGGAGAACCCCGGAGGCAGGTTACCCACCAGGCTTAGTTCATTGGTTGGGCAACTAACAAAAGTGCCGCCAAATCTTTGCGCACCACAAACTTCGATTTCGATGGTCTCCAGGTCATTAATATCTGCGGGGCCAATAAGAGAGCCCACGCTATCTTCGGTAAAATCCGTGAGGCTACCATCTGCATTTTGTACAAAGCGAGCGATGTTTTCGTCACATTGATCAAGGTAATCCAGCGCGACCTTATAACTACCCGTAGACCGGTTGGCCGGGCAACTTGTTTCCGGAGTCACGGTATGGATCAGGGTGATGGTAAAAGAAGCACCCGCCGGGAGGTCATCAAACTGTCCGTCCATATCCAGATCTTCAAGCCCTCCGGCATCGGGGTCCATGCTTATGGCACTAAAGTCAACGTAAAGCCCGGCATTAGGCCCGCCGAATACAAAGGGAACGGACGTACCATCGATTTCTATGCCGGTTACCGGCATTTTGCGTGTACCCCCGGTGGTGCCGTTAACGTTCAGTCCGGAAGCGCCAAAGCCCGCCAGATAGACGAGATCAAAGGCAGCACCTGTGCCATTGTTCGTAAAGGTATGCTCAACGATTACGTCACGACAAAGGTCCGTAGGCTGAGTAACCTCCCCGCGGGTGTATCGTACCCTGGGCACCGTAAAATCGATGTTGAACTGTTGGTTAGCGAAGCTGGACTCCTGACAAACCTCTCCGGAGCAACCATATCGTACCGTATAGCCATCGCCACCTAACTCGCAGGAAGTGATGGTTACCTCCCGGGTAAAGGGCAGGTTTTCCCCTCCGTCAAAACAACCATCTCCGCCAATCAACGCCGAAGTAACCGTATAAACGCTTAAACTCCCCATAGTAGAGGTAGGCATAATCGACATTCCGCCGATTTCCACGGAATTCGTCATTACCCCGGGGGCATCCATTACGGTAAATTCAAACTCGCTTACGCAACCATTTCCACCGTTGGTAATTACTCCCGTAACCGTCTCCGTGCTGCCAACAGAGGTAGTAACCGGAGCAGAAGCCGTAACGGAAAGGTTAGCAGCCAGCACATCGTAATTGTTCGAGAGCACAGCTCCGCCAGTTCCCGGTGTGACGGTAACAGCATCCTGTTTGCCTCCACCCGGTACGGCATCACAATCAGCAATACGGGCGAGACTGATGACGATAAAATCTCCGGCGCCAAAATTTCCAAGAATTTGAAACGTAGGTTGATTTACCGTCCCGGTGTTGGGACCGATCGTAGGAGCTACGGCGAGGTTACTGTTAACAACGGTAACCGTGCCATCGATGTAGTTTACGCCAGCGGGAAAGGATAACGAAAACGAAGGATTCACACCACCTGGTGAGCCGGTGAGCCTAAATGCTGTACGAAGATCTCCATCAGTACAGGTAATGGCATCATTTGCACGTGGAACCGTGCCGGGACTCCCATTTGGATTCGTAATTACGAACTGTGCGCTGATCACTCCTGGCAGAATGATGAGGCACAATAATACAGCAATAGCTACATAGTTTTTTAAGAGAGGTCGCATACAGTATTGTTCAGAGAAAATGAAAACGAAAGCCATAGAGCCGTTTAAGACTTTAAAGCATCAAATCGAATAGGGAAAATCAAGGAATTAGGTAGCTGTAAAGGTAAGATAATTATTGTCAAGCCAGATTTCCTTCAGGTCCTAACCCTTAAGCATTTAGCTATCCATTAATTTCTTTCACCTCACTCTTGCTCTTTAACAACTTGTTGGTAATCATTTCGTTAATAGAGTACTTATCTTTACCACCATGTTTCATCGCCCCTTCATCCAAAGGCTGGCTCCTTTTTTGACGGCTTACCTCTTGCTGGTAAGCCTGGGGCTACCGTTACAGCGCGTGTATTGCGCCTGTGTGGGTGAGCAATGGTTGAGTCTGACGGCGGCAGATCATGAATGCCACCACGCTTCAGCTCAGGAGGTTAAGCACGAGCATGGCCTGATGGCCTGTTGTCATCTTCCAGAAGAAACAGAGGGTTTGCCAACGGCCGAAGACCTACATGACTGTGGAAGCTCTGAGGTACTATTAGCGCAGCTGGATGCAGACTTTCTTTTTGAGCAGGAGCATTTCGTCATTACCCCGGCTTCACTTAGCGGCTGGCCCGCTACGGCTACTTTCCTTCCCCGTCTGCCAAGATTCGTTCGGTCGGTTCCGATTCGAGGGCCAACCCCTCCTCCCCTGCTTTACGGCCGCGACCTCCTGGTAGCGCAGCAGACCTTTTTGATTTAGCGGATACGATCTCTTTTGCTCCGGCGAACAGCACCGGGGCTTAGTGTTTCGTATTACTTCAGCTAAATCAAATATTTCCATGTTTTCCAGACTTCCTCTGCACCTGCGCTCCGGCGCCCAAGTGCTTCTGTTTTTGCTATCTCCATTTTTGCTTTTTGCCCAGCAAGACCATACCGTTCACGGGACTGTTTTTGATTCTGACAATTACCCCCTGGCAGGTGCCACCGTGCAGTGGCAGTCTGGTGAAGGCACCACGGTAGAAACGGACGGATCCTTTCACCTGCCCCCGGTGGATGGTCAGGACCGCTTCACTATCTCTTACCTTGGGTTCGCCAGCCAGGAATTTTTCCTTGACACCCTTATATTGCCCTTATCCATCGTCATGGAGGAAGCTGGCAGCAACCTCGGCGAAATAGAAGTGACCGCCCGAGATGGCGGCCGCGCCGCCAGCCTGCTCAATGCCCGCAACATTGAAACGGTTTCTTCCAAAGAGCTACGGAAGGCGCCGTGCTGCAGCCTGGCAGAGAGCTTTGAAAACAGCCCGGTGGTGGACCTGACCTACGGCGATCCGCTTACCGGCCGGCGGGAGATCCAAATGCTTGGTCTGCGAGGAAATTACACCCAACTCACCCTGGAAAAACGACCAATGCTGGACGGGCTCGCCAGCCCCTTCGCCCTCGACCTCATCCCTGGGCCCTGGGTCAGCAGCATCCAGATCGGGAAGGGAAGCGGCAGCCTCGAAAGTGGTGCTGCCGGTCTGACCGGTGAGATCAACACAGAACTTGTGAAGCCTACCGATGGCCCTAAACTCTACGTCAATGCCTTTGCCGGCAGCCAGGGACGGGGAGAACTAAACGTGTTGGCCAATAAACAGATCAGCGAAACGCTCTATGCCGGAGGAGCAGTACACGCAGGCTTTACTGAAAACAGTCACGACTTTGATTTTGATCGCTTTAAGGATATGCCCGACCGCCGTACGCAGGTAGGTCTTTTCCGCCTATTCCGAAAAGGGAACGACAACTGGGAGGGCCAGTGGAATATCCTCGCCGCCCGAGACCGACGTAGCGGCGGGCAGCAGAACGTACACGATCACGGACAGCCGACGCAGGATCCTTACATCATTGAGCAGGATAACCGGCGACTGGAAGCCTGGGGTAAAACCGGCTACTTTGGCTTTAACAAGCCCCACCAATCAGTTGGACTCATTTACTCCGGCAGCTACCATAAACTCGACAACGTCTACGGCCGAAAGATTCATCAGGGCGAACAGCGTTCCGGATATCTGAATGCGCTTTACCATACCCGGATCCTTAATGACAATCACTTGATTGCCCTGGGAGCCACCGCCCGGATGGACGACTTTGAAGAAAGCCTGGAAGGCAGCGACTTCAGCCGCTCTGAGAACACCATTGGGGCTACCGGCGAATATACTTTCCGTTGGGAAGAGAGTCGCGAAGGAGCCAGCTTCCGAGCACTGACGGCCATTGTCGGGCTACGGGTAGACCGGCACAACCTGGGCGGTACACAGGTGAGCCCACGCCTGAACGTGAAGTATAACCCCAGTGACCGATCTGCCCTTCGCCTGAGTGCAGGCCGGGGTTGGCGCTCGCCGAACATTCTGGTCGACAACCTGAACTGGCTACCCAGCAGCCGTACGATTGTCCTGCCCGTAGTTGACGATGCCCCTGTTTCTGATAATCCGGGCTTCATCGGTCTGGAATCTGCCTGGAACTTTGGTATCAACTATACGCAGGATTTTCTGCTGGCCGGTCGGGAAGGACAGCTGATCTTCGATGCCTTCCGCACTAACTTTCAGAACCAGATCATCATTGACGCAGAGCAAGACCTCGGCACACTGCGCCTGTATCAACTTGACGGAGAAAGTTTCGCCAACAGCTACATGGTGAGTATGAACTACGAGTTGCTGCCACTGATTGACATCAAGCTGGCCTACAAATACAACGACGTACAACAGACCTACGCCACCAACGGCCTGCGGGAAGTTCCATTAACCCCAAAGCACCGGGCCCTGGCCACCATTGGCTATGATGGCAAACGGATCAAAGCCCACCTGAACTACCAGTGGGTGGGTGAGCAACGGCTCATTGACTTTGATGACATCCCCGAGGAAATTTTCCTTCCCCACCCACAGCGCTCCCCTTCCTTCGGAATGATGAGCGCACAGCTAACGTATGTTGCCAACGCTAAAACGGAATTCTACGTCGGCGGTGAGAACCTGACCAACGTTCGCCAGGCGAACGCCATCATCGGTGCCTGGGAGCCCTTCGACGGAGCCTACTTCGACGCCAGCCAGGTGTACCAACCCATCTTTGGCGCCCGTGCCTTTGCGGGGGTCAGGTGGACGTTGGAGTAAGTGCAGGGTGCAGGTTGCAGGTTCCAGGTTGCAGGGTGCAGGTTCCAGGTTGCAGGTTGCAGGTTGCACCCTCCCCATAACTTACAACCTGCAACTTGCAACTTGCACCCTGCAACTTGCACCCTGCACCCTGCAACTTGCGACCTGCACCCTGCCCCTTAAATAATCCTTAAGCCGGTTGACCTTACACCAAATCAGCCGTCAAACCATTATATTTACCTTCTAAATACTTACCAATTATGCGGAATTTATTTCTCCTTCTTGTTGTCTTCGCCTTCACGGCCATGGCAGCTCCCCCCAAGAAAGTAGTTATTCAGACCAATGCCGTTTGCGAAATGTGCAAGCACGCCATCGAGAAAAACCTCTACGACATCGATGGTGTCGAAAAAGCTGAACTTGACCTCGTTACGAGCAAAGTCAAAATCAAGTACGATGCCGACTTGGTAGATGTGGCAACGCTGCGTCAGGCCATTGCGAACACGGGCTACGAGGCTGATGATGTACCCGCCCGCCCCAAGGCTCAGGAAGCCCTGGCTGCCTGCTGTAAACCTAAAGCAGATGCTTGCTGTGCAGACAAAACGAAGGCTTGCAAGAAGCCGGAATAAGTCTGAAAAAGAGAGGATCTATCCTCTTACGGGAGCCGACGCTGAACCTGAGTTCAGCGTCGGCTTTTTTTGTGCCCTAAAAATAATTGATCAGCGCAATGGATTGCCATGATTTCAGAGACTTACATTGCCCGTATATCGGTGCTTCACGGTAGTAAGTATCAGATAAATCTTCATTAAAGTCGACAAAATGCACACCAAAAATTACTTGCTGTTACTGGCTATCGTTTGCCTGTATGCCTGTGGATCTCCTTCGACACCCGAGGAACAAGCCGAAACAACGCCTCCCACTATTTCTACTGCTTTTGCGGATCAATTTGTAGTTGGAGCGGCCCTGGGGGGTTCCCACATTAACGGGACGGATACACTGGGCCAGGCACTCGTTGCGCGCGAGTACAATACCATCACGCCAGAGAACATGATGAAATGGGAGGAAATTAACCCCCGACCCGGTGTCTTCAACTGGGCGGACCCTGATGCCTTCGTTGCTTTTGGCGAAGAGAATGATATGTTCATCGTTGGTCACGCTCTCGTCTGGCACAGCCAGCTGAGTGATTACGTGAAGGAAATTACCGACCCGGAGCTACTACTGGCCGAAATGAAAACCCACATCGACGCCGTTGCCGGTCGCTATAAGGGACGTATCGATGGCTGGGACGTCGTAAACGAAGCACTGAACGAAGATGGCAGCCTGCGGGAGAGCCATTTCTATAAGGTTTTGGGAGAAGACTACCTCACGGAGGCTTTCAAGATGGCGGCGGCAGCCGCCGGTCCGGAGACGAAGCTCTACTACAACGACTACAATATGTGGAACGCCGATAAACGCGAAGGTGCCATCCGGATGATTGAAAAGATTCGGGCGAACGGCGGCCGGGTAGACGGCATTGGGATGCAGGCTCACTACAGCGTCGCCGGGCCAAGTATCGATACCATTGAGCAATCCATCGTCGCCTACGAAAAGGCCGGCCTGCCGATAATGATGACGGAACTGGACGTAACGGTGCTACCGAACCCCTGGGACCTGGTCGGCGCAGAAGTCAGTCAGAACTTCGAGAACAGCCCTTACATGAATCCTTTCCCTGACGCTCTGCCAGATTCCATGCAGACTGTTTTAGCAGATCGCTACGAAGACCTCTTCCGACTCTACCTCAAGCACGCTGACAACATCGAGCGGATTACTTTCTGGGGCGTCAATGACGGCCACTCCTGGCTGAACGGCTGGCCCATTAGCGGGCGGACGAATTACCCGCTGCTATTTGATCGGTCTTACCAGAAAAAGCCGGTGTACGATCGCGTCCTCAGCCTGAATCCGGACGGCAAAAAAAGCGGCAACTATAATTATCAGAAGCAGGCGAACGAGGTAAATTAATACGCTGCACAAGCCCCTTTTCCTAACATCATCTGCCTTCCAAAACATGGTAGCCTACCAGACTACCACACCACAAGACTACCTTATGTCTATCATCAATCACAAACTCTCCGTCACCGAAAAAATAGGCTATGCCCTCGGAGACCTTGCCGCCAACCTGGTGTTCCAAACTCTGGTGACTTTTATCGCCTTCTTTTACACCGACGTCTATGGTATTGAAGCCGGCTGGGCGTCCCTGATCATTTTCTGGGCGGGCATTATCGGTGGTGCGGTGTTTACGCCCATCATGGGTGCCATTGCCGACCGGACCCGTACGCGCTGGGGCAAGTTTCGCCCGTGGATACTATGGACTGCGGTCCCCTTCGGCGCCATCGTCATGGCAACCTTCGCTACACCAGACTTCTCCTCCTCGGGAAAGCTCTGGTACGCCGGCGTTACCTACCTCTTACTGGTGATGATCTATTCGGCCAACAACCTCCCCTACTCTGCTTTGAGTGGCGTCCTGACCGGCAGCATGTCGGAAAGAAACAGTCTCTCCAGCTATCGATTCGTGGCCGTTATGGTGGCACAATTCATCATTCAGGTGCTCGTCTACCCTATTGTAATCTGGGCGGGAGACGGCGACAAGGCCGTCGGATTTGAGAAAGTGATGATGGTCCTGGCCGTAGTGGGCGTGGTCTGCTTACTCATCACTTTTCTTACAACAAAGGAACGTGTCATCCCAAAACCGGAACAGGAGTCTTCCGTAATCAATGACCTCAAAGATCTCTTCGGTAACCGCCCCTGGGTGGTGATGCTGATCCTGACGACACTCATCTTCGTTACCCTCGCGCTAAAGGGTGGATCTTACATTTACTATTTTGAACAATACCTGGACGAAGAAGCCATGCGGGCTTTCCTCGATTCCGTCGGGGCCAGCAGCTTATTTGCCAGTGATTCATCGGCGGGCTCAGCTACCTTCAGCCTTTATAATGCGGTGAGTATCATTTGTCAGATCATCGGAATATTCTTCTCGAAGCGGCTGGCTGACAAGTACGGCAAGCGGAACATCTTCGGAGGTTTCCTCTTCCTTTCAACACTGTTTCTCCTGGCTTACATCGTCGTTCCGGCGGACGCTATCCGGACGGTATTCATTCTCCAGATCGGGCATGGGCTTGCCTACGGCGTCACCATCCCGATCCTGTGGGCAATGATTGCTGACGTAGCCGACTACTCCGAGTGGAAGAACAACCGCCGGGCAACGGCTATCATCTTCTCCGCCATGATCTTTGGCCTCAAGGTGGGCCTCAGCATCGGTGGTTCGCTGGTGGCGGGGCTGCTGGCTTACTACGGGTACGCCAAAGATCTGGCGACCCAGGCTCCGGAAACACTCAACGGTATCCGGCTGATGATTTCGGTATTCGCCTCCCTGCCCTTCCTGATTGGGGTCGCTTCGTTATTCTTCTACGAAATTGACAAAAAGATGGAAGATCAAATCGAATCCGACCTGCTTTCCCGCCGTGGAGAAGCTGTTAGCTAAACAAGTACATCAGGGCGCGGACGCAGGTGCAGGGAAGGTTGAAAAGCAAAGCTCTCTCCGCCCAGTACTCCCCTCCCGATCCCGTAGGACCGCGTAGCAGCCCCGAAGGGAATCAAACATCCTTAACCCCGGATGAAGTCGACGACGAAGTCGCGGCGCAATCCGGGGGCTTAGCCCCACCACACCCTGCTTTCCTAACTCCCCCCTGAACCTGCGCTCCGGCGCCCCAAACCTTAACTCATGTCCAACGAACCCAACTACCAGGAACTCGCCCAAAAGGCCATTTCCCAACCTCTGGTCACGCACATTTACACCGCGGATCCTTCTGCCCATGTCTTCGACGGGAAGCTCTATATCTACCCCAGTCATGACATCGACGCAGGGATACCCTTCAACGACAACGGCGATCATTTCGGCATGGAGGATTACCACGTGCTGAGCGTCAACGATCAGCTCGAAGCCACCGACCACGGGGTTGCCCTGCACGTCAAAGATGTACCCTGGGCCAGCCGGCAGATGTGGGCCCCGGACGCCGCCGAAAAAAGCGGCAAATATTACTTCTACTTCCCCGCCCGCGACCACGAGCAGATGTTCCGCATCGGCGTTGCCGTCGGGGATAGCCCCGTCGGCCCCTTCATCGCCCAACCCGACTACATAAAAGGCAGCTACAGCATCGACCCCGCCGTTTTCAAGGACGAGGACGGCAGCTACTACATGTACGTGGGCGGCATTTGGGGCGGACAGCTCCAACAGTACCGTGACCATGAGTGGAACGCCAAACACGAACTGCCCGCTAAAGAGGAGCCTGCCCTGCGCCCTTACGTCGCCAAACTAAGCGACGACATGCTGGAATTCGCCGAGCCGCCGCGCTACGTAGACATCCTGGACGAAAACGGAGACTTGTTGCTGGAAGGCGATAACGACCGGCGCTTCTTCGAAGCCAGCTGGGTCCACAAATACAATGACAAGTACTATTTCAGTTATTCCACCGGAGACACCCACTACATCTGCTATGCCATCGGAGACTCCCCCTACGGCCCCTTTACCTATGCAGGCCGCATCCTGGAGCCCGTTATTGGCTGGACGAGCCACCACTCCATTGCCGAATGGAAGGGAAAATGGTGGTTATTCTACCATGACTCCGTCCTCTCCGAAGGCGTAACGCACCTGCGGAGCGTGAAGATGGCCGAAATCCGGTACGATGCAGCGGGGCGGATTGAGACGCTTAAGCCGTATTCTTAGTTTACCAGACTAAAGATCCTTTCTGCTTCCACCCACTTCACTCCGTCTTCGGCGAAGGGGAGCCGCTGCTGGAAAGTATCCATCAGGGTTTCCCACTCCTGCACTTTAGGGTTGCTGCCGTCCGCCGCCGCTTTCGCGGCGGGGTCGAAGTCGTCTGTTGTCGTCATGATCATCACCAGCCGGTTACCGGCGAGGAATATCTCCATGCCGGTGATTCCCGAAGAGACGATGCTCTCCGTTATTTCCGGCCAGGCATTGCCGGGAGCGTGGTACTCTTTATACTTTTCGATCAGCGCGGGATCGTTCTTCAGGTCGCAGATAAGGATATGGCGTTGGCTCATGATGATCTTTGTGTAAGTTATTTAAAGCGTCTCATCGGCAGATTCGACCTTATACCCGCTCACCGTGAGACCATAAATCCCTACAACAAGAAAGCAGAACAGCGGTAGTACAAAAGAGAAATTCACCTCCGGTACGCCCATGATCAGCGTATCCGTGTAGCCGCCTCCGCCTATGTCAAGGATCTTGCCCTGAAAGACAGGCATCAGTGCACCACCAACGATGGCCATCACCAGGAAGGCAGCACCGAACTTGGCGTCTTCGCCCTGTCCTTCCAATGCGATACCGTAGATGGTTGGGAACATAATCGACATGAAGAGAGATACCCCCACCAGACAATACAGCCCGGTAATACCCTGAATAAAGATCGTACAGAGCGTCAGGATTCCGGCGCTGAGTGCGAAAAGGAAAAGCAGTCGCCCTCCCGTAAAGTAACTCAGCAGGAAGGTTCCCACCCAACGGCCCGCAAGGAATATCACCAGGGCTGCAACGGCGTAGTAGACCGCATCGGCGTTTGCGATGCCGATGGACTCGGCGTACTGGTAAACGTAAGTCCAGCACATGATTTGCGCACCCACATAGAAAGCCTGTGCAATGACCCCTCCCACGAAACGAGGTTGTGACCAGAGGCGGCCAAGCGCCGCCCAGATACCTAAGCCATCGTCCTTTTCCTCCTTCTCCGGCATTTTGGTTACTAAAAAGAGGATCAGCATGCCGATAACAGCGATACCCAAAACGACGTAAGGATTGCGAATGGTGGCGAGATCGTCCGTCCGTATTCCAGCCTTCTCCGTAGCGTCCAGCGCGGCGTAAGCCTTCGCACCAAGGTCAGAAGCACTGTTCCCCAGGCGTTCTGCTTCCGGCAGGGCATCGTAAGCGGAGCGGCCCAGCTCCTCCACCCGGAGCTTCGCCAGGATGAACTGCTGCGCCACCAGCAAGCCCCCCAGGGCACCAATCGGGTTAAAGGCCTGAGCGAGGTTCAATCGTCGGGTAGCCGTTTCCTCGGAACCCAGGGTCATAACGTAGGGGCTGGCGGTAGTTTCCAAAAAGGCCAGTCCGCAGGTAATGATGAAGTACGACAACAAGAAGAAGGTAAAACTCTCTGCGCTAGCCGCCGGAAAGAACAATAAGGCACCTACCGCATACAGGGCCAGACCGATGATGATGGCCTTTTTATAAGAGTACTTCTTGGCAAATATGGCTGCGGGCAGAGCCATACAGAAATACCCGATATAGAAGGCAAATTGAACGTAAGAAGCGCTCGTATTGTCCAGCTCCAAGACCTTCTTGAAGGCAGAGACCATCGGATTGGTGATATCATTGGCGAAACCCCACAACGCAAACAGCGAGGTTACGATGATGAAGGGGAGCAGATATTGCTTGGGGACTAAGGCTTGTGATTCTTTGGACATGATCGAGGTTTTATAGTCTTGTAGTGTGGTAGTCTTGTGGTCTGGAAGGCTACCGCATTTGGGAGGAGGGGGAGGTAGTTCGGTGGTCTGGTAGGCTGCCGCAGGTTAGAGGCATTGGAGGCGGGGAGACTAGACATTGCAAAAAGCTTTTCCAACGCCTATTCTGTGCGGTAGCCCACCAGACTACCAGACCACAAGGCTACTTCTCTTGCGTCAGTAAGGACCGATCCAAGTGTACATAGCCTCCGTCACAGAAAACATGCTGCCCGGTAGTGTGCGTCGCCAGATCGGAGATGAGGAATAAAGCCTGATTAGCAATTTCCTGCGGCGTGGTCATTCGGTTTTCCAGGGGGATTTTCTCAACAATGGATTTGAGTTTTTCTTCGCCATTGGGCAGCGACTTAATCCAGGTCTCGTAGGCGGGGGTGTAACTTTCGGCAATAATGATGCAGTTGGAACGGCCACCCCACTTCACGAAGTCGACGGCCCACTCGCGGGTGAGGGCCATTACGCCGCCCTTAGCGGCGGCGTAGCCGGAGGTATTCCCCTGGCCGGTGTAGCCCACTTTGGAGCCGATATTAAGCACATTGCCTTTGGCGGCCTTGAGCATCGGCAGACATTCCTTGACGAGGCACCAGTAACTCACCACGTTTAGTTTGAGGCTGTTCATGAAGTCGTCATAGCTGGCTTCAAGGCCGGCACCGTCATTTACCCCAACGTTATTAATGACCGCGTCTATACGGCCATACTTAGCTTTGATACGGTCTGCGGCGGAGGCAATTTGCTCCGGGTCCGTTACGTCGGTTTGAAAAAATTCAGCATCAATGCCTTCAGCCTGTAGCTCTTTGACGTATTCAAAACCGCGAGCGTTTCGGTCGACGATAGCCGGGATGGCTCCTTCTGCCGCAATGGCGCGCATCATCACTTCACCAATACTTCCGCGGTGCCCGGCGGCTCCGGAGATGACGACAACTTTATCTTTTAACTGGAGGTCCATAGTATTTGGTTTTAGTTGAGGTAATTTTTCAGCTCAATGGTTAGTGCCTGCCCTAAGCCCGGTACGCCATTAAGGTCGCGGCCCCACCAACCCACGCGCGCCAGTACCTGCCGGACAAGGTCGCTGAGCCCCTGCTTGTCGGATTCATAGAGGGCCCATTGTTCGCGGAAGAAGTCGATTCGATCTGCTTCGTCCCGCAGGGGAATTGTGCTTCCGTCGCGATCCCCCCGGTAAAAGCGCATCAGTGCCGCAAAGGCCCGGACGATGCCCCGTGGCAAGGCCCCCTTCTTTTGCTGATAACTGAGTAAGGAAGGAAGCAGGCGTGCCCGGAACTTCGAGGTGGAATTCAGGGAAATATCCAGCAGCTTGTGGTGTAAAAAGGGATTGCGGAAGCGGTCCAGCACATCGGCCGCAAAAGCTTCCAGCTGTTCTTTGGGGTAATCCAGCGAAGGGATTATCTCATCGTTCAGGACGCTCGCGAGAAAATCGCTCATGGCAGCATCGTTCATGACGTCACCAACTGTTTCCAATCCGGCGAGGTAGCCAGTGGGGACGATGCTCGTGTGGGCGCCGTTGAGGATGCGGACTTTGATCTCCCGGTAGGCGTCGAGGTCCTGGGTAAAGACCACGTTTAGGTCTGTTTGCCCAAAGGGAAGTTCTTCAGCTACCAACTCCGGCCCGGCAATTACCCAGCTGTGGTAATACTCTCCGGCCACCAGCAGCGGGTCTTCCTTGCCGATTTCGGCGAAGATTTTCGCCGCGCGGTCTTCGGGGTAGCCGGAGACGATGCGGTCTACCAGCGTAGAGCAATAGTGATTAGCCGTAGCATTCCATTCCCGAAAGCCGGGAGGGAGATTCCAGTGCGCAGCGTATTGTTCCACCGCCCGGTTGAGGGCGGTTCCGTTGTCCGCACTCAGTTCCATTGGCAAAACAATGCACCCGCGCTCCGGCGCCCCCGAAAAATGCCGGTACCGGTGATATAACCATAGCGTGAGCTTGGCCGGGAACTCCTTTGGCATTCCCTCCTCCGGCATCGGTTCCTCCGAAAAACGGATGCCCGCTTCGGTGGTATTGGAGATGATGAACCGCATACTTTCCAGCTCCGCCGTAGCGAGGAAAGCTTCCCGCTCCCGGTAAGGCTGAATGATCCGTTGCACGCAGCTAATCTCCCGTCGTTCCTGAATGAGTTCGCCGCGGCGCACCCCGTCGAGAGCTACCGTAAAGCGGCCATTGCTGGCCCGAAGGTCATCGTAATCTCCACGCTCGGTAGGTTTTACGACCACAACTCCGGCCTGAAATTCTGTCTTTTCATTCAGCACGTCGATCATCCAGTCAGCAAAGGCGCGCAAAAAATTGCCGCCCCCAAACTGGAGAACACGCAGGGGAAGATCGGATGAAGCAGTTGAGTTGATAGCTAATTCTTTTAAGATGGTTATAGAGATACGCCCCTCTTCCAAGGGATAAAGTCATCTTGCCCAAGGCGTTGAGCAGCAGTAGTTTGACGACCACTGGCAACATCAACAAGGAACTCAAGAAGCTGAGCTGCGCGTTCTTCGATGCTGCTTGCTCCGGTGATGACCGGCCCAGCGTCAAAATCGATGATATCCGACATCCGGTTCGCCAGGCTTGTATTGCTCGACATTTTGATGACGGGCACAATTGGATTTCCCGTCGGGGTGCCCAGGCCCGTGGTAAAGACGATCAGGTTACAGCCTGAGCCCGCCAGCCCGGTGGTACTTTCCACGTCGTTTCCGGGCGTACACAGCAGGTTGAGACCGGGCTGCGTAACGGGCTCAGCGTAGTCCAGCACATCCGCCACGGGGCCGGTTCCTCCCTTACGGGCCGCGCCGGCAGATTTCATAGCGTCGGTAATCAACCCGTCCCGGATATTACCGGGAGAAGGATTATTCTTAAAGCCCGACCCTACGGCCTCGGCAGCGTCTGAGTAGGCGCGCATTAAACCGGCAAACTTTTCGGCCAGTTCCGGTGTCCGGCAGCGGTTGATGAGCGACTGCTCTACCCCATTGAGTTCGGGAAACTCAGCAAGTACCGGCTTGCCATTCAGGGCAGCGAGCCAATCGGACACCTGCCCGAGCACGGGGTTAGCCGAAAGGCCGGAGAAGCCATCGGAGCCACCGCATTCCAGCCCCAGGGTAAGTGCAGAAAGGGGCGCCGGAGCGCGGGTGCAATGATTGGCTTTAGTAAGCGCAAGGAAGGTCTTCTTTACCGCCTCTGCGATGAAATCCCGCTCGCTCCTGCTTTGCTGTTGCTCCAGGTAAATGACGGGTTTTTCTCCCGCCGCCCCTCTTTTGCTGAGTGCAGCCTGCAGCAGCGGAATTTGCGCATTCTGGCACCCCAGACTCAGGACCGTTGCCCCGGCTACGTTCGGATTGGTGATGTAGCCGGCGAGTAACTCACAGAGCACCTGTGCATCCTGCCGGGTGCCGCCGCAGCCGCCATCATGGGTCAGAAACTTGATGCCATCCACATTTGGGAAAACCCGCTGATCTTTCTCGTTTTCTTGTTTGCCGGCCAGCGGGTCGATGCCGCGGAGTGTTGCCTCGTCAGCGCCGGCCTGATAGGCTTTGATCAATGAACTGATGTCTACCGTCCGTACTTCTTTGCGGCCATAACCCAGCTGATCCACCATCGCTTCGCGGATGGTTTCTACGTTTCTGTTTTCACAGAAAACCAGCGGAATAATGAGCCAGTAGTTAGCGGTGCCGACACTGCCGTCTTTCCGGTGATAGCCCATGAAGTGGCGGTCTTGCCAACGGCTTACGTCGGGTGCTTCCCAGTGGGTCTCTCCCTGTTTTGCCTGATAAGTTTCAGCGGCATGGACAACGTTTCCGGTATGGATCAACCCTCCGGAGGGGATTGCCTCCAGCGCTTTACCCACTAACACTCCATAGAGGTACAGTTTATCTCCTTCGGCAAAGTCACGCTCGGCCAGCTTGTGCTTAGCCTTGATCTCTTTGGACAGCGTCACCGTCCGCTCTCCGGAGGTAATGACCTCTCCGGCGGGCAGGTCGCGCAGGGCAACCAGCAGATTGTCCTCAGGGTGAAGTTTTAACCAACTTTGATTCACCATTCCACGATTGCTTTAATTACGCCGGTCTCAGGCTTGAGCCAACTGTCGAAGCTGGCAATCATTTCGGTGAAGGGAACCCGGTGTGTGATGAAGGCCTCGGTGGGAAACTTCCCACCTTCCAGGGTGTCTTTCACCCACTGAAAATCGTCGAAAGTAGCGTTGCGGCTACACATCAGGGTGGTTTCTTTAGCGTGGATCTTCGGGTGCGCAAAGGTTAAATCCCCTTTACTGAGACCTACCAGTACATAGCGGCCACCGTGGCTCATGTAGTCCGTACCACTCTCCAGCGCCCGCTTGTTCCCGGTAGCGTCGAACACAGCAGTGGCCAGGTCACCATCCGTTATTTTCGCTACGGCTTCAACGGGCTCGTCGAGTACATTAATCGCGTGGTCAACACCAATTTTCTCCTTGACGAAAGCCAGACGGTCCGGATTCGTATCCATGGCGATAACCGTACACCCCACAATCTTCGCCAGAGCCATCAGACCAATACCGATGGGGCCACAACCGACGACGACGATGGTCTCTCCGCTTTTCAGATCCGCCCGGCGAATAGCATGTGCGCCGATGGCGAGCGGTTCAACGATGGCGATCTCGTCATGCGAGAGCTTCCCGGCCGGAATCAGGATAGCGTTGGGAACACTGATGACCTCCTGCATGCCACCATCGGTATGCACACCGAGTACGCGGATATTGGAACAACAGTTCGTCTTCCCGTGCCGGCAAGCGACACAGGAGCCGCAGCTCAGGTAGGGCATAATGATAACACGATCTCCGGCGGAGATGCCCTGGGGGTTGTCTCCGATTTCCATTACTTCAGCGGAGAGCTCATGCCCCAGGATTCTGGGGTAGCTGAAAAAGGCCTGATTACCGGCGTAGGCATGCAGGTCTGTTCCACAAATGCCAACACGGGTGATTCGCAGGAGCGCTTCTCCCTCAGTCGCTTTGGGTGATGGTTTTTCCAGGAGCTCAAATTGCTCCGGTTGTTCGCAAACAATGTACTTCATAAATAAAGAGTGTGGGCTCAATGTAAGCCTAGCCCGCCAATGCCATTGACGGGCCGGACGGCGATTAACATCTGTAATATGATTTTACCGGAAAGTGTCCTTCTGAGCTACGCTAAGCCGTAAAATGACCAGCAATTACCGCCCAGTACGGCCTGTTGTTCTGGCTGGCTAAAACCGGAGAGGTAGTCATTCACCAGCCCCAGAACCCTGTCATAAGGCGCCGCCACCCGGCAGACGGGCCAGTCGCTGCCGAACATAACTCGTTCCGTTCCCCAGGCATCGAATACGACGTCGAGGTAGGGTTTCATCTGGTCTTCCGTCCAGTTTTGGTAGTCGGCTTCGGTGACCATGCCGGAGACCTTACACCATACATTGGGAAAAGCAGCCAATGCTTGCATTCCGATCTCCCAGCCTGCCAGATACCCCGCCTTGATGTAGGGTTTGGCCAGGTGATCCACCACAAAGCGCTGTTCGGGAAACTGCCGAACGAGCTCCACCGCCGCCAGCAGTTGATGCGGCAGGATGAGCAGGTCGTAGGTGTAGCCCCGCTCGCCTATGGTACGGATTCCCCTTACGAACTCCGGCCTAAGCATAAACTGCGGATCGGCTTCACCCTGCACCACGTGCCGAAAGCCTTTTAGGGCTGTGCTTCCGGCGTAGACATCAAGTTGTACGTTTAAATTTTCGGCCCGCAGGTCAATCCAGCCCACTACGCCTTTGATGAAGGGATTCTCCCTGGCTAATGCCAGCAGAAAATCTGTCTCGTCCCGGGTCTGATCAGCCTGAACGGCGACACAGCCATTCACGCCGTTAGCGGCTAAAATGGGCTGCAGGTCTTCGGGCATAAAGTCCCGCCGAATCACGGCCATTTCATCGTCAATCCAATCGTGTTTTTTTGCCTCGTAGCGCCAGAAGTGCTGGTGGCTGTCAATGATCATCCGGAAAGTTATTTTGAGCGTTCGCTGGTGAAGTTATCTTCTCCTGCCCAAAATTTCGATCCCTGAATAAAAAGAAGGCCCGAAATAACCATTCGTTTCAGGCTTCGATACCTGCAGCGGTTACTTTGAAGCGATACCCTACCCCATGCACCGTAATAATCTCGGCCCCCTCTGCTCCTGCCAGCTTTTTTCGTAGCCGGGAAATGAACACATCCAGGCTGCGACCAACGATGATGCCTTCTTCGCCCCAAACAGCTTCGTGAATGTCTTCCCGACGCAGAACCTCGTTGCTGTTTTCAACCAGATAGTTGAGCAGTTTGCTTTCCCGATAGGTAAGTTCATGTCCGGCACCCGCAACGGAAAGTAACTGTGCGTTGGCATCGAAAGTAACATTCGGACTCAGGGAAGGAGGTCGTTTATCCACAAGGCTTACCGCGGAAGAAGCCGCAGGCGCCAGAGGTTGTTTCACCCGGGTCCGCCATCCGCCAATGAGTAACAAGAGGATGCCAGGCAGAAGCAAAAACAGCGGATTGCCCGTTGCACCTACGGCATTGGAAGCATGGAAGGTCAGTGTGATGTTCGCACAGCGTTCTTCCTGATCTCTTCCGCCACAGGCTATCCCCGTCTGTCCCGTAGGGTCGGTAACCGGATCTACCCACAGGTTGCCCAGAAATATTTCACCGCTTTCACAGTCCTCCAATGAAAGACTGTAACTGTTTCTGATGCCATACCGGTTGATGGCTTTACTGGCTACCTCCGCCAGACTTGTATAGTCGATATTCCTTTCTAACTGCAGAAAAAGTCCGCCATCCGCCTGAGTTCTGACGGCAGGTATGCGGCTCGTTTCGTCTCCTTCACAGATGAGGTAGTCATGTGCGATTTGCCGGAGGGCCAATGCGTACCGTTCGTCCTCTTGTTCCGCATCCGGCAGCAGCGCACTACTCAGCCCCAGCAACAGCAAGAGCCCGCCAAGCAGGAACAATCCACCTTGTGTCCACTTTTTCATTATGGCGAAGATAATGGCTGGAAGACGTTAATTTCTTGGTTTTACTCGCTGTTTACATCCTTTTACAATTGTTTTAATGGTCAACTACTGGCTCCCCTTACCTTGGCAGTATCAATTATTTATGGAATGCTGACAGCCCTTCTTTTTTCTCTTCTTCACCTGGCCTTAAGTCCGGTGGATTCTGCAAACCTACCCCCTCAATTGTACCTTAGTAAAGATCAGGGAGGTAGTTGGCAGCCCTTTAACCAAGGGTTACCAGAGCAAGCTACTCCAGCCAACGTTCTGAACCACCCCGACGGCATTTACCTGACAACTGATGCGCACGGACTTTACTTTCTCCCGAAAGGATCTACCGTCTGGGAGCCCAGGAACAATCGTCTCCCCCAACGGATTGACATTAACGCCATCGCCGCTGATGGCGACAAGCTGGCCATTGGTACTTTCCGGCAGGGAGTTTACCTGTCTTTCAACGGAGGGAAAAGCTGGACGCCCTCGATTTTCAACCTTCGCGCAGGGTCCGTCCGGGCACTCCTTTATCACGAAGGGCTGCTCATCGCCGGTACTGACGGCGGCATCTACCGTTCCCACGATGGCGGTATGAGCTGGAGGCACTGCTCAGACCTTCAACAAACCAATGATCTGATCGCCCATGGCGGCCGGCTATACGCCGCCAGACTAAAGGGCATCTTTGTCAGCGAAGACAATGGAGCCAGCTGGCAACCGTGCTTCGCTGGCAACACAGCTCAACGCTTTTTGGCGGACGGACAATCGCTTTACGCTCAACTCATCGGTCAATCAATGATCCGGACAACAGACGGGGGCGCGAATTGGGAAATACCCATTGGCATGCTTAGCAGCAAAAACGCAAAAACATTACCACAAAAGCTGTGGTCAGGCTATCGGGCAGAACTACCTAACGACAGTTCAGGGCTCCGCTTTATCTCCAGTTCGCCACGTGGGTGGCTGGCCGGAAGAACCATGGACGGCTGCTAGCCTTTACTGCCGATTTCCGTCGGCAGATAATTTAATTCCGCCGACTGAAGTCAGCGGTACAAACACCAAATTATGTTTAGAATAATCTCCCTTCTTTTTTGTGCACTCTTCATCAGTACAAGCAGCCTGCAGGCACAGTTCTTTCTCCCCCCGCTGAGCCCTAAAGCCAGCTTAACCCAGATGGTCGGTAATACGATCATCAAAGTGGAGTACTCCCGGGCTATCGCCCGGGGCCGGACCATCTTCGGTGGCCTGATTCCTTACGATAAGCCCTGGCAAACCAGTGCCTCAGAAGTTATTATTAGTTTTGATGAGCCGGTTATCATCGACAAGCAAAGATTGCCTGCTGGCAAGTATGCCCTGATTACGATCCCCGGAGAGAAGGAATGGACCATCATTATCCACGACGCTAACCATGGCATCCTGGAGTACGGAAAGTCTGAAATCCGCATACAGACCTGCGTACCCGTAACAAAAGCAGGACGGCATTATGAGGCACTAAGCTTCGACTTTGACATCAGTGACAACAACGCCCGACTCTATATTTCGTGGACGGACGTGCAGGTTAGCTTCCCCATAAGCACCGGTATTAATGAGCAAATCACGACTTACATTGACAGCATAATTTCAGCGCCACTGATGGGCGATGGCCACGAATACTTCAAGCCCATAAACTATCTGCTCTTTAATCAGCAACAACCCGATAAAGCCCTGGCGCTTATCGCTCGCTTTCAGGAAGTCGACAAGGGGGAATATCCTTACCGAATGCTCATGAGAGCCTACACGCAATTGGGGCAAAAAGACAAAGCACTGAAGGCTGCCGATAAGGGTATTGAGGCCGTCAAACGGGAATATGCTCACCAGCCGGAAAGAATAAGTTCATTGCTGAAATCTTATGAAGAGCAACGAGCGATGATTACCGCGGGGACTACGAATGGGCAGAAGTCCTGGTAATTAGAAGCAGAGCAAATTTGGATACTATCCGTCTGGTTAAGCAACAAGAGAATTTAGGTACTTCCATCATACATTTCCTTGTTTAAACGTTTAGTGTAAAAGTTTCACTTCAGCAATCGCCAGTCAATGCCTAACATTCTTGATCCTTTTCCCATTGAGCTACAACCTCGGATGCAAGCGCTTTCTGACAACCTTGATATTAGGATCCCCGCTAAGAAAATCGGCCGAAACCTGCTCATTGCCACCTGGAACATCCGCGCATTTGGAAATCTTTCCCGGGTTTGGACCTCCAGCCAAACGGACTCTCCCCGTCGGGACCTCTCTTCGGTCCATTACATTGCGGAGATCGTCTCTCGGTTCGATGTCGTCGCCGTGCAGGAAGTTAAAGCCAACATTCGCGCCTTCCGGGACATGATGAAGCTCCTTGGCTCCAATTGGTCTTTTATCCTTACAGACGTTACTGTCGGCTCCGCCGGCAATGGTGAACGGATGGCTTATGTCTTCGATACCCGCCGGGCCAACTTATCGGGTCTTGCCTCCGAAATTGTAGTACCTAAAGAATGGCTAGATGAAGTAGAAGAAAATTCGCTCAAAGATCAGTTTGTCCGGTCACCCTACGCCGTGAGTTTCCGGTCAGAATCCAAGACGTTCATCCTCGTCACCCTACACATTATCTACGGTAAAAAGTCGAGTGATCGCATTGCTGAACTCAAAGGCATCGCCCGCTGGCTAAGTGACTGGGCTTCTGATATCAATACCTACGATCAAAACCTGATCTGCCTCGGAGACTTCAACATCGATGAACGTGGCGACCTACTCAATCAAACCTTTCTGGCCAAAGGCCTGTACGTTCCCCCGGCTCTGCAGGCGCCGGAAGCCACCCGCTCTATCTTCAATAAAGATAAATACTACGATCAGATTGCCTGGTTCAACGGAGACAACAAGCAGCCAAAACTATCCATGGATTTACTGGCGGCAGGCAACTACGATTTTGTTCCCCTTCTCTGGAACGAAGAAACCCACTCCAAGCTTCAGCATTCCTGGATGATCTCTGACCACTATCCGCTCTGGGCAGAATTTTCCATTCGTTGAAAAGGAATTCGGTAGAAAATAAATGATGCTCTATTTCTGACAGATTTCATACTTGCCCATAGGAGAATCCTGTTAGAGGCTATCCATCACACCAAAATATCCTTAACGACCTTGCCGTGCACATCCGTTAACCGGTAGCGACGCCCCTGATGCTTATAGGTCAGCTGTTCATGATCTACTCCCGTCAGGTGCAGCAGCGTAGCCTGGAAGTCATGAACGTGCACCGGGTCTTTGATGATGTTGTAGCCGAATTCATCCGTCTCACCATAGCTGACACCCGGTTTTACGCCACCACCCGCCATCCAGATAGTAAAACAACGTGGATGATGATCGCGGCCGTAGTTGGTAGCCGTCAGGGTACCCTGACTGAAGTTTGTGCGGCCGAATTCTCCTCCCCAGATTACAAGAGTATCTTCCAGCAATCCCCGCCGCTTTAAGTCAACGACCAGCGCCGCGGAGGCCTGATCCGTATCCCGGCACTGACTGGCAATTTCCCGGGGCAGGTCCACGTGTTGATCCCACCCGAGATGATAGAGCTGGATGAACTTCACATCCCGTTCGGCCAGGCGACGGGCCAGCAGACAGTTAGCAGCGTAGGTTCCGGGCTTCCGGGCCGCTTCGCCGTAGAGCTCGAAGACTTCATCGGGCTCATCGGAAAGGTCCATCACTTCCGGAACGGAAGTTTGCATCCGGTAAGCCATTTCATACTGGCTGATTCTGCTTTGTATTTCGGGATCCCCAAAGTCCTGCAGACGCAATTCATTGAGCTTCGCGATTTTGTCCAGAAAATCACGGCGGGCGTGCCGGTCAATACCCTTGGGGTCCCGCAGGTAGAGCACCGGGTCTTTGCCACTTCGAAACTGTACACCCTGATGCAGGGACGGCAAAAAGCCGTTACCCCACAACCTGGAATAAATTGGCTGTGGCCGTTGCGCGCCCCGGCTCAGCAACACGGTGAATGCCGGCATGTTTTCGTTTTCACTTCCCAGCCCGTAACTCATCCAGGAGCCAATGCTCGGCCGGCCGGCCTGCTGACTACCGGTCTGAAAAAAGGTAATGGCCGGGTCATGATTAATGGCCTCGGTGTGCATACTTTTGATAAAGCAAAGCTCATCCGCAATGGCCCCGACGTGTGGCATCAGCTCACTCACCCAGGCACGGCTCTCTCCCCACTGTTTAAAGCCAAACAGCGACCCCGCCAGCGGCATGGAGCTTTGGTTGGCCGTCATTCCGGTCAGGCGCTGATTTCCACGCACACTGGCAGGTAATTCTTCTCCATTCCGCTCCCGGAGGAGCGGCTTGTGATCATAAAGTTCGTATTGACTCGGGCCACCCGACTGAAAAAGATAAATGACCCGCTTTGCCTGCGGTGGCAGGTGCAGATTTTTGATGGCCGCCGGTAAGTCAGGAGCGGCCTTGTCCTGACCACACCCCAGCAAAGAACCCAAAGTCAGGGCTCCGAGGCCAAGGCTCGCCTTACCGAAAAAATGACGGCGGTTATACTTTAGTCTTGCTTCGTGAAGAGGGTCAGTCATGGGAATAAGTTATCGGGACTTTACGGGATTACTTTCTCTGCGCTTCATCAAGGTTGAAAATGGCGCTAACCACCATCGTGGCGGCAGCCAGGCTTTTTCGGTCTATTTCCGGGGGCGGTGGCACCGTACCGATGCTAAGCAGTTCATCGGCCGCTGCGGGATCTTCTTCGAAGTAGTCGGCATTCTCCGCCAACATTTCCAGCAGGATGTTTTTCTCCGGCTCACTGGGTTCACGGGAAACTACCTGAACAAAAGCAGCCCTGATCAGGGCATCTTCACCTTGCTGATCCCGTAAGAGTTGCTGGGCCAGATGGCGACTGGCTTCGGCGTAGAGGGGAGAATTGAGTACGACCAATGACTGCAGCGGCGTGCTGGTTTTCTGGCGTTTGACGGTGCAGACGGTTCGTTCTGCAGCGTCCATGGTCAGCATGTCCGGGGGAGGAATGGTCCGCTTAAAGTAAGTATACAGGCTTCGGCGAAAGAGGTCAACGCCCCTGCTGGGCCGGTAGATCGGTTCTCCGATATCGGAGGCCATCTCATACCAAAGACCGGCGGGCTGATAGGGTTTGACCCATTTGCCTCCAATTTCGTCGTGGAGCAGCCCGCTGGACGCCAGTGCATGATCACGGAGCATTTCGGCCGTAAGCTTGCCCGACGGGCCACGGGCCAGCCAGCGGTTTTCGGGGTCTTCTTTCTCGTCTCCGGGACGAAGACGGCCGCTTTGCCGGTAGGTGTTGGAGGTAAGCAGGAGCCGGAGAATGGCCTTTGTGTCCCAACCATTATTACGGTATTCCAGTGCCAGATAGTCCAGTAATTCCGGGTGGGAGGGCAGGTCGCCCTGATTACCAAAATCTGCGGCTGACTTCACCAGCCCCTGGCCAAAGACCTGTTGCCAGAGTCGGTTGACGGCCACCCGGGCGGTGAGCGGGTGCTCCTCCATAAAGAGCCACTGCGCCAGACCCAGACGGTTCTTTGGGGCATCATCAGGAAGTGGCGGCAGGGCACTGGGCGCCTTACGGCTTACGGGTTCTCCGGGATGGTCGTATTCTCCTCGCAGACGCACAAAAGTGGGGTTTATCGTGTCTTTCTCTTCCATTACCATCACCTTGGGCAGGGTGCGATCGATGGACCGAAGGCTATCCAGCATGGCGGCCGTTCGGCGGTAGGGTTCTGAATAATGCAACAAGAGGTGTTTCTGCCAGCGGTCAGCAGTAAAACGGGCGGAATTTGGGCGCGAGGCCGCAGGTGCAGAGGAAGCTAACAGAGCAATGTCCACGGGGCTCAACTCCCGCTCATAGAGCCGGAAGTTGTCAATAGCGCCCCGGGCAAAGCCCCTTAACCCTGCTCGGGTACGCCCCCGCTGGTTCCAGTTTCCGATGGCGAAGTGATTGCCATTCAGGATGGTCTTCCGCCTCAGGTTATCTACAACAATCTTTGCATCCTGCGGCTGCGCCCCGATGTACAAGCGGACTCCCCTACCCCTGCCAGACCCATCGTAAGTCACCGCTACGTGTTGCCAGCTTCCCGCAGGCACGGCCGCCCGGGTGCGGACCTCCAAAGCCCGCAGGCCTTCGGGGTACTGGTCGGGCGACCACCATTCTCCCGACAGACGAAAAGCCAATTGATTGTTAGCCGTCAGCACCAAATCATAGCCGTTATGCAGCAGCTCATCCATCCGCTTGCCCAAAATGGCCCGGGTGCCACCCCGCCCGTCGTGCCTGATCCAGACCGAGGCCGAGAAAGCCTGGTGGTGTTCAAAATCGCCCACCAGCCCCAGCGAAAGGTAGTTTTCGCCGTCAAAAGACAGGGCCTTCCCTTCTCTTCCGCTCACTTCCTTTACCGCCCCAAAGGTTGGTGGAAGATTGAAGTTCATCCAGCCGTCCTCCGTTTCCGGTAAGCCGCTGAGGGTTCGCCCCCCCTCATTATCGTTAAAATCAAAGCGGGCCACCAGCCCCTTGGCCAGCAAGGTTTCCTTTGTCTCCAAAACCGCGTCCTCCCCCGCGATAATTCCCGATCCTTCCAGCTCCCGCTGTCTGCTCTCCAGGCGGGTGATGAATTGCTCCACCTCCGCCAGTTTTTGCTCCAATTCCCGACTTTCAATCGGCATATTCGGCACCGGCGCTTCGTCGTAATAACCGTTAGCCGTTCCCCTTTCGGTGATGTTGTTAAAAAAGGCCGTCAGCTGATAATAGTCCGTATGCAAAATCGGGTCGTACTTATGGGTATGACACTTAGCACATTCAACCGTGAGGCCAAGGAAGGCCGTCCCAAAAACATGCGTTCGGTCACTGGCATATTCCGCCAGATATTCCGCTTCGATGACGCCTCCCTCCTGGGTGATGGGGTGATTGCGGCCAAAGCCGGTGGCCAGTTTCTGCTCGTAAGTCGCCTCCGGCAGCAAGTCACCAGCTAGCTGCCAGGTGACGAAGTCCCGATAATTCAGGTTCTCATTGAAGGCTTTGATGACCCAATCCCGCCAGGGCCACATCGTTCGGGGCCGGTCATCCTGATAGCCGTGGCTGTCGGCGTAGCGGCTGAGGTCCAGCCAGTCGATCGCCATCCGCTCACCATAATGCGGAGAGGCCAGCAAGCGGTCGACCACCTTTTCGTAGGCATCCCCCGAATCATCATTTTCAAAAGCCAGCAACTCCTCCGGCGTTGGGGGCAGGCCCGTGAGGTCAAAGCTTAGCCGGCGGAGCAAAGCCCCTCGTTCCGCCTCGGGGCTATGGGTCATCCCGCGCTGCTGAAGTTCCGACAGCACGAATTGATCAATCGGATTACGGACCCAATCCATCTCTTCCACCTCGGGGATAGGGGGCATTTCGGGCGCCGAGAATGCCCAGTGCGGCTTGTATTCAGCGCCTTGCTCAATCCACCGCCGGATCAATTCTTTTTCATCATCGCTCAGTGACAGGTGACTCTCGGGTGGTGGCATTACCACTTCCGCATTACTACTGATGATGCGTCTCCACACTTCGCTGTTGTCCACGTCTCCGGGAACGATGGCAAATTTCCCCGCCTTGTTTTTGAGTTCAGCGTAGGCAAGTTCCGGGGTGTGGAGCGCAAGCCCCGCCTTTTGCTTGGTTTCATCGGGGCCGTGGCAGGCGTAGCAACGATCACTCAGCAATGGCTTTATGTGAAAGGTGAAATCAGGGCGCTCCGGAACAGCAGCAGCGTGTTCGTCGGCGCGCCCGTGGTTACTGAACTCGCCGAATGTACAGGTGCAGAGCAAGGTGGTAAAGCAAAGAAGGGTAATGAGCCATCGGCATCTCTTAACGGTAGTAATGGATCGACTCATACTTTATCGGGCAATATTATCCTTGGATTTCTGTGGGGCAGGTTCCCTTACTCCCCTCCTTCTTTGCCTAAACTACTAAAATATTCAACCATTCGCCAACGGCCATCCGCCATCTTAACCAATGCGACAAGTATTATACTCAAATCATGTACTCACGTCTCTGAAGCAGGAGAATGGCCTTCGTTTCCGTCAGATATTGTCCTTGTGCAAAGCGTAAAATCCATCCAGCGCCACACGAATACCCGCGCTGTTTTCCTCCCGTGAAAGGAAGTAATATACCCGTCGGGAAAGCAAAAAATCATTGGCTTTCAGCAATGGTACAAGCTCCCTTGAAACTGCCTCCGAGGCAACTTTAGCTTGCTCAATGAGTCTGAGCAGGTAATCGACCTCCTGAAAAGCAGGGTTCTCCGGTAAAAGGCCGATTAAACGGACAACAGTTCCCTCCCCCGGTTTGCTCTTTGCCCGCAATAAGGATTTCAGCACCTCCTGCCGCAGTCCGCTCCGCTCCGTATCGTAGAGTTGTACCATGGCCATCAGGTATTGCCCGGGGTCCAGCCCTTCGAGAAATGAAAGGCTGAGGGACAACAGCTCCCCCTGCGCATGAGCCGAAAGCCGCAGGACGGATTCCACCAATTCAGGATCGTACTGTTCGCGCCGATTTAATTCACTGAGGGCATAATGTTGCTTCGCCTGATTTCCTGAATCCAGTAATTGCCTGAGCGCCGAGACGGTAGCCCGGGCTCCCGTAATACGACGCACCTCACCAACCACATCACCATTAGCCCAATGCCACAGGGTGAAGCAGGACCAGGTGGCCCCAATGACCGTTTGTCCGTTTGCCAGTAGTATGGTGGTCGCTCCCGATATTCCATCCACCTGCCCCTCCCCGATTACCTGATCATGGGTAACTTCATGGTAAGTAAGATCACCGTAAGGAGAATTTTCGTCCAGCAAAATCGTCTGCAGGGTTTGATAATCGTCTTCTGTGAAAGGAACGCCCTCTCCTTTTTCCAGATAATCTCCGGGGACAAGCTCATACTTCACGTACTTTCCTAATGCATCCCAAAACAGGCTTACCGGTACGACTTTACACTGATGATCCGCGCAAATAACCGATTGTACGTCAAGCCTGAATATCCGTTTTTCGTTCACTTCTGCTTCAACGAGCTGGAAAGTAGTAGCATGTTCCTGTTCGAATGCCGGATGGTTGGCCTTGATCTCATGTACCCCAACGACGGTTTGGCAACTGCTTCCTGAGGGAAGCAGCTGTAAAACGAGCAGAAGCCCCCCGATGAACTTCGAAGGCGTCAGGATATTTCCCCAATCAGGCATAACAGCGTACTTCAAAGAGCTTAGCATTGGCAGCGCCATAGGTTTCCTCCAGATTAATCCTGATGGCGGTAAACCGTTGAGGCGGAAAGGTAAATTTAATCAGGCGCCGCTTGTTCTTGTCCAGCTTTCCTAAGGATACCCACTGCCCCTTTACCCGGCCTTCCACACTAATGGTTTTGAGTAGCTCTTCCGGGACGGTATTGGTGAAGGTTTTACTGACTTTGGAGTCTTTCCGCATCAGAATATTCCTTCTTACGTTCGTATCGCACTTGATTTCGATTTTACGCAGCAAAACGGGCTCCCGCCATTCCAACTGAGCATTGGCGGGCAGGCCCTCGGATTCCCAGTGGTGCACCACGTCCAGAAAGTCCCGCGACCACCCATCCGTCAGCAAGGCTGCATCGCCCGAGCTGGTGGAGGAGCCAATGATCAGATCGGCAGTACGCGCCAGGTCTTTTTCGTCGCGAGCGGGTCGGTCAGGGATGAAAGCATCATCACGCAGCAGTTGTTCCTGTAGCTGGTTCAGATGCTTTTTATAGACCTCCCTTGGCCCGCAGGATTCCGCAATACAAATAGCGGCAGCCGTTCCTACGGCCTGCCCCATGGTTGCACAGGTTGCCATTACGCGGGAAGAAGAAAGAGCAATGTGGCTCTGGCTGATGTTGCGCCCGGCAAAAAGCAGGTTAGGTACATTCTTTGAGTATAAACTCCGGTAAGGGATCTGGTATACCCGGTGAAAATGCTCGTGGAAGAAGCTTGGCGGAGCTTTTAAGTCTTCAATCCCGCCCGGATTGTGTTCATCGAGCGACCATCCGCCGTAGGCGACGGCATCCTCGAACTGTTTATACCCGAGCATATCCGGTTCTTTGAGGATGTAATCACCCATGAACCGGCGGGATTCCCGCCGGCCGGGCAGGGAGCACACCCAGTCGAGGGCCTCGTTGGCAGACTCCGGGAACTTGCCGGAATTTTTGATGTAGTCCCACAGTCCGTAGGCATAGCCCATCAGTTTGTGACGGTTTTCCTCGAATTCACCGATGATATCGTCGTCGCTACCAACTTCTATCCACCAGATGCCATTTTGGTAGTTGTTGAATTTTCTCCCCTTGTGCGCTATTTCCGGATCAAAGGGGATAGTGAAGTGAGGCGCCTCGAAGGGCATCGGCCGGCCCATGTCTTTAGCTTCCAGCATCAGGGAAGCTCCCATTTGCCATCCGTCGGGCTCATCGGGGGCATACTTTTCTCCGAACTCGGCTTTACCCTCCCGGCCCGTACGATAAACGGCGCCGGCGGTTGCCGCCAGGAGGCCATCTCCTGAACAATCGATAAAAATGTCAGCGTTTATCGTGATGGTCGTCTCCGTAGTTTGCTGCCAGCATTTGGCAGCCTTGATCCGGCCGTTGTCCATCTCCGCCTTCGTGGCCTGGGTGTTCATGATGAGGTCCAGGTTGTCTTCAGCAGTAATGAAACCGTAGAGTACGTGATCCCAGACGGGGTAAGATTCCTGGGGGTTGTGGAAACGGTTGTGAAGCAGCAACTCTTCAATGACGCCGGTTTCCCGCTCGGGCTTTCCCCCCTTCAGGTGAGTGACGCCATTGACGTGTACCCGGATTTCACTGGAGGCATTGCCTCCCAGTACGGGGCGATCCTGCACGAGAACTGTCTTAGCTCCGTTGCGAGCCGCAGAGACCGCGGCGCACATACCCGCCATTCCACCACCGATCACGGCAACGTCGTAGTTCAACGTTTTTTCCCGGTGGATGACGCCGGACTTTTCCCCGTTGGGTAGTTCCTGAATTACACCACCCTTATCCCGAGGCCCGTCCTCGCCCGCAGCAGCCATACCGCTTAAGGGCACGAGGCTAACGGTCAGGGCTTGCTTTGCTGACTTCTTAAAAAAATCTCTCCTTTTCATCACATTTACTTCTGGTGTACTGGTCTAAAATATGGCTTCCCGGAATGATCAGGGCCGCCAGAAAGAACGTACGCAGCAGAAGTACCCATTAATGGCCATTTATTGTCAATGAATACTCAAATGTTACCATCAGGAAATGAGCGGCAGGCAAAAAACAGGTAAACGAGCGAGCTATCCCCCCCTACACCATCGCCCGCAGCGACTCAATCTTCGCCGTCCAGTCCGCCAGTTTTTTGCGTTCCAGAGCAACGACGGCCTCCGGGGCGTTAGCGACAAAGCGCTCATTGGCCAGCTTCTTCTCTACGCCCTTCACCTGTCCTTCCAGGCGGGCGATCTCGGCGTTGATCTTCTCGGCTTCAGCGGCACGGTCAATGGTTTCGTTGAGGACGAGGTAGGCCTTGTCGTTTCCGACGAGGAAGGGCAGCGCGTTGGCCGGCGTGTCGCCGGTCAGTTCAACGGTGGAGAGAACACCGCTCTTCATCAGGAATTCCTTTGCACCTGCGGTAGCGCCCAAAAGCGCCTCACTGGCGTCGCTCCGCTGAATGAACAGCTGCAAGGCATCCCGATGGCTCACTTTCCGCTGGTTACGAATGTCCCGTGTGCTGGAAACGATGTCTTGCAAAACGCTGAAAGTCTTGACGATCTCCGCGTCGTAGGCACTGGCCTCCGGCCAGCGGCTAACGATACAATCTTCACCCTCACCACGCTCGCGCAACTCATGCCAAACCTCCTCGGTGATGAAGGGCATGAAGGGGTGCAGGATGATCATCATGCGCTCGAAGGCGCTGATCGTGAAGTCGTAAGTCTCCTTACTCAGCTTACCGTCAGCGGGCTTGATGGCCTCCAGGTACCAGGAGCAGAAATCGCCCCAGATGAAGTTGTAGAGCAGGCTCAGCGCCTCACTGATCCGGTACTCGCCCAGCAGGCGATCCGTTTCGGCGACGGTGTGGTTCAGCTTCGCGTCCAGCCACTTACCGGCCAGGATGGTGACGGGGTCCGGGGCTTTATCCGACTGCTCAAACGACTGAATCAAACGGTTGGCGTTAAAGATCTTGTTACAGAACTTCTTGCCCTGGTTACAGAGCTCGGATTCATTGAGAACCTTGCCCGTCTTCTGATCAATTGGCGCATCAAAAACGATGTCGTTGCCCGCAGCGGCGGACCGCATCATACCGAAACGGACACCGTCCGCACCGTAGTTTTTCAGTAGTTCCAGCGCGTCCGGGCTGTTGCCCAGGCTTTTGGACATCTTGCGTCGCTTCTCGTCGCGGACCATGCCAGTGAAGTAGACGTTCCGGAAAGGCATCTTCCCCTTCTCCTTTGCGAAGGCCTCTCCCAGCAGTTCTTCGCTGAATTCGTAGCCGGCCATAATCATGCGGGCCACCCAGAAGAAAATGATGTCCCAGCCCGTAACGAGGTCGTTCGTCGGGTAGTAATATTCCAGTTCCTTGCTGTCTTTCCAGCCGTCGAAGACGGACATGGGCCAGAGCCAGCTGGAGAACCAGGTATCGAGCACGTCCTCGTCTTGCTGCAGGTCATCCATGGTGAGGTTCTCCGCCGGGAGCTTACGCCGGGCCTCTGCCAGAGCTTCTTCGGCGGTTTCAGCGACAAAAATTTCGTCCTTGTAGTAGTATGCCGGGATGCGCTGCCCCCACCAAAGTTGCCGGCTGATGGGCCAGTCTCTGACGTTTTCTTCCTTCAGCCAGCTACGGTACATGTTGATCATGCTGGCCGGGTGGAACGTAATATCGCCAGACTCAACGGCGTTCAGGGCGGTGGCTGCCAGTTCGTCCATTTTCAGGAACCACTGCATCGTCAGCCGTGGCTCAATGACGGCATTCGTCCGCTCAGAGCGGCCAACGCTCGTGCGGTACTGCTTGGTTTCCAGCAGGTCACCGGTTTTCTTGAGCAGCTTAACGAACTCAACGCGGGCTTCGTCGCGGTCCATGCCCACAAACTCGATGGCGTTCTCGTTCAGGGTACCGTCCGGGTTGAGCAGGTCGATAACCTCCAGGCCGTACTTTTCGCCCAGGGCATTGTCGTTCATGTCGTGCGCCGGAGTGATCTTCAGGGCACCGGTACCGAAGTCCATCGCCACATAATCATCGGCGATGATCGGAATCTCACGATTGGCGATGGGAACGATGACTTTGCGGCCGTGGTATTTCTTGTAGCGCTCGTCGTCCGGGTGAACGGCCAGAGCCGTATCCGCCGGGATGGTCTCCGGGCGGCTGGTGGCGATAACGATGTATTCGTCCTCCGTACCCGCCACCTTGTACCGAACGTGGTAGAGATTCTTGTTTTCTTCGGTATGGATTACCTCTTCGTTGGAGAGAACCGTCTGGGCGGCGGGGTCCCAGTTCGTCATCCGCAGGCCACGGTAAAGCTTACCTTTTTTGTGGAGGTTAACGAAGACCTTGATAACGGCCTTGTACAGCTCCGGCTCCATCGTAAAGCGGGTGCGCTCCCAGTCACAGCTGGCGCCCAGCTCCTGCAATTGCTTCAGAATAATGCCGCCGTATTCCTCTTTCCAGGCGAAGGCGTGGGTCATGAATTCGTCCCGGCTCAGGTCGGATTTCTTGATACCCTGCTCGCGCAGTTTCTTAACCACCTTGGCTTCCGTAGCGATGCTGGCGTGGTCCGTTCCGGGAACCCAACAGGCGTTCTTTCCGTCGAGGCGGGCCTTGCGAATCAGAATATCCTGAATGGTATTATTGAGCATGTGCCCCATGTGCAGCACACCGGTGACGTTGGGCGGAGGAATTATAATCGTGTAGGGCTCGCGCTCATCGGGCTCACTGTGAAAGTAGTTCTTTTCCATCCAGTGGGCGTACCACTTGGATTCAACGTCTTTGGCGGAATACGTTTTAGCTGACATAGGCTGCAATAAATTTAGGCGCGAAGATAGGGCGCGGGATTTGCTTGCGGTAACGGTTTTATCGGGGCGAAGAGTTGCGGGGGCGCGGACGCGGGTGCAAGGGGAGTTACCGGAGCAAGCACCGCTCCGCGTGTGACCGGCCAAAGCGGCTTCCAGCCGCGCTACCATTATTCGATAGCGCGTGCAGAGTACGCTTTAGCCGGTCGCTGCTGGAAGCAGCTTACGTCGTTGCTACGCGCCAGGGCGGGGACGGTTTGATCTGGTAGAGTAGAGACCCTTATCTTTAACTTTCCTCCCATTACCATCGTTATTACAGTATGGAAGCAATCTCATTCCCCAATCGCCGGTACACCCCTGAAGAATACTTCAAGGAGCTCGAAAAGTCAGAGCATAAGCTGGAATATGTTGATGGAGGGATTCGTATGATGGCGGGGGGGAGCCCTGCACACAATCGCTTAATCAAGAATGCATTCAGGAAGATGGATGCGAACCCTAACAACTGCGAGATATTCCTTAGCGATAGCGCTGTTTCAATTCCTTCCAGAAACAGCTACTTTTTCCCCGACCTAAGTGCTGTCTGTGACCCGAATACTGAAAAGGAAGAGGCCGGTATAGAAAAACTGTTAAACCCCTGCCTCATCGTAGAAGTCCTTTCCGAAAGCACGGGAGAAACAGACCGAGCGGAAAAGTTCAATGCCTACCGACAGCTAGACAGTTTTAAAGAATATATCCTGATCGACTCCCGGAAATTACTTGTGGACACCTACTATCGGGAATCAAACGAACTTTGGCATATTCGGTCTTACTTTAAGGAGGATCAATTGGTGGAGATACGTACGCTAGGGGTGCAGATTGCGGTGGGAGATTTTTATGAAGGGGTGGTGTTTGGGGAGGATAGCGAAAAAACTAAGGAAGAATAATGCCTTCAGCATTGGTAGCGCGGCTGTGAAGCCGCTTTGGCCGGTCGCTGCTGGAAGCAGCTTACGCCGTTGCTACGCGCCAGGGAGGATTCAGGCGATTCTTCCCCGCAAAGTATAGCTTGATCTTATTGCCGGCGGGGTCGTTCAGGATGGCCTCGCGCCAAAGCCAGCTTTCGTCTTGAGGCAACTGGTCAAACCGGATGCCTTTGTTTACCAAATCAGCGACCACCTCATCGAGCTGTTCACACTCGAAGTAGATGATAACTCCGGGCCCGATTACCGGCTCCTCCACTTTATGAACGGATAGCGTAGCGTTTCCATCCGGGCAGAGCAGTCGGGCATATTTGGGCATAGCCTCTACGATCAGTTCCAGGCCGAGGGTTTGGTAAAAGGTGACCGTCTCCTGAACATTGATGGCGGGGACGGTAATTTGATTGAGGTTCATGGAAGATGCTTTACGCTAAAGACAAGCGGGCGCAGATTCCAGTTGAAAACGGGTGACTCTCCCCTGCTCTCCCACCCTTTCCTTGCCCCTGCGCGCCGTCGCCCGGAATCTTCTCTTTTTGATTGTCTACTTCCGTTTACCTTTGCTGCCCCTTATTCTTTTCTCCCCTTCCCCCCTTATTCCTTTCTCCCCTTCCCCCTTTACTCATGATCTATCCCGCTCATCTGGAAGCCATCGCCTCCGCCCTCGCCGCCATCTTCACTGATGGTGCTTACGCCGACCGGGAAATTGCCCGGGTGCTGAAGGCTGATAAACGCCGTGGCAGCAAAGACCGCGCCTTCATTGCCGAGCAGACCTACAATGTCGTCCGCAACTACCGTTTACTCCGTCATCTGGCAGGAGGTGGCAAGCCCAAAAAGCGCGAAGACTGGTGGCGACTGGTGGGTATCCAACTGCTACTCGAAGGAGAATCACTTCCTCCCTGGAAAGAATTTGCCGGGCTGAACGAAAAGGAGATTCAGGAAAAATGGACGGATGCTCAGACCACCCGCGCGCTACGCGAGAGCATCCCCGATTGGCTGGATAAAGTCGGGGCCACCCAGCTCGGCGAGCTTTGGGAGCCTACCCTTTCCGCCCTGAACGAACAGGCCCCCGTAGTGCTGCGGGCAAACCGCCTCAAAGCCACGCCCCAGGAAGTCCAGAAACAGTTGGCCACTGACGGCATACAGACCGAGGTTATCTCTGATGATGCACTTTTGGTGACCGAACGGCGCAACCTCTTCCGTACGAAAGCCTTCAGCAACGGACTCTTTGAAGTTCAGGACTTCAGCAGTCAGCAGGCAGCACCTGCCCTGGAGGTGGAACCCGGCCACACCGTCATCGATGCCTGCGCGGGTGCCGGTGGCAAGAGTCTGCACCTGGCCGCCCTCATGGAAAACCGGGGAAAGATCCTTAGCCTGGACATTCACGGCTGGAAGCTCAAAAACCTGAAAGAACGCGCACGCCGCAACGGTGTGAGTAACCTCGAAACAAGAGAAATCACTTCCACCAAAGTCATCAAACGACTCGCCGGGCGGGCGGATCGCCTGTTGCTCGACGTCCCTTGCTCCGGCCTCGGTGTCTTGCGCCGTAACCCCGATGCCAAGTGGAAATTATCTCAGGATTTCATTGACCGCGTCGTCATCGAGCAGGCCGACATTCTGAGCCGCTACAGCAAAATGGTCAAGCCCGGCGGTAAAATGGTCTATGCCACCTGCAGTATCCTGCCGCAGGAGAACGACGCGCAGGTAGACGCCTTCCTGGCCTCCGAAACGGGCCAGAGCTGGACATTGGAACATAAACAGACTTTTCTACCCGAGGTGGACGGGTATGACGGGGATGGCTTTTTTGTGAGCCGGCTGGTTAATGCAGGCTAAGCCCTTGAAGGAGGTTTAAGGCACGCCCTTTTTTGAAAACCGCAGCGAACAGCCTCCTCCCGGAAGCCGTTGCAGGCTACATGCCCAAGTTATTCGCCATTTCTCCACTTACCGATGTTATCACCGAGGGTGATACCAAAACACCCTTGTATAAAGTCGACCTCAGGAATCTTTCCCGGGCCTTCTGCGGGGCCTTGTTTCTGGCCCTGCCGTTACACTTTACGATGGAAATGTGGGCCCGCGCGCGGGTAATTCCTGCCTGGGCACTCGTTCTCATCATCATAGCCTGTTATTTCATTAATGTAGGATTTGCTTTTTACAGCGGGTTCAAAGGAAAGACTGATCAGCAGGTACCCTGGCTCGATGCACTGAGCAGTATGGGCATCGGCCTGGCGGCCAGCGTCATTACACTGCTCCTGATCGATCAAATAGGACCTGAAATGTCGGTAGACATCATCCTGAGCTGTATTGCCCTGGAAATGGTTCCCACCAGCTTCGGAGCCAGCCTTGCCAAAAGTCAATTAGGCAGTGGTGACAGTAATGACAGTAAGGACCTGACGAAAAACTGGTCCAGAGACAAGACAAAAATGATCGCTTCCCTTCTCGGGGGCATTATGTTCGCCTTCAATGTTGGCGCCACCCAAGAGCCAATTACCATTGCGACTTCCGCTAAATCATTACAAATGATTGGCATCATCCTGTTCTCCCTGTTCGTCAGCTACCTGATGATCTTCATGACGGAGTTCGAAGAAAACGAAGAAGATGCCAAAGGAATTATGGGCCCAAGCTGGGCAGAAACGGTGATTTGTTACGCTATCTCACTAGTCGTTTCCGCAGCTCTTCTATGGATGTTTGGCTACCTGACGCCCGAAACACCCCTTTCAGTATTACTGCCCTGGATTGTGGTCCTGGGCTACGCAACCACTCTAGGAGGCTCAGCCGGCAGGCTGGTCATTTAAGAGGGCGTTTCAAATTACCCCTATTAAGCAATAAACCCTTTTTACCATGAAAGACGATCAGAAAAACTCAGCGAAAGATTCCTCCACGGAGCAGCAGCCTCCTCCAACCATTATTGCATGGTCCGTCCGTGGCGTTAGTCTCTTATTAATTCTTAGCCTCATAGGTTTCTTCATTTGGTCTGCGCTGCAGCCCCGCATAGAGCCTGCCTTCGACCTGGCTATTCTGGACGATAAGATCGAACGAAGAGGAGAAGAATGGGTGCTACCGGTAGAAGTGACGAACCGGGGCAGCATCAGTGTACACAAGCTGAAGGTGAAGGCCAGTTTGAGCAATAAGGCAAAAGGTGCTGCCGAGGAAGCGCACATCGTTCCGATGCTCGGCCCCAATGAGATGGTTACGCTTGTTTTCTGGTTTGATCAAGATCCACGGCAAAGCCAACCACAGCTAAGCGTGGGCAGCTATCAATTGCCCTGACGGACAAAGAACCGTTCCATCGGACCGATGTTTTTTGCGTCGAAAGTTCCCGCCGGCTCAACAACAAATGTATCAGGTAGCAGCTCTTTAGTCGTCTGCGATATTGCTACCCGACCAACGTCTCCCGCTGCCTCCAGCCGTGCGGCCTGATTGACGGTATCCCCCCAGATATCATAGACGAACTTGTCTTGCCCCACAACTCCCGCTACCACCGGGCCACTGTGAATCCCAATCCGCGCCTTGAAATAGTCATTTGTCTCCAGGTAAGCCTGAATATCGAGTGCCGCCCGGACCATCCGCTCAGCATGATCCGTATCCGGCTCCGGCAAGCCGCCGGCGCACATATAGCAGTCTCCGATGGTTTTGATTTTTTCCAGGCGATGCTTACGGACGATCTCATCAAAAGCCCTGAAGGTTTCGTCCAGCAAGCTCACCAGTGTTTCCGGGTCCAAGGTGGAGGCCAGGGCGCTAAAGCCCTTAAAGTCGGCAAACAGCACCGATACGGAGGGGTAACTCCGGGCAGTGGCCTTGCCTTTCGTCTTTAATTCTTCCGCCACGGTAGCAGGAAGAATATTGCGCAGTAACTCGTCCGAGCGCTTACGCTCGCGGGAAATTATCTGATTCTGTTCCTCCAGCTTCGCCTGGTAGCGTTTGCTCGATCGAAAACGGAAGTACAGAGAGGCCAGAACTAACAAGATGCCTCCGGCCAGTGCCAGTAAAAAGTTACGTCGGAGTTTTTCCTGTTGCACCACAGCTTGCTGCCGGTCAATCACACTTTCCTGCTGAATGAGCAGGATGCTGTCATTAAGTATCTGAAAGGCCAAAGCATCCAGTTCACGCTCCTGCTCCTGCAGCTGTAACATTTGCCGCACCTGGCTGTCATTAAGGGCGGTGATGGTTTGGTTCTGAACCGACACAATTGCAGAAAGAGAAGCCTCATTGATCGAATCGGCATTGGGGATCTTACTTCGTCGCTTTCGAGCTGAAGGCAATTCGACGGTCTCCGTTTTCCGGTTTCCCGTTAATTTCTCCAGCCTTCCAAGAATATCTTCCACGGCTTCTCCCTTCCGTTCTTTTCGAAAGAGTTGAGCCGCCAGTTTGAGCTCCCGGATACCGGCCACTCTTTCTTTGGCAGTAGCCTGTTTGCTTTCCGTCAGTGCCCTGCCCAATAACCGGTGTCCTTCTGCTTTCACCAATGGCAGTTGGGCTTCCTCTCCACTTTTGATGAGTGCCTGGCTCTGGGCTTTAGCCGCCCGGTAATTAGCCTCTTCCAGCATGGCTTCAATTACCATCACCTGATTGCTGTAGTCATTCGTCTGACCAAATACAGAAAGAGCAGTCAACAAAAAAATCAGCAATGTGAGCATCCGGAGCCTCATGACCATTTAGTACCACGGTGTGGGGCCAATTGTTTAATTCCTGAGGGCTACCGGGCCTAAATCAACCATTTACGCGGTATTCCCTGGAGACGACAAAGTCCCGAAAGTCTGCATCCTGAATAATTTCCTCCCCGCCATCGGGTGCGCCATTCAGGTATTCAACGGGCTCAAAGTTCTCCATCGGCGTGTAGGGAGCGGAGAGTTCTTCAATAAATTGAGAGCGTTGCGCCAGCGGGTTGTTCCGGTCACTGGCCATTTTAGTCATGATGGTCGTTCCGGCCACCAGCAAGAGCAGTGCCGCGATCATCCAGGGGCGAATACCCAGAATGCTGCTTCCCCCACCCCGGCGCTTGTCGAGCCGGCGCTCAATCCGGTTCCAGCTCCGGGATGCTGGCGTCCGGCGCAAGCCAGTAGCCTGGCGGCGAAATTCCTTCTCGAAGGGATCAAAATTTGCCATGGTTTAATGCTTTAAGGGCTAGCGGTGTAACCCATTTTTTCTAATTGTTCGCGCATCCGCTTTTTAGCCAGGATGAGCTGTGATTTACTCGTATTGATGCTGATCTCCAGCATCTCGGCGATTTCCCGGTGTTTATAGCCTTCCACTACGTAGAGGTTAAAAACCGTCCGGTAGCCCGCGGGCATCGTATCCAGCAGGGCCATAATGTCGGCTTCCGCCAGCCGGGCAGTTGCACTGGCCGGAACGGAGAAAGTGGCGGGATTCACATCGTCTAATTCCGAAGCCTGCTTCAATGCGTGCTTTTTACGCAACAGCATCAGTGCTTCATTGACTACGATACGGCGAATCCAACCTTCGAAGCTGCCCTGTTCGTTAAAAGAGGCAATTTTATCGAAGACCTTGAAAAAGGCCGTTACCAACACGTCTTCCGCATCGGCATCCCGGGCGGTATATCGTCTTGCTACGGCCAGCATGACCGGGCTGTATCGATCATAAACCGCCCGCTGGGCGCGGCGGTCGTTGCCTTTACATCCGGTTATGAGGTCTTGCTCGGTCATAGTGATTCGTGAGACAACCTAAAGATGCAACTCCCTGACCGAATGGTGGGTCAGGCCCAATCAAAATCAAAAATATCCCTGAAGTGAGCTTTCACTAAGGGTTTTACCTCCTCCAGCGTAACGGATCTGCCCAACTCCTGACTCAGACTGGTGACGGCCCGATTATCATCGGCAATACCGCAAGGAACGATGTTGCCAAAGTGATCGAGGTCCGGCTGCACGTTGAAGGCAAAGCCATGGAGGGTGGTCCACCGACTAAGGTGTACACCGATGGCACAGATTTTTCGGCGGGGCTGGCTTGTGGCTTCGTTTCCGGGCAGCCATACGCCCGTAAATCCTTCATCCCTTTCGGCATAAATTCCAAAATCGGCGCAGGTCCGGATCACTACCTCTTCCAGAAAACGGACGTATTGATGTACATCATTAAAGAACTCATCCAGATCAAAGAGCGGGTAAGCCACCAGCTGACCCGGGCCGTGGTAGGTAATGTCTCCACCACGATTGATTTTATGAAAAGTGAAGCCCTGGTTTTCGAGTTGTGCCTCATTAAGCAGCAGATGATCAATGGAACCCGATTTACCCAGTGTGTAAACGGGCGGATGTTCCACAAACAGCAATTCATGGGTCTGGAGAACCGGCAGTTTATCCTCCTTTTTCCGCTCGCGGTTTTCTCGCTTCCGGGCCACAATAGCCGCGTGGCGTTCCGTTTGCAGGTCCCAGGCTTCCTGGTAACCGAGGTTCCCAAGGTCAGTAAATTTTACGAGAGGTTGGCTCATGCTGACAACAACGCTTTAACCAAAGGTTTGGATTTGGGGGCGCGCCCGCAGGTGCAGGGTTTTGATGAGTTCACGCGCGGAGCGCGTGGTGGGCAAACCCTGCTCTGCTTAATTTTCATTGCACCTGCGTACAGCGCCCTGAATTGCCAAGCTAAATTTGTACTTTTGCGCCCGATTTAACGCGCGGTAGCTACAATCAGCCTACCCTACTAATAATACTATCATACTAACAGCATGGCTCTCAAATGCGGCATCGTCGGCCTTCCTAACGTCGGCAAATCCACCCTCTTCAACGCCCTGACCTCGGCCAAGGCGCTGGCGGCCAACTACCCTTTTGCCACCAAAGAGCCCAACATCGGTGTTATTACCGTACCGGACCCAAGGCTGGACAAACTCTCTGAGCTGGTTAACCCACAAAAGGTGATTCCCACCACGGTGGACATTGTGGACATTGCCGGACTCATCAAAGGGGCCAGTAAAGGAGAAGGTCTGGGCAACCAGTTTCTCGGGAATATCCGAGAGACGGACGCCATCATCCACGTTGTTCGTTGCTTTGATGACGATAATGTTGTTCACGTCGACGGCTCCGTTGACCCCGTCCGGGATAAGATGATCATCGATACGGAACTGATCCTGAAGGACATCGAAACCGTTGAAAAGAAGGTCGATAAGTTCCGGCGGACAGCGAAGTCTGGCGATAAAGAAAGTAAGAAGATGGTGGAGGTAGGCGATGCTCTGCTCGCCCATCTGGAAAGCGAGCAGCCCGCCCGTAGCTTTGAAACCAGCGAAGAAGGTGAAGAGATCGTGAAGGATCTCTACCTGCTGACCGCCAAGCCCATCCTCTACGTTTGCAACGTAGACGAAGACAGTTTCCCCGGTGGCAACAAGCACACGGAGGCCTTCAAAGTAGAAGCAGCCAAGGAGAAAGCAGAGGTCATCCTAGTCTCCGCTCAGATCGAAGCTGAAATTGCCGAACTGGACACCAAGGAAGAGCGACTGGAATTCCTGGAAGAGATGGGCCTTGAAGAAGCTGGTGTAAACCGGGTCATCCGCGCCAGTTACCAGCTGCTGAACCTATTGACCTACTTCACGGCTGGCGAAAAAGAAGTCCGCGCCTGGACCATCACCAACGGCACCAAAGCACCTGGTGCTGCGGGTGTTATCCATACCGACTTCGAGAAAGGCTTCATCCGTGCGGAGGTCATCCACTATGCGGACTACGTAGAGTTTGGCTCTGAGGCCGGTGCACGTGACGCCGGTAAGCTGGGTGTGGAAGGCAAGGAGTATGTTGTGCAGGACGGTGACGTGATGCACTTCCGGTTTAATGTGTAAGCCTACACCCGCACCACTACCATCACGCCCGTACTCCACCCCATTTTCGTAAGGACAAAGTCCTCCCGCTGCTCCAGGTAGTCCACCAACCAGGCGACCTTATCACTGTGTCCGTCCGGCCAGTTAGGCTGTGCCGTCATGTCATCAATGACGTAAAAGCCGCCGGGCTTTATTAAGGAGAGGACCTCTTCCGTTTCACTGTATTTCCCGGGCCAGGCGTCCGCAAAAACGAGGTCAAATGCTGCTCCGGAGTACTGTTTTATCCACTCGGTTCCGTCCTGACATACTAATTGGACTTGCGCCTCATCGCCAAAGAATCCTTCGGCGATGGTGATCAGAGCGGGGTCATTGTCTACGGAGGTAAGCTTTGCTTCTGCTCCGACCAGGCCATCGATCATCCAGGAAAGCGACAAGCCAATGCCGGTACCCAACTCCAGAAAGTTTCCGTTGGGCTTACTGCTCATCAGCGTTTTGAGCAGGCTACCGATGTACTTATCGGAGGGCATGGTAAAGCCTGTCTCTGCAGACCTGGCTTCCACTGCCGGGAGGATGGTTGGCTGATCGAAGAAAATAGCGTCGTTCATATACGGGTTCCTTTTCTTCAAGGAGCAGCTTTTACGCCTAACCACCAAAACGGACCAAAGCTGATTTACGACCGGCGAAGCCGGGAAAGCTGCTGCTGAATTTCCTGCTCTTTTTCCACCCGCGAAAAGCTATAATCCCCCGATTCTGCGGCGGCTATATCGTAAAGTAATATGGCCCGTTCAAATAGTAGAATCTGCTGCTCCGGGCGGTCTTCCCTTCCGGCAGCCTCCCGAAGAAAATCAGCTAACTGTTCGATGTGGACCGGCGTCATTTTTTGCCCGACCATTACTTTCAGCAGCTCTTCTCTTTCGGCGGTCAGTAATGTCTCCAGCGGCAGGCCAAGTGCTTCCCATAACTCATCATTGACCACTTGCTCCCAGCCGGCACCAGGCTGATTACCGGAGGTAGTGTTCAGTAAGCGGGCAATGGCTTTACCGATGGCACCGCCCAGCCGTTCAATTTCGTCTTTGAGTAAGTCTCGTTGTTGCATAGCTGCTCATAAAGCAAAAGCTATGCCAGGTGGAAAGGGAGCTGCCAGATCAACATGGACATGAGACCAGTTTCATTCGCCAAAAGTATTCAGGGCACTCCATGGCTATAATAACTTTTCTTTGCACCTGCACGTTAGGCCGGTTCAGTGAGCACGTCTGCGCCACCTGCCTTGTTAAAAGATACCGGAAACGCATGTTCGGGTGATTACCATTGCGCAGCAGTGTTACTTATTTATACCGGCGTCCCAAATCCGCTTTAAAGCATATGCTTTGCCTGCGGAAAGTTTTACAGTATTCTCCGTTTCGCTGAACAGACTTATCTGGTTGAAGACCTGATCGGGAAAAAATATATCGGTAATCACCGTAGCTCCGCCGTCCGCAAATAACTCAGCGGAAGCTTGGTCAAAAACCAGTTGCATACGAATGGTTTCAGCGTCAGCATTTCGTGGTGCTATGGTTATTTTGTCGGCGAACTTATCAGAGAAGGAGGTATCACCACTTTTAGTCCGATCGCTAAAGAACTCATCTTCTGAAGGATCATATCCAACCCGATACGACTCACCAGAGCTATTGTGTAGTATTACTCCGAAAGAACCAGCTTTTTCTTTATCCAACAGCGTGAATTCAAGTTCGAGTTCATAGGTTCCTTTACTGCGGTCGGTTATTGGCGCTGACGCTGGTGCAATGAAAGCTTTTAAGGGCATTGTGGCAGAAACTACATCTCCGTTCAACATATTTTCACTGGTTCGAAGTTGCTTCAATTCCTTTACTGGCGTAGAGAATATCCGGTATCCTGACGATAAGCGATGAAGCTCCAGTTTACGGGCTACCGTCATGGCACTTCGCCATGCTTCGGTAGGCACATCACGGGCATACTGCCAGTTACTCATCCATCCGATAAACAGCCGCCGGCCGTCAGTTTCAGGAATATTGGACCAGGTTACGCCGGCGTAGTTGTCCCGGCCGTAGTCCAGCCAGACTGCTTGTTCATTGGTTACTTCTTTTCTGAAGTCCTCGTCAAGAGTAAACGTTTTACCATCCCAATCACCGACAAAATACTGGGTGGCCGAGCCTCCGTTTGGTCCTCCCGGGTTGATACTTGCAATCAGTATCCATTTAGTAATTCCTTCCCCTTCTACGCTCGCGGGGAAGAAGTCAGGGCATTCCCATACGCCTCCGTGGCTACCAAACTCCTGGCCAAACTCGCTCTCAAAAGTCCAGTCGATCAGGTTCGGACTGCTCCAGAACATCATTCTGTTTTGAGCAGCGAATACCATTAGCCATTGTTCTCGTTCGGCATCCCAGCTTACTTTCGGATCCCTGAAGTCCCTAATTGATTCCGTATTAGGCACTACGGGATTACCCGCATATTTCTTCCACGTACGCCCCCGGTCGTTGCTGTAAGCAATGCCCTGGTACTGAAAATCCTGCCTGCCAGCTTTTTCCATTTCAGAGTTGTGGTAGGTAAAAATGGCAATCAGCGGCCCATTACCATCCTCCCCCAACCCACTGGTGTTTTTCTCGTCATACACGGCACTTCCGGAGAATATCCATCCAAGACTGTCGGGATATAAAGCAATGGGTAAATGTTCCCAGTGTACCATATCTTCACTAACAGCGTGTCCCCAGTGCATGGGGCCCCAAACGGTGCTATCGGGGTAATATTGATAAAAGAGATGGTATTCGCCATCATAAAACACCATGCCGTTCGGATCATTCATCCATTTTTCCTGTGGCGAAAAGTGAATCTGTGGACGGTGAGAGTCCAGATATTCCATATTGGCGTCACTTTCAGTAATCATTTCGGCCTCATTGTGCCCTGGCCCGGTCTTTGAGCCACACGAGAAAGCTATCATTACCAAAAGGAGGCATGACAACAGAATAGAATTATTCATTTTAGCAATTTTATTTTTTAATCAACTTACCGCTGGAAATGGTCCGCCCTGAAGAAAGTCGGTAAATGTAGGTACCCGCCGGCTGGTTACCGCCACCCCACCGGAATTTTGCGATGCCTGAAGCGGGAACTATTTGTTCTGTTTGCCATACGTGTTGTCCGGTAACAGAGAATATATCTAACGCAATACTTTCCCCCGCCTGGAGCCTGGTGCTGAAGTATGCTTTGTCCTGAAATGGATTTGGAAAAACCTCCGTAGAGGGATGATCATTAACCAAGTCACTTTCATGCAAGTCCGTCAGTTCACCACCTTCAATGACGTTTACGGTTTGATTGACATCCAAATCATAGTAAGTTTCTACCTTCCCGGATAGCCAGGTGATCTGGAGTTCATCAATTTTTGTAGCGGCTCCAATGCCAAAGTGAACGGCCTTAAGGCTCTGCGCAAAAAAGCTGGTGCCATGGTACCAACGATACAATGTTTGCTCTCCTGCTTTAATACGTACTTCTGTCCCGTAGGCACTGCGGTTGGATTCAGTTCCTTCCAGCCGGACTTTAAAAAAGTTGTGATTCCCGTCATTGACCAAATCATTACGAAAAAGCATGGGCCTTGACGCCACGTTAGCAATAATGACGTCGAGATCACCATCACCGTCATAGTCAAATACTTCCATTCCCCGGGCACGTTCCATTCCGTCCAGACCAAAATCAGCTGAACGATTGACAAAGCCTTCCTCCCTGTTTTCGATCAGGGTATTTTGAAAAAAACAATGTGGCTCATCTTGCTGCTCGACCCCTCCAATGTATTGTTTACTCACAACTCCATTAACGGCGAATAAGTCCTCGTCTCCGTCCTGATCAGCATCAAAAAACTGTACGCCCCAGCCCCAGCCAGTATTATCAACCGCCAGGTTTTCTGCTACGTCAACATAACGCCTTCGCCCGGTATTTTTAAATAAGGGATTTGGGTGATGGGAAAAAATATTGGTTACATAGATATCAAATAAGCCGTCGTTATTATAGTCTCCAACGGCAATGCCCATCCCTGCCCCTTCATCAGCCATTCTGTACGCCAGACCGCTTTCGTTATAGTGAAGACCGGATGTGTTAGTCAGACATTGATTGGCTTCGGTATCATTGGCAAGATAGAGGTCCAGAAATCCATCCTTGCCAATATCAATGGCCGTGGTAGTCCAGGTAATACCGGCACTGAACAGAGCCGGATGGTTGTTAAAAAGGGAGAAGGTCCCCTCCCCCAGGTTTTCGTAAGCCAGGTTCGGTCCGTTGAGTACGGAAACATAAAGGTCAAGATCACCATCACGATCGTGATCGAACCAGGTAGCTCCTCCGCTATAGCATTCATTACAGCCCACCAAGCCTGCCGCTATACTGACATCGGTGAATGTACCGTCGCCATTATTATGATAAAGTTGGTCTTTACGGCTATTACTCAGGTATAAATCAGGAAAGCCATCATTGTCATAGTCCCCCCATGACGCTCCCATTTTCTCGCCCAGGGATGCAATGACATCGTTGTTTACAAACTGATCGGTAAATCCCGCAGCAATAGTTACGTCAGTAAATGTACCATCTCCATTATTGCTCATCAACCGGTTCCAGGTTGAATCAGCAGCAGCTTCAAAGCTGTGATAACCGGTAAAGAAAATGTCTTCATCGCCATCACCATCAAAATCAGCTATGGCTACCCCGTTATTGTCGGAAATATGGCTAAGACCTGCCGCCAGATCAACCCTGGTGAAGGGCTGAGCGCACAGCTGGGCAGCCAGGAGTAGTAGAACCGCAAAGAAAAGACGTTGTGTACTCATGGTAATTGATTGAGATTTTAAGATCTGCGTACTGTGAAATGCTCCGGATGCAATAAATCAAAAGCATCCGGAGCATTAGCAATGATCGGCTTAGTTGTAGCCTGGGTTCTGAACGTATAGCCCCTGAGAGATCGTAATCTGCTCTTGGGGGATGGCCAGGTACTCATCTCTCCCTGCGGTAAAGAGTGCATCGGTTAGGTGAGCTACGCGGTCACGCTCCTCGTTAAAGTAGGTATTAAGCGTTTCGGCGGCGATACCCCAGCGAACGAGGTCAAAGAATCGCTTGGATTCAAAGGCAAGTTCCAGGCGGCGCTCCATGCGGAGAATTTCGCGGGCGTTATCCTGGCTTCCCAAATCTGAGTACTCTCCGACGGTCCAATCACCAGTCGCATTTCCTTCAGCATCGACTATCCGCGAAAGGCTAGCTTCTGAAATCGCCCGGCGGCGAATTTGATTGATGATCTGTAGTGCTTCACCAAGTCGGTTAAGTTCTATGAGTGCTTCTGCTTTCCAGAGCAATACTTCCGCCCAGCGGATCTGGTCTGTATTTCGGGCAATGCTAAAGAATGCTTCGTATTGACGGAAGGCCGGAGAATTCGGAAGTTCCTGATCCTTCATTCCCAATTTGAAGCCATAAACGCCAGGTACACGCGAATAAGACTCATCATAAACCCGGTTAGGGTCATATTTAAACGGCATACCGATAAGCCCGATCGTATGAGCTAAGCGGGGGTCCACCTTATTGGCTCTGGTATCCTCGATAGTTTCAATCTGAGCCCCTGAATTGAAGTCACTCAGCAAAGGCAGGCCACTATCATCGGTTTTATAAGCATTGGTCAGGTTTTGGGACGGCTGGTTGAAAGAGCAGCAACCGTAGCCAGGTCCGAGAGAAGAGGTAAGACCGGTTGAGAAATTGCCTCTGCCCTGATTAGACCCATCATTGATGGAACGCATAACGGCCCAGACAGACTCCACACCACTTTCATATTCCCACAGGAAATTTTTTGCGTAGTCATCGAACAGCTCATATTCTCCCGTGCCCTCAATGGTATTGATCAGGTTAACTACTTCCTGCAGTTCAGCAGAATTGATGCTTACTACCTGATGGTTGTCATCCTGAACGTAAGCTTTGTACATCAGCACTTTCGCCAGATAGGCTCTGGCCGCGTTCTTGGTCGGGCGCCCTTCATCAGCTTGTGCGTCCGGCAAGCCTTCAACTCCTGCTCTGAATTCTTCCGCGATGTAGGCCCAACCTTCCTGGTCGGTCAGTTCGCGGTTGGAAACATTAATAATTTCTGCCTTAGGAACATTCTCATCAATAAAAACCGGATACTTGTAAAGAACCTTGAGGATGAACTGATAGTGACCGCGCAAAAATCTCATTTCCGCAAGGCGTTGTGCCGCGCTTACCCCTGCCTCTTCCTGATAAACGGCCGGATCGATGGCTTTAATCCGACTCATCGCATCGTTGACACGGGAAATTCCGGCATAAATCCATTTCCAATTCAGGTTAGCGTTAAAGTTGTTAGGGTCATTAAGGGTAAAGACTTCCGTCTGGTGTGTCGGGAACTGGTCGCCAATACCACCGCCACCTTTGTATCCGTCGTCAGAACGACTGGTACCCCAGGCCCAAAGATCACCATATTGGTGGGCCAGCAGTCCGTCATTACCAAGACTTGCGTAGGCCGCAATTATCATCGATTCTACCGTTTCCGGGCTTTCCAGATCACTACTGGACACTACTCCCGTTGGGGTGAATTCCAGGAATTCATCGCTACAGGCGGTTAAGGTTAAAAGCAAAGCGACAACCGCCAGGCCTATATTCATCTGAATTTTTCGATTCATGATTTCAATTATTTATTGTTCGTTATCGTACTGCTCCTGAAATACAAAGCTGAATTTCCGAATGGATAATTTCTTTGCCCGTTAATTAACTTGGCAGCACGACAAGGATTAGAGTAATTATGGATTAAAATCCGGCATTGATACCGAGAGAGATACGCAATGGCTTTGGGTACAGACCACCAACATTGTTTTCTACACGCCAGCCAACATGCGGGAACTGGTTTGGGCCATTCCTGTCAACAATCCAGCCCAGATTTTCTCCGCTCAGGTAGACGCGTAGGTTAGAGAAGATGTTACTAAGTCCTGTTCCGGAAGGCAAGGAGTAGCCTAAAGTAGCCTGACGGAAAGCAAAGAAGTTCCCGTTGCGGACGTTATAGTCCAGAGAAAAACCGAGTGGTTGGTTACTGTTACTTACCGCAGGTATATAGCTGTCGGTATTGGTAGGTGACCAGGCATCGAGCTGAGCAACGCCACCATTCTCACCGTTATTCAGAGAACCAAGTTCCATACGGAAAACATCCGGAGCCACTTTACGGCCAAGGGCGCCCCAACCGAATACGGTGAGGTCAAAGTTCTTATAATCAACACGTAAGTTAAGACCGAACTGAACGTCCGCAACACCATTACCCCGAGAGTCGTCGTATTCCTGATCGAGCGCATCAATGACGTTATCACCGTTCAGATCAACATAGCGAAGGGCGCCTACTCTGGCACCTGTTTGTTCCGCGTGTGCGGCCACTTCTTCTGCGTTCTGGAAGATACCATCCGTGCGGTAGCCGAAAAAGGCATTCGGTGCCTGCCCGATGATGTTTTGCTCCTGATTACCGGGGTAAGAAGTCCACAGATCTTCGGGAAGATCGGTTATTATCGCTTTGTAGCTGCCAAAATTAGCCCCTACGGAGAAACCAAAATCGCTTTTAACCAGGCTATTGTACTGAAGGGAGAACTCCCAACCATTGGTTTCTACGTCGGCAGCATTAACGAACCGACGGGCACCGTCACCAAAAGCACCGATGGCTGTAGGAATAATCAGGATATCCTCCGTTTGCTTGGTGAAGATCTCGAAGGTTCCCGTAATGGCGTCGTTCTTAAAGCCAAAGTCCATTCCGAAGTTCAACTCGGTGGAGGTTTCCCATTTCAGGTCGGGGTTTTCTGTCTGGATAGAAAGGAACCCGGAAGGAAGAATACCACTATCGTTATTACCGATATCGTATGCCGTAGCTGCATCATTACAGACGATCTCAGCGCAGCCGCCACCCCAGGGAAGCACTACGTTTTGCGGTGCATAAACTGCACGGTAAAGAGCCAGGGTTGCGTCGTTAGCCGTAAACTGGTTACCTGTCTGGCCGTAAGCTGCCCGTACTTTAAGATTGGAAATAAAGTTGTTGTCAGCCAGGAATGGTTCTTCACTGATTCTCCAACCTACAGAAGCTGCGGGGAATACCGCATACCGGTTGTTGGCTCCAAAACGGGAAGACCCGTCGCGGCGAATGGTAAAGGAGGCCAGGTAGCGATTGTCAAAGGTGTAGTTAACCTTACCAAAATAAGAGAACAGCGAGAAGCCTGTTTCTCCTCCGTTATTAGACCTTTCGCCCGACGCGGCTCCCAGCTGGAAGTATTCATTCGTTTCCAACGCGAATTCTTTAGCGGTGGCTGAACTGAAGGTCTGGGTGTTTTCGATCGCTTCCGTACCGACAAGAAAATTAAAATTGCTTTTACCAAGGTCCAGTTTATAAGTCAAAGTATTATTGAATACCGTACTTACATACTGGTTCTGACCAATTGTTAATTCTGCTACATTGTTCGCCAGGAAACCACGGGAGTAGGTCCTGAAAATATTGCGGGAGTTGATGTTGTCATAGTCAACACCAAGATTCGTACTGAAAGTCAGTCCGTCGATGATTTCGAAACTTGCGTAGACGTTACCGAAAATTTTGATGTTGTTTACAGCATCGTCCCGGTTATCAAAGGCAAGCGCAATTGGATTATCACGATCAGAGAAACCTCCTCCGGGAGGGCCGGAGAAGCGGCCATCTTCTGTTCGTACGGGTAATATTGTTTTATACCTGTATGGAGCTGCTTCTGCAGTACCTCCAAAGCCATTGTCCAGAAGCTGACGGTCTCCCCGAACCACCGCCAGGTTCTCTCCAATAGTGATCCGATCATTTAGAAGTTTATGGTAGGAGTTCAGGCGGAGACCCATCCGCTCATAGGCCGTTTCAATTACCACTCCTTTTTGGTTAAAATAGTTCGCTGAGAACATTACACCACCCCGTTGGCCACTCTCTGAAAAGGAAATATCGTAGTTCTGAACGATTCCGGTCTGGGATATCTCATCCCAGTAGTTGGTTCCTTCCTCGATGCTGCCTCCGTAAGTACTATTTGGATGGCCTGCCGGGCGCAGCTGATCCTCTTCGTCCAGCCATTCCGGGTAGATAATTCTTTCCAGCACCGGAACGCCGGTTCCCTGAATGCCGGGGCCAAGGCTGGGGTCGAGTCGCCACTCGTAAGTGTAAACTCCGGTAGCATTGGGGTCAGAGCCGTCGTTAACGGCTCCCTGCCATTCAATCCTCGCACGTTCCTCACTATTCGTAAGTTCATCATAATCGTTCCAGCTCTCTACACTGGTACGTACGTTGAAGTTAATTTTTGTCTCCCCCTCCTTGGGTCGACGGGTAGTAATGATAACAACACCATTGGAGGCACGCGAACCGTAGATGGACGCAGAAGCTGCATCTTTAAGCACTTGCACGGATTCGATGTCGTTGGGGTTTAGCCAGGACAAGCCCCAGTTCTGCGCATATCCGGTTCCGAGCGCATCAGTATTAAACGGTTCAATTGGCACACCATCTACAATGTAAAGCGGGTTGTTGTTATTCAGAGTACTGTTACCCCTTACCTGTACGCGTGCGCCCTGACCGGGGTCTCCGGAGAGTTCAACGTTAACGCCAGCGGTTCGCCCCTGCACGCTTTGCAGTACATTCGGGTTAGCCACGTCCTGTATTTCATCCATGTCGATGACCGCGATTGCGCCCAGCAGGTCTTTTTTCCTTTCGGTAGCGTAACCTGTAACGACAACCTCATCAAACAAGACTCCGGAAGAAAGTGCTACGTCAACAGTAGTCTGCCCTGGAGCTAGCGTCACTCGTTGGGTAGAATAACCAGTATAAGAGAAAACCAGGGTAGCGTCAGGCAATACACTTAGTGAGTACTTCCCGTCAAAGTCGGTAACAGTACCTGTTGAAGTTCCTTCCAGTAAAATTGAGGCCCCAACCAGCGGGTCTCCGGTCTCAGCGTCGGTCAGTGTTCCACTGACCGTTTCTTGTGCGGACAGATGGAGCCCCGCCACAAGCATCGAAAACAGAAACAATATTTTTAGTTTCATAACAAAGTTGATTAAAGTGAATAATTTGTCAGTGGAGCTTAGCAACCCAGTTCCAATGACTTAATAAGTCTGATCGACTGTTTTTGCATTTGTCTTAGCAGCATTCAGGAAGGCCTGAACTTCTGATTCATTATAGGTAGGTGTTCCACCAGTTTTACTGGCCACTAGTGCCCCTACTGCCCCGGCATAAGCAAGGCATCTTTGCGGCACTACGCCTCTTAGGTACTGGTATAAAAAGGCGGCGAGAAAGGAGTCGCCGGCCCCAATTGTATCGGCGACGGTTACTTTAAATCCGGGATGTTCGTGAAGGCCGGTGCTATCCATTAAGGCAGCACCATTTTTCCCGCGCGTCAGAATGGCAGCTTTGAGCTCCAGGCTCTCATATAGCTCCCGGAGGAGTTCTTCATCCGTACCCGACCAATTGTACCATTTACCGATCAGGTGAATTTCCTCATCATTAACCTTTACAATATCCGCTTGGCGCATGAGCGCTTCGATTTGAGATTGGGTAAAAAAGGGTGCGCGTAAATTCACATCCAATACGCGCACCTTAACGTCAATTAGTAGTGATGATAAACTTTTCAGGTTTTGGGAAGTCCGTGTTGCCAGGCTACCGAACACCATTGCGTCCGCACTGCTCACGGCCCGGCGAGCCGCATCATTTACTTCTATTTGATCCCAGGCGACTGGTGATACAATCTCATAAGTAGGAGTAAGTGAGTTCAGGAAGGTTACCGGAACAGTTCCCGTTTCCAAATCATCATCTTTTTGCAGCGCAACGCTATCCAGTCCATTTTCGCGAACGAATTGAATCAGCTCAGCCCCCAGGGCATCCCGGCCTACCCGGCTGACAATAGAACTCAGGCCGCCAAGTTGATGAAAGTGGTAGGCTACATTGAGCGGAGCACCGCCAATCTGTTTCCCTTCAGGCAAAAGATCAAAGAGTGTTTCGCCGAAGCAAACTATTTTGGGCGCGACCGCAGGTGCAATGGAAGTCATACGACAGCATTTTTCAGGTTAAGTGTTTCGCCCAATTCTTCAAGAGTGACGCCTTTGGTTTCGGGCATCATTCGCCATACAAAGACCAGTTGTAGCACCATCATGAAAGCGAAAAAAGCGAAGACCGGTGCAGTACCGATGGAGGTAAACAGAATGGGAACCACCGAGGGAATGGCCGCCGCTAAAACCCAGTGAACGGAAGTGCCAAAAGACGTACCGCTGGCCCGCAGATGGTTTGGGAATATTTCACTCAGAAATACCCAGATTACTGTTCCCTGCCCGATGGCATGGGCGGCAATAAATACGAAGAGGAACAGGGGTACGTACCAGCCCTGCCAGCCCAGGGCAAATGCTATTGCCACCATACCCAGCGAAAAAATGTACCCAACCGAACCGATGTACATCAGTTGGCGTCGCCCAAAACGATCAATCAGAGAAAGACCAATCAGCGTAAAGACCATATTGACAACCCCAATGCCTACACTACTCAGCAGAGCAGAACTCCGCTCCAGGCCGGCGGTCTCAAAGATTCGGGGAGCATAGTAGAGAAAGGCGTTGATGCCCGAGAACTGGTTAAAAAAGGCCAGTAAAAAAGCCAGCATCAGGGAAAAACGGTAGCGCGGATGGAAGATCGTCTCATCAAGATCCGACTGCTGGTTATCCTTTGCTATTTCAGCCATCATTGCACCTGCGTCCGCGCCCGGATTAATAAGCAGTAAAACCCGTTGCGCTTCCTCAGGCTGATGACCTTTCACCAGTAACCAGCGCGGCGAACGGGGAACACCAAGAACCAGTAAAGTGTAAATAAGCGCTGGAATCGCTTCCACCCCGATCATCCATCGCCAGGCATTCTCTCCAACACCACTTAATAAGTAATTGGACAAAAAGGCAATCAGAATACCAAAAACGATATTGAACTGGTAGGAGGCCACTAACTTACCACGGTCAGCTGCTGGTGCTATTTCAGAAATATAAGTGGGGGCAGCAATCGTGCTGACACCAACCCCAATTCCTCCTAAAAAGCGAAAAGCCGCGAACAGCCAGGGATCACTGACCGATGCCGAACCAACGGCTGAAATGAAGTAGAATACTCCTATCCATATCAGGGTAGTTTTGCGGCCAAGCCGATCGGTAGGTATACCTCCGAATAAAGCACCGGCAACGGTCCCCCAAAGTGCAGAGGCCATAACTACGAAGCCATGGAACAACTCTCCTCTACCCCACAATTCCTGCAAAGACAGATCAGCTCCCGAAATGACTACTGTATCGAAACCAAATAGAAAGCCCGCCAGAGCCACAGTCACGGACCAGAATAATATTTTGTTATTTTTCACACTTTCGACTTTTACAATGGCAAATGTCGATCAGCGCAAAATGTAGCACCGTCTAAAATGGTACCAAATAATCTGTGAAATAATCCCAGAATATAAAGACAGCTAAATGGCTGAAAATCAACGTTCTAACTTTCGTCACTTCTCCTGTCTCCCGGAAATCATAAAAATTGTCTCTCGCTTAAAACACTATTTTAGAGACCTGCCCCCCTCTGTAGTCTAATGTTTGTTCTCTCTAAAACCTGTGGGTGAGGTATGAAACCTGGACTTAAACACTTTAGCGAAGTATTCAGGAGTAGAGTACCCCACAGCATAAGCGATGTCGGCAATGGACTTATCAGTTTGCCTAAGCAGAAATTGTGCTTTGCGAAGCCGTACGCTTTCAACATAGCTGGTGACCCCCTCATTTAAAAGCTCTTTCACCTTCCGGTAAAGATGAGAACGGGACACACCCAGTTCCTGGCAAAGATCAGTGGCCTTAAAGGTTGAGTCTTCGTAATGAGTTTCTACATAATCAGCTATCCTCCTCAGAAAATCCAGATCTTCCGGAGGAAGATCTTCCCGTTTCAGAACTTCACTGAGCTGATCACTTACTATTTCGTTGCTCTTGACCGCATTCTGTACGTCGTTTTTCCGTTCTTGTAGCATCTCCCGAATTCGGGTGATAAAAAAGGTTACGTCAAAAGGTTTATCTTCATTAAAGGCAATCTCATCAGCTTCGTCAAGCTGCTCTGCCAGTTTATGTAATTGCTTCTGGTTTTCTAAAATCTCCTGATTTTTTTCTCTTAGGCTGGTATACGCCCGTTGTTTAGACCAAAGGGAACGAATAAGAGAAACCGCCAAAACGAGTCCGATGAGTAATGCGATCAGCAAAATTGAAATCAGTAGTCGTTGGCTCTGATAATTAACCCGCAGGCGATCAAGTCTTTCAACTTCCTCATCGATCATCTCCTGAAGTTTGCTTACTCTTTTCATCTGATTGCTCAGAATAACAGCATTGCCAGGCTCGATCACAATAGTTTCCAGGGTATTCTCTTTTTGATAAGGCAAGCCCTGTACAATGGCCACGATTAGCCTCACAGCCTCATCTCCCCCGGTAGGGTACAGAACCGATGCGTTGAGAATACCGTCTTCTACAGCTTCGATCCCCCGGCCAGTGCCCGGAATGCCATCTATGCCGATAAAGAATATGCTGTCTGCCAAATCAGTTTCTCTGGCGATAGAGTGAGCCACTTCCGCCAGATAGTCGGTATGGGAGAAGACGATGTCTATATCCTGGGATTCGGAAACCAGACGACGGAAAGAATCCGGCATGTTAATTACCGTGTGATCCCTGACGAACTGATCAATAATGAAACCAGGGTTCTCGCTAATTCCCTCAACGAACCCCCTGGCTCTCTCGACGCCAGGAGATATTGTTTCCGGAAGCTCAATGGTCATGATTTTACCTCCCTCCGGAAATTTTCCGGAGAGGTATGTTCCGGCGGTTCTTCCGATCTCAAAATTGTCAGCACCAATGTAAGCGGTATACAGATTGGATTCAATTTTCCGGTCAATCAGAACAACCTGAATCCCGGCGTTATAGGCTTTCTCTATAACGGGTGTAAGGGGAGCAGATTCATTTGGTGATACCAGGAGCACGTCCACTTTTTCCTCAATAAATTCCTCAATGTGCTGAATCTGCAGCTCGCTATTGTTCGCCGAAGTCCTGAGCGTAAGGGACAACTCGGGATGCAGGGAGGATTCACGCTTAACCTCCTGGTTCATAATATCCCGCCAGCCATCGTCGCAGCACTGCGAGAATCCAACTTTGATGGTATCAACCGATGTGTTCTCTCCCGTAGTGGAGGTACAGGAGGTAAAGACACCTATTGCAATTAGGGTTACCAGCAGATATCGCATGTCCTTTACTCCTTTCATGTTGAACTATTCATCTGTCCGTAGTGGAAAAACAAAACCGTTTGCTATGATATTTTTCAACTGTCAAGATAGCACTTACGCAGGCATTCCGGATTTCTAAACTGTGTTCTGTTAGGTAAAGTCATCGACTTGACTATCGATTTTGTCAGACAGAGCAGACTCTATAACCAGCTCAGGCACCAATACGATGCAAACTAAATAATCCATTGTTGACAAAGAGCCGACAGCGCCCTCCACGGCCCAAGTTACCCGTACCTGTGCGCCCGCTAAGCCTGCCGAAGTCCGCGCCGCCTATTTACTTACCACCTTTCCATTCGAATGCACCAACCGCAGCTGCTCCATCTTATTAGAAATCACTTCAAAGGCCGTTGGCCCATCCTGAAACTTCACCTCAGTTTCCTCCCCTTTCTTCATGAGGTTGGTGAAACATATTTCGAAGAGCTTGGTATTGTCCGGCATAGAGGAGCCGTTGACGATATCCGGATCTGTCCACAGCGAAGACACGTACCCACGATCTGCGAAACGGACGCCGAATTTATCCACCCCGTAACCGGGCAGTTTCATGCCCCGGACGGATTCGTACTTCAGGGCCGCGCTATCAAAACGCATCGTAAACTGAAAGCCCAACAGATCCTTGAATCCGGTGGCCTCCACCGGCAGGCAAACCCTTTCTCCGCTTTTAGCCTTGGCCTCTCCCATCCGGACAATCAGGGCGCGGGTTTTCTTATCCCCGGTAAAACCCGGATCCTGGATCAAGGGGCTTCGTGGGTTTACCTTGCCCACCACGGGCTCCCCGGTCTGGGCGTTGGCGGCGCTATTATTACAGCTAAAGACCAGTAAAAACAAGCCCGCGAACAGGCTCATTTTGGTGAGTATTGTAAGGAAGCTCGTGCTCCGAAAAGGCATCAGTTGCATGGTGTAACGTTTAAGGAAGGGCAAACATCGGTGAATTATCCTACTTTTAGGCATCAATAGCATGTAAACCAACTAATACCTGATGAAAAATCTTATTGCCACCCTGCTGCTTGCCGCTCTGTTTTTTTCGTGTGTTCCACGAAATCAGTACGAATCTATCGTAACGGAGCGCAATTATTATCGCAATCAATCTGCCCTGGCGGATAGTCTTGCGGACCAGCGCGCCATCAGTTCTTACGATGAGGTAGACCTGACGGGTAGTGAGCTTACCCAACGCATTCGTCAGGTAGAAGCCCTCACGGCGACCAATGTATCCCTGAATAAGAGTTACCAGGATCTTGAAGCTCGTTATAACGAATTGCTGGGTCAAAGCCAGAGCATGCTCTCTGAGAACGGTACGGAGGTAACGGGCCTTCAGCAGAGCCTGGCAGAACGCAGCGCGCAGGTTTCTGCGCGCGAGCAGGAGCTCCGGCAGCTGGAGCTTGATTTGCAGGCCCGTCAGGAAGCCATCGAACGAATCGAAGGTGATTACACCCCCGCTGGAGGCGGCCAGCCGGTTTCCTACGGCACCGTTAGCCGGGACCCCGGCCTCCGGCCTCCGCTCAGCGGAAGTCAGAACGCAGCCCTGAAGCTCAACACCATCCAGAACGATCTGAACCAGCTATTAGCCAACGCTGGTCTGCCGGGCAAGAGTTACATCGTTGCGCCAGCCGGTAATAACCGGCTTCAGGTGAGTCTGGCAGAAGGTAACCTCAGTACTGATGGCTTCACCGTTAGCCAGGCCGGACAGCAGCTGCTACGCCGGATGGCCATGACGCTGCGGAATTATCCTTCCGTTGAGTACACCATCATCGGCCACGCCGATGGTGCTAACCCTAATGCTTTACGAGCTTACGAAGACAGTACCGACAAAGCGATCAACGTCGCTCAACAGCTGGTTAACTACGGCCTTGACCCCGCAAAAATTACCGCTGGCGGAAAAGGATTCTACTCTCCCGTTGCGGACAGCTCTACGCCTACAGGGCAGGCTGCCAACCGTCGCATGGATATTCTCCTCACCGTTCCTGAGTAAATCCCCCTACCCTAATGACGCTATTACATAAACTGGGGCTTTGCGCCCTCTTTGCGACCTTGTTTCTGACCAGCTCCTGTGACCCCGCCGTCATCCTTGGCCCACAGGCACAGAATGCGGATAAATATGATCTGCGCATCAGCTACTTCCAGGGAGCCTGCTATGGCCGCTGTGAGGTTTACCGGCTCGATGTGTACGATAATGGCTTGCTTGTTTTTAAGGGTGAGCGCTTCACCGAACGTCCCGGAGTATGGCAGAAGAGTATTGATCGCCGACGGATCGTATCCGTTATTGACAGCTTTGAACGGGCGGACTTCAAAAACTACCCCCGCGCTTTCCGCAGTCAGATTCCGGATGCTCCATCCAGAGAGATCACGTTTTATGATGAGGAAGGAGAAGGTTACACGACCTCCTTTAAGGAAAGTGCTACCCCGGAGTTGGAAAATCTGGCACTTAAACTCCGCCGGTTGGCGGAGATGCCTAATTACCGCCCGGTTTCCGATACGATTCCCGGCTTGAATCTACGCCCGAAGGCCAATAAAGAACGGGAAGAGATCATCGTTGAGCTGCAAGCCGGTACCCGCGTGGAAACCTGGCTGGTCAATTACGGGAAACAAAACGTGCAGTTTAAGCAGCGCCTGAGCCCTAATGGTAACTACTACCTCATCACTGCTGATCCTAACCTGATGGGTGCGGATGAGCTGCTGGAGTATTTGCGAAAAGATGCATCAGTATTGAGTGCTCAGCGGAATCAAGCAGTAAACCCAAGGTAAGGGCGTGGTTTCAACCGGGCTTAACAACCCATTGACACCCCTGGCTGAACCCAATCCCCCGCTACGTGTAGTACCTTCGCACTTCCTACACAAAGCTATCGCCAAATGACGCTGACTACGCTCCTCACCTATATTACCATTGCTGCCCTGGGTCTGACGGGCATCACCTACTACGTCCTCAAAGAGAAGGAAAGCCTCTGGATGAGCTTCCTGCAAAACTTCACGGGTGCACTCTTTCTGTTCTCCGGCTACGTAAAGGCCGTGGACCCACTCGGTACGGCCTATAAAATGGAGCAGTATTTCGCGGAGTTCGAATCTACCTTTGCGGATACGGCTATGGGCTTTATGGCGCCGATTTTTCCGGCGCTGAGTGAATTAAGTGTCGGCTTTTCGGTCTTCATGATCGTGCTGGAGATTGCCCTGGGGCTCATGCTCATTCTCGGAGCCTGGCCCAAGCTTACCTCCTGGCTGTTCTTCCTCATCGTGGCCTTCTTCACGGTGCTAACCGGGTTTACCTATCTGACGGGCTATGTTCCTTCCGGAGTTAACTTCTTTGACTTCGGCAGTTGGGGCGCCTACGCAGAATCGAACATGAAAGTGACTGATTGTGGCTGCTTCGGAGACTTCCTGAAACTGGAACCCAAAACTTCTTTCCTGAAAGACGTCGCATTGCTCGTTCCCGCCTTTCTCTTCCTCATTTTCACCAAGAAGCAGCACCAGCTTTTCACCCCAAAGATCCGTACGATTGCCGTTGCGGCCATCTCTGTTATTTCCCTGGTGTATGGCATGAGCAACTACGTTTGGGATATTCCCGGACAGGACTTCCGCCCCTTCAAGGTAAACACCGACGTGGCCGCCGTGAAGCAAGCTGAGATGGACGCTGCCGCCGCCGTACAGGTAACGGGCTATAAAATGGTTAGCAAAACCACCGGAAAATCGGAGGAGCTCACCATGGCCGAATTCCTCAAAGAATACCAGAACTACCCCGAAGACCAGTGGGAATACGTACAGCTCAAATCAGCCTTGACCATTGAGCCCACTAAGATCAGCGATTTCGAAATGACGGATGTAACCGGAGACGACCCCATTCCCGCTCTGCTGGAAGACAAGGGCTACACCTTCCTCGTCGTAGCCTTCAAGCTGAAGGGAGAACCGGGTAACTGGAAGGAGAGCTACCTGGAAGACTGGACCGAAGACATCAAGCCAGTCGCCGATGCGGCCTTAGCCGCTGGCCACAAAGTCGTTGGCATGACCAAGCTCAACGATCCCGCAGCAATTGATGACTTCCGGAAAACGATCGGAGCCGACTATCCTTTCTGGCAGGGAGATGATATCATGCTGAAGACCATCATCCGCTCTAATCCTGGCGTTGTTCTGATGAAAGACGGCGTCATCCTGAATAAATGGCACCACTCCAGGCTGCCTGCTTTTGAGGAAATCAAGGCAAAGGAGCTGCTGGCGGCCGGTAAGTAGCCCTTATGCTGAAACCTGCAACCTTAAACTTGCAACCTGCCTAAATTTTTCGTTGCTTTGCGCTCGGGCAAACGAACCCATCCGCGCCCGTTGAAAATTTGTCCCCTTATGCTGAGTCGTCGTAACGTTCGTATCAAGATCATGCAGGTGCTCTACGCCGCCCAGCGGCAGCAGTTCAAAAGCCCCCGGGCTTATGAATCACTGTTCATTCAAATGGTGGACAACAGCTACAAATTATACCTCCAGAACCTGCTTATCATTCAGCGGGTCTGTGAATACGCAAAGCACGACCTGGCTACCCGCCGGGCGAAGCTGCGCCCCACGGCGGAAGACAAAGCCTTTCAGGCTATTTTGGCTGACAACCCCATCGTTTCCTTCCTTTCTGACAACAACGAGCTCTCCCGTGCTTACGAGCAGGCGGGCGTTAAGCGCACCATCGACGCTGACCAGATCCAGGGCCTTTACCGCGACTTCCTCACCACGGAAGCTTATCAGGAATACCTCACGAAGGGCGACACAACTTCCGCTTCGTCCATCTCCCTCTTGCTCAAGCTGTACAAATGGCTGCAATCTCAGGAGCTTTTCCTGGGCATGATTGAAGATCACTTCCCCCTTTGGTCGGGCGATAAGAGTCTCGTGATCGGAGCGATCAAAAAAACCATTAAGGCACTGCCGGCGGAACAGGACTTCTACAAAGCTTACCAAAATCATGGTGAGGCCGTCCTCGAATTCGGTCAGCCGCTACTAAAGTTTGTGGTGGAAAGCGACGATGCTTTACTGGAGCGTATTAAACCGCTGCTACAAAACTGGGAGGCAGAGCGGGTCGCGATCATCGACATGATCCTGATCAAGATGGCCGTTGGAGAGTTCACGCAGTTCCCCGCCATCGCGCCGGAGGTGACGATCAATGAATACGTGGACATTTCCAAGAGCTACTCCACTGACAAGAGCCGGGAATTCATCAACGGAGTACTCGACAACTTGCGCAAGGAGCTGCAGAAGGACGGGCTGGTATAGGGCGCGGCCGCGGGTGCAGGGCTGAGTAGAAGAGCAAAGGCTTGCGTAACATTCACTCGTGCTGCGCACTCGGACTCCCCGGATTGCGGCGATGGCTACGCCCTCGCCTTCATCCGGGGCTAAGGACGTTCGATCCCTACGGGATCTGCCAGGCTGGCGGTTATTCGATCCCTACGGGATCAGTAGTACCGGCGTTTCATTGTTTCGGCCGAAGAGGTAGCGGTTACGGCCCAGGCCAATGATGCTCCGGATTTCTCCATCAATGTTGATGCCGCTTTCAGCGGCAGACAGCGCCCGGAAGTTTCCCTCGCCATCATTCTCCAGCATCAGGCCCCGGCCGGCATCATAGCGGCCGATTTCCGGCTTGACGTAGTAGAAGTTTCCTCCCGCCAACAGATCCTGATCCCCATCTCCATCAATATCCCTGGCCAGGAGGGCATAGACTGGCGTCTCCTGAGCGGCGGCGGGAAGGTAGCTGATGTGGAAAGTTCCGTCTCCCTGGTTTAGCAATGCCATACTGCGAAATTCGTTGGCCTCCAGCCGGACGGAGCGACTGAGCACCTCTGCGTCGAAGATGTCCTCCATCGTCTGGTCGCCGAAGGAGCTGTACTTGAGGTAGCGCTTCCGAAGGCCGGGAAGCTGCTTCACCAGATCGTGCAGCAGTGGCATGGGGTAAGGCTTTCCCTCTTCGTAGGTAGAGAGGATTTGCTCCGCCGAGCCATTCTGGTCGAAGTCATTGACGTGCAGGATGACCGGTGCATCGGCACTCGCGCGGAAGCGCGAGTTGAGACCGTGGTTCCCCAGAATAAGGTCTGTCTTACCATCACCATTCAGGTCGGCTGTTTCCAGAGCGGTATACCAGCCGGCAATTCCCTGCTTCTCCAACGTCCCTTGCACCTGCGGGCCCGCGCCCAGAAAATCCAGCTCGATGGACGTCAGTTTTCCGTTGGCAAATTGAAAGGCCGTTGGCTCCATGTATTCGCCCACCACCACGAGTTCCCGCCGGGCATCGCCCGTCACGTCCGCCCAACGGGCGTCCGTAATCATTCCTATTTCCTTCAGGGCAGGAGATTTGCTGTCCGTGAATTTGCCTCTGCCATCATTTATTAACAGATAGCTGTCCGCCGGCGCACCGTAAAGCCCGGGCCGCTGCCGGCTACCCACAAAAAGGTCTTCATCGCCGTCCTCATCCACATCGTAAGCCGCCACTACGCTACCCGCCGCAACGCGGGAGCCAGAGGGCAAAAGCTGTGTGCTCTTCGTCCATCGACGCCCTCCCCCTTCATTGAGGTAAAGTCGGTCCAGCAGCGCCGTTGATGAATTACTGAACTCGCTGCTACCGCTCACCACGTAAAGGTCCAGATCTCCGTCGCCGTCTGCATCGAAGCAGCTGCAAGCCACGTCTTCGCTTTCAGCATCCGCTGAGAAAATAGCTTCGGCTGCCGGGGTATAGCTGCCGCGGGTGTACAAATTCATCCGCCCCGCCTGCCCGCGGGCTCCGCCGCGGTAGAAATCCAACTCGCCGTCGCCGTTAAAATCACCCGCGCACAATGCCGGTCCCTCCGCACTAAGCATGAAGTAAGTCAGCGGGTCGCGGTCAAAGTCACTGTAGCGGTTTTCTACGTGGGCGTTATTGGTCAGAAATGACAGCGTAGTCATTTGGCGGAAGTGGGAACCCTTCTCGCGCGCCATGCTTGTGCCTGCGCTAAGGCCATTGGCCATGCCCGGGTTAGGCTTCATAACGCCCACCAATTGATCCGCTTCCAGGTTGCGCATCATCAGTGTCTCTCCGTCCGGCCATTCCAGTAAAAGGCTATCGATCCGAGCGTTAGCACCGAGTCCGAAATGCATCCGGTAATCCATGCTGCTCTGGAAGCCGCGCATGGGCATATGCTCTAGGTACTGTGACTGCCCTCCCGCATAAACCGTTGCTTTGGTGCCAACGGCGAAGGGGTTTTTTCCTTCCATCTGAGGCCGCAGCTGAAGCCAGTGGTTGTTTTTCTGAGAATCGCTGTTGTTGCGATAGACTGCTACACCACGGTTGACGTTGTTTACGACCAGGTCGAGATCACCGTCGTTGTCCAGGTCACCGTAGGCAGAGCCATTAGAGAAGCCCAGCAGGTCCAGACCGTAGGCTTCCGCGACGGGCTCAAAGTCGTAGTTCCCTTCGGGCCCAAGGTTGCGGAAAGCATGATTAGGAACGGGGTTGGAGGGGATGGCATCCACCAGGGTTTTGAAGTCTACTTTGCCAGAAGCGGTGACCTTCTTTTTGAATTCATCGTTAGCGATGTAGTCCAAAAAATCACGATTCGTAAGATCCTGGAAAATGCCATTGGCCACGAACAGGTCTTTGTTCCCATCATTCTCAAAGTCGAAGATGAGCGCTCCCCAGCTCCAGTCCGTCGCTTCTACCCCAGCGAGACGACCAATCTCCGTGAAGGTGCCATCGCCGTTGTTCCGCTGCAGCATGTTGCGGGTAAACTGGTGATAATAATCGTTATCCAGGTTGAAGCGATACTTATTCCAGTTCTCGAAGGTTGTTGCTGTTTTGATGCGCGCGTTCGTTGCTGGCAGCATCTCCGTGACGAAGATTTCCCCGAAGCCATCATTGTTCAGGTCAGCCATGTCTGCGCCCATACTGGCGGCGCTGATGGATTTCATGGACGACGTAAGCGTCTCCCGAAAGGTACCATCGTGGTTATTCATGTACAGGTAGTCCCGCTCGAAAAAGTCGTTGGAGACGTAGATGTCCGGCCATCCATCCCGGTCAACGTCGCCAACCGTAACCCCAAGCCCGAAGCCGATGATGGAGCCGTAGATGCCAGCGGCTTCGGAGACATCGACGAATTTACCATCGTCGTTCCGGTAGAGCACATCTCCGCCTTTCTCGTCCCGCTTCGGGCGTTCGTTGCGTTCCAGGTTAAAGGAACCGATGGCCTGGTAGCTATTGTTAAGCAGGTAGCAGTCCAGGTCGCCGTCCCGGTCATAATCAAAAAAGACCGCGTGGGTGCTCAGGCCTTCGTTGGCCAGGCCGAATTCTTCGGCCGCTTCCCGGAAGGTTCCATCCAGATTATTGATGTAGAGCTCGTTGCGGCGGTTGTCTCCGGCGATGTCTCCGGAGTTACAGAGGTAGATATCCAGAAATCCGTCGGCATTGATGTCGACCATCGTTACGCCCGTACTCCAGGCAGCCTGGCCGGCTACGCCGGCCGTTTCGGTAATGTCCTCAAAGCGAAAGTCACCTTTATTCAGGTACAGGCGATTATCGACCCGGTTTCCACTCAGGTAGATATCCGTTAAACCATCGTTGTTGATATCGCCGAGCGCAACACCGCCTCCGTTGTAGTAGTTCCGGTATTTGTAGATATTGAAATCTTCGTCGTATTCCAGCAGGTTAGCGAAATCGATCCCGGAATCCGATGGACGGATGCGCTCAAAGAGAGTGCTGCCATCGTAGGGAGGAATGGTTTCTCCATCCGTCCTAACGTCCTGCTCACAGGCAGACGCAAAAAACAGTAGCAGCAGCGTTGGCCACCATAGTATACGGGATATCTGATGCATCATGTTCTACCTGATTTTTTGCCCCAGTTTTTCCTCGGGGAGTACGCTTAAATCTGTAAATCGGGCCTGCACGATCTGGCTGTCTTTCATCCAGATGGCAATAGCCCGGTTATTGTTTACCTGGGTAACGATGCTCCCCAGTACTTCGTGGGGTACTACGATCCATTCCCCTCCGTATTGTTCGTCCATCCACTCCGCCACGTCTTTGAGGAGCTTATCACTGTGAGCATTTTTATTCCATGGAGACCAGTCTACGTAGGAGAAGAGGACATCCATAGCTTCAACGGTGTAGCTGTCGCCGAAGTCCGGAGCGAAAGTCATTGTTGCCGGCCGGTCGAGTTCATCAGGCAGTTGATGATCAACGGCATTACCACCTCCAGCCATCGTAATCTGTTGGTTCTTATTCAGAACCGTGCATCGGTCGTAATATTCCCGCTTAGCAATCCCCAGCTCAAGGCCGAGGAAAAAGTCGTTGGTCTTCTGCTTGCTGGCTACGCCACGGGCGTGCGCTTTCTCGTAGCGTTCCAGCGGGGGCAGGTCAGCATCGTTAATACAGCTGGTGAGGGTCAATCCACCCAGCAGCGCGAAAAGGAAAATCAGTTTTCTCATCGTTCGATTTGCAGTTGAATTAAGGTTCCGTTGGAGCGGGCCACGGTGAAGGACCGATTACCCGTTGATTTAATCTGTCGAATATCCCCTTCCAGGACCATGCCGGTTTCTTTCGGGCCCAGAGCGATGAATGCGCCTTTACCATCGTTGAGCAGGATGGATCCAAAGCTGGCGGCATTGATGCCGATTTCGGGCTTAGCGACGGTTTGATTCCCTCCAATAATGAGGTCCAGGTCACCATCTCCATCGAGGTCACTTGTAGCAATGGCGTAAACGGGAGCTAACTGCGCTTCGCGCGGTAGCGGCTGTTTCTCATACCCGTCTTTACCGCCGTTGAGAAAAACAACGGAGGCCAGCTCATGGATTTGGGAGACGACCGATTTATCGCGTAGGGCTGCGGGGAAGAGTTCGTCGAAGCGCTTACTTGCATAGTCAGCATAAGTGGGCAATCCCTTGCGCAGGGCGGGCATGGTTTTCACCAGGTCGTCGCGGAGGGTCAGGGGATAACGCTTTCCGGTTTCGTCGTACATGACCAGTAGCTGGTCAGCCCGGCCATTGCGGTCGAAGTCGTTGACGTGGAGTTCCAGCGGGGCAGTCTCGGAGGCACGAAAGCTGGTATTGAGGCCGTGGTTTCCAGCGACAATGTCCGTCGAGCCATCACCGTTCATATCCCCCAGCGAAAGGGTATGCCAGATACCGCCGCTATTGGGTATAACTTCTTTTTCTTCGATGCGACCATCACTAAAGTGGAGAATAACAATCGGGCCACAGTCTAGGCTGACGACGAGTTCCGGCTCTTTATCGAGGTCCATCTCCGCCCAGGCGGCGTCAGTGACCATGCCGAGTTTTTGGAGGCCCGGGAGTTTAGCGTCGGAGAAATTCCCCTTGCCATCATTGAGTAGCAGGTAAGAATCCGCGGGAACACCGTAAGTGCCGGGCCGGAGGCGGGCGCCGACGAAGAGATCCAGGTCACCGTCGCCGTCCACGTCGTAGGGACGGGCACAGGAGCCGGAGACAAATTTGTTGCTGACGGGCAGGATCTGGCTGGAGCGCTTCAGGGTGCCATTGCTCCGGGTAATGTAGAGCTTATCAATCAGGGCAGTGGAGCCGTTGGCGAATTGATGACTTCCATTGACGACATAGAGATCGTCCATATTATCGCCGTTAACGTCAAACCAGACGGCGTCGACGTTTTCACCGGCAGCATCTTCGGCAAAAAGGTCGGCGGCTTTAAGGCTCGCCTTACCGGCAATGATCATTTGGCCAGACTGGCCGGCAGCACCGCCGAGGTAGCCGTAGCAGCTTTTACAGTCGGAGAAGGCAGCACCATAGGCCAGTGCCGGGCCTTCGTTGTTGAGCCCGAGCAGGAGCAGGGGATCGCGGTCAAACTCCGTGGCCCGGTCCTCCACATGACGGGAGCCGGGCATCTCCTTTTGCAAAACCCGAATATTGGGCAGGTCCCCTACCCTGCTTTTGTCAACTTTCACTGCATCCTGCGTGCGCGCCAGACCTTTGCCTTGCGCTAGTTGAAGTACCGGAGTCCCGGGCAGTTCCCGGAACGTTTCCCAGGCGCCTTCCGGCCAGCGAACAAGTATTGAGTCCGGTTCGCCGGCTACGTGAATGCGCTTATCAACCGTACTCTGGAAGCCGCGCATCGGCTGCAGTTCGGTGTAGGTAACTCTTTGGCCCACATAGGCGTACACCTTGGCCCCGATAGCGTCCGTGTTCGGGGAAGGGCGCGGACGCAGGTGCAAGGTGCGCCCCGGCAGCAGTGTGTTGTTGCGGTACACCCCCACCCGGCCGTCAATGTTATTGACCACCAGATCGAGGTCGCCGTCGTTGTCCAGGTCGCCGTAAGCGGCGCCGTTGCTAAACGTCTCCTGATCCAGCCCCCAGGCTGCTGCGACCTCCGTGAACGCCAGTTCCCCATCCGCCCGGAACACCCCATTCACCAGCGGCTGGGCCGGTATTTTATCAATAACATCCGTGATGCTCTTTCCTTCCTCGAAGATGGCTTTGCGGATGGCTTCCGGATTAGCGTTGAAGTTGATGTAATCCTGATCGAGCAGGTCTTTACCGTTTCCATTGGCCACAAAGATGTCGCGCAGTCCATCATTATCCATATCGAACAACAGGGCTCCCCAACTCCAGTCCGTAGCGGCCACGCCAGCCATCCGGCTTAGCTCGCTAAAGCGTCCGTCTCCCCGGTTATGTTGCAGCACGTTACGGCTGAATTGCTGGTGGTAGCCCTGATCGCGAAACAGCTGGTACCGGTTCCAGCCGTTGAAGGCCGCCGTTGTTTTACGGCGGTATTCCTGACGGGGCAGCATCTCGGTAACAAAGAGTTCCGGCAGGCCATCGTTGTCAAGATCCGCAAAGTCAGCGCCCATACTTCCCTGGCTTATTTCCGGCAAGTAGGCGGGCAAATCTTCGCGAAAAGTTCCGTCTCCGTTATTGAAATAGAGGTAGTCCCGCTCAAAAAAATCGTTGCTGACGAAAAGGTCCGGCAGGCCGTCTTCGTTCACATCTCCGACCGTTACCCCCAGCCCGAAGCCAATGGCGGAGGAATAGATATTGGCTTGTTGGGTGACGTCGGAAAAGCCCTTGCCATTCTCGCTGGCTAAGTTTTTAAGCAACTTGTTCCCTCCCTCGGGGTCCGCTGTTTCCCGCAGTCCCTTTTTCAGGTCATAGCCCGTAGTAGACCGTGTGGAGTTGTTGAGCAGATAGGCGTCCAGATCGCCATCCTGATCATAATCAAAGAAAGCTGCGTGGATGGAGAGTCCGACAATATCCAGGCCGTATTCGGCGGAGGCTTCGCGGAAGGTAGCATCTCCATTATTCAGGAATAGTTCGTTATGGCGAACCCCCGTCATTCCCGCAATTTTCTCCCCTGCTGGCGGGCCGGCCTTACAAACGTAGATGTCCTGATCACCGTCAGCATCAATATCAACGATAGCAACTCCGGTAGACCAGCTGTCCGGGCAGGCAACACCCGCCGCTGCGGTAACATCTTCAAAATGCCAGTCTCCCCGATTGAGGTACAGCTTATTATCTACTAAGTTTCCACTTAGAAATATGTCCGGTAAGCCATCTCCGTTAAAGTCTGCAATACCAACTCCGCCACCGTTGTAGAAATTGCGGTAAGTATAGGGGTTAAGTTGATCGGTATAGTGGAGGTCATTACGAAAATCCATCCCCGTGGCGGGGTCACAACTCATCAGGCTGAAGGCAGCGTCTTCTGTCAGCTGGCAGTCCTCCTCTAAGTGAGCAACGCCCCTTTCACAAGCAGTGAAAGCCAGTAGTAAGAACAACAGAGAGGATATTGATATGGATCGTTTACACTGCATAATCGGGATCGGAGCGCAAAGATACGCAACTCAGAATCGCCACATATCGATCATCCCCCGAAAGATCTTAGCCGTGTTTTGGGCGTCCACCAGAGCCCGGTGCTGCTCTCCTTCCCATTGATAGCCTTCGTGCTTGACGGCTGACTTCAGCCCTCGCTTTTTGGGAAGGTTTTTGATCTCCTGGTACTGCTTTTTCAGATCGATGTGTTCGTCCAGCCAGTAATCTTCCAGTCGGTGTAAGCGGCAATCAGCCATCAGCTGCTCCCGATCAAAGTCTCCCCAGGAGGCCAGCAGGTATTCGTTCTCATCTACCCCTACCCAATCCTGAAATTCCTGTATGACCCGCTTAAAGTCTCTGGCCCGGTTGACCTCGCGCTGATCTATCTTTAAGAGACGCTGACAGAAGTGACTCATCTTGGGGTGGATCACTGGCTTAATCAGCCGACTGAAATGCCCTTCAATATTTCCGTAACGGTCCATGGCGCAAGCCCCGATTTCTAAGGTTTCCTGCACCATTCCCGGAGGACGCCCCTCCCAGCAGGTGGCTTCAATGTCGTATACTATAAACTTCACATTATGGAAATGCACGAGCAGGGGTCAAAGGTTTATCTTTCCGGAAAAGAATCGCTTTCGCAAAAAAAAAGCGCCAGGATACACAATGGCATCCTGGCTATGAAGCAGGTTAATTCGCTTAAAAATTTTACAATTCAATATTGAGACACTATGATATCTTCGCTAGAGTCGGGGCATCCGGCTCTTGATTTCGCCATGATAGGCTTTTCCCATCTTCAGTTCGCGCTCACCGATAGCAATGGTTCCTGTCGCGAAGCTGACACGGTCAACCTGATCAAAATTGACCAGAATACCGCGACTTGCCCGTACAAACTCCGGAGCAGCTAATTCTTCACTAATGGCAGCAAGGGAGCGCTTAATCGCAAATCGCTTTGACTTCGTTTGAAGGTAGGCGTAATTCCCATCTGCCTCGATGAATTGAATTTCAGACAGAGGAATCTTTATGTAGGTAGTTCCCTCCCTCAAAAAAAGGTGATCGGGAGACTGGTTCATATAATTCATTGCTTTGTAGATAAATGTGCATGTATAAATAGCAGCTTGAGTAGGATTATCGCCTTTAAAATCAAACTATTTGCGTTTCGGACGTGTCAACATGCTATTAGTCACACCCCTGAATAAAAAAACACCACATTTTCTTAGGCTAACACAATCAACGGCCACTAAAAATATTGCAAACTCATTGAAAATTAGACAGATGCGCCAACTTCCACTTTACCAGGTAGACGCTTTTTCCAAGGACACATTCGGCGGCAACCCAGCAGCAGTAGTTCCTGTCCCGGTATTTCCACCGGATGAACTGATGCAAAACATCGCCTCAGAGAATAATTTATCCGAAACGGCTTTTGTGACCGTCCGGGGCGCCGGCAAATTTCACATCCGTTGGTTCACACCCGCGATGGAAGTCAGGCTGTGCGGCCATGCCACTCTTGCCTCTGCTCATATTCTCTACCAATCGAGTGAAGCCAAGCCCGAAAAAATGCTTTTTAGAACGGAAGAAGCGGGCACCATCACCGTCAGACCAAATAAGAACGGAAGCTACAGTATGGACTTCCCCCTTGATACGCCCCAGAAGATAAAATCTCCAAAGGGCTTAAGAAGTGTGCTGGGAGGGATCAAGCCTTTAGAGGTTCATCTTGGGACTGATGACCTGGTCGTCGTCCTTAAAAACCGTAAACAGGTAGAAAACCTGAAACCAAACCTTCCGTTACTGGCGGGAATGAAAAAGTATCGCGGCCTCCTCGTTACGGCTCCTGGCAAAAAGTATGACTTTGTTTCCCGTGGTTTTTTCCCCTACTACGGCATCGATGAAGATCCGGTTACCGGATCGGCGCATACCGTACTTACCCCATTGTGGGCGAAAAAACTTGGAAAGAAAAAGCTGACCGCCCGGCAGGTGTCTAAACGAGGAGGTGACCTCCTCTGCGAAGTAAGGGGTAAAAAAGTACGGTTAACGGGCCATGCCGTTACTTACCTTACCGGCCAGATCCTATTGAAAAACGAGTTGTAGGCTTAGGACTCGTTTGCGGTGTTCGTACAGTATAATTTAAGCTTCCGTACAAATATGAAAGCCCCTCCTTTAGCTTTGCCAAAGGAGGGGCTGGTTGCAGCTTATGGTTCGCGTTACCTAATCAACACTCAGGTTGACCAGCTTCAGTCCGCGTGAATCCGTTAGTTTTTTGGCTTCTGCCGTTATTTCTTCAATGGACTTACCGGATAAGAACGCACTATCGTACTCTCCATCCTGGAATACAGCAACATACTGGGTCTTATTACCCTCCCGGAAACGGTCAAAATCGATGAGTTCAACCTTACTCTTCTTTCGTTCCTGATATTCCTCCGTGAATTCTTCCAGAGTATTGGCGAAATAGAGGAAGTTGAATCTGTTCACCGGAGAGAAATGATAAAGGACGACAAAGGAAGGCTCGCCGTTGGGGATGTTAAGTACAAAGACCCGCTTAATCTTGAAACGGTCTTTAGCCATCGCACGAGTCCGTTTGAGGATGGTCTCCCGGCTGTCCAGTAACCATACCTTATGGATCGTTGGGTTAGCCTCCTTAACCCAAACCCCGTAGAAATCGTAATCACTCTCGTTCAGCACGACGGCAGCAACGTCAATCATTGTATAGCCCTCTTTCACCTTCGCCCGTTTGAGCTTAATAAACCCCGCCCAGCTGCTGGCTTTCTCGACATGATCTTCCAACGGGCTTTCAGAGTAGATCCCCACATACTTTCTTTCGTCTCCTCCCTGCTTATAGGTCTCCAGATCGGTAAGACGGTAACCAGCAGCGTTTTGCCGCTGATGCTCACTAAGAAAAGATTCCCATCCGGCGATGGTCACCTGCCGGATGTCAGCATCGGATGGTTTGTAGATGGCGGAAAACTTCTGAGCACTCAGGCTGGCAGAGAAAGCGATCATCAGGACCGCAACGAATGATCGTAGCATAATTTGACTTGTCTGGAAAAGTAAAGGTAAACGGTGGGTCGTTTATTGTATGTCAACCAGCCTTTGGACGTTTCCCCAGCCCAAGGTCACCAGACTTCCCCCTCTATCAAATGTATTTAAGTCCTAAATCCCCGTCATTATGGGCGCGGACGCAGGTGCAGGCAATTTTTTTAGCAGCAAGGGAGACATTGTTTGTCTCCCCTGAACACCACTAAAGGTTACTGCTTGTAAACTGATTCCGCCTTTACCCGTGTAAGTTGTCAGACAAACACCAGTATCTACCAATGTCGGCCTTCCTGAGCCTTTATAAACAGAACTTAATTTCAGGCTTTCTCCAGCAATAGTTCATGTCCTTTCAAAGCCGATCTCAGGCTATCAACATCCTTAACGCCAATAAAAAAATTCTGGCCGTCTTTGGTGCGGATTGACAATCCGTTACGACCGTAAAAAGTCAACCGCTTTTCCCCACCAAAGTGGTGCTTGCTACCGTGGTTCGGAGCCAGCAGAGGCGTTTTTACAATTTTGCAGGACTCGACGTTTTCCCAGGAAATCTTTCGGGAGCTATCGTGCAAAGGCGCTAGTTTATACTTGATTTTCTTGTCGTTGACAACAACTTTGAGCTGCAGACGGCGCAAGAACCAGAGGATTCCTCCCAGTGAAAGTGCAATAAGCGTATAAGCTATAGCCTTACCAGCCTCCATGTTATTGAACACCGTAGACACGAGTCCATATACTGCTGCAATGGTACCAATAATGAGAAGTGACAAAGTCATCTTGTCATTGTAGCGTTGCTTTTCTTTATAGATCAGGGTAGCCATGATGGTTAATTTTTGTTGATAAAATCTTCAATTGCCACTAACGAACCTGGCCTCTACGCAGCTTTTTACCAGCTGCCAGGAGAGGGTCACCTACCTTAAAGAAGGATACTGCCCGCTAGGAATTGAATGCAAAGACACGACTTTACATTCAATTAACATTGGAATTACCTATAATTAACCTCTAAAGGGCTTCAAAAGTTGCCCACTACATCAATTATCTACTGGTTTGCTCTCGCATAAACTCCATTGATAATACTGCGCCCAGCACTGCTTCTGCGGCGTCACTATCAGCTTTAAACCGGAAGAAAAGCTCCTCTTCGCCATCTTGTTTTTCTTCCAATGACACAATCAGGTCATTGACTCCGTAAGTAGAGAGCTTTTGCTTGATGGTAGCCATTCCAATTACTTTTCCGGTTGAAGGATGGCCCGCCCGAATCTCAACCGTACCTCCGGAGGTAATGTTAGGCACCAGGGCAACTTCCAGCTTTACGGCAGAAATCCCCGTTAAGTCAAGTTTACCATAGCTTGCCCATCCGCCACCACTGGCAACGAGCACGTCCATTTCCTCATCTCCCATCGGGTTGTCTTTCCCGTCTAAGTGGTAAGCCATTACCTTGTTGCCTTGCGAAAAGGCATGAGCGCCAAATTTTGCGGGTCTTAGCATGACGACTTCCTTGGTAGTTAACCTTGGCAGACCATCTCCTGCCCCCTTATCGGTATAACTTGCTTGCAGGTAATACCTGCCGGGAATACCCGCTTTGTGTTGGTCGAGCACAAGTTTCCCACTGGAAGGCCGGCTCTTTTTGCCGGGTGGAGGGCCGGAAAGGCTAAGAATGTAATCAGCCATACGCTTAGCATCCGCCCTGGGTAAATCGGGATGAGCGCTCATCGCCTGCTCTCCCCATACACCACCACCTCCGGCAACAATTTTACCGGCCAGGTAGTCTGTAGCATCAGCTTGTTTCCGGTATTTATCGGCAATCTGCTGATAGCTGGGGCCAATACTTTTTTCGTTTACGGCGTGGCATCCAGCACAGTCTTGTCCGTCGATCAGAGCCTTGCCGATGGCGAAGTCGGTTCCTTTACCGGCCACCTGGTGGCCGCGCTCAATCTCTACGAGGTCTTCGCCCTCTAAATAATCCAGACTAACGGTAATGGCCTGAGGGTCAATCTCACCGTCTTCAGCATCAGTGACTTTAACCTGATATTCCAATTGATCTCCACCAAAGAAAAAAGAACGGTTCCCCGAAAACTCTAAAGCTACCTCAGGAAGATTGTTTCCTACCAGTACGGTGGTCTCTTTGCTACTCCTATTCCCTTCACTATCCTCTACTACAAGAGTAAGCGTATGCTCTCCTTTTTCGTCGGTGACATAGTCAAGTTCTTTCTCTTTTCCTATAACCTCGTCGTTCAGCATCCAGCTAAAGCTCATCTCATCTCCATCATAATCAATGCTACCGGAAGCATCAGCCACAAGATGAAAAGGAGCTCCGCCAATGGTGTGAACCATTTCCAGTTCAGGAACTGGCGGCCGGTTACCAGAATTGTAACGAATTCTCAGCAAGCGGGCATCCGGATTGATACTAAACCACTTGTTACCGTATTCAATAACGTAGAGATCCCCCTCCGGCCCAAACAACATGTCCATTGGGTGAAGTAGTTTTTGAGAAGGGAGGAAAGGCTCGAACTCCGTTACATAGCCCGTTTCATCTAACTCAGCGGCCATGATATAATCCCTCATCCAGTCATAGAAAAAGAACTTGCCGGAATAGTATTCCGGAAAGCGATGATCACTATCCTCGTAGTCATCACGATAAAAGACAGGACCAGCCATGGCGTTTCGGCCACCGGTGCCTAACTGGGGAAACTCCTCGCTAACGGCATAGGGGTAGTAGATCATGGCTGGTTGTGCCGGTGGAAGTATACGAGCTCCGGTATTGAGCTTGCTATCATTAACAGGTTCCGCCGGATTGAAGGCCTCACCGGTAGTTCCTGCTTTAAAATCCCTTTGATGGTACGGTTTATTGTCACCAATAAAAAGTGGCCACCCGAAGTAGCCTGCTTCCCGGGCGACATTGACTTCGTCATGTCCTCTGGGTCCCATTCCCAGGCTATCTTTTCCTGCATCCGGCCCCACATCTCCCCAGTAAACGTTGCCATTACGCTGATCAACGTGAATACGGAAAGGATTACGCATACCCATGGCATAAATCTCGGGACGGCCTTGCTCTGGGTCAGAAAACAAATTACCCTCCGGAATGGTGTAGCTACCGTCCTCTTCTACTTTGATTCGGATAATCCCTCCCCGCAGGTCCATTGTGTTTGAAGAAGACCGGCGAGCATCAAAATTAGGTTCGTCCCGGCTATCATCAATGGGGGCGAAGCCGTCTGATTCAAATGGATTGGTATTGTCACCAATGGATAGGTGGAGTAAACCCGTGCCGCCGAATTCGATACTTCCTCCGGAGTGACAACATTTATTCCGGTCCGTAGGTACATCAAGAATTATCTGTTCACTTTCTTTATCAATACTGTTCCCTGACAACTTAAACCGACTCAGGCGATTTACACTTTCTTCAATATTTGGGCTATAGTAAAGGTAAAACCATTCATTCGCTTCAAAGTCGGGGTCCAGGGCGATACCCAGCATTCCGTCTTCGAATTCAGTCCAGACGTCAAAATTAGCGATTTCAGCCTCCGCTTCGAAGTCAGGGTCATAGACCTTTACCGCTCCCGTACGCTCAATCCAAATCGGCCGGCCGTCAGGCAATAGCTCCAACTCCATGGGTTCATTCATGCCCATGACGAGTTCTTCCACCTGAAAGCGATTTTCTTCTGGCGTGGCCTTTACTCCGGCATAATCCACCGGGTGATTATCTCCCCAGGCATATTCCATCCCTCCCCATATGTGAGCGATAAAGTCCGGGTCCGTATAACTTTCCGGCGTGTGCCCAAGACCGGTGTAGAAGGTTCTTCCGTTCTCAAATTCGCGGTACCAGGCAATGGGATGATAGTCTCCGTTCTCTCCCCCCTCATAAGAGTTTTCATCAACCCGTAATACCGGGGTAATGCCTTCCTGAATATTTTTATAGTTGTACCATTCATCAAATCGCTTCCATTCCTTATTCAGGTGAGCCGTTGAAGGGTGGTTGTCTTCTAAGACCAGTACGGTTGCATCCTGATGCTTAGGGTGGCTAAGAAACCAGGCACCCGCCAGTTCATTGTACCATGGCCAGCCATATTCAGTATCAGCTGCCGCATGGATGCCCAACCAGTTTCCACCAGCTTGCATGAAGCGCTTCATTTCTATCTCCTGAGCTGGGTTTAGAATATCTCCCGTAGTGCTTAGAAAAACAATAAGATTGTACTTAGAAAGCTGATCCTGCGTAAATACGGAAGCGTCCTCAGTCGTATCGACCTGAAAGCCCTTTTCTTTACCCAAACGAAGAAACATCTCTTTTCCCTGCTCAATAGAAGCGTGCCTGAATCCTGCAGTCTTGGAAAATACCAGTACACTTCTTACTTCAGGAGCTTTAGGACTACAACCAAAAGCTAAAAAGATGAATATACTGATGATGAATAGCAGTACTGCGGGATGCAGATGCGTTCGTAACTGGTTCATAATGTAGCGTACTTTAAAACTCTTATAATCCCAAATAATTCTGTCAATTCAGACAGCGGACGTACAGATGTCCGATGACCTCACAAAGCAAGCCAAAAAATTGGCTGCATGAATAACTAATAAAAAATGGAGATAGTTTGAGATTTAGCAATTTTATTTTCAAAAAAGCTCATTTATCCACACTCTAATTCCGTTTTGCAACCTTGAAAAGGGATTTCCTCACTCCATAAACGAAAAACGCGGAGGCACCAGCCTGGTGCCTCCGCGTTTCAGAGAAGGAAATCGTTTATCCTGATTAGAGGCTGGTTACAATACCAGCTATTTGGTGCCCCGCCCGAATGTTGTTGGCCGCTGCTTGTGCATCTGCCATACTACCGAAAGTGCCTGCATACACACGGTTGATGATTTGGCCATCATTTTTTCTTGCGCTGAGGTAAAAGACATTTGAAATGCCGGCTTGCTTCAGCTGATTAACCCGGTTTTTAGCGTACAGTTCGTTGTTGTAGGCGCCGAGCTGCACCGCATAGCCGCTAGGTGAAGTGGCTGGGGCCGGCATGGAGGCCGCGGGTTGACTTACCCCACGCGCCGTAGTGTTATTTCCATAGGCGACAGGAGCAGGTGTATTGTAGGTTGGTGGAGCCTGAACCGTACGATTCTCCTGATAGCGAACCACCGTAGAAGGTGGTGGAGCTACCTGGGCAACAGTCGCAGGCTGTGGCGTTGCACCATAGGCCTGAGGTGTAGACTGGTATACCTGAGGCTGTACCGTTGTTTGTACACTGGGAGTTGTCGTAACAGCAGCAGGTTGCGGGACAACTGTCGTTGGACGGCGGCTGTAAGTGATATTAGGCTGAGTAGCAGTAGCTGCGGGGTAAACTTCCCGAGACATTACTGACCCACTGTTAGTCTGAGGTGCAGACATAACGGCGTAATTGCCGCTGCTGGGTGCCGGAGTTCCATAAGTTGCCGGACGGGAGTAGGTCTGTGGATTTTGACTAGCCTGACCGTACGCCGCTGGCTGAGGCGTCCCGTAGGATGCAGGGCGGTGATCATTCCCCTTTGACTGCCAGCCGTAGGCTTCACCTTCAATCGTTACCGGGCGAACCACGCCGGGCTGACCACCCGTAGCGGGCGTATTGCGGTAGGTTGTAACCGGTGCAGGGTTGCCATAAGCAACCGGTGCCGGAGCAGCCGTGAGGGGCGGAGCCGGGTTCCAATTGCTAAAACCTACTCTCTCAACGCTAACTCTGCCCCGGTAATTAATACCAAGTTGATCGGCCGCTGCCTGGCTTAACATCACCAAACAATCCGGACATTCCTGACCGCGATCATTAACCCGTACAGTAACGTTGCGGTTATTGTCAAGGTTAACCAAACGGATTAGCGTTCCCAAAGGGAGAATGGTATGGCTTGCCGTAAGCTCCGTTGACTTATAGGTTTCGCCGTAAACGGTGCTGCTTCCGTTGAGATTCGGATTATAAATGCCCGCCATTCCGCTTTGCCGTTCGTTATAAGCTTTTTCATAGGCCGCCAGATTGGTCTGCGCCGGCTGTACCTCATTAGGGTGAGGAGAAGATGGAGACTTGCTATTCCACTCAAAAGTTTGAGCAGACAGATCGGTGAAGGCACATAATGCAAGTACAATGAGTAGATGTTTCATCTGTAGGGATTACTTTAAGATACAAAAAGCCAGTGGGAAAATACTGACGTATTCTAACTACTTAGACGCAAAATAAGGGAGTAGGTACCGTTAGCACCCCAAGAAGCATCATCTTTTTGCCTAAACAGCTAATTATTTAACAACTTTTTGCGATTATGGATTAGAAAAAGGTGGTTTTAACGACCTTTTTAACGCAATTCATTTAGAATATGGTATGCCAACATCCCCGGTGCAAGCAGGCAATTTGCCTTACGGCCACTAATCAGTCTTCCATTTTCTAACCTCTCTCCAGGCGTAGGACTCATCTTCCCAACGAATCAACTCAACTTGTTTGGGGCCTTTATAATTAAGGAACCAGGTCTCAATGATAGAGCGGGCAGCATCGTTTTCCAGGGCCAGGTCCAGAAAGTTATCGACATCAAAAACCCGCAACGAAGAATCTGCCGGCACCGCAATGATTTTTGTATCAATCTCACCGCGATCTCTTAGCAAAAGCGCCGCAATGGGTTTGGCTGCAATTTTAGTGCCGGTTTCCAAACTTTCGCTGAGGACGAGAACATCCAGAGGATCTCCGTCTCCCCCGCGGGCACGGTCCATCAGTGTAGACGGCACGAAGCCGTAATTACCGGGGTAGGGCAAGAAATTAATGACCCGTGCTCTCCCTCCATTAAGGGTATCGCTGGCAAAACCGGTTTTTTGCGCGAACTCAATTTTCTGGTTAGTTCCTGCCGGAATTTCAACAATGACATTGAGCGCATCCCCCTCTGTACTTGCTACGGCATAAGGGTCAGACGGCCTATCCAGCTGACTATCTTTTTCACCGCAGGACGAGAAAGTCATTAGAAGAGAAAAGATGGAAAAGAGCAGAAATTGTCTCATAAAAGTAAAGGTAATTAATGAAGCCGTTCCGCAAAGAACGCCGGGGAAGTAACGGAAGTCTGGCAGCAACCATTAAGAGACCAGAGGGGCGTCTTCCTTGCTCTTAAATGTCCCCCTTGCACCTGCGTCCGCGCCCTGATGGTAAGAGATACTGCGAGATTTACCCTAGATTACTACTTCTTGACCACCCATTATATGCAGAAGAACACCCCCATACAAACGTATCAGGCCTATCCTTCGGAGATAAAGGAGGACAAAAAAGCAGCCAAAAAGCGCGTTAAGGCGCGCAAAATCGTCAGTCCTACCCCCCGAATGGTTCGCTGGTGGTTTCCGGACGGGGCGGGAAAACTGGCCATTATTTTTTTCCTGCTCCTTTTGGCCACGCTTCTGCTTTTTTTCATCAGTAACCCGCCCAGTGTTTCTCCACTGATAAACTCTTACCTCGACCTGCTGAACGAACACTCTACCTGGGCCATTCCCGTGATCGGTAGCCGGGGTAACCTTTCTTTTGTGCTTAGCCTGGCCTTTGTCATTGTCCTGACGTCCTTTCTGTGGCTAACCTATCGGCTGTGCCTGGGCAGTTATCTGGAGCCCGCACCGGATGATCCGGACTTACAGACCCGGTACTTCAGCCTCCGGCAACCGCCTCATCAGCAAACCGCACTTCGGATCGTTACGATCTTGTATATCCTGATGATGGTCAGCAATGTCTTGCTGTTCTTTTACTTTGACCGGCGGCTCAGTCAGCCGGAGTTGCCACTCGAGAGCACAGACTTCCGGATCGTTTACTTTCTTGCCATTCTAAGCCGCTTGTTCGGTGTTTTTATCGGCATTGGGTCCGTTCTCCAACTGTTCTTACAAGACTTTGGCAAGCCCATTGGCCTTTTTCTGGGGCGTTATCTGAGGTACTTCTACCCCGCCATTCTTGCCATCGCCATCGTTGGGTTCGTATTCACGAAAATGGACCAGTTCGACTCCCTATTCATCGAATTGGTTAATTCCCCAGGCAATTTTCTGCTCTTCTCTTTATTCTTTTTCCCGGCTTCTCTGGTTATCATCTGGTTCTCTCCGAACTATCTGATTTTTACGGATCAGCAGTTCTCTAACCGGTTTAAAACCTGGGATATTCTCGACCGCCTGCATGATGATAACAAAAAGTACCGTCAATCTCCTGGCCTAATGGGCTGGGCCTTTTTCCACAAACGCTTGTTCCCCCAACTTGACCGACTGGATGAAAAGTCCCCACCAAAAGAATTTATGCCGAAGGCAACAGGAATCATCGCCTACCCTCCTTCTTCCTTTCATCGGTTCCGGGCCTTCCTGGGTCTGATGTATATTCTGCTTCTGGTCGGTATCTGTGGAGACATTTATTTTGGCAATCAGACGGAGGCTCCGGCCTGGTCTTCCTACCTGGTTCTCCTTACGGCTCTATTAACACTCTTGTACATCATTTTTTCGTTGCGGATCACTAACCTGAGCCAGCTACCCGAAAATGAAGTAATCCGAAAGTTTCCCCAAGTGGACGATGCCAGTAAATTAAGTGTTTTCAGCCTCTTACGGGACCGGGCAGGAGACCGCAGAAACCGGAAACAGCAAGTTTACCAAAAAACCAGGGAAACCGTTTTCTTCGTTGAGCAACGATGGTCTTTTTTCCTTGGCCTCGGTGTTACCGCTGCCGCTTTTCTTCTTTTTGTGGTCACTCTGGTGCTGATTCTTGCGGGAGCAAGCTGGGATAGCAGTTTCCGATGGTTTCTGGGCTTTTTGGTTTTGTCCGTTTTCTCCTTCGCCTGGTTAGCCGTTTACCGGCCATTTTACCAGGGCTACACCTTCAACCTGAAAGACAATGGAGAAGGAGGCCGGCCAACATCAACCAACCGGTTCCCCTCAGATGCGGTAATGGACAGGCTCGATCATTTAACGGTGCAAACCATGCTGATGGCAAATCCCCTGTTGGCTTTACTGGCTACGGCATTTTTCCTGGTGGGCTTATTCTGGGAAGGCTTCGTATCCTCCTCCTTTGTTAGCTGGCTGAATCCTCTCAATATCTACCTCTTACTCATTAATGGCCTGCTTGCTTCCATTATTCTGATCGATCGCTTATTAATGCTTCGGGACCTGCGTCAGAAATATCGCTCAGCAAAAGCCGGAGAACTTAAGCAACACCTTCGCAGTGGAATGGTGAGCAGCTCCAGCAGGATGTGGGGCCTGGCCATCATTGGTGTTTTGCTAGGTACTGCCTATCTGGGCAACACCTATCATGAAATTCGCTACGTGACAACCACCGCCAACAATGAAGCACCGGACCTGGAAACCTACGTCACAAATTTCCTGCAGGCTGCGCCGGCCGAAGGGCCGGTTATTCTCGTCGCCGCCGACGGCGGCGGCCTCAAAGCCTGCTACTGGACGATGCTCAACCTCCTGGCGCTTGATGAGCAGGGACAGTTCGATGGCCACGTATTTGCCCTGAGCGGTGCAAGCGGTGGCACCATTGGTTTGTCCATGTATAACTACCTCAAATCACGGGGCAAAAGCAAAGCCCAGATCCGGGAGTACATCGAAAAAATCGGACGGGGTAATTATCTGAGCGGAGACTTTACCGGACTGCTCACCCGATTTCCCATTAACTACTGGCCAGACCTGCCGGGCTTCGAGCCTCACCGCTGGGATGACCGGATGGAAGGCATGGCCCGCTCGTATTTCAACATCGTTGGCGACGGCGGGGACGGACATGACTATGGTTCCGTCCGCAAAGAGCCTTTCTGGACCCCCTGGATTGACACCCCTTCCCTCCCCCTGCTCATCATCAATACCGCACGAGCCGAAGACGGTTTACTGGGCACCGTTATCCCCCTGAAAGAAAACCCCTTGACGGGCTCCATCGATCTTAACCGCAATAGCCGGGGACAGGCGATTTCTTACCCCGACGCGACCTTCCTTAGTAACCGCTTCCCCATCGCCAGCCCCGCCGCCAGAATTACGGGTAAAGGCCACTTTCTGGACGCCGGCAGCGCCGACAACTCCGGTCTCAATAGTATCTACAGTTTGTTACGAACCTTGAAAAGCAGAGAATTAGCGGACACCAGCAATACTGTTTACCGGCAACTTTTCGACCGCGGAGTGGTGGTTATCAGTCTCCGCAATGCGGCTTCCCGCTACGCCAGAGATGCCTTCATTGATGATTTGGACAAAATGAACCGCTACCCCTACAAATCAGAACTCAGCGCCAATTCCGGAGTCGCCGTTAACACGGGGCTGACGGGCGTCCCCATTAGCTGGGATGATTATCTGCGCGGTGAAACCGTTCGTAACCTCGGGCTTATTGATCAGTATCATACCGTAAACCTGCCCTTCCGGCTTCGGAAGGGAGATGTATTCTCCGCCCTGGGCGGAGAACTCAAACTAACGGACCTTGATCGCCGCCGGGACAGCCTCAACCACCTCATCAATGAGCACTTAGGGCGGGATTCCAGTTTTGCCGTTATGCCTCCACTTGGCCGCCTGCTGGCCGAGCCAACAAGGCGGTACATGGATATAATGGTGGATTGTCCGCAGGTGAAGGCGGTCTATGAAGATATTCGGGAGTTCAGGAAGTAGGGTGTGTGTTTTCGGATGTATTCTGTGAATCCAACTCCCTGGGTTAGTGTTATCGCAAGCTTGTGAAATGCAGGCGGTTGAAGCCCCGGCTTACTCCCTACTTTCGCTTACTGGCTTTAAGCGTATTCATCAATAAGGATACTACCGTCATTGGCCCTACCCCACCCGGAACGGGCGTCATGGCGGAGGCTTTGCTTTCCAGGCTTTTGTAATCCACGTCTCCGCACAGGCGGTAGCCACGTTTACGGCTATCGTCTTCTACGCGGTTGATGCCAACATCTACGATCACGACCCCGTCCTTTACCATATCAGCCGTAACCATTTCGGGGATGCCGATGGCGGCCACGAGAATGTCAGCCCGTCGGGTATGAAACTTCAGGTCCTGCGTTCTGCTGTGACACATCGTCACGGTCGCGTTTCCGGGACTTCCTTTCCGGCTCAGCAAGATTGTCATGGGGGTACCAACGATATTGGAGCGGCCCAGGACAACTACCTCCTTGCCGGAAGTTTCTATGCCGTAGCGGTCCAGCATGGTCAAAATCCCGTTAGGCGTTGCTGGCAAAAAGGAGGGTAAACCGAGGGTCATCCGGCCGACATTGACCGGCGTAAACCCATCAACGTCTTTACGGGGGTCGATAGCAAGATTAACGGCGTCTTCATCAATGTGCTTAGGTAGCGGCAGCTGAACGATGAAGCCATCAATGTCAGGGTCATTATTGAGTTGCTCAACGATTTCCAGCACTTCGCTCTGGGTTATTTCCGTTCCCCGTCGAATGAGCGTGGAATGAAAGCCGACTTCCTCGCAACTCCTTACTTTACTACGGACGTAGCTTTCAGAGGCGGGGTTATCTCCAATCAATACCGCGGCTAAATGAGGGATATTTCCTCCCGAAAGGCGGATTTGGTCCACTTCTTCCCTCATTTCTCCCTTAATTGTCGTCGCGAGGGCCTTTCCATCCAATACTTGCATAGCTTATTTCGTTTTGCGCCAAAGATAGACGGATCATGTCGTTTTGTCGCACGTCCGCTCCTACCTTTTCACCCACGCTGTTACCTTTAGGCCAGTCGAAGATCATGAATCCTTTATTTCATTCGCGCTCTGCTTACTTCTATACATTTTTGGCGCGGACGCAGGTGCAAGGAATCTTTAAGCATAACATCCCTCAGATGCCCATACTTTACATTCGCACGCTATTCGTTTTGTTATTCCTTGGTACTGCTTTGACGGCAGTGAACGGGCAAAACATCCGGATTAACCAGGCAGATCAGACCCTTTGTGACGGGCTGTTTTATGATTCCGGCGGAGCGTCCGGCAGCCATGCGGCTCCCGGGGTTAGCCATGAGATAACGATTTGCTCGGACCGTAGCTCCGGCTCTCACGTTGAACTTGTTTTTCAGAGCTTTGACATCCGGGGCGAGATGACCATTTACAATGGAACCTCCAGTGCTGCAGCGGTGCTTAACGTGATCGATGCCAACGCCAATGGCACCCAGTTCAGGGTTCAGGCAACGGCGGGGAATACTTCCGGCTGCCTCACCGTCAGGTTTGAGAACAATGATACTGAAATCGGAAATGGCTGGGCAGCCTCCATTAACTGTGTAGTCGCCTGCCAACCCATTGAGGCAGTACTACTCAGCACGAATCCCGCTCCGGGGCCGGATGGCTTTATTGACATCTGCCCGGGGGAGACCATTGACTTCAGCGGGCAGGGTAATTACCCGGAAAACGGCGTGATCTACCCTCAGAGTGATGCCCGGTCAGACTTCACCTGGAACTTTCAGGACGGGAATACCGGCATGGGGCAGAACGTCTCCAACACTTTTGAAGATCCGGGAGGTTACGTAGTACAGCTCATCATTGAAGATGACCAGGGATGCCGTAATGGCAACCGCATCAGCCAGCGGGTGAGGGTTTCCCCTCCTCCCATTTTCAACGACCCGGCCAACCTGCCCGCAGCAATTTGTGCTGGCCAGGAGTTACCCCTTACCGTTGGAAGAAATAGTACGGGCTCCATTTCCTTCAACCCCAGCCCACAGGAATTCTCTTTTAACACCAGTCAGACCTTTACCGAACTCACTGTGCTTCCTGACGGGACAGGAACGGAGTATTCCAGCCCGCTACTGTTCTCCAACTTTAACCCAGCACAGACCCTGGACAGCGGAGCGGACCTGGTTCGCATCTGTGCCAGCATGGAACACAGTTACCTCGGTGACCTCGACATCTGGATCGAATGCCCCGACGGAAACCGCCTGGACCTCCACCGCTTTGACGACAACGACGCCGTACGGCGGCAACTTCTGGGGCAGGGAAATGAAAACACCACTACGCCTGACCCTCCGGCCACCTATTGTTGGACGGCCTCCGCACCCCGCACCATGGCCGAAGCCGTTGTTGACTTCAATATTGGCGATGACCAGACAATGCCCTCTATTGATTATGCAGCAGAAGAAAGCTTCAACACCCTCGTAGGCTGTGAACTCAACGGAGAATGGACCTTTAACGTCCGGGATAATATTGCCCGTGACAATGGCTCTATCTATGAGTGGTCCATCGAATTCGCCAACAGTGTATATCCTGATCAGGAGACCTTCACCGTGCCCATCGATAATGTGATTTTCAAAAACACCAGCGACCTGGCTTTCTACTCTCCGGACAGCATCGTACTGAGTAATTCCAACCCTGGCCCGAAAACCATCACGATCATTTCAACGGACGACTACGGCTGTGTATTTGACACCTCCTTCGTCCTGGATGTATTACCGCCCTTCGACCCTGCCTGCCTTAGCTGCGGCCCACTGGTGGCCAGAACCACCATGGACACCGCCATTTGCCTCGGCGAAGACTTTCAACCCAATGTAGCCGGTAACCTGGCCGCAGACACCGTCATCACCTGGGAATCCACCAATGATGCCCCCTTCAGCAATGACCTCTACCGCAACGCCGTCAATGCCTACGAATCGGAAATCCGGATAAGCTCTCATTTCCCGGATCGCATTGATGACGCCACTACGGATATCCTTGCAGTATGCGTCAATCTGGAAAACAATGGAAACCTGCGGGATGTGACCTTACAACTTACGGCACCTAACGGGCGAACCATTACCCTGATCGAGCAAAGTGGAGGCAACGGGGAAGATCTTACCCAAACCTGCTTCACCCCACTGTCCACCACGCCCATCAGCAGCGGCTCTGCCCCTTACACTGGTGACTTCAGAATTGAAAGCGGTGGCTGGGGCTCTTTTAACACCAGCCTCGTCAACGGAACCTGGACACTAAGTGGATGGGACCGCGCCGGTAACGACATTGGACGTTTCATCAGTTGGTCCATTTCCCTCCGTTATGACCGCCAGCCGGTTTACCGCTGGACACCCGCCAACGCATCCCTTTCCTGTACGGATTGTCCGAACCCAACCATAACCCCAACGGCTCCCGGCACCTATACGCTTGACGTGACCACTTCTGATGGCTGTACTGACCAGGCCACCGTAAATGTAAGTTTCAATGTACTGGATGTTATGGTTACCGAACAGCTCATTCAGCCTCTTTGTAACGGCACTGCAACGGGCAGCATTCTGCAGGCGGTAAGTGGTGCCACGGGGCCCTACACCTATTTATGGAACGACGGTAACCGGGATAAGGACAGGACCTTGCTAACGGAAGGCCAATACGACGTAACCATTACAGATGCCAATGGCTGTACAAGAGAAATCACTTACAACCTCGATGAACCAGATGTACTTTCCGTTACCCTCGATGAAGTAATTGATGCCAGCTGTAATGGAGGCTCTACCGGTGAAATACGGGTAACCACCAACGGAGGAACCGGTCCTTTCACTTATCTCTGGGACGACCCCAACGCCCAGAACGATGAAGATGCCGGTGCATTGACCGCAGGTACTTATAACCTGCTCGTTACGGACGCCAACATGTGTACAGCTACATTCCAGGCGACGGTAGGAGAACCAGCAGTGCTGTCACTGCAATTCCGTGACTATGCCGTTAGTTGCCGGGATGGAGATGACGGCCGTGCAGTAGTTATTGCCAGTGGTGGTAACGGCGGGTATCAGTACAGCTGGCAGACGGGAGCGATGACGGATAGCATTTCCGGCCTGTTGACGGGCAACTATGAAGTAACCGTAACCGATCAGCTGAATTGCTCCATTTCCGGGATGGTCTTTATCGATCAGCCAGCCACGCCCATCACGGCTACCATTGTGCAAGACGAACAAGGTTGTTTTGAGGCCTCCGCCAACCGGGCAACGGTTGCCCCCAGTGGCGGAAGTGGCGGCTATACCTTTCTGTGGAGTAATGGAGAGAATACGGCTACGGCCACTGCTCTGCCCGCAGGCAATAACACCGTTAGTGTTACTGACTCAGGTGGTTGTGAGCAGGTCTTTAGTATCACCACCCAGGACCTGCCAGAGCTAACGGTCAACATTCTGGCCACTGCCCCAAGTTGTAATGACCGCTCTGACGGTCAGCTGGGGGCCGTTCCGTCCGGAGGAGCGGGAATGATGGAAAGTGATTACACCTTCCAGTGGTCTACCAATGAAGCCGGAGTGGTCATCACTAATGTAGCCGGCGACCAGATGTACAGCGTTACCGTTACCGGACCGAGAGGCTGTACGGGCACTGCCGAACGCTTCCTGGCGGCTCCTCCTCCCATCACCTTCACCGCAACGGAAGACCGGGTAGATTGCTTTGGCAACAGCACCGGAGGACTGGCCATCACCAACATTAACGGCCCCAATGCGGGGGCCTTCCAACTACAGTGGGGGCCGGAAGCTGCTTCCAGTATGAGCCCGACCATCACTAATCTGCCTGCTGGCAGGTATCCTCTCCGGATTACGGACGTGGGTAGCTGTACGGTAGATACCGTACTTACTATCAGTGAACCCGCCGAGTTGCTCCCCAGTGCCATGCAGACAGACGTAAGCTGTAACGGAGAAACGGACGGGCGCATCGCCGTAACCGGCACGGGCGGCACGGGTAATTATCAGTTCGCCTGGAGCAATGGCAGCAACCAGAACCAAATCACGGGTCTGGCAGCAGGTACCTACACCCTGAGTCTTACGGACGATAATGCCTGTGAGACCATCACTACCTATACCATTACCGAGCCTGCTCCGGTGGGTATTTCAGCCACCAGTACGCCCGTTCTCTGTATGGGAGAAAACACGGGTTCCGTCACCGTTACCGGATCCGGTGGCCGGCCACCCTTCCTCTTCGGGCTCGAAAACCAGGGCTTTACCCGGAATAATACTTTTATTGGTTTACCCGCGGGTGATTATGTCGCCTTCGTGAGAGACAGCGCCGGCTGTCAGATAAGCACAACCGTCACGGTTGTTGATGGCCCGACATTCTCCTTGGAGTTAGGGCAGGACACCACCATTATTTTCGCCGACAGTATTCAGCTGACGCCAGATATCATCGGTGGAATCGATACGCTGATTTACGACTGGAGAGGCGCTTACCCGGGTACGCTTTCCTGTACGGATTGTCGGGAGCCATTCGCCAGACCGGAGTATGAAATTGATTACGACCTCGTCATTACGGATGGAAACGGATGTATGGCGGAAGACCGGATCCGGGTCAGTGTAAGGAAAATCAGAGAGGTTGCGGTAGCGACCGGGTTCAGCCCCAACAATGATTCGGCCAACGATATTCTTTTTGTGCAGGGGCGCCCGGGTACCCGCGTCGTCAGCTTTGCAGTTTACGATCGTTGGAGTAACCTGTTGTTCGAGGACGGGGAGTTTGAAGTAAACGATGATTCACATGGCTGGGATGGCACCTATAAGGGCGAGCCCGTTAACGCCGGCGTTTACATTTACCGTATGGTTATTGAGTACGAGGATGCATCCCGTGAGACCCTCGCAGGTGAAACCACACTGATCCGCTAATTTTTGCCGTTTCTATCGCTTCAAAAGCTAATCCCCTTGAAAAAAAATTGCTCTACACTTTTACTTTTTGCGTTCCTGTTGTTGCCTTTTTTGGCGCATACGCAGGATGCAAGGTATGCTCAAATGGCAGCAGCGCCTCAACTTACCAATCCTGCCATGACGGGGATGATGGCCGGTGAACTTAGGTTTACGGCTAACTACCGCGCCCTCTACGGAAGTATCCTGGAAAGTGAAGGCTATCGAAGCATCGGTGCCGGAATCGAATGGAGGCGCCCTGCCGGCAATGGGAACTTCTTTGGTATTGGCGCACAGTTACAACGGGACGAGGCGGGCAGTAGTGAGTTCATCCGTAGTCAGGGCTTGATCGGCGTGAGCTATCAACAACACATTGGCGGCTCCCGCAGAAGAGGTGTTGCCCACTTTCTTACCGGAGGCGCTCAGATTGGTGTCGGGCAGCGGGGCTTCGACTTCAACAAACTCTGGTTTTCTCAACAATACTTTGTGGACAATACCACCCGGGAAGCATTTCTGGACCAAAGCCGTGCCTCCGGTGAGCTATACGGAGGGCGCGGAGCCGGCACCTACCTTGATGTCAATGCCGGCCTGGGTTACTTCGGCAGCTTTGGCGAACGCATGGGAGCTTACTTTGGCGTAGGTGTCTTTCACCTGACGCAGCCAGATGTTTCGCCCCTACCCGGCCAGTCTGATGTATTAGACCAACGCTTTGTAATTCATGGTGGCGGGGAAGTTCCGTTGGGGAGAGGAGATATGAGCCTCCTGCCCGCCGCCCGAATCATGCTTCAGGGGCCATCCTATGAAGCGCTTTTCGGTACGAACGTCCGCTACACCGAAGGCCGCTGGAAAGAGGTTGCTCTTAGGGCTGGTATCTGGGGGCAAATCAGCAATCAGTCAGGCGACTCACCGGGCTTTAATGCCTGGATCGTTTCGGTAGCGCTGGAGACCGAAAAACTCCAGTTTGGCGTAAGCTACGACCTGGCCGTCGGTGACCTGAATACCATAGCCAACAGCCGTGGCGGTTGGGAGCTAAGCATGATCTATGTACTACCCGCCAGCTACCGGGAAAAGGTCATTTGCCCCAAGTTTTAGTCACTTCGCCCTGCTTTTACGTTTTTTCATTGCATCCTGCGCTCCGTCGCCCGTTTACGGCTGGCAATGAATGACCGGCCTTCATAAACTGCTTTCTGTCAAATAATTACCGACGGACAAGTTGCTGATTGATTTGCCAGAATCAAGCTTTACCTTTGCAAAACTATACTTGAACAACATCCGGTAATTTTTTACGGCCGCTTTTCATCAGCTAAATGCTGACTTTTGCCACCAGTTTTCGTCTGACTTTTACATTTCCGGTCTAACACATGAACATGAAATTTTCGCTCATCACATTGATGTTGCTTCTGTATACGTCTTTGGCGTACGGACAAACATTTGATTTAACCGTTTTCGATCAACCTGAAAAATATGAGCTTAGTGTTGATGGTGAGCAGGAAATTATTCTACGGATCGGTGGGCTTTCAGTAGGCGAACCATACGGTATACAACTCCACAATCAGCCAAGAAATTTTCTCTTTGACTTCGGCACCTTCCCGGAAGGAACAGACCGGCTGTCTCCCGGTTTCCTGAGTGGTGTTGCGATGGAAGAGTCCATTAGTGTATGTGTCAGCGAATTGCTGGACGGCCCGGGAACGCTTACCCTTACCCTTCGCAAAAACAACCTGTTCAGCCGGGTGAAGTCTTCAGCCTCCACCTTCGAGGTGGCCAACAGTAATAATCTGGATTCGATGCTGAATATCGTTTTTCGAAACGAGAGTTGCTTCGATCTGTTCCCTAATAGTATCACTTCCGGCGTAAGAACGCTGGGAGATGGTCGCCGCGTGATGCAAACTGGTGTTTTTTCCGGAGGGGTGGACGCTTTCGACATGGAGAACGGGATCATCATGTCTACGGGTGCCGTAACCGATGCTGTAGGCCCTAATGCGTCAAGCCCCCGAAGTGTAAACTATGTCGGCATTAACAATACGATTGATTCTGATGCCAATAGTCTGATACCGCCTAACTTTTGTTCTCAGGGGCCAAATGATCCTCCTTGCTATTCTGACGTAGCGATACTGTCTTTTGACTTCATCCCCACCACTGATACGATATCATTCAACTATATTTTCTTCTCTGAGGAGTATTGTCTTGCACTGGACGGAGGTTTTGCCGCTGACGCTTTCGCCTTTTTTCTTGAAGGACCAAATGTTCTTCCTAACGGACGGCAAAACATAGCCCGCTTACCCTCCGGGGAAGTTGTATCGTCCAGGACAATGAATCACATAGAGACTCCTTCCATTTTCCGCGACAACTCCTTCAACAGTTTCTCTCCCTGTACCAACAACCCAAACGACCCGATTGCGCAGCAACAAACCGCTTACGATGGTTTTTCCAGGAAGCTTAACGTTAAGGCTGCCGTTACCCCCTGTGAACGGCACACCCTCAAATTGATGGTCCTAGATGCCCTGGACGCCAATCTGGATTCGGGCATTCTTCTCGAAGCGGGTTCCTTTACCGCAGGGCTCATCTCCGATCCGGAGCCTTCCGTTCAGGGTATTGCCGGGGCGATCAATCCGGTAGAAGGCTGTGATACAGCTTCCATCACCTTTAGCCGGTTATTCTCTGACACCTCTGATATTGCTCAGCCTCTGTTCGTCAACTACAACCTGATTACGACGGGGGGCGGGCTAAATCTGGCCGACAACGGCCTTGACTTCGACCTCCCGCCATCTCCATTTGTTATTCCTCCCGGAGACACCAGCGGCACCTTGAGAATTCCTATCCTTGCCGATGCCCTGGCAGCTGAAGGTGTGGAAGCTTTCATCATTAAATATGATGGCACCTGTAACTGTGACCAAAACCGGGACACCTTCTACATTCAGGACGCGGTCAACCTGGAAGTAGATTTGACGCCCGACCAGACGCTTTGTGCCGGAGACGATCTCATTCTGGAAGCTGACGTCAGTGGCGGTAAACCACGGTACACTTACCAATGGCCGAACGGGCTGGACACCAGCCGCGTAACCTATACCTCCACGGGGCGGGACACCACCATCCAGTTTGTCGTAACGGACAGTTGTGGCCTCATGGGTACCGGCGCCATCAACATTATGGCTCCTGCCGTCTCTGCGGCTACCGCCGGAGACTTCTCCTTGTGTAACGACCCAATCGCTACCGTCCCCCTGGATGTGGAAGGCACTCCACCTTTCAATGTACGATTGCGGATTGACTCCAGTGACACCATCAGAGAGGTGGATTATACTGTTACTCAGGACACGAGCTTCACCTTTGATTATCCGGCTACCATAAGCCTGGTTGAGGTGACTGATGACTCCGGCTGCGGAGGCTCGGCCACGGGTAGGGCTGTTATCCGTGCAGCGGACCTGACCGTTACACCGCTACTAACTGATCCGGACTGTAATACCTCCACCGGCAACATTACCCTGACGGTTGCCGGCGGGAACGCCAACCATACCTTCAGCTGGATGGATGATGCGGGCCAAACGGGGCCAAACCGCAGCAACCTGCCCGTTGGCAGTTATACGGTTACCATTGCTCCCGTCAGTGACCCGAGCTGTGCGGAGAACTTTACCTATATCCTTAATCCGCCGACGGCGCTGGTCATCGATTCTATTGATTACTCATTGCCTGATTGCCCCGGGGAGACCATCATTCTTTCTCCCATTGTATCCGGCGGTACTGCTCCCTACGAATTCTTCTGGCCCGACAGTCTGAGCATGGATAGTTTGTTGAGCATCACGACTCAAACCGGCAGAAGGGTCTATCCGGTAGTGGTGACGGACAACTGTGGCGTTGAGGTAACCGACTCTGTTGTTATTGACCTACCCGTTTTTTCCGTTGAGTTAAGCGGACGCTACTCCTTATGTAACACTGACCCCGTACAGGTTCCCTTTACGGTTTCCGGCCCCGCTGGAACGTATGCCGTTGAAGTTCAGACGGATTCTTCTGGCCTTAGCCAGCTGGATACCCTAATGCTCACTGTTGGAGTGACTGACGTTCTCTTTTCAACGCCTGCAACAATAACCGTCATCAGCATTCGTAACGCTGCAGATTGTAGCGGAGAGATTGTCGACGGGCAAGCAACGGTAGTTGACCCTGACCTGCGATTTAACCCGACGGTGGACCAGGTCCGCTGCCGTGGCGAAGCCACGGGTAGCATCCTGCTGACGGCTCCGGCTAACGTCCCCGTTACCTTCGCCTGGTCTGACGGCGGCAACACCAGCGGCAACCGGACGGGGCTCTCTGCCGGCAGCTATACGGTGACCATTTCGGACGCTATGGACGCCAGCTGTTTTATTGACACTACCTTTAACATTACGGAGCCAGCGGCATTAACGGTTGCTTTGGCTAATGGTAATTTGAGCTGTCCCCTGGCAGCCGATACGATTATACCCACCGTAATGGGCGGCACCCCACCCTACACTTTCCTGTGGCGGGACAGTCTCACGACTGACAGCCTGCTGCCCGTATCCGTTGGTGGAGGAAATACAACTTATACTGTTGAGGTAACGGATGCCTGTATGACTACCAGCACGGCCTTCATCAGTTACAGCTTTGAAGACGTCAGGGCCTCCGTAGGTGGCACCTATGGCGTCTGTAACCCTCCTTTCAACGTCGATGTACCGTTCGCTCTTAGCGGCAGTACAAGCTACGAGCTGGACATTCTGGAAAATGGCGTCCCCAGAACGCTGTCTCTCACGGGTAACACAACCATCAATTATAATACAGCAACGACCATTGAGCTCGTGGAAGTCAGAGGAGCGGATGGCTGTGTGGGCCTGGTTAATGGTACGGCACGCGTCATTGACTCCGATTTCATGGTCACTTCAGCCACTACCAACGTCAGCTGTGCCGGCGGAAGTGACGGGGCGCTGGATCTGACCGTCAACGGAGACCCAACGGCCTACACCTATGACTGGGCGACGCCTGGTCTTTCCGGGGCTAACCCTACTGGTTTGCCAGCGGGTACTTACCCCGTTCGGATTACGGACCTGTCTCCCAGCGCTTGTTTCTTTGATACCTTCTTCGTTGTCGCAGAACCAGACATGCTCCTTTCCGCTGAAGTAACGGCTCTCCCCAATTGCCCGGGAGAATTACTCGACATTGCAGTAAGCGTTACGGGAGGAAGTCTCCCCTACTCCTTTAATTGGGAAAACGGTGCTTCTTCTGACAGCGTCTACCAGATCACTACCTTACCAGGGCTTACCCGCTACCCGGTAGTCGTTACGGACAATTGCGGGCTGGTGGCCAACGATACGGTTACGGTAATTCTTGAAGACGTTCAGGCTGCCATCAGCGGTAACTATTCAATTTGTAATGCGCCCTTCAACGTGGACGTACCGCTGACCCTCAGCGGAAGCAACCGCTATGAAGTCACCCTGCGGGAAAACGGGATTGATCGCACTTTCATCGCATTGGGAGACACGCTGCTGAATTACAACTCAGTGGCCACGATACAACTGATTTCGGTCTTTGGCCTCGGCAGCTGCCCGGGGGCAGCGGGAGGCATTGCCAACGTAACGGATGCGACCTTTAGCGTTGTGCCCACCGTCACCGATGTAGCCTGTGCGGGACTTCCGGAGGGCGCCATCAGTGTAGTCGTTAATAACAATAATGCGGCTTATACCTTCAGCTGGGACCGGGCCGGGCTAAGCGGCCCTTCCATAGATAACCTTACCTCGGGTACTTATAGCTTAACCGTAACGGAAACTGCGGCAACGGCCTGTCTTTGGGATACGACCTTCACCATTCTGGAGCCAGCCTCCGTCATCAGTTTGTTACAGGACAGCAGCCGCAATGAGACTTGTTCCGCATTAGCTTACGCCAGTGCCACCTACACCGGAGGCACCGGGCAGCTCACCTACCGCTGGAGTAATGGCACAATGGGTAATGTACTCGGAGACGTGGCTGCAGGAGCTTATGACCTGACGATCAGCGACGAGAATAGTTGTGAAATTGTCCGCTCCTTTAATTTACAGGACCGCACGGTTACCGTTTTATCCACCATTTCCGCCTCTGAGCCTGAGTTAAGCTGTAACCAGACCAGCCTGGAGCTGAGCGCCCAGCAAAACACTCAAGCCGTCAGGTGGCAATGGACGGATCAGGACCAGAACAACCTGGGAACTGACCGGACCATCTCCGTGTCTGCCCCGGGCCGTTATTTCGTGGAGGTCTTTGACCCGGCAAGCAATTGTACGGCCCTGGACTCCATTGACATCGGGCAAAGCGCCGATCTGATCGATCTGGTATTACCGACGATCAGCCCGCTGACCTGTACTGATCAGATCATTGACATCACGGTAAGTCACCCTGACTACACGGATTCGGTAAGGTATGAATGGCGTCTTAACGGAGGCAGTATCATTGGCACATCTGCCACTTTGCCATCTGTCAGTACGCCGGGGAACTATGAAGTAACCGTAATACGGGAGGACAATGGATGTCCGACCGTTGCGACAACGGAAGTAGCCATTGACCAGGATCCGCCTACGGTGTCTAACCCCACTCCACAGGTAGTACTCAATTGCCGGCTGCCCGACGTGGCTGTTTTCATTACGGCCAACGGGCCCTATCGTTTTGCATGGTCTACGGCTAACGGGAACTTCACCGCTCCTTTAACCGAACCCGGCACCCGCGTTGATCGCCCCGGAATTTATTCTGTGCTGGTAACGGATACGCTTAATGGTTGTACCACTACGGCGAGCGTAGAAGTTATTCAGAACGGCGTTACGCTCACACCTCTGGCGGGTAATGACCAACCTCTGATTTGTGACGGCGCCGGGACGCTGCTTAACGGCAACTTCTCTCCCCGCCTCGCGGGCTCTACCGGACGGTGGTACGCTCCTGACGGACGGGTAATCAGCGAATCTACCCGGGCCTTTGCCCAGGAAGCAGGTCCATTTGTCTTTGAAGCTATTCACCCGGAATCCGGTTGTAGCTCCTTCGATACAGTGATGGTTGTTTCGGAAGCACCAACGGCTGTTTCTTACAGCATTCAGCAGCCCCCCTGCCCCGAAGTAGGTGGACGGATCTTCGTTTCTGGCGTAACCGGCATGCACCCTCCCTACGAATTCAGCAGCCCCACGGGAGTGACCGAACCCTTCGGTACGGGACTTCGTGGACTGCCCGAAGGAAGTAATGTTTTAGTCGTTACGGATGCACTGGGCTGTGAGCTACGGGATACCTTCCTGATCTTTGCCTCCGGGGAATTTACCGGCTCCGCTGAGGACGTCAGCGTTCAGCTGGGAGAAGAAGCGATACTCGGCGTAGAGACGAACCGGGGCGACGGAGCGCTGGTGCAGTGGGAGTGGTCTAACCTCCCGGATTCAACGGCCTGCCTCACTTGCCCGGAGCCAAGGGTTAATTCGCTGGAATCCTTTGTGGCACTCCTAACCGTGGCTGACTCAAACGGTTGTGTATTGGAGCTTCGGCAAAACGTATTCGTTACGGAGCAGGAACTCGTCTATATGCCCAATGCTTTTAGCCCTAATAACGGAGATGGGGTAAACGACATTTACACCGTGTTTGGCAATCCGGAATTTGTAACTAACGTATCAGCTTTCCGGATTTTTGACCGCTGGGGCAACCTGGTTTTCAATAATGAGAACTTTATGGTCAACGACCCGAATGAAGGCTGGGACGGTATGAACGCGGGGCAAAAAGCGCCCGCGGCCGTATATGTCTTCAGCGTTGAGGTAGAATACTATGACAAACGGACAGAGGTGATTCAGGGTAGCTTTACCCTGGTACGGTAAGCCTGTACCTGATCTGTTTCGAAATGAAAATTGCGAAAAGGCCGCACGAACATAGCCGTAACTGCTACCGTTGGGTAAGTAAGAGTGTATTATTAATTCTATCAGTTTTATCATGCAAAATATCAATCTACGTAACTGCTCCGAAATGGTGGCAGAAGCCAACTATGACGCGGTCGCTCAGACCCTGCTGCTCACTTACCAAAGTGGTAATACGACCATTGCCTACCAGGGGGTACCGGATACTATATTCCGGGAGCTCTGCCAGTCGGATTATCCTGACTTATGTATTCGCTTCAAGATCCAGGCGAGCCACCCATTCCGACGGGTGGATCGGGAAAGAAATTGAGCCCCTTCTGTTGGGCTTCAGGGAATTTTTCATCAGCTCCTGCCGGGCTAATACTTCTGATGGTTCAGCCGTAGGCCTGAACCGGCATTACCAAATGCCTGCGTCGGAGTGGTTTGGGCAACTTAGGTATATTACCTTTGCGGAAAATTCCTTCCCATGCTAAGAGCCGCTTCTTTTATGACCATTACTCTGCTGATGGTTTGCTGCTTTGCCTGCACCTCGACCGAACCAGAAGCAGCAGAAGAAACTATCCTTTCCAAAGAAACCGAAGGCGGAGACACCACCGCTCGGGTTACCACACTGGAATATCTGGAGCTGGACCTTCCGGAACGCTATTACGTTGTGTTCCGGCAAGATCTTTCTCTGCTGGACATGAACGGCTTTCTGGCTATGGAGAGTGATGCATTGAATAAGGCTGCTAAAGAGGCCAAGCTAAAAACCACGGGTCCCAGCACCAGCCTTTTTTACGAATGGGACACGGACCGTGGCTGGGGAGACGCTGCCGTAGCCCTTCCCGTAGCTGCCGGAGCCAGTCTGCCGCCATACGTTACCATTGCCCTGCCGCCCCAAAAAGCCATCGCCCTCGAGCTGGACGGGCCTTATGATGGTCTTTCCGCAATGCACTATGCCCTCGACGCAGAACTGAAGCGCCGCGGCCTGACCGCCGCTAAACCGAGCATCGAAGAATATACCGTCGGCCCGCTGGATACGAAAGATCCGACCCAGTTCAAGACCCGACTTATTTACACCTACGAAAACCCTGAGAAATGACCCGTGCCGAATTATTTGCTCAGATACAGGAGAAACAAAGCTTCCTTTGTGTTGGGCTGGATGCCGACCCGAAGAAAATGCCGCCCCACCTGAAGGGCGATGTCCTGGCCTTCAATAAGGCCATCATTGATGCAACCCGGGATCTATGCGTTGCTTACAAGCCCAACACTGCTTTCTACGAAGCATTGGGGCTGGATGGGATGCGCGTCCTGAAAGACACCATTGCCTACATCGGCGAAGATCACTTCGTCATTGCTGATGCTAAACGCGGCGACATCGGTAACACCAGCCGCTACTACGCCAGCTTCGCCTTCAATACCCTTGGAGCAAATGCCATCACGGTCGCCCCTTACATGGGCGCGGACTCCGTAGAACCCTTTTTGGAGTATGAAGGCAAATGGACCATCCTGCTGGCTCTAACCAGCAACAAGGGTAGCCAGGACTTTCAGCACGCCAGCCAGGATGGCGGTGTTCCCCTCTACGCCAAAGTGATGACGCGAGCTACTGACTGGGGCAGCGCGGATCAGCTGATGTTTGTCTGCGGAGCCACCAAGGCCGAGAAATTTGCCGAACTGCGGGCGCTTACGCCCGATCACTTTTTTCTGGTTCCGGGCATCGGGGCGCAGGGCGGAGACCTGGAGGGTGTCTGTAAAAACGGAATGAATGATCATTGCGGATTATTAGTAAACAGTAGTCGGGGAATCCTCTATGCCGGTCAGGATGAGGACTTTGCCGCCGCTTCGCGGGCCGCTGCACTGTCTCTGCAAACACAAATGGCAAAAGCATTGAAAAATTATCTCCCATAAAAGTTTTTCCTTCATTGGGAACTATTTACCTTTGCGTCGCTTTATTACAAAGCAGAGATTCAACTGAGTCAGCCCCATTTAAATGGTGATTGTAGCTCAGTTGGTTAGAGCGCCGGATTGTGATTCCGGAGGTCGCCGGTTCGAGACCGGTCTTTCACCCTAACCGACTCAGTTGAAAACCCCGGTAAGCCAGGCTTGCCGGGGTTTCTTGTTTTGTGGCCACGGCTTAAACTGTCGGCTACTAATCTGGCACCTCCGCCTGTGCAAACACCAGTTTCTTAATGCAGATGTCGTGGTAGTTCATCTTGCGGCCGGTGGCCGCCGTCACGCCCCAAAAGACGGTGGGGTTGCCCCGAAAAACATCCTCGACGATGTCTTCATTCAGGTTAGCGACTTGCTTTCCGTCCAGGTGAACCTGTAGTTGCTTTTCGATCGGGTTCCAGTAGATCCATAGCAGATGCTTTTGACCGTCCTCCAAATTGGGTAATTCGTTGGGGCCATCCACGCTGGCGTAGTGATGGGGCTGCCCGTTGACCGAGATGGCTACATGGTCATTCGGCGGATCGGCCAGATGGTAATTCTGATAAGTATCAAACTCAATACCAAGGCTAGGATAAAGACCAGCGAAGCCCATCCCCTCCCCCCGATAGCCCGTACGCATAACGGGATGGAAGACAAAGCCGATACCGTCAGCCCCCAACTCATCACGCTTGCCGAATACCAGACAGACAGTGAGCTCAAAAGACTGGCTCAGGTCGATGGGCTTTTCATACCAGGCGGAGCCCGAGGCAAACTGCACGTCGGGCGTCAGGCGGATGCAGTCTTCGTCGAGGATGCGGGCAGTGCCGCCTAACTTAAACTCCTCGACGCTGGATTGAGCAAAAAGAGTACCAGCTGTCAGCAAGACAACAAGCAGAGAGCGAAAAAAGTGCATATGTGCAGGTTTTATGTGAACAGTGGAATCGAAAGATTAACCGACACGTGCCTGATAATTTTCCTGTAGTAAAGGAGTCTGCCGGTAGCTTCGCCCTAGTTTTCACAGTCCGCAGGGTAATGGTAACACGCGTACCAGCAGTTCAGGCAACTTACCTGAGTCCGCATAGTTTGGGTATAACAATATAAAGATTACCGGAGAAATAATGTTGTGCCGCCGGTAAGTATTGATACGATGTTGCACCGGAAGACAACAAAGTACTGCCCGGACGGATTGTATCTAACAGTCCTTCACCGCCATAAAGCTGATTGAAATATGCCAAAGCTAGCCGTCCTTTATCAATCTTCTCCCCCACCCCCCGTTGATGGTATCAGTAAGCCCATGAAGCCAGGAGGCTATGCTGATAGCGGAGCAGACATTGCTTTTAGTCTGCAACAGGCAGGGGTGGAAGTCGTTCTCCCCGTCTCCGCACCCCGGCAGCAGCAAGATACCGACTGGGTATTTCCGGACACAGCAGCAGGCATCGAAAGCGCCCTGCAACGGGGCGCTACTATCCTTTGGCTCAATACTGTACTTTACGCCGGCCACGCGATCGAAGCCTTCTTTCCTTCCTCCCTGGAGCTGGTGGGACAGCTACCGCTGCGGGCCGGGCAATTCGACGACAAACTCCTGACGAACGATTTATTACGGAATCATGGCCTCCCGGTGCCCGACTACCACATCCTGTCACAGGATAATTACACCGAAAGATTACCGACGCTCACTTACCCGATAGTGGTCAAGCCCGTCCGGGGCCGCGGCAGCCAGGGGGTCACAAAAGTCGATGATGCAGAGCAAGCCGGTCTAGTCGTCCGTAAGTTGTTGGAAAGTGCAGAATACGGTGACAAAGTATATACCGAACGTTTTCTGGACGGGCAGGAAATCACGGTATCCGTTCTGCCTCCCGGCACGTACAATATACGGGGGCAGGAAGTAACTCAACCCTCCTACTGGTGCCTGCCTCCGGTGGTCAGGTTTAACCACGATGGGGGCATTGCTCCGTACAATGGCAGCGTGGCCGTAATTCATAACAGCCGGGTACTCTCCGCGGATGAGGCAGCCTCCCCGGCTCTGCAATCCGCTCTGCAGGCCTGTGCCAAAGCGGCTCATCTGGTGGGCGCAAAAGCCGTTATTCGTATCGATTGCAGGGCGGACGCAGCGGGAAATTACTTTCTCTTCGACCTGAACATGAAACCTAACATGACCGGAAATCAACGCTTGCACCGGCAAGACCAGCAGAGTCTTACTGGCCTCGCCGCCAGAGAAATCGGATGGTCGTATCAGGATTTATTGCTCAACCTGCTGGGTCAACGGTGGAAGGCCCAGGCGGCTTCGTGAGCGCTCAAATCCACTCGCATTCTTCCACTGTGAGCTCCGTTTTCTCCTCTCCGGTATGTTTAGTGGAAGCCGGTTCGAGTAGCAGCAACCACACTTCCATTCCGTTCTTAGTGCGTGGAAAATGCTGGACACCTTTCGGGACAATGTAGAAGTCACCGGGATTAAGTTCGACGGTTTCCCGATCGCGAAAATCCAAAAAGAGTGTCCCTTTATAGACAAGGAAGAGTTCGTCTTCGTTGGCGTGGTCATGCCAGACGAAGTCGCCCTTCACTTTAGCCAGCTTTAGCTGCTGGCCATTGAGCTCGCCGATGATTTTGGGAGACCAGTGGTCGTTAAAAAGCTCGAATTTTTGGAGGATGTTGGTTTTCATGGCTAGCCTTTTTTGGCGCGGACGCAGGTGCAAGGTAAAACCTGAGAAGCAATAGGCAGAGCAGCTCCCGCCGGATTTGGGCAGAGGAGTTCCAGCTCCGACCGGGCAAGGGAGTAAAACGACTTTGCGCAGACCACACCTCTTACATAACCCAGCTACCGCAAGCACACGCTCCGGGAGCCTTCGGCCCCATTCGCGCTCGACGCGGGAGCGTCTCGACCAGTGACTACCAGGAAGTAAACGGGCGATGAATGAGGCTCGAATTGTAGTACCGCACATCATCAGACACTTCCCGCCCCAACCAGGCGGGCCGGATAAAAGCTTCGCGCTCGGCCGTCAGCTCGATCTCCGCCACCGTAAGCCCCTCGTTAGCACCGGTAAAAACGTCAATTTCCCAGAGGTGATCTCCCAGCGGAACGAAATACCTCGTCTTCTCAATGAGTGGCTGTTCGCAAAGATCGATTAGTGCCAGTCCATCACTGACGGGGATTTCATACTCGTACTCCGCACGCGTAACTCCGGTAACCGGGCCTTTAATCGTCAGGTAGGCCTGCTCTCCGGAGATACGAACCCGGACAGTGCGTTCTTTTGTCGAGTTCAGATAGCCTTGTTTCAGGACGACGGAACGGGTTACTTCGGACTTCCAGTCGTCGTTGGCAAGGAGAAATTTTCGTTCTATTTCGTTCGGCATGTAGCGAAGATAGTCTGGTCACCGGCTAGTTTGGCCAGCTGCAACAAAGGAATGTTCAAAAGGGCTGATCCGGAGAAAGCTGATCGCTTTCAGGCGTACCGAACAAGAGCATTAATTCATTATGAGAAAAAATTGGATGAGTAAAATACAACACCTAAAACATATGCTGGCACCGATGCCTTTCGGATAATTGAAATAAGCCTGATCGCTTCGTTTGTGCATTGGTGATACACACGACGCCTGTCCGAAAAGTCACCAGCCTACATTTTTCTTACCTTGCCCAAAAGATAAAACCCATGCGTTCTACCCTACTCTGCTTTCTGGTCTTCCTTTGCACCTGCGTCAGCGCCCAACAAGAGAAAGCGGCTCCACGCGGCGATGCTTTCGGTGACGGTCCTCACAGCCAGCTCATTCTACGTGGGCTCATTCTCATCAATGGCAACTGCGCTCCGCCGATTGGCCCGGTAGACATCGTGATTGAGGGCAATAAGATCGTCTCGGCCAGCACGGTTGGCTTCCCCGGTGTAGAGATCAACGAAAGACGACGCCCCAAGCTGAAGGAAGGTGGCAAAGAAATTGACTGTTCCGGCATGTATGCCATGCCCGGCTTCGTGGACATGCACGGGCACATGGGAGGACGTGCGCAGGGCACGACGGCCGACTACGTCCTCAAACTCTGGCTCGGTCATGGCATCACCACCATCCGCGAACCCGGAAGCTTTAATGGCCTCGACTGGACGCTGGACCACAAAAAACGCTCCGCCACCAACGAGATCGCCGCTCCCCGCATCCGTGCCTATACGGGCTTCGGGATGGGCCGGGAAACCCCCTTCACGAACCCGGAGGAAGTGAAAGAATGGATCCGCGCCAACAAGGCCAAAGGTGCTGATGGTATCAAACTTTTCGGTGCCAGCCCGATGCTGATGCAGGCCGCCCTGGAAACCAACAAAGAAATTGGTCTGCGCAGCGCCTGCCACCACGCACAGATGGACGTGGGGCGGTGGAACGTGCTCAAGTCTGCCCGCGCCGGGCTCACCTCCATGGAACACTGGTACGGTCTGCCCGAAGCCCTCTTCACCGACCGCACCGTACAGGACTACCCCGTAGACTACAATTACCAGAACGAGCAGGATCGCTTCGGCGAAGCCGGCCGCCTCTGGCAACAAGCCGCAAAGCCCGGCTCCGACAAGTGGAACGAAGTGATGGATGAGCTACTGGAGCTCGACTTCACCATCAACCCAACTTTCAACATCTACGACGCCAACCGCGACGTAATGCGCGCCCGCAACGCGGACTGGCACGATGAGTACACGCTGCCTACCCTCTGGAAGTTCTTCCAGCCCAGCCGCATCAGCCACGGCAGCTACTGGCATAAATGGGGTACCGAGCAGGAGGTGGACTGGAAGAAAAACTACCAGCTCTGGATGGCTTTCATCACAGAATACAAGAACCGGGGCGGCCGGGTAACGGCTGGCTCTGACTCCGGCTACATCTACCAGACCTACGGTTTCGGCTACATCCGTGAGCTCGAGTTACTGCGCGAAGCGGGCTTCCACCCACTGGAGGTTATCCGCTCGGCCACCCTCTACGGCGCGGAGGCACTCGGCATGGAAAATGAGATCGGCACCATCGAACCCGGTAAACTGGCCGACCTGGTCATCGTCGGTGAAAACCCGCTGGCTGACCTGAAAGTCCTCTACGGCACCGGTGCCACCCGCCTCGATGACGACGGCGAAGTGACGACCACCAAGGGCATCCTCTATACCATCAAAGACGGCATCGTCTACGACGCGGTGAAGCTTCGGGAAGAGGTAAAAAGAATGGTTCGGGAGGCGAAACGGCTTTAGGAAGGGGGGTGTAGTCTTGTAGTTCGGTGGTCTTGTAGGCTGCCGCACCTCGGAGGAGGCGAGGCAGGCGGCACTTGTAAGCTACCGCACGTCGGAGGTGAGGCAGGCGGCAATGTTTTCCGGAGGAGTGGAAGAGAAGAGGAGTTTAATGATAGCAATCATGGGAAACTTCTAGAGTAGCTCGCAGGTACTTCGTAGCACAGCACCGGGTGTCTTGTAGGCTGCCGCACGTCGGAGGTGGCGAGGGGCGGAATCATCCACCGGCTCGGAGCGACGATTTTTCATCGGATGTATCTTTTGCTGGCGAAGCCGCAACAGTTCATCCGATGTATAAATCGAGGCTACCGCACGTCGGAGGTGAGGCAGGCGGCAATGTTTTCCGGAGGAGTGGAAGAGAAGAGGAGTTTAATGATAGCAATCATGGGAAACTTCTAGAGTAGCTCGCAGGTACTTCGTAGCACAGCACCGGGTGTCTTGTAGGCTGCCGCACGTCGGAGGTGGCGAGGGGCGGAATCATCCACCGGCTCGGAGCGACGATTTTTCATCGGATGTATCTTTTGCTGGCGAAGCCGCAACAGTTCATCCGATGTATAAATCGTTGAGGGTTAAGAAAAAACTTCCCACTGCTAATTTAAAACCCCACCTGCTCCTTCTCCGCTACGACCACCTTCCTGAAAAAGATCCGCTTGTCTTCGTCCGCCCGCTCAGCCGCAATCCAATCCTCCATGGCCTGCGGGGTGAACTGGCTCTGATGACAGCGAATGGCATCGTAGTAGCGTTCGGCATCGGTTTCGGAGAAGGAGATCCGGGTATTCAGGAATTGCTCGTCGGCGTAGTTGAGGTTCCAGTCGCCGTACTTAGTCGCCTGGGTGGGTGTATAGCTGAAGTAATAGAGTTCGGGGCGGTACTTGAGCTTACCGGAGAAAAAGAGCTCGGTGGTCACGTCGGCCGTCAGGCGGTGATCGGGGTGGCCGGAGTCACCGTCCGGGCCGAAGGTGATGATGACTTCCGGGCGCAGAGAATCAATGACGGCCTCCAGCGCGTCTTCCATACCAATGAGTTGACCGAAGAAAGCATCCATGCCCTGCTCCATACCCAGCATATCCCGACGGGATAAATGAATGGGAGGTTCAATGCCCAGCGCCCGGCAGGAACAGTCCAGCTCCCCGTTACGGACCTCCACGAGGGAGTCGCCGGCGGGGATGCCGGCGTGGTCCGTAACCCCATAACGGCCATCGGTAGCAATGACGAGATGAACGGTAACACCTTCGGCGGCGTATTTAGAGAGAATGGGCGCCACGGTCGTCTCGTCGTCGGGGTGAGCGAAGACGGCCATGATGGTGCCGGGTGATGTAGCCTCAGGAACGGAGGCCGTCTCCGCACCGCAACCTACCAACAAAACAGAACAAAGGATCAATAAATACTTTAGCATCGGGAAGGTGGTTGACGGAAACAAATATAACAAATGCCGAACTTTGCCCCATGCGTAGTACTCTGTTGACGGTTCTGTTATTCATTTCCGGTTGCTGTCTGGCACAGGAGGAGGTTCCCATTGTCTCCTTCGCCATTTCGGCGGAAGGCACGCCCCGGCTGGAGGTTGCCAACGAAGCCGACTTCTACTACGTACTCTTTGCGGAGGGGCGGGCGCGGACGCTGGTGCAGGGGGATGGGCAAAGAGCCGTGCTGACCGAACCGCTGGCGGCGCTCCCCGAAGCGGCCTACACCGTTCATCGTTACCCACGCGCAACGCCGGCGGATCTGGACAAAGACGGGGTGGACGATTTGACTGAGCTTACCGACTTCCCCTCCCGCAGCCCGCTCAATGCTGCCCGTCCCATTGCCTTCGAAGACGGAGTGGCCTGTATCCATGACAGGTCCGCCTTCGACGAACTTGCGTTTCAACCCGGATAATCCGCTGAAAATGAGCGTTTAAGAAACCTTGAGTTCGTTAAGTTTTACATCCAGGATAACGATGAGCCCGATTCCATGCGTGTGCACTACATGCATACGGAAAATCACGAAGCGCACGTCGAATTCGCCCGGGCAATCGGCATCCCGACCCAGGCGAACGGTAACAGCTTTCTGGAGGACATGCGCGGGCTGCTGATCTACCACCCCGAAGTAACGGCCCCCAGCGGCGAGCAGGGCGTATATACTTTCGAGTTTCAGCAGTTCGACGATTATACCTACGACATTATTCAGCAGACCTTTGACCTGTTGGGAGCCACCCTACCCTTCCTGCGAAACAATCTCGCTTACCTTCCCTTGCACCGGCGCGCCGTCGCCCGCTATAACGTAGAGCGAGCGTTGTATGACGCCAGCCGGATTCCCGTTTTGCTGGAAGGCGACCTTTACGAAGGCATCGATTACATCCCCCTCAACCTCACCGAAGGCTACGGCCGGCTACGGCTGATGGAGATCGGGGAACGCCCCGATCCGCGCGATATCGTCGTCTTTGAAACCATCCCCAACGATCTTCCCCGCGTGGGTGGCATCATCACTACCGTCGTACAGACGCCGCTGAGCCACGTGAACCTTCGTGCCCTGCAGAACAACGTCCCGAACGCCTTCATCCGTGATGCCCTGGACATTGAAGCCGTGAATGACTTGCTGGACCACATCGTTTATTACCGCGTAGACGCTGACACCTTCGCCCTCCGCCTGGCTACCCCCGACGAAGTGGACGCTCACTATGAGGCCCTGCGCCCCGACGAAGACCAGTTCCCTCCGCGCGACCTCAGCGTACAGCAGATTACTCCGCTGGACGACATTACCTTCGATCAATCCATTGCCTACGGCGCCAAGACCAGTAACCTGGCCACTATGCGCAGCTTCGCCTTTCCGGACTACCTCATCCCCGACGGCTTCGGTATACCCTTTTACTTTTATGATGAGTTCATGGCCTTCAACGGCTTCTACGAGCGGGTGGAAACGATGCTGGCCGCCCCGGACTTCCAGGCAGATTTTTCCATTCAGGAGCAAATGCTGGAAGAACTCCGTGATGACATCGAAGACGCCGATCTTCCTCAGTGGATGTTCGAAGCTATTACCCTCGCCCAGGAGAGCTTCCCCGAAGGTACCAACATCCGGTGCCGCTCCAGCACCAACAACGAAGACCTGCCGGGCTTCAGCGGCGCGGGGCTCTACGACTCAAAGACACACAATACTGACGAAGGGCACCTGGGTAAAACGATCAAAGAGGTCTTCGCCAGTCTTTGGAATTTTCGGGCCTTCACCGAGCGGGAGTTCTATCGCATTGATCATCTGCAGGCTGCCATGGGCGTGCTGATGCACGCCAACTTTAAGGAAGAACGCGCAAATGGTGTAGGGATCACTGCGGATCCCATTTACGGTTCCGGCGGCAATTACTACCTCAATACTCAGGTAGGAGAAGACCTGGTGACTAACCCGGACAATTTCTCCATCCCGGAAGAAATCCTGCTGGCCATCGAAGGTTCCGGACCTACGGCCTACGAGATCATTCGTCGCTCTAACCTGGTGCCCAACAACGATCAGGTAATGCCCTTGGCCTACCTGGATGAGCTACGCGGCTATATGCGGACGATTCACGAAGAGTTTGCCCTTCTCTTTGATGCCGTAGACGAAGAGAGCTTTTCAATGGACATTGAGTATAAGATTGACAGTACGGACCGGCTCGCCATCAAACAGGCCCGCCCCTGGATCGGCTTCCTGGACCAGCAGACGAGTACGGAGCAAATTGCGCCCTCCCAGCTCCAGTTGAGCATTTATCCCAACCCCATGGTGCAGGACGCGGTAATTAGTTTTGAGCTTCCGCAAAATGTGGAGGTGGAAAGCTGGTTATTTGACTTAACCGGCCGGCCCGTAAAACGAATTCAGCACGGCAACTTGCCAGCAGGAATGCAGCAAATTCGCCTAACCGTTGGAGATCTACCTCCAGCGGCCTATGTACTTCGTCTCCGGTTAGAGCACGGGAGCGGTAAGATCGACTTTACGACCGTTCGAGTGGTGGTACAATAGTTGTCCCCCTGCACCCTGCAACCCTGCAACCCTGCAACTTGCAACCCGCAACTTGCAACCTGCACCCCGCCCATCACTTTGCCAGAATAACAATCAGGGCGTAGACCATACCCGGCACACCACCGAGGATGGTAAGCACTACGCAAATCCAGAATTCTCTGCCAATGCCCTTAGCAAGCGCTACCCCCAGTGGTGGGAGTAATACGGCAAGGATGATGTGTAACAGGGAGGCGGTGGAAGTAGCGGCCATGGGAAGTTTGTTGTTAAGGGAGCCATTAAGAATGATAACAATTCCAAACTTAAGGATTTATGGTGGATAGACCGGGCGCTTAGCCAATTTTCCCATCCTCGTTCATATCCTGCTGAAACACCCGCTCCAGCAGAGAAAAAAGCTCGGGGTGATCTCGGTTAAGTTTGTAGGGCTGATTAAAAAAATACTCCGCAGCTACGGCGAAGAACTCCGCCTGGTTGGTCAGCGCATAACTATCAATTTCAGAATCTCCCCTGGCAATAGCGAGAGACTCTTTACGAATCATTTCCACCCAGGGGATCAGGTAATCGTTCTTCAGGAAATAGTCCGGGATACCATCCGTATCTCCGTCAGCTTTGTCCAGCAAATGAGCAAATTCATGAATGCCCGTATTGTCAGGTCCTTCCACTTTGAAGCCCCGATGCAGCGAAGGTCGTGAGAGCAATAGTTTTCCGTTGAGAAAACCGCCGCCCACCATTCCGGCTACCCGTCGATCTTTCCCCTCCGTTGCAAAATCTCCCCAGCGAAAATGTGTCTTGTACAGTAGTACCTGCTCCAACTTTGGATACTGGTTCCAACGCGGAAATCCGAAGGTGGGGATGATGGCGCTGGCCGCGATGAAAGCCCGGTCCTTCTCCGTGATTTCCGTCTCGATCCCCGTCAGGGTTACCTGCTGCAAAAAAGCCTGCATCCGGGCTTCAAATTTCTTCCGGTCAGCAGCGCTCAGGTTTTGGTAAAAGTTTACGTATTGCAACAACAGCTCGCGCCACTCTGGTAAAAAGGCAGGGAGTGGAGGAAGGCGTTTAGGCCGAAAGATGAAGTAAAGGATAAGGCCGAAGACCAGCAAAACGGCGAGGGCAGCGAAGGTGAAAGAAGGAGACATGGGCGGCAAGGTAAGAAACGGAGGCGGTCGGCGGGGTAAATCAGGCGCGCAGCGATGAATTTACCCACCGGACGCTCGGAGGGCCTGACGAAATGATCGATCCGACCGCCTCCGCTGGTACTCGCTCCACAACGGTGAATAGCAACTTAGCCAAGCGAGCTACTGCTTTGCACCAACAAGGAAGCAGAGCGATTTGAGCTTATGCAACGGCAGAACGGATGTTGGAACCCGCATACATCAGTCAACTCACTCCCGGAGGGAGTTCGCCACCGCTCGCTGCCGGAGGCAGCATTGACCAGGCACGTGCGGCAGCCTACCAGACCACCAGACCACTTAGTCGCGCAGCGACCCTACCCCACCACAAAATTAACCATCCGCTTAGGCACCACGATCACCTTGCGGATCGTCTTCCCTTCCAGGTGTTTGGCTACGTCGGGATGAGCCTTTGCTTCCGCTTCAATGTCTTCTTTAGAGGCGCCGGCGGGGAAGTCAAGCGTAAGCCGGGTCTTGCCGTTGAAAGCGATCGGATACGTGAAGCTATCCTCCACGAGCCACTTCTCATCAAGTGCGGGCCAGGCAGCGTGATGCACACTACCTTCTCCACCCAGCGCAGCAAAAAGCTCATCCGCCACGTGTGGAGCAAAGGGAGCGATGAGGCGAACCATCGGCTCCAGTACCGCGCGCTTGTTGCACTTTAGTTTGATGATGTCGTTAGTGGCCACCATGAAGGCAGAGACACAGGTATTAAAGCTCAGCCCTTCAATGTCAGCCGTCACCTTCTTGATGAGGGTATGGAGGACTTTCATTTCCTCCTTAGTCGCTTCCTCGTCGGAGACGTTCAATTGATCACCGTTACCCACAAAGAGGTTCCAGAAGCGACGCAGGAAGCGGTAAACGCCATCAATGCCGCTCACACTCCAGGGCTTCGCCTGATCGATGGGACCAAGGAACATCTCGTACATCCGGAAACAGTCCGTACCGTAGCGCTTACTGAGATCGTCAGGGTTAATAACGTTGTGCTTAGACTTAGACATTTTGCCCATCTGGAAGCTCAACTCAATGAAGAGTTTGCCCTCCCGGTCCGTTTCCCAGACAAAGGCATTGCCTTGCTGTAATACGGTACGGAAGTAGGCTGCATCCTGAGCTTTATCGTCAGCGACCTTGTCTATGGCCGACTTGTAGATCCGGAAGCTGGCTTCATTGTCTACGCTGGTTTCTTCTACCATCCGCAACGGCACTTTTCTGGTTCCGGACGATTCATCCAAAACCAAATGCCCCTTCCCAAGTCCTTCCACCTCCAAAGGCGTGCCTTCGGCGACGCTGCTACCGATCCAGATGGGATGGCGTTGCCCGTCCTCCGTCAGCAGGATACCGAGGTGGATACTCGTGATCGGTGCACCGATCATTCCCTGATTCAGGAGCTTTTTGTAGGGCTCGCGTGTTGGGACTTTGCCGAGGTCAAAGAGAAATTTATGGATCAGGCGGCTGTAGAGAATGTGGCTCACCGCGTGCTCCGCACCACCTACGTAGAGGTCTACGTCCTGCCAGTAATCGACCACGTCTTTGGCGACGAATGCATCGTCGTTGTTCGGGTCCATATAGCGGAGATAGTACCAGTTGGAGCCGGCGGTTGCGGGCATAGTATCGGTCTCGCGGCGGCCGGTGGGCGTCTGATTCCAGTCGGTGGCCCGTTCGAGCGGGCTGACACCGCTAACGGCCCGGAAGTCATCCATCGGCGGCAGGGTAACGGGCAACTGGTCCTCCGGCACCAGGCTCGGCACGTCGTTCTCGTCGTAGATCATCGGCCAGGGCTCCCCCCAGTAGCGCTGGCGGCTGAAGATGAGGTCGCGGATGCGGAAATTGACCTGCTGCTCTCCCCTACCCATTTCGGATAGCTTGGCCGTAGCGGCCTTGATGGCATCGGGTACTTCCATTCCGTTGAGAAAGTCGGAATTGATGAGCTTGCCCACCTTGTCTTTGAGGCTAGCGCCGGGGTAATCCGACTTATCAATCACATCGATAATCTCAATGCCAAACTTCTCGGCAAAGCGCTTATCGCGGTCATCATCGCTCGGTACGGCCATAATGGCGCCGGTACCGTAGTCTTTGAGGACGTATTCGGCGATGTAGATCGGCACACGGGCGCCGTTCAGCGGGTTGATGCAGTAAGCACCGGTGAAAGCACCAGTTACCTTAGTTTCGCTCTGGCGGTCAACTTCGCTGCGGCTACCCACGTAGGTGAGGTAGTCGTCGATTTCTTTTTGCTGCTCCGGGGTGGTGATCTCAGCCACCAACTCATGCTCGGGGGCGATGACCATGAAGGTCACCCCGAAGATGGTGTCAGCCCGGGTAGTGAAAACCTCCAGAGGTTCTTCCCGGCCTTCGATATCGAAGCGGGCGAGCGCACCAATGGATTTACCGATCCAGTTACGTTGCTGGGCTTTGAGGCCGTCGCTATAGTCAACCGTTTCCAGTCCGGCCAGGAGCCGTTCGGCGTAGGCCGTTATCCGCAGGCTCCACTGCTGCATGGCTTTTTGCACAACGGGATGATTACCGCGTTCGCTGCGCCCGTCTTTCACTTCGTCGTTGGCCAGTACCGTACCGAGGGCTTCACACCAGTTGACGTAGCTCGTGCCCCGGAAGGCAAGGCGGTAGTTCATCAATACGTCGGATTGCTCCTTCGGCCCCATCGCTTTCCAGTCAGCGGCGGAGAGTTCGAGGGCTTCGGTTTGGGCGGCGTTGAGTCCGGCAGTACCGTGCTGCGCCAGGTGCTCGCGGAGTTCGCTAACGGGACGGGCTTTGTCTGCCGTCTTATCGTACCAATGCTCAAAGACCTGAGAAATGATCCACTGCGTCCATTTGTAGTACTTCGGGTCGGAAGTATTGACGGCGCGGTCCCAGTCAAAGCTCAGCCCCAAAGACAGCATCTGTTCTTTGTAGCGTTCGGTGTTGACGGCGGTAGACTCACTTGGGTGTACGCCGGTATCGATGGCGTATTGCTCAGCGGGAAGGCCGAAGGAGTCAAAGCCCATGGGGTGCAAAACGTTGAAGCCCTGCTGCCGCTTGAAGCGGCTGTAGATGTCAGAAGCAATGTATCCCAGCGGGTGCCCAACGTGCAGGCCGGCGCCCGAAGGATAAGGAAACATGTCCAGCACGTAGTACTTCGGCTTCGAAGTATCGTTCGTTGTCCGGTAAGTCTTGTGCTCTTTCCAGTATTGCTGCCATTTCTGATCAATGGCCGTGACGTCAAATTTCATGGCGCGAAGGTAGTAAGTTCCGGGATTAAGGAGTTAATGGTCCGAGCCTTATCTCAGGTTGCAGCTCATTGGCTTTTTTTGGCGAGCACGCAGGTGCAGGGGAAAGGTTAGTGGAGCAGTGGATGAAGGGCCGTTGGCCAGCCCGCAGTGCAGCGGAGGCCACTGACCGGCGGGACCGCCCCTCGTTCCCCGGGAATCGGGCCGACGGCCTCAGTCTCGGCCAGCAACAAAACATTGCACCTGCGGCCGCGCCCTGATTCTGCTGACTACAGTACCACCGGAATCGTCATCGCCCGCTCGAATTTATCCACCCGGCTGGCGTCATTGTTTTTCAGTCTCAGGAAGCCTTTGGTTCCCGCAGGCGCGTCGTAGCTGATCTCATAGTCGAAGGTGGCAACCCCCTTATTCATTAAAAACTTCTTTGGCTTCACAAAACCTTCGCCGATCAGGTTCCCCTGCTCATCCGTGATTTGATAGGGCATGGCAGCCTCGAAGAAAAACGAAGTTGATGCTTCTCCCCTGACCGTAAAGGGAGAGGACAGCTTTGCCCCCGGCTTGGGAGAGTCCAGGCGAAGAAGGGAGTCCAGCGGCCGGGTATCGTTGTTTGGATTAAAATCGACTATCCCCTGTTTCGCCAGTTTTTCGGCAGCAACTTCGGCCGTAGGCCCCTTTGAACCGTCCTCGCCACAGCTGAATAAAGAGAACAAAAGACAAATAGCGCAAATTCGGATAAGCATAGTTCTTATTTTTCGGCAAAGGTAGGCATTCATTTGAGCCTTACCTTGCCGACACTAAAATAGAAAACTATGTGGATTGCCATTGCAGGTTGGGTCGGAGCCCTGGGTTTGTTGTTTGCCTTCGTGGCTTCTTCGCTCGATAAGCTGGACAACCTCGGCACGCCCTATCACGTCATCAATCTCATCTGCTCCGTATTGCTGATTGTGAACGCTACGGCAAATGATGCCTATCCCTTCATCGTGATCAACTCCTTTTGGTCGTTGATGTCGGCTTATGCGATTTTGAAAAATATGCGGGCGAAAGAGGCTTGATTTTATTCCCTGGCATTTATGCCGGAGAGATGCTCAATGTCTTCCACTTCCCCGAATTTTATCTTTTACTATGTACATCATGGTGTCTCTTGGTGCTCTAACGTGTGGCCCTGAGCGGTGAAAACACAATTCATCTTCAACGAAGTAGAATTTTGGAGACAAAACATCGCCATTAACGTGCACTTCTCGTGATAACAAAATAGTATCCTGGTTCAAAGAATAGCTTCCATAATGCCGTCTCGTTTCGAAGATGTTCGTCTCAACAACCATGAAAGTCCCGTTCTTTCTTAGCAGTAAATCAATACCTTCTTCGTTAAAATATTTTGCTTCAAGGATGGTTGGTCTGCTTTGATTGATAGATACCAACATCTCAGATATAAAGCTGAAGACTACTCCTATAACCAGTCCAATAATTATTCCTTTGGGGTAATACTCAGGCTCCAGCTTTTTCGAGAAGTAGCCCGTCGTTAACATCAAGAGAAATAGAGCCCCTGAGATTGGGATTAACACTAAGTACCCAATAGATTCCGGGCCTTCAATACCATCCCAGATAACTACCGTAATCACTAAACCGAAAAGAAAAGAGAAGAATGCCGCAGTAAACGTTGCCATTAGGCAAAGCTACAAATAACTTTAAAAATCAAAGCACTTTCAATATTTTTCAATTTTCTCGGCCAGGCGCTTTCGCAAATACCCACAAGAAGGCCCCAGCCGCTCCAGAATATACCGTGCTTCTTCCCGGTAAGCGTCTTTCTTTTCCTTTGTCCAGTAGCTCGGCGGGGCGGAAGAGATGTTACAGATCCGGTCGCAGAGTTTCACGGCAGCAATTTCCCGGGGTTGTTCCAAAATGCGGTTGATGCTGTCCTCCATCTGCTCACGTTTAGTTGGCAGAGACTCATCTTTAGTCAGGGCCTGCACGCCGGCCAGCACTTTGTTTCCGACGGTAGTTTTGAGGGTTTCCACCGTCATGGCGGTGTCCTCCAGACTATCGTGCAGGATGGCGCAGAGTAACATGAGTTTGGGGTTCAGGCTCCGGTCGTAGTGAAGCGCATTTTGCGCTTCGTTGAGCACCGCCCCGAGGTGCGTGAGATAGGGCAAGGATTCCCCCTCCACCGCCGTATAGTACCGTTGGCCTTCGTGATAAGTAGCGGCCAGGAGCCATGCTTTTTGGACGAGGTCGGGGTTGAAGGTCATTGGTTTTTTGGTCTTTTGGTTCCTTGGTATTTTGGGGCTGCCGCACCTTAGAGTAGGTAAGCGATTAAAAATATGGTAGTCTTTTGTCACTTTAGTCAGTGAACTCGCAGGCGGTAGTCAACTCACTCCCGGAGGGAGTTCGCTACCACTCGCTGCCGGAGGCAGCATCGACCCGGGCTAGCCCAGCTCCAGCAGCAAGGGACAATGATCAGAATGCATCGCATCCTTCAGATGAACGACCTCCTTAACCTGTTCCTTCATCTCCCGGCTGATGCTCTGGTAGTCGATGCGCCAGCCCTTATCGTTGGCGCGGGCGTTAGCGCGGTAGCTCCACCAGCTGTAGGCTGCTGTTTCCGGGTATAATTCGCGAAAAGTATCGATGAAGTCTGTTTCGGCGAACCACTTCGTCATCCACTCCCGCTCTGCGGGCAGGAAGCCGGAGGTTTTCTCATTCCGCTTCGGTGCATGGAGGTCGATTTCCTGGTGGGCAATATTGTAGTCGCCGACCACCAGAATATTAGGGCGCGTCTTTTTAAGTTCTACGATGTAGGCCAGGAAATCGTCCAGGAAACGATACTTAAAATTCTGCCGCTCTTCGCCCTGCCCTCCATTGGGGAAGTAGCAGTTGAAGATGGTCAGGTCTCCAAAGTCAGTCCGCACAATCCGGCCTTCCACATCGTAGTCTTCGATGCCTATCTTGGTTTCTACCAGATCAGGGGCCGTTTTACTCAGGGTCAGCACCCCGCTGTAGCCTTTCTTTCGTTCACAGCTATGCCAGGCGGCATGGGCAAATCCGGCGGCTTCCAATTCGGACAGATCGACCTGATCCGCCGTAGCTTTGGTTTCCTGCAGGCAAAGGACATCGATGTTGGTGTCGGCGGCCCATTCTGCCAGTCCCTTTTTCAGTGCAGCACGGATTCCGTTAATATTGTAGGTTACTATTCGCATGGGGGCGAAGGTAGTGATAGTATGGTAGTATCGTAGTAGTGATAGTATGATAGTAGTGGTAGTATGGTAGAGGAGCAATAGGCTTTATTTCGGAGGGGCATTGCGGCTAGTGGGCCTACTACCATACTATCATTACTACCACTACTACCATACTACAAAGCCAGCACCGCCACCAGTTTCTCCTCCCGCGTTTCGCCGTTGGGGTTGAAGAGTTCTACGTAGAGGACGTAGAGGCCGGCGCGGGCGCGCTGCCCGTCATCATCGGAGCCGTCCCAGTTCAGGGTGCCATCGGTTCCGAGTAGCTCGATGCGGCGGAGGGTACGGATCAGGCGCCCCTGTGCATCGAAGATGCGCACCCGAGCCAGAAAGCCGGGGCTCTCCGTCTGGTAAGCCAGCTCCAGCAGCTCCTCATTACCATCACCGTCGGGGCTAAAAGTAGGATTGACGACGGAAAAAACATCATCATCTTCCCGATCGATGATTAATTCTCTGGCCTGAGAATTTTCCCGCGTCGGTGTACCAAAGTTCTCCGCCTGAGCGGCCGTGAACCAGTTATTAGCATCCTGGGTAGCGGTGGTCTTACGCAGGCGTTCCAGGGCGACGCCGTCGTCGTTGCTCAACAAACCGGAGTGCAACTCATCGCTGTAATCAAAAGCATCCAGCACTACCCCACCGGCGATGACACTGATGTTACCTTCATCATCAGGCAGGGAGGGCAAGGTTTGATCTACGAGTAAGGTCGTGTCCACCATCAGGTAATTCTCCGCCACAAAGTCCGGGTTAGCCGTCAGCACCAGGTAATCTCCCGGCAGGAAGAGGCGGCTGACGCTGACGGTCCGTTCGGCGGAAGTCGTTGAAGTCGACAGGGTGTTTTGCAGCACCCAGTCCCGGATCTGGAAGACTTTGTCGGAGCAGTTAAAGAGTTCCAGGTAGTCACTCCCGCCACTGGCGGGGTTAAAAAGCAGTTCGTTGATCACGACATCGCCCGCCTCCGGCACGCCGGGAATCGCGAGCGGAAAGGTAAGGGCTGCGGCGGGGAAATTGCCGGCGCAATCGCTGAAGTCCGGCAGCACCGTCAGGGTATAGATGATACCGGCCTCGATGGTGGTGGTTAGCACCACCGTGGTTTCGTCCACTACGGTCAGGCCGGTGACGGAGGCACCGTTATCGAGGCTAAACAGGCCGGGATCAAACTGGGCCGCATCGAGGTTTTCGTCGAAGACGAGGGTGAGTTCGCCGCTGTCGTTCAGGTCCACTTCGCTGATGCCCGGGGCGGTGTTATCCACCGTCAGACCGTCAACAGAGTTGGCACGCCCGGGCGTGCCGCCGGAGGCATCCAGGCTTGCCCGCCAACTCGCACTGCATCCTGCGTCCGCGCCGCCCGTGTACTCAATGGAATAGCCGCCTGCATTTCGCTCGGTATCATTGTACCAGGCAATCGTGTAAGTAATTTCCTGGATCGTTTCTTCGCCAAAGACCAACGTAATTACGTCGCCGCTATTCGTCAGTGTTGGCAAACCAAAGCCGATTGCCTGAGCGCCCAAAGCGCGGAAAGCATCCGCTTCGTCCACCCTCGTCAACACCACATATCCACCCGCCGGCAAGGGCTCCGTGGCGGGAATCGCCACCGGTGATCCGCCACTGCCAATCATCAGTCCGCTCAGGTCCAGTGCTTCGTCTCCGCTGTTAAAGAGCTCCACATACTCAACGTTGGGCAGGCCCACTACGGGCGTTGGGTCCGCCATAAATTCCGTGATCCGCAAATTATCCGCCGAAGGGCGCACCACCCGCACGAATCGCAACGTCCGCTGCAGATTATTGGCCTCGTTACCGCTGGCGTCTACCGCCCGCAACACCGTAAGGTCGACATCGACACCATTCGGCAAGTCGGCATCCAGGGCCAGCAGGACTTGCCCACCGTTCACCGCTGCGTTACTCACGCTCACGCCACTGGCGGAGAGGTTGTAGTTGGTAACAGCACGCATGATGGCAGCATCAACCGGCTCATTGAATAGCAATTCAATGTTTCGCTCATCAATTACTGTGGCATCACTAAGCTCCGGCGCCACCCTATCCGCTTCCGCCATGCTGGTCACTTCGAGGTCATCAAAGCTGAATTTGTCAGAGCGCGTGCTGGTATAATTGCACGTAAGGCGGAAAAAGTCGGGGGCAATGGCCGCTCCCGAAAGTTGCCCCTGCAGGCTAAAGTTCGTACCGCCCGTGTAGTCTGCTTCCAGGGTCCAGTCTCCCGCGTTGCGGCGAATCAGCCGAAAGCGAACGATGGCCGGGCTGGCGCCCAGGGCTCCGGCCGGACCGCTGATCTCTCCTATTTCTGAACCATCATCGCCATAAAAAGTAGCCCGCAAAGAGTCTACGCTACCGGAAGTGCCGCCGATTCTTAGCGAAATTCCGGTGGTCAGTTCGTCCTCTATTCCACCGCCTTGCAGTAATTCTATTGCTGCGAAGTTGCTGGTGGAAGGCGCAAAATCCATATCTACGAGAAAGGAATAGCTGAGTTCACTGGCGTTGGCAACTACCGGGGTGGCCAGGCCGAGCACGGCGGGATCCTCCTGGCTGGCGTCCAGTAAACGGAGGCGTCCGTCGGTAACCGTGAACTTGTCCAGGTTACCGCTCCACGTAGGGTTCAGCAGGTCTCCGTCGGAAAAGTCGTCAGCAGTAGTTTGGGCGCGGACGCAGGTGCAGAGGACGCTCACAAGAAGAGCAAGGGAGAGGAGGGTGGGCTTCATGGCGCTAAGGTAATGGTTGAGACGCTTTGCGTCTAACCGGACAATGGAGCGCAGCGACTTTGATCGTGTAACAACTGTCATGGTTGAGACGCTTTGCGTCGAACCGGGCAAGGGAGCGCAGCGACTTTGACCGTGTAACAACTGTCATGGTTGAGACGCTATGCGTCGAACCGGACAAGGGAGCGCAGCGACTTTGACCGGGTAACAACCGTCATGGTTGAGACGCTATGCGTCAAGCTCATAACTCATCTCCCTCATACAACAGCTACCGCAAATACACGCTCCGGGAGCCTGCGGCCCCGTTCGCGTTCGGCGCATAGCGCCTCTACCATCAATCAATCTTCACGTAAACCTTACCATCAACGTCCTGCAAACGTAGCAGTCCTACTCCTTCCTTAAGCATAATACTCGTAAACCGACCGCTGTTTGACAAGAAGGGCAACACGGCAAAAGCAGTGGCATCTTGTCGTAGTTCCAGTACATCAGTATACATTTGCCCGCCGATAGTAATGGAGTCCCGCAATAAAGCCAGCTCGCCATCTAAGACGATATTGGGCACTACCAGCACAGCGTGCGTACGGTTAAACTCCGACTGGGTGATGTCCTTCCAGAAAAAAGAAAGTACGGTCTGCTCGGGCGTATTCCGGATGCTGAGGACCTGGTTGAAGTTCATCGTCAGATCAATGCCTACCGCTGCATTGCGATACTGCACCTCCGAAATTTCATTACAGTCGATGTCGCGTTCTTCGTCCGCAGAGACGGAACAGACGGGCGCCGGCTCACTGGTCTGCACCCGCAGACGTTCAAACACAGTAGTATCACCATCGGAGGTGCGAAAGCGGATTTCCTCCGCGCCGTAGTCTGGCAAAAAGCCTTCCGCATCGTAGGTGAAGCCCGGACAGTCACGACAAACCTGCTTGTTGCAGCCAGCATAAAGCAGGCCGACGAGGAGTAAAAATGGGAGGTAAATTTTCATGGAGCGAAGGTAGGAAGAATCTATTCCTTCACCACCTTTCTTACCACCCGTGCGCCCTCATGCGTAAACACGGCGACATAAACACCGGGAGCTAAATCTGCCAGCTCCCAACTCAGATTATCCCGAAATTTCGCTTGCCGCAGGGCCCGGCCGTTGAGGTCATACAACGTAACCGCTACCTCAGATGGTAGTGGACTGGAGAGCTGGACATTGAGGGTGGCGGGGACGGGGTTGGGGTGGAGGGTGAGGCTAAAGTTTTTCTCTTCAGTGTCCGTAGAAACTGGAAAATCACCTGGTTCTACGGCTCCACAATCATTCGCAAGGCAATCATTAATGGACAACCGGAAGAACCAACTCGTAGCGGTAGCCCCGAAATATTTCAATGTACCAGCACCAATAATTTCTCCATTCCCAATATTCCGTAATCGCCTCACCTCATTACCCGTTGAAGTGCCATGTGATGTATCGTCGGGGGAATTCAGCACAAGAATCGAGTCTCCATCTAGCCATCCACTTGCCTTGAATAGAATCGATTTAGATGTCGAACTATTCAAAACTGGGACACCGTAAACAATGGGATATCCAAGCTGATCCAAGTACATCCCAAATGGATAGAAGCCCAGTTTATAAAACTCCTGCCGATCTCCGGTGCTACTAAATAATGATAATCCACCAACGAAATCTCCCGGTCTGGGACAGCTTTCAACAGCGCAGGATAAATCTGCATCATTTAGGTACCCCTCCAAAATTGCGACATTATTTTCCGCTAATGGTTCAATAGCCACAAATTTCTTCGGCAAGGTTGAACCACTCAGGTCAAACGACCATAGTTCATGCCCTTCACGGCTCATTTTCATACACCTTGTCTGAAAGAAATTAGCCTCAGGTACAGTTTCCTCTATTACAAAATAAAAATTACCCGCTGAGTCAATATTCGCAGCTAACAAGACAACGTTTGTATCAGCTCGGGAAACTTCAAATCCACCAATAGAATCTAAGTTATCATTATAGTGAGTAACAGATAAAAGTTCCTTGTCCCGCAATGTCCCTCTAATGAAAGAGAAACCTGACTCCTCAAATTTAGTTATCGCATATCGAGACAAAAGACCTATTTTTTGGAAAGGGGTGCTTTTTATAAAATCTCCATACTCATCAATAACGGATATCCAATAGCCTTCCTCTTCACCATCAAGTTTCCCCTGAGTTACTACTGCAGCCAGCACATTACTTAAAGGTAAATGTTTTACCGACGAAAAAGATGAAGAGTATTCGTGCAGTACTGTGGGACCGAAAGAAAGATCATACTCAGCAATAATACCTGTTGCCTGTCCTTGCCTTAAAGGGCGAAATTCTAGTTGATTTACCTTAAAAAGGTAGGATTCCCCAAAAAGATGTATATCACTTGCTCGGGAATCACTGTTAACATTTATTTCATAGGAGAATTCATATTGAGCTTTCGATGTGAAGCTCATCATAAAGAAAAGACTAAACAGAACGAAACAGTACTGATTAGAAGATAGCAAGAAAAAACGAATCATAGGTGTCATATCAAGGCCATTAATGTCTTCCAAGTTACTTGTTTTTTTTTCAACTATCCATCATGTTTAGATCTAGGCTGTTCCGTTTATAAAAGTTGAGCCGTAACGGATTTTTGGGGCCTTATCTGGGCTAAAGCCCAGACCTGTGCTACAAAGCTCTTGCGAGCTGGTTCGTAAAAACCGTCACGCCCGTAGCTCAATAAAGGGAGCCCTCTCCCTACGTTTAGATCCAAGGTGATTTTTCGCACTACTCCTTCACCACCTTCCGCACCACCCGCTTCCCTTCATGCGTAAACACGGCGACATAAACGCCGGGAGCTAAATCTGCCAGCTCCCAACTCAGATTATCCCGAAATTTCGCTTGCCGCAGGGCCCGGCCGTTGAGGTCGTACAGCGTAACCGCTACCTCAGATGGTAATGGGCTGGAGAGCTGGACATTGAGCGTGGCGGGGACGGGGTTGGGGTGGAGGGTGAGGCGATGCTGCGGAGAAAAATTTTCTAACCCATTGGGCTTTCCGATGTTACAGTCCGCATCCGGCCCAACGCAGTAATCAATAATGGTTCCTCCCCCGATTCCGCAACGATTGTTAGCACTAAAAATACCGCCACCTCCTCTGATCTTACCGATTCCACTCACGAAGGCCTCCTCCAAATCGATGAACTGCCATTTTCGAGTCTTACCATACAAATCAATCCATTCTACCCTTTCCACGTCCTCCCCTTCACACCACATGGGCGTATTTATGGTATCACTCATATTGCCGGAAAAATCATGAATGACCAATTCTCCAGGATACTCATTGGCCAAAGTAGGCTCTACAAACCTTCCGTAAACAGTCTGTGCCAGCGTATCGTCCCGCAATAAGGCGTATAAAGTACCTTCTCCGACTGGGTATGGTGGTGCTGCATTCCAAAAATTAGATGGATCCTCTGGCAGGTATGTCCTTCGGAAAAGCTTTTTGTAGCTAACCCCATCCACAATACTGTCTCCCTGAATACTCATGATTCGGTGCTTCCGCTCGCCATCATCGTCTCTGCCTGCATCGAATATTATCCAATTGGCACTTTCAATGGCCATTGGTTGGTAGGGGGTTGTTGCAGGATCAATTACCCGGATACTACAATCGGCGTATTCTCCCACGCAATGATCAATCACAAAAGTTCTTCCGTCATTCGTAAATGCAGATACTCCGCCAGAAAATGGGCCATAGTTTAGAGATACAACTCCTTGTGCATATTCTCTGGCTGCTGTCTGGAAGTTTCTCATCACCCCAAAAACTTCTCGTTGTCCGGTTGCTTCAATAATTTGCTGTAAACCCACATCTTCAGGCACAAATCGGGCTCCAATCAAGGTATCACCAACGGTTAGTGAAAAATCATGTAACAAGGTATCTGAAGTCCATTGTCCCCTGCTGATATAGCGCCCGAAGAGTCGCTCTTCTTGTACATTTTCCCGTAATAAACCAACCAACGTTTTTTCCTGGCTAACGTTGTAAGGCGCTACGGGTGTAAATAGGAAATAGTCATTCCAATCAAAGTAAAGCCATCTGCGATACAGCTTTTTATAGGCTAATCCGTCGACAATTGTATCTCCTTCCAAGTGATGCGTAAAACCATAGTTCTCTATACCGTTTGCCCGGGTATCTAATTGCACCCAATTAGCACCTTCTACAACGGTTGGCTGGTATTGCGCATGCAGCAAAGAACTCTCCCCAACACCCAAAAAGATAAAAACCACTAAAAACCGTAACCGAAGCATCATCTCATATAGGGTTTCAAGAAGCCTTCACAAACCGAACACTCCCCAGTATTCGTCCATCGACTTCCAGTTTCAAAAAATACAGGCCGTTGGGCAAATCAGCGATTGGTATTTGCTGCGCTTGCCCGGTGAAGGTTCCTTGGGCGTAAATCCGACCGCTGCTGCTGATGATTTGATAGTCACCACCATTGGTTAGCCAGGGGTTTTTCCCTGTTTTCAAGTTAATAAAATCCTTGGCGGGGTTGGGGAATAGTTCCACCAAGTTACTGCTGGCCGACAAAATTTCTTCGATTGCTACGGGGTCTTCCAGGTAAATGGTGTCGGAGCTACAGCCCGGCTCCAGACAGCCGTCGGCGTCTAGTTTGACGACCCAGGCTTTGAGGGGGCTGCTTCCATCTTCGGGGAATTGTGATTCTGCAACATAACCAGCCCCTACAATGTAACCTTCACAGTCTTCAACAACCTCATTAAATCCCGTTCGTGCATTCGGTGAATCCCGGTGATCCTGGACGTATCGCTCCCAAATCAATTCAGCCTCCGGAGAAACGCGAACCATCCAGCCGCACCAGCCGATGTCCGTCCAGGCGACCCCGCTTCCAATTAAGTCTCCGTTGGCAGTAGCCCGTAAATTAGTCAACGTCCTCCAGTTCCCGTGGATTTCCAAGCTGTCCCGCTTATTTCCAAGGGTGTCGAGAAAATAAATGATTGGAGGGGATTCTTGGATGTCCAGATTATTGGTGTCTCTGGTCCAGGAGTAGGCGATGGTGGTGTCGTTCAGGACGGTGACTTGGGGTATTACCCTTTGGTTGTCTGCCGTAACGCCATATTCTCTTATCCAACCAATCTCCCCATCAGCCTTCACCTTCAACAATCCCCCTTCTATTTGCCAACAATCTTCACGGTTCTTACAGCCTCGAAAGGCGGCAAATATCTCTTTGTTTTTATTTACGGCTGAGGAGTTGGAAAACACCCAGTAATGATCTTCTAAATATGTTGTATAATTTAACTCATCATTTAACCCACGAAGCCAGCTAACTGCCAAAGGAGAATATCCTTCTCTACCAATTAAAAGACTCCCCGTAAAGATTAAATCATCCTCCCCAAATGAGTAAATACTTCCTGCGAATCTTGGAATACTATCTGTATACCGGATTAACCTACTATTCCTGGTTGATAAATCCGTAACAACTATTCCGTAATTAGAAAAAACCGATTCATTTCTATAATTCGCGATAGCTACCACACTATCTCCTTTCAGAAACAATGCATCTTCAAAAGAAATTCCAATTCTTCCTTCAGGAAAATCCCATCTAGTAGACCAAACCTCTTCACCGTTGGGGTCTACATGAAGCAGCCCGCCCTGAACCTGAGTAAAAGGCTCACTCACTACACTTGAATTGTAAAAAACATATCCGCCATTCACTTCAAGAATACTTCTTAGTTCATCTCCATCATTGGGGTTAATCGTATACTTATTTATGAATGTGGGTTGAGAAAATCCTGATACATTCAAAAGAAGCACTAGCAAGAATGACAGCCTAATCCTGATAGACCACTTATCCTTTAAAAGCCAAATCACTTCAAAATAAGTTTTCGGGTAAATGATGTTGACAAACCAACAACTTCTACAATGTAAAGGCCTGGTTTTTCATTCAATTGGATCAATTTTCGCTCGCCTGCTTCCAAAAGATATTGCGAGCATACCCTGCCTTCTATTGAACGAATGGTGATATTACAGGAGTTTTCTACCTCCTTATTGGCTACAGAAAATGATCCGTTTGTTGGATTTGGGAATAGCTCAATGTCATTAGCATTGGTATAAGGGCAACTCATCGGTGTTTCATTCAGTACAACAATTAACAAGATTGTGATAAATGTATGGCAAAGAATTCCTATTTCTAAATTTATCCCTTTAAAATACAAAAGATCTTCAAGGACTTTCACTCGATATCAGACACGCGATGGGCTCCCTCCTCAGCTACGCTGACTCGGTCAACCACCGCTACTAACAAACGCCCTTCCAGGGCTAACGGGTCGCCTAGTCCCGGACGTCTAACGTAGCGATGGCCGACCAAAACGGCGAAGCCGGTAAGGGAGCCCATCGCGCAAGCCCAACAAACAAAAGCGCACACCAGGATTGACCCCCTGGCATGCGCGTCCAAAGCTAAAAAGGTGTGATTGCTGAGGCTGGCGCCTAATCGGACGCCAGACTCAACAGTATTATGACTTTTTTATAAAATGACGTTCTGTGGTGAAGGTGACGAATGTCACTTCGTAGTTGAATAGTAGGATAGTAATAGTAGTAGTGATAGTTTGATAGTAGTGGTAGTATAGTAGTAGGCTACCGCACGTGGCAGTACTATCATACTACCATAATACCACTACTATCAAACTACTATACTACCACTACTATCAAACTAATCTACATTATCATGCAAATACCGGTTATCCCGGCGCAGCGGCATCTCCTCGTTGTCGCTGATGCTCCAGCGGCTCATCTCGGGCTGGTCGCTGGGGGCAACATTGTCGAGAGAAATGTTACGGCGGAGGTAAGCGGGCTGGTTTTCCAGTTCGTTAACGACCTTGGGGTTGCTTAGCTTGGGTAGCTCGGTGCGGTTACGCAGCGCCTCACGGCGCTCCCGGTCGCGGGCTTCCATTTCCTGACGCTGGGCTTCCCGGCGGGCTTCCTCTTCGTTCTGGATGTAGCTGTTGGTGAAGCTCGGTGTGTCCCGCTGGCGGCTGCGCAGGCGGGCCTTGGCTTCCTCGATGTCTTCAAACTCGAAGGTGGGCGTATTGCCATCGTTTTTAGTGTAACCTACCGGGTCGCTCTCGCCGGTAATGTCTTCCAGAGAGACGCGTTTCTGCGGCTCCTGCTCCGTGCCGGATTTATCGCGGTCCAGGTGCACCACCTTACGGTCACTGCCGCTGGCAGTGTTGATGCTCTTCTTGTCACCAAAACCAGTAGCGATCACGGTAACGCTCAGGCCTTCGCCCAGGCTCTCGTCGTAGCAGTTACCCCAGATAAGGTCGGTGCCGTAGCCTGCTTCTTCCTGTACGAATTCGGTGATCTCGAAGATCTCGTCCATCGTCACCTCTTTAGTACCGGAGGTAATATTGAGCAGGATGTGACGGGCGCCACGGATGTCGTTGTCTTCCAACAGCGGACTGTGGAGGGCCTGGTCTACGGCCTGGCGGGCACGATCGTCGCCTTCGGCGGTGGCGGTACCCATGATGGCTACGCCGCTTTCGCGCATAACGGTGTTGACGTCTTCGAAGTCAACGTTGACGTAACCGGGCACGGTGATGATCTCAGCGATACCGCGGGCGGCCGTCGTTAAGATATTGTCGGCCTTACTGAAGGCTTCGCTCAGGTTGAGGTTACCGTGGATCTGGCGGAGCTTGTCGTTGCTGACAACAATCAGCGTGTCAACGTTTTCCTTCAGTTCCTGCAAACCTTCCATACCATTATTGGCACGGCGGCGGCCCTCAAAGGTGAAGGGCAGCGTTACGATACCTACCGTCAGGATACCCATTTCACGGGCAGTCTTAGCGATAATGGGCGCAGCTCCCGTTCCCGTTCCACCACCCATTCCGGCGGTAACGAACAGCATGCGGCAGTTGTTATTAAGGTATTTCTTTACCTCCTCGATGCTTTCTTCACAGGCAAGTTTACCAACGGTAGGCTTGGAGCCTGCTCCGCGTCCTTCCGTCAGGTTGGGGCCGAGTTGCATTTTGGTGGGCACCGGGCTCATTTCCATGGCCTGGTGGTCGGTGTTACAGATAGCAAAATCGACACCGATGATGCCCTGGCTGTACATGTGGTTTACGGCATTAGAGCCGCCGCCACCGACGCCGATCACTTTGATGATGGGCGCTTCGCCCTGGGGGAAATCAATAGTCATGATAAAAATATTTATGCCCGATCCTCAGCAAGGTTCACACCTCTGGAAACCCATTTAATTGCGGATGTTATCCGGGCTATGCGCGAAGCGAGTTCGCGGATTAGTTAATTGATAATGTTTTGTCCCTGCGGAGCGAATGCCTCATTTGGCGCGGCCGCAGGTGCAATAGTTGGTTGAAAAGCAGCGGTTTCTCATCGGATGCATCTTTTGCCTGACGAAGTCGGCAAACGTTCATCCGATGCGTAAACCGCACAGCACTAAAAGTCCGAATCCGGCTCCGCCTCAAACCATTCCTTGGTTTTCTTGAAGACGTTGTCAAACCATTTGGAGCCACCGGCCAATGCTTCTTCTTCCTTTGCCTGCTCCTGCGCACGCGCCGCCTCTTCTGCTTCTGCCTTGGCTTTTGCCTCGGCTTCGGCCTTCTTGCGGGCGATGGCTGGGATGACCTTTCCGGCGTCGATGTCCGCAAAGCCCTGCAGCAACAGTCCTACGCCCGTAGCGTAGATCGGGCTGGTGAGTCGTTCCTGGTAACCGTGGGCGAGGTGCTCGATCGGCGTACCGATGCGTGCCGTCATGCCCGTGTGCAGCTCCGTCAGCTTGTCCAGGTCTTTGAGCAAAGCCCCACCTCCGGTAAGCACAATGCCACCGATCAGTTCCTTGCCTTCAAAGCCGGCCCGACGGATCTCCCACATGACGTGGTCCAGAATTTCCTCCGCCCGCGCCTGAATGATGAGCGCGAGATTCTTCTCGCTGATCTCCTTCGGCTCACGGCCCCGCAGGCCGGGAATGACGATGAGTCGGTTCTCGAATACTTCCGTCGCCAGGGCACAACCGTAGTTGACCTTCAGCTTTTCCGCGTGCTCTTCCATAACGGTGCAGCCCGCCTTGATGTCCTTGGTGAAGACATTGCCACCGAAAGGAATCACCGCCGTGTGGCGAATGATGCCATCCTTAAAGATGGTAATGTCGGTCGTACCGCCACCAATGTCTACGAGCGCAACACCCGCCTTTTTCTCATCGGCGTACAGCACGGAGGCGGCACTGGCGATGGGTTCCAGCGTTACACTGGCCATCTCCAGTCCGGCACGGTCCACGCAGCGGTTGATGTTGTTACTGGCCGTGATCTGGCCGGTAATAATGTGGAAGTTAGCCTCCAGCCGGGAGCCGGACATGCCAATGGGGTCCACAATTCCCTGTTCGCTGTCCACGGTGTATTCCTGAGGAATCACGTGGAGAATCTTGTCGCCGGGGGGGAGTACCAGCTTGTGCATATCGCTGATCAAGCGGTCAATGTCCCGCTGGCTGATCTCCGATTGCGCATCGTCGCGCACCAGCATACCGCGGTGCTGCAGACTTTTGATGTGCTGGCCGGCAATACCGACGTGCACAATGTCGAAGGTCGTTCCGCTGGCTTTCTCCGCCAGGTCCCTTGCTTCGCTAATAGCACGGATCGTCTTCTCGATATTCGAGACAACGCCGCGCATTACACCCTCGGATTCCACCTTTCCGGTGCCGAGAATTTCCAACCTGCCGTGCGCGTCGCGCTGTCCCACGAGGGCGCACACTTTGGTGGTGCCGATATCCAGAGCGGCAATAATTTGAGTTTGAGTGGTATCAGTCATAATAACATCCTTTATTAAAAAATACTCGACATCGTAGGGTCATTACGAGCGGTCGTGGGTTTATTGTAGTCTTTTGGTCTTTTGGTTCGTTGGTCTTTTGGTCTTTTGGGCTGCCGCACTTTGGAGGCGTGGCAGATGTGATACGCTGCCGCATTTTGGAAGCGTGAAAAGTGTATCGTAACCTGAGCTACTCCCACACTATCCCGCCTATCCCTCGCGGCAGCCCAACGGACCAACGGACTATCGTTTCTTCGCCACCACCTGGTCCGAGAAGCGCAAGTCAAAGCTTTTGTACTTACGCCACCCTTCGTAGGGGAGGCCTTCGCGATAGAAAGTTTTTAATCGACGCAGGCGTTCCTGCGTTTTTGTTTCGTGGTAGCGACCGAGGTAGATTACCTGATCACCGACTTTAGGAGCAAGTACGAACTCGCCCTTTGAGTTGACATAAATCTGTTCGACCAGCGCGTTGAGGAACTCATCCTTGCGCAGGTAGTGCGCCAGATCGACGAGCTGCCGGAGCTGGTGGTCTTCGTGGTCCATGAAATCATCAGACCAGAGCACAACGTTTCCGCTGGCCACGGGCACACGGGCCGTGTAGGTTTCGCTGAGTGGCATCCGAACACCGTCTTCGTCGAGGTAGTAGTTCTGACCATTTTCAGCGATGACGCGCAGCAGCGGTACCCGCTGCGTGACGATAATGTTGAGCTGTTCATCATCGTCTACGAAGGCGTCAGCATCCGCGACGAAGGCCTGGCCTTCGAGTACTTCTTCTACCCGTTCGATGTCGATATCGCCCAGGGTAAGCTCGTTCATAGGCTTGGTAAAACTGGCCGCCAGCAGGTCAAGTAATTCATCTTCCACCACGAGCGCTTCCCCGTCGGGCAACGGCAACACCACCGGAGCAATGGTGGCTACGTGGGCCGCCTCCCGCGAACCAATCGCAGAGATAGCCAGAACGGCAACGGCGAGAGCTACCCCGATCCAGCCGTAGGTACGGATGCCGGTCAGCAGCCGAAGTCCGAAGGGAGCCTTTTTGCTTTTACGGTTAGCCATGGGTGAGAGTGTTTTGGTGTTGAGCTACAATTTTCGGAATCAGGGCATCGATGTCCCCCGCGCCCAGTAACAGTAGTACGCCGTCGGATAGTTCCGCCGTAGCGTCGAGCATCATTTCGTTGGAAAGCAGTCGGCGGTTAGGGGACGCCATTCCATCATAGATCATCTTGCTTGTCACCCCGGGAATAGGCTCCTCGCGGGCGGGGTAGATCGGGATCAGGATCGCTTCGTCGAGCAGGTCCAGAGCGCGGGCGAAGCCCGCAGCGAAGTCCTGTGTCCGGCTGAAGAGATGGGGCTGAAAGACGCCACGGATAGTTTTGTCGGGATACAGCTCCCGGGCGGCGCTAATGGCCGCTTCCAACTCGGTTGGGTGGTGAGCGTAGTCGTCAATGATGACAATCTTATCGGTCTTGAGCGCGACTTCAAACCGCCGGGCGATGCCCCGGAAGGTATCCAGTCCCTTACGGATAGCGTCTTCTCCACCGCCAGCCAGTCTCGTTACTGCGCAGGCCGCTACGGCATTCTCGATGTTGTGCCGGCCGGGCAAAGCTGTTCGGATATTAGTAACCAGATGCCCGTCAGGCTCCTTGAGGTCAAAATGGAAAGCACCGTCTTCCACGCGAATGTTCTGTGCGGAAAAATCCCCGGTCCCAATACCAAAAGTGGAGAGTAAAACGTGGTCGATCCCAGAGAAATATTTCGCTACATCATAACGCACAATCAACTGCCCGCCTTCAACCACCTGGCGTGCATAGGCCCGGAAACCGGTTTCCAGCATGTTGTCATGATCTCCGTAAATGTCGAGGTGATCGGGGTCGCAGCTAAGTATGACGGCGATGGTCGGGTGCAACTGCAGGAAGCTGCGATCATATTCGTCGGCTTCGACGACGACCCAATCGCTGTCGCCAGCAACGTAGTTTCCGTCAAAGTCACGGGGGATGCCACCGAGGAAGGCATGGGGCGAAAGCCCGGCTACCGTCATCAACTTGGTCGTAAGCGTAGTCGTAGTCGTTTTACCATGCGTGCCGGCAATGCCAACGCATTGCATGCCACGGCTGATGAGCCCGAGTACTGCGGAGCGCTTCATAACGGTGTAATCACCAGTCTGCACCTTCACCAGTTCGGCAAAGTCACGGGGAATAGCAGGCGTCCATACCACCAGCAAATCAGCAGCGGGTTCAGGAACCAGGTTTACATCAGCCTTACCGTAGTGGATGTCAATACCTTCAGCTTCCAATGCACGAGTCAGCGGCGTCTCGGTCTTATCGTACCCCGCAACCGGCAACCCGCGCCCGTTAAAGTAGCGGGCAATCGCACTCATCCCGATGCCACCAACACCGATAAAGTAGACTTGTTTAACGTCAGCTAATTGCATCAGGCGGCAGTTTTGGCGGGTGAAGAAATGAGGTTAAGTACTTCGTTGGCAATGCGGGTAACGGCGCCGGTCTGGGCCATTGCGCGAGCGTTCTTACTCAGGGTCTGGCGGCGGTTTTCCTTATCAAGCAAGTCATAGACAGTTGATACAAGTTGATCGGTTACTTCTTTATCTGCGACCAGGACAGCAGCGTCCCGCTCCGTCAGTGCCCGGGCATTCATGGTTTGGTGATCTTCCGCTACCCAGGGGCTGGGCACCAGGATGGTGGGTTTGCCGAGGAACTGGATTTCGGCGATGGTCGTGGAGCCAGCACGTCCGATGACGACGTCAGCTGCAGCGTAAGCCTGCTCCATGTCGTCGATGAAGGCGGAGATGGTGACGTTGGGTAACTGCGCGGTAGCGCAGTCTTTGAAGGCCTCGTAATAATGCTTGCCACATTGCCAGATCCATTGCACCTGCGGCCGCGCCTGAATAAGCTCAGTGTTGTCGCGCAATGCTTCGTTGAGGCTACGGGCACCTCCGCTTCCACCCATTAGAAGTATCGTAGTGGACCTCGAAGCGTCCTGGAAGGACCTTTGAGCGTCCGCGCTATGCCGAAGCACCCGCTTCAGCATCTCCTCCCTCACCGGATTACCCGTCTCCACCAGCACTTCCTTCGGGAAAAACTTCTCCATTCCCGGAAAGGCCACACAAACTTTATCCACGTACTTACCCACCCATTTATTGGCCAGACCGGCAAAGGCATTCGGCTCTTGGATCAGCGTCGGTACGCCCATCTTCGCCGCTACGTATAGGATTGGCCCACCGGCGTAACCGCCGGTGCCCACCACTACGTCCGGGCGGAAGCTTTTGATAATGCCACGGCTCTGCCACAGGCTGGCAAGCAGCTTGAAGGGGAAGGATAGGTTCGACAGTTTCTTCGTCCGGTCCAATCCGCGAATCGGTAAGCCAACAATCTTGTAGCCCGCCATTGGCACCTTTTCCATTTCCATCTTTCCTTCCGCTCCTACAAACAGGAACTCGGTATCGGGGCGAAGCCGCTTGAGCTCGTCCGCAATGGCGATGGCCGGGTAGATGTGCCCGCCGGTGCCGCCGCCACTTACGATTACTCGTAAGGGGGCCGTGTTATGTCCGACACTAGGTTGCATCAGCGGTAACGGCTTCGATGTATTTCGAGACAGACAAAATGATGCCGAAGGAAACACAGGTGAACAAAAGGGACGTACCCCCCATGGAAATCAGGGGAAGAGTAAGCCCGGTGATGGGTAGCAGGTCGAGGTTGACCGCAATATTGAAGAAGGCCTGCAGCAGCAGCGCCATACCGATTCCGAAGGCAACCATAGCGCCAAAAGCTTTGGAACTACGGGTTACCAGGCGAACTATCCGGAAGAACAGAAGCACATACAGACTGATGACCGCAATGCCGCCAACGACGCCATACTCCTCCACGATGATGGAATAGATAAAGTCAGCGTGCGCCGAAGGAACGTAGTTTCTTTGGGTTGAGTTTCCGGGGCCAACGCCGATCAGGCCACCATTGGCCATCGCGATCTGGGCTTTGGTGATCTGGTAGCGATCGTCCGTACTGGCGCGTTCCGGGTTGAAGTAAGTTTCAATCCGCTTTTCCCAGGTCGATGCCCGGGGGATCAGGTGAGGGTAACGTGCACCTATCATCACCATCAGGCTGAAGGCACAAATGCCCAGCAGCACCAGCATCACGATGTACTGGATGGCTACGCGGCCAACCACCATCATCAGCATGCAGATCAGGAAAAGCATCAGAGCGGAAGAAAGATCGTTTACGGCAATCAGCATACAGATGCCAATGATCGGGGCGATGATGGGCAGGAAAGCTTCTTTGAAGTCCTTGATCACGTCTTGCTTAGACCCAATGGACCGGGCAACGAAGATGATCAGGGCCAGTTTGGCAAAGTCAGAACTCTGGAAGGTGAGCCCGATAATGGGGATTTTCAACCATCGCTTAGCATTGTTAATGTCTACCCCCAGCCACAGCGTGACTAACAACAGGGCAAAGGCAACCACCAGTAAGCCTGGCGCCCAGCGGCTGAATTTTGTGTAGGCCAGCAAGTGGCAGATGTAGATAACCACAATCCCAAAACCAAGGATGAGGCCGTGCTTCATCAGGTAGTAGCCCACTTCACCGTCCCGTTCCACGTAGGCCAGAGATGATGCAGAGCTAAAGACGGACACCATGGAAATGATGGCCAGCAGGACCACAATGGCCCAGATTACGCGGTCACCCCGCAACTCCGTCGCTATGCGTGCTGATAGGTTCATGCGTTAAGGTTTTTGACGGCCGTACGGAATTGATCTCCCCGGTCGATGTAGTTCTTGAAAAGGTCAAAGCTGGCGCAACAGGGACTGAGCAGGATGGTATCTCCGGTTTTAGCCCGCTGGTTGGCGAAGGTCACTGCGGCCGCAGCGCTGCTGCATTCGAGCAGCGTTGGCACGTCGTTTTTGAAGGCTTCGACCAGCTTGCTGTTATCAATACCCATACAGATCAGGGTGTGCACTTTGTCCTGCACGATCTCGCGCAGCACATCGTAATCGTTGCCCTTATCGGTGCCGCCGGCGACCCAAACAGTAGGGCCGGTCATCGCTTCGAGGGCGAAGTAGCTGGCGTCTACATTGGTGGCTTTGCTGTCATTAATCCAGGTTCGGCCGTCGCTGGTGGGGATAACTTCCATGCGGTGGGCCGCAGGGCGGAAGCTGTCCAGTGCCAGCTGAATTTCTTTTTCAGTCACCCCCAGAATCATCGCAATACGAATGGCGAAGAGTGCATTGAGGCCGTTGTGGCGGCCACGCAGACTGCCCGTGCCCATGTTGAATTCGTAGCCGTCGATAAAGACGGAAGTGCCACGGACGTCCTCCGGAGAGATCGTCGTGATGTTCGTGTCCAGACTTTGGCGCCGGAGCGCAGGTGCAATGGTTTGTTGATCGGCCAGGACTAGCAGCCGGTCGCTTAGCTTTTGGTTCTTAGCGATGGACACCTTGCTGTCGGCGTACTTCTCCAGCTCATAGTTGTAGCGATCGAGGTGGTCGGGTGTAATGTTCAGCACCGTCGCAATGGAAGGGCGGAAATCAACCATACCGTCCAGCTGGAAGCTACTGAGTTCGAGCACGTAGACGTCAGCAGGTTCTTCGTCCAGCAAGAGCCTCGCGAAGCTGTCGCCAAGGTTTCCGCCAGCCAGGGCGTTGACGCCGGCGAAGTCAAGCAGGTGATGCGTCAGCATCGTCGTGGTCGTCTTACCGTTCGAGCCGGTAATACCGATGATCTCCGCACCCCGTGGCGCAAAGCGGTAGGCAAACTCAATCTCGCTAATGACCGGTTTCCCGGCATTGCGCAGTTCTACGATCATCGGTACGCTGTCTGGAATTCCGGGGCTCTTCACCACCTCATCAGCAGCAAAGATGCGCTCGCCCGTGTGTTGATTCGTTTCGAACTCGATACCAGCCTCCCGCAGTTCCTGCAGGTACTTCTCATTGCCCGGCCCTGCGTCAGATACGAAGACGGCATAGCCCTCCCGCTGTGCGAGGCGGGCCGCACTTACGCCGGATTCTCCGGCTCCGAGGATGGCTATGGTTTTCTTCGTTGACATGGTTTAAGTTTGTACCGTCGACTTCAGTCGACGGCGTTTTTAGCGCAGTTTAAGGGTGAGAATGGTAGCTACGGCCAGCAACAAGCCCACAATCCAGAAGCGGATTACGATCTTGGTTTCCGGCATACCGAGTTTTTGATAGTGATGGTGAAGGGGTGACATTCGGAAAATGCGTCGGCCTTCGCCGTATTTTTTCTTCGTGTATTTGAAGTATCCGACCTGCAGTACGACGGAAAGGTTTTCGATCACAAAAATTCCACAGAGTAGCGGCAGCAGAAGTTCTTTACGCAACAGAATCGCGAGTGCAGCGATAATTCCTCCCAGGGCCAACGATCCGGTATCTCCCATGAAGACCGTAGCGGGGAAGCCGTTGTACCAAAGGAAACCCAGGCAAGCGCCCAGCAAGCAAGCGCTGAAAATGACCAGCTCCTGCGTTCCGGGCAGATGTAGCACCCCGAGATAATTGGCGGCAATGGCGTTGGAGCTCACATAGGCGAAGACCGCCAGCACCGTTGCGACAATTGCGGATACGCCAGTGGCCAGGCCATCGAGACCATCCGTCAGGTTCGCAGCGTTGGAGATAGCCGTGACGACAAATACAATGAAAGGCACGAAAATGATCCACACCAGCGAAGCGCCGATATTGAAGATATTCTCGTACGCCATCTGGCTGTTCTTGATAAAGGGTACGTTGGTGAGGGTGGTCCGGTAATTGGCCCGTTTTACCTCTTCTCCGGTATTCAGAGATACGGTAGTTACCTCCCCTACCCGATCAGCATCGGTCAGCCCAATGGTCTCAGCTTCCGTTTCGGTCATTCTTACGGTGACCTGTTCGCTGAACAGCATGACCAGAGCGATCAGAATGCCAAGGCCTACCTGGCCGGCAATCTTGAACCGCCCCGCCAATCCGTCCTTATTCTTATGCTTGATCTTCAGGTAATCATCGGTAAAGCCAATGGCTCCCATCCAGACCGTTGCGATCAGCATGGTGACGAGGTAGGTATTTCCCAGGTTACCCATCAGCAGGCAAGGGACGATGATGGCCAGCAGGATGATAACACCACCCATGGTGGGGGTGCCCGCCTTTTGGGCCTGGCCTTCCAGGCCAAGGTCCCGCACCGATTCTCCCATCTGATGCCGTTGCAGCATCTTGATAATCTTGCCCCCGAAAATAATACTGATGATCAGGCTCAGAATAATGGCCATACCTGCCCGCACACTCAGGAAGTCAAGCAGGTTGTTTCCGGGAAAATCTCCCAGTACGGATTCCAGCCATTCGAACAGACTAACTAACATGAGCACGAGTGTTGAGGGCGTTAGTCAATTCCAGCTTGTCATCGAAGGGAAAACGTTCCCCTTTGATTTCCTGGTAGGTTTCGTGGCCTTTTCCGGCCACCAGTACGACGTCTCCGGGTCGGGCGAGCTGTACGGCGGTGCGGATGGCACTACGGCGATCGGTAATGCGCAGACTTTTTGCTTTGTGGTCAGCGGAGACGAGGCCGGCTTCCATCTCGTTGAGGATGGCTTCAGGGTCTTCGCTTCTGGGGTTATCGCTGGTCAGGATGGCCTGATCCGACAGGGAGGCAGCGAGGCGGGCCATTTCGGGGCGTTTGCTCCGGTCGCGGTCGCCGCCGGCACCGACGACACAGAGTAGTCGTCCACCGGGAGGCATTATATCCGCCAGGGTTTCCAAAACGTTCCGAAGTGCATCCGGTGTGTGGGCATAATCCACCACAGCCGTAATTGCACCCGTGGGATCAGTGACGTAGTCAAGGCGGCCGGAGGCTGCCCCAAGGCTACTCAGCGCGATGAGCACTTCGTCCTTAGCCATTCCCAACTCCGTGGCGACGCCGTAGGCTGCGAGTAAATTATAGGCATTGAAGCGTCCGATCAGGCGAGTAAACACCTGCGTTCCGTCCACCTCCAGCTGTAAGCCCTGGGGAGAGCTGGAGAGTACCTTAGCGCGGTAATCGACCATTTTCCGGAGACTGTAAGCGCGCTTGGCGGCTGCCGTATTTTGCAGCATGATGGCGCCATTTTTATCGTCGGCGTTAGTCAGTGCAAAAGCCGTTTTTTCCAGTTGATCGAAGAAAGCCTTCTTAGCATCCCGGTAGGCCGCAAAGGTCTCATGATAATCTAGATGATCGTGGCTCAGGTTGGTGAATACCCCGCCGTTGAAAGCGAGGCCTTCCGTTCTGTGTTGGGCTACGGCGTGGGAACTGACTTCCATGAAGACATAGTCACAGCCTGCCGCCCGCATTTCGGCCAGCAGTGCATTGATGGCCAATGCATCAGGGGTCGTATGGGTGGCTTCCAGGACCGTCTGACCGATGCGGACTTCAACGGTAGACAGCAAACCGGCCTTGTACCCCAACTTGGTAAAGAGGTCGTGCAAGAGCGTGGCAACGGTTGTTTTACCGTTGGTGCCCGTGATGCCAATGAGGGTAAGATCCTGGCTGGGGTTGCCGTGGAATTCGGTGGCGAGGAGTGCGAGGGCCTGAGCGGAGTTTTGGACTTGGATGTAGCACCCCCCCTCCCCTGGTCCACCCTCCGGCATCTCCTCACAAACCACCACCGTAGCGCCATTCGCAATGGCTTTATCTATATAATCATGTCCATCTACCTGCGTTCCGCGAACGGCCACAAACAGGCTATTACTTGTTGCCTGACGACTGTCAAAAACCATGCCGCTCACCACACGACCGACCGGCTCACCGGAAACGGCGAGTGGTTGAATACGATCGATTAATTGAGTGAGCTGCATGGTTCTAATCTCAGTTGCAAAAAATAAAAAATGAAGAGTCTTTAATTTAGGATTAAGGTCACATCCTTACCGCGTTGGCCGCGGCCGTCTTTGTGCCATTTCTGGTCCGTTACGCGCCCTACCCCCTGGGGGTGAACGCGGTATCCTTCGTTCTCCAGGACGTATACGGCATCACGCAAGCGCATGCCCCGAACGTTCGGGAATTTCTGGGCTGCGGGGTCCCAGGGTTTGATGTCAACCCGTTCGTCTCCGGCATCCACAACGGCTAGTTCTGTGGCGGGCAGCGAGTCCAGATCAACGTTGACATAGTCTAGTACCCGGGTGATTTCATCCAGGTAGCCTGCATCCCGATTCGGGAGTTGACCAGCATACAGCACTGGCCGGGGGCCTTCATTGAGAGCATCGTGTACCTCAATCATGCTGTTGTAGATATTGTCCGCAATTTCACGAAAAACAGGTCCGGCAACCTCTCCACCGTAGTAACCACCCCGGCTGGGGTTATAAATGACAACGATGACGCTGTACTTTGGATTCTCCGCCGGGAAGTAGCCCGCAAAGCTGGCCTGGTATTCTTTCTTCCGACGGCGCTTACCATAGTTCTGCTGGCTTGTTCCCGTTTTACCCGCAAAGCGGTATTGGTCCGACTTCAGTTTGTAAGCCGTACCGTTTTCTACTACTCCTTCCATCAGCATCCGTAGTTGCTCGATGGTCTGTTGGGAAGCAATTTCTTCATCGATCACCGTTGGCTTATAGTCAGTCACGACTTCACCGTCCCGGCGGACTTCCTCCACCAGGTAAGGCTTCATCATTCGTCCGTTGTTAGCAACGGAGTTGAAGAAAGTCAGCGTTTGCAGCGGTGTCAGCTTGCTCTCGTAACCAAAGGCCAGCCATGCCCGGGAAATACCCGACCAGGTCGTAGAGCTCGTATCGTTAATGAAGGGTTGCGCTTCACCTTCGATCTCGACCCCCGTCTTTTCGTTAAGGTGGAAAGATTGCAGTCGGGCGGAGAATTCGTTGTCCTGATACAAGCTGTCGGCCAGTTTGGCCATCGCCACATTCGAAGACTGTTCGAAGGCCTGCCGTACACTGATCACGTTCCACTTCCGACTGAGGGGATTAGAGTCCGTGATCGTTTTATCATAGAATTCTTTACTCCCGTTTTCAATGTCGATCTCACTGTCCAGCGTTACCTTATTATCTTCCAACAGGGCCATCATGGTAGCCAGCTTGAAGGTCGATCCTTGCTCGGTGGCCATCGCCAGAGCATAGTTGTACATTTCGTAGTAGCGGGCACCGTCTCTGGTTTTACCCAGATTCGCCATTGCACGGATCGCGCCGGTCTCCACGTCCATAACCACTACACTGCCCCAGTTGGGGAGGTGCTTGCGAACGGCCCGGTCGAGCGCATTTTCAGCAATATCCTGGATGTTGACGTCGATTGTAGTGTACACGTCCGCTCCGGAGGTAGGCTCCACAATGGAGAGGTTCTCCGTCGGCAGCCAGATGCCACCCGGTGATCGGAACATTTCTGCTTTACCGCTTTTTCCTGCCAGTGGCTCGTTGAAAGCACCCTCGATACCGACGAGCTTATTATCAGAGCTGTAACCGATAGTTCTCCGGGCCAGCCAGCCGAAAGGGCGCTTGCGTTCGTCGCGTTTTTCCACGATCAATCCTCCCTGCATCCGGCCGAGGTTAAAGATCGGGAACCGTTGAATCTGTTGCAGTTTGCGGTAGCTTACGCTCTCCGCAATTTTGTAGTAATGCTTAGCCCGCTGCCCTACACTATCGCGCATATCGATCAACTTCTCACGCCAGGCACCCGTCGTCATATCAGGGTTCACGTGGGTGGCCAGCAGGTACGCCAGGCTGTCCACATTATCGTAGTATTCTCTCGGCGGGGCAACAAAGGGATCGAAGTGTAAGCTGAAGTAAGGCACCGAAGTGGCCAGCAGATTTTCGTTACGGCTGTAGATGTTTCCACGCTCCGCCGTCACCGTCCGCTCCTGAAACAGTTCACTTCCCATTTCCAGGTACTCTGCCTGCCGCAGGACGGCAATATCGATCGTTCGCCAGACGAGCACCACCGCCACGGGAACGACGATCAACGCCGTGATGGCGTAGATGCGTACCAGTACTTCGTCTTTAAAATTTACGGCCACTTTGGGAGAAATAAATCAGTTTAGAAAAATGGGTGGATACTAGCGTCTGGAGGAGGCTTCTATTTGGAGCCTACCACCAGTTTTTTAGGTTTTCCGCGATGCATGCGAAGTCCGTCTTCACGAACATTTTCAACGACCTCGGAACGAAGCCCGTTATACATGTTCTCGCTTTGCAGCGACATATACAACCAGCGTTTTTCTTTGATTTCGTCTTCCAGTACCTGGATACGACGGACGTTGTATTCGGCGTAGTGTGCGTTACCGATATACAACAGGGCCAGCCCGCCCAGAAAGGCGAGAAAGCCGAGATTATTCAGAATAAAAGTGGACAGGTCAAAGGACCGTCCGGCTTTGCGTCTTGCTGCCATTTTTTTATCACACCTTGGGGATTTCTGATTCTTGATTTTGGATACTCTATTCTTGATTTGGCTCCGCACGAGGACGCACGGCAAGTAGATCAAAACGGGTTTCAAAACTCAACAGTCAATAAAATCCAGCAATCAAATAAATTCGCTTAGTGGTTCTAAAATCAAGAATCTAAAATCGAGATTCAAGAATCGAGAATCCTCTCCCCCACCCTCAGTTTGGCACTGCGGGCCCGGGAGTTGCGCTGAATTTCTTCAGCAGCAGGCAATTCGGGTTTTTTCGTCAGGACTTTATAGGGACGGTCAATTTTCCCGTAAAAGTCTTTGTTGACGACGCCCTCCGCGTTGCCGGTTTTGAGGAAGTTTTTGGTAAGGCGATCCTCCAGTGAGTGATAGGAGATCACGACGAGTCGACCTTTGTTTGGTATCAGTAAATCGGTGGCTTGCGCCAATAAATCAGTAAGTGCGCCGATCTCGTCGTTGACCTCTATCCTCAGTGCCTGGAACACCTGCGCCAGGTAGCGCGGCCGGGTTCCCCTCACCAGCGGATCGCATACATTCAGGAGATCCTGAATGGTAACGATCGGCTGCCGAGCGCGGGCCTCCACGATTGCGTGGGCCAGCGTACGGGCGTTCCGGACTTCGCCATATTCCCCAAGCACTTTCTGCAGATCGTCAGCTTCATAGTTGTTCACTATATCGGCGGCGGTGCGGTCAGCGGCTTTGCCCATGCGCATATCCAGCTCCGCGTCGAAGCGGTAGCTGAAACCTCTGTCTGCCTGGTTAAACTGGTGGCTGGAGACCCCCAGGTCAGCGAGTAGCCCATCAATCTGGGTTACTCCGTGCAGACGCAGGTAATTGCTCAAGTGGCGGAAGTTGGCGGCTACGAAGGTGAAGCGTTCATCGGGCAGGGCATTGGCTCTGGCTTCCTCATCCTGGTCAAAACCGAAGAGCCGGATATCCATATCACCAGCTGCTTCAAGGATGAGGCGGCTATGGCCACCCCCACCGAAGGTTACATCAACGTAAACTCCTCCCGGGCGGAGATTCAGATAGCGCACGCATTCGTGCGCCAGTACGGGTACGTGGTAGTCGTCAGCCATTAGCCGTTGTCCTTCTCGCTCCGCGGTGAATCACCGAATACTTCTTCCGCCAGGGCAGCCAGGTCATCCGGCTCATCCTCCAGCAGTTGTTCGTATACGGCTTCCGCCCAAATTTCAATTCTGTCGTTGCGGGCACTGAGCACGATGTTCTTCTCCGCCTTTGCCCGGGCCAGCAGTCGCTTGGGCAGCAACAGCCGGTCGGCAGAGTCAGGAAGCACTTCGGTAGCACCCGCATAGAAGGCCCGCTTGAAGGCGAGGTTCTTCTGGTTGTACTCACTAAGCGCATCGACTTCCTGCTTGATGGTGTCCCATACCGGCTTTGGGTAAAGGGTAAGGCAGCCACCAAGACCACGGTTGACGACAAACTTCAGTGTGTCACGATCACCAAGACTCTTCAGCAGACCACTAGGCAAACGGAAGCGCCCCTTGCTGTCAAGGGCCACGTCATACTCGCCAAGTAAGTCATATGGATGTGTCATAAGTAATCAGGACGGGATACAACAATCCCGTCGTGGCTGTAAAAATACAGCTTATTGACACTTATTACCACTTTTGCCCACTAATTTTCACATTTTTATTTTCAACAAGGGCGAAAAATCACCTTTTTGGTATAGAACAACATCAAATAAGTTACAAAATGCACCAAATCACTAATTTAATGAAGTAGACTTAATTAACAATACTGCTTTCTACCACCCTGAATCCTTTTCATCTCTTCTTTGAACCACTATAAGAAGTGGTAAAAAGTGGAAGATGAGGTGGGAAAAAGTGTCAGAATGGTAGCCTGCAGCTCAATCAGGGTTCAAATATAGGCTTTTTTGTTTATAAAAAATAACACTTACCACAATTAGACACATACAACGGGGTCTGCAAATGATAAATTATTAGCCCCTCGACTACACCCTCCCCTTGCTTTAAAAAAACGACTGCTGCACCTGCGGTGATCGCCCTGCAACCCTACCCCTTAGAAAGTGTTTCACTACGACTCAACCACCTGAATGAATAAACTGACTGACTACCTCACGCCGGGCATACGCTACATCATCCTGGCCGGCCTCTTCTTTGTGACGATGCAAATCATCATTAAAGAACTGACCCAGTTTCATTTGTTTCAGATTGTCTTTTTTCGTTCAGCGATCACTTCACTGGCCGCCATGACCTACCTGAGACGCAACAACATATCGATGTTGGGTAATAAACGAAGCTTGCTCATTCTCCGGGCACTGTTCGGGGTAATTGCCATGACGCTTTTTTTTGCCACCATTCAACGTATTCCACTGGGAGCTGCCGTATCGCTGAAATACCTCTCGCCTTTGTTTACCGCCGTTTTCGCGGTTATATGGCTCCAGGAAAAAGTACGCCCGATACAATGGCTCCTTTTCGCGCTGGCCTTCTCCGGCGTTTTCCTCCTCAAAGGGTTTGACTTCAGAATCGACCCGTTCAACCTGTTATTGGGTGTTACCGGTGCTGTTTTTGCCGGCCTTGTCTATGTTACAATCCGCAAAATCGGATCTTCGGAGCACTCCATGGTCATCATCAATTATTTTATGTTGACGGCCTCCGTGCTTTCCGGCATTGCAATGATTCCTTTTTGGGTGACGCCTACCCTGCCGGAGCTTGCCGCTTTATTAATCATGGGGGCATTGGGTTACTTCGCCCAGGTGTTCATGACTCGTTCACTGCAAATGGAGCCCGCCAGCCGAATAGCCCCTTTCCGGTACCTGGAAGTGGTCTATTCTCTGATACTCGGATTTCTTTTCTTCAAGGAGAGCTACACCCTGCTCAGTTTTATGGGCATTGTGTTGATTGTTGGGAGTATGGTCGTCAATGTTTTCCTGAAGAATACGGACCAGAAGAATACGGTAGCGCAGCACGCAGGTGCCGTGGAGGTTAAAAAATAAAAGGAGGCTCCACCAGCTAACTTTTGTTCCCTAAACCATTCACTGACAGAGTAGTATTTTGTGGTCCACACTCTCAAGCTCAGCCGTTGCGTCCACTTTGTCTTTTCTTAATGCTGTTCTGCTCCTACCTGTTCGCACAGGTACCACAGCCTTATTTTGACACCTATACCACCAGGGATGGCCTGGGCGCTGAAGCGATCAACGACCTGCTTACCGATCAATATGGTTACCTGTGGACCGCCGCCTACAGCGGGCTCCATCGATACGATGGACATGAATTTCTAAAGTACTCAGCGGATATTCTTGATAGCTGTGCACTATCCAACAACATCGTCAGATGCCTGGCAGAAGATGAAAGCGGGAACCTCTGGGTCGGCACGAGTAGCGGTTTGAACCGACTCGACCGGGCAAGCGGATGCTTTCAGCGCTTCTTCCATCAGCAGGGCCATTACCGAAGCCTGCCCGCTAACAATATTCTCGACTTACTTCCTCTTGCCGACGGAGACATGCTGGTGGTTACGTCTGAAGGGCCGGCCCGCTACCACCAGGACACGGACGACTTTAAACGTCTCTCCAGCCCCCTGCCCTTTCCGGACCGGGCGGTTATCCATGAGGGTATGCCTTTATTGGTTGGCAAAGGTGGCGTTGCGGAGATCGGGCAATCCCGCGCCATAGCCGTTTTTAAAGAACCGGAACCTCCGGAAGTGTTTGCGCTTATCTCCTACGGGGACAGTCTCATCATTGGCACCAGCCGCGGCCTGTATGCCTGGCAGCCGCACGATAGCCTGATCCGCTACCTCTATCCGGAGCTCCAACAAATCAACCGGTCCATTTTAGATATTCAGCCCGGAGCCATTCACGGCTTTGAAGGCTTATACATGGCCGTCCGGGGTGAAGGGCTTTCCTTTATTGACATCGCTTCCGGCGAAGGCGTAATTTATACCCGGGAAGAAAGCCAAAGCAATGGCTTGCTGGACAACCACGTCAGAGCGCTGGCACCCAATGGGGACAACGGGCTTTGGATTGGCACCTACCTCGGGCTGAATTACCTGAACGCCCGCGCTGACCGGCCACGCCATTATTTAAACCAGTTAGCCGATGGCCAGGAACCGCAAACACTTGAAATACACGTTAGCCCTCAGGGTGTCGTTTTCACTTATGAGCGGTGGCGAGGGCTTTTTCGCTCTTCCAGGGTAGGGACAAAGGCAGAACTTCTGGACTTTCCCAGGAACGACTTTCTGCAGGCCAAAGACCTTAACTGCTTCCATACGGACAGACAGAACCTGACCTGGATCGGCAGAGGCCATGACGCGCTTTATCGCTACGATAATGAATCGGAGCGCTTCTTAACTCCCTTTCGCCACCCCGACCTGGTGAACTGCAGAATCAACGCCATCTATCAGGACGAAAAAGAAGATCACCAATACTGGCTGGGCACGAGCTGTGGGCTGGGGCTGTTGGATATGTTACGGGAAGAAATAGAGTGGTTCGCCCCTACCCAACAGTTTCCGGAACTGGTGGGCAATGCCCTGGCTACCATTATACCAGGGCCTAAAGGCAGAATATGGTGTAGTGCCGGCGATTACTACCAGGACCGGCTCGGCTATTTTTCCCCCTCCGAACGAAAGTTCCATTTTTACGATTACGCTGCCGGAAACCCCGATAAAAGTGCCGGCGGCCGGATCAAGCAATTGGCCATTGACCCGGAGGGAAATGTCTGGGCCGCGGCCAGCGACGGGCTCATTGAAATTCCCAGCGGCAAAGCCCCCGTCTTACACACCAGGCTTGGGGCGGAACAGCTGGGTTCTTTAGAATCCGTAGTGGCCGACTCCAGTGGGATATGGTTTTCCAGTGAAAACCGGATCGGTAACTACCGGCCTGAGCAGCAACGGATGAAGTGGTTCAGTGGCTCTCCGCTGCGGCAGTTCAATAATTCAGTAGCCAGCAAAATACCCGATGGCAGCTTTTTTTTCGGTGGTATTGGCGGGCTGGTTCGCGTGGATCCCAACCGGTTACTATCGGAGAGTTCTCCTTTCCCATCACTCGTGTTACAGGAAGTAAAAGTTAATGGTCAGGAACGACGGACAAACGTCCCCTGGGAGGAGCTCACCGAATTACGGTTAGAAAGAAATGAGCGTGCGCTCAGTTTGCGCTTTGTCGCGCTTGATTTTGGGCGTGAGGAGGTAATCAATTACTCCTACCAAATAAACGGCGGAGAATGGCAGGTACTCGGCCGGGAACGATCCCTGGCCTTTACCGATCTCCAGCCGGGCCAGTATGTGCTGAATCTGCGCGTCAGTAACGGGCGTGGTCAATGGTCAGCGGAAGTCCGAAAAATTTCCATTTTCGTCACTCCGTATTGGTATGAGCGAAAGGACATTCGTCTGGCCGGACTTTTCCTGGCGGGCCTGCTGGCCCTTCTCCTGGCGAGAGCTTTTGTCCGACGGCGACTGGAACGGCAAACGATAAGACAGCTTAGGGAAATGGACAGCTTCCGGAATCGGCTGCTAACGAACCTGACCCATGAATTCAGGACACCCCTCACTTTGATCCTCGGCCCGGCCCGCAGGCTTCGTGAGCGGGCCAAAAAGCAGGAGGACCCGACCTTAGCCCGTGAGGCCCGACGTATTGACCGTCAGGGGCGTAAGTTACTGGAGCTCATCAATCAGTTGCTCGACTTACGGCGAATCACGCATCAGCAACTGAGCATTGAATACAGCCCGGTTGACCTTTCCGGCTTTGTGAGCGGGCTCGTCAATGCGCACAAACCAGCGGCCAGAGAGAAAGGCATTTCGTTGGCGTTCGAGCAGGATTTGGGCGCTTACGCAGGTGCCGTGCAGGTTGATACAGCCAAGTTAGACAGCATCCTCACCAACCTGATCGCCAACGCCATCAAATTCACCCCGAACAAGGGGCAAATAAGGGTTCTACTCAACAGCAGCTCTTCCCACTGGACGGTGAGGGTACAGGACAGCGGACCGGGAGTTCCGGTAGCTGAACGCAAGAAGATCTTTGAGCAATTCATTCGTGCACCCGAAGCGTCTGCCTCCGGGACGGGCATCGGACTGGCCTTAGTGCAGGAGCTCACCACTCTGATGGAAGGGGAGATAAGCGTTGGAGACGCTCCGCTGGGCGGAGCGGAGTTTCAGCTAAGCCTGCCGCTTCGAAAAACGATGAGTAGCAAAGCATCCCCTTCCGAAATTGCTGTGCCCGAAGGCGATCTCCTCTCCCCCGCCGGAAAGACAAATTTGCCCAGGCTACTTATCGTTGAAGACGACAAGGAAATAAGAGATTTCCTGAAGGAAAGCCTCTGCGACTACTTTTCAATACTACAAGCCGCTGACGGGCAAAAAGGTCTTGCCATCGCCCGTCAGGAAACACCCGACCTCGTCATTAGCGACGTAATGATGCCAGGGCTCAACGGACACCAACTCTGCAGCAACCTCAAAGCAGACCCCCTGACCAGTCATTTACCCGTGTTACTCTTAACCGCCAGGACGGCCGATGAGCACCGGCTGGAAGGCCTGGAGCATGGAGCGGATGCCTACCTGACCAAACCCTTTCAGGAACGGGAACTACACCTGCGGCTCAGGAACCTGTTGGCCTTGCGGGACCGGATGGCTACCCGGCTCCGCACGGAATGGTTACCCGCCGGCAAGGCACCTCCGGAAGGGGAACAACTCTCCCCTGCTGAAGCCGGTTGGCTCACGGAACTACGGACGTACATCCACCAGCACATCGATGACCCAGGCCTGAAGGGCGCTGACCTGGAACGCCATCTCGGCATGAGCCGAAGCCAGCTGCACCGGAAGCTAAGCTCTGTCCTTGGCTTATCTCCCAACCGGTTAATCAATGATCTGCGGCTCGAAACCGCCAGTCAGCTACTTCTGAAGAAAGGTAAAAGCGTCAGCGAGGTCGCTTATGCCTGCGGGTTTAATGACCCCGGCTACTTTCGCAGAAAGTTCAAAGAACGCTTTGGCAAGGCTCCTTCTGATTGGGCAAACCATAGAGCGGGGTAAAAGGAAGCCTGCCGGGGCAGAAAACAAAGAGAAGTTAGTTTTCAGCAAAGTTCGTGCATTCTGACCGCCGGGGCTATCGTGCCGGGATCTGGGACAAAAATCCCGGTAAATGGGCAAATAGTCCCGGGGGAAAGACTCGGATAGCCAGGATATTACCTCTGCTTAGAGATGTATTCAGAGGCTTATCCCACTCTTTTATTCCGAACCCATGAACCTGACACTGAAACCAAGAAGACAACTGGTCTTCACCCTGCTCCTATGGTCCGTTCTTTGCACCTGCGGTAGCGCCCAGGAGATTCGCCTCAGCGTGATTGTCCCCAATCCTCCGCCAATCTACTGGGAATCCTATCTGGAATTTGACGCGGATATCCGGGTCATTGCCACCAACATTGGTACGCAGGTCCGGCAGCTGAAACTCATCCCCACCCTCAGTTCGGACCGGGGGCTCAGCGCAGCTTTTCGTCCCGGATACCAACCACTCTCTCCGCTTACCCTCAGCCCTGGTGAAACGGTCACGCTAACGTACCGGGAATTGAATGCGCTGTTTGGCACGCCCACCCAAGACGATATTTTGCTGGAAGGTATCGACTTTGATCGCCTGTTCGCCAGCGAAACCATCCCTGAGGGTAGTTATTCGCTCTGTGTGGAAGCGCGCGATTTTGCAACCAACGAGCCACTCAGTAATAACTTTGGCTGCGACCTTTTCTTCGTCCGCCAGCACGAGCCTCCGCTCATAATCTGGCCATTCGACCAGGAGTCTGTCACCGCTCAGGAGCCTCAGTTCTTAAACTTCCTCTGGTCGGCAACGGGGATTCCCGGCCAGACCCATTACCGCTTTGCGCTCTATGATCTGGATGAACTAGGGCTCAATAACCGATCCGATGCCTTCTTACTATCTGCTACCCGGCCGCTCTACGAAGTAGACAATCTGATGGCCACCAATCTGGTTTACGACCTGGCTTTACCTCCCCTGACTCCCGGGCGTCATTATGCCGTTCAGGTGACGGCTTACGATCCGGCAGGGAACTTGCTCTTCGCCCAGGGTGGGCAGAGCGTAGTGCACCAATTCCTTTATTCGGAAGGCTTCAGTGTATTTAATACCGATGCAGTTTTCACTAATACCGAGGGGGGCAATGGAATTAACAATGATGGTCCCGGGCAATTTCAGAACGACTCCCCCGGCCAACAGCTGGCCATGCAGGGCTGCGCAGATCAGCCGCCCGGGGTCCCTATCCCCTACCCGACGACACTTACCACGGGGCAGACGATTACCGTTGCTGGTTTTGACCTGATATTGAACACGGGCGGGCAAACGCCGCTGGCGGGGAACGGGCGGATTCTGGTAGAGAGTCTGAATACCTTCGTCAACGTAAGTTTTACCGGTCTGGAGGTAAACCAGAGTAATGAAGTGGTGGGAGACAATGTAAGCATCTCCGCCATTAGCAATGGCAACCCGGACCTGGACAACCTGAGCGAAGCCACCGCATTGCAGCTGGCCGATCAGGTAGCCCAGGGGAATAACTGGATTGAACCCGGGGGCGGAGCCCCGGGCCCGGCGCTCAACTTACCACTGGGCATGGCCGGTGAAGGAATGGACCTGATCGTCACCGGGATGAATTTTAGCCCCGGAAGCGCCAGCCTTGACCTGTTCGCCAAAGTAGAGCTCCCGGAAGCACAAGGAAACCGACGGCTCCTGCTGATCGGGAAAGGTGCCTGCCTGAACGATAATGACCTGGGGCAGGATATGGACCTCTTGCTCGCTGACGACATCACCTATACCCTCAGCCCCGGCGTATCCATGACCTTTGCCGGAGGAGAAGAAGGCACGCGGCTACAATGGAATGAAAACGGGATCGAAGAATTGGCGGTGGATTTCACGATGGGCTTTTCCGCAGACCTTATGCCAGAGGGCAACCCTTTCTCCGCCCGCATCATTGCCACCGTAACGGACTACCAGAACTGGATGGGCAGTGTTGAACTCGCCCCCGAAAACGCCGTAGCGGAAGCCGGAGAGAATCTTTCCTTCAATTACGGTAAAACGGAGTGGGTATACGATCATTCCAGCATGGAAAACCCCGCGGGCCTCAGCCTTCCGGCCAGCCATCCCGATGCCGGGCAGCCTGATCTCTGGCAGGGTTTGTATCTGTCATCATTCGACGTATTATTTCCGGAAGGCTTTGACATCAGCCTGGCTGCGGAAGATCTCTTGCTCGACGCCCAGGGATTGTGGACGATGCTGAACCTGAACGGGGAGCTGCTATCCATCGACGAAGGAAGTCTGGGTGGTTGGGCCTTAGGCGTAGATGGCCTTGAGCTGGACATCAGGGCTTCCAGTTTTTACGCCGCCAGCTTTGACGGGCGGATCAAACTTCCGATTGGAGATACCGAGGTGAACTTTACCGCTCCTCTGGGCAACGACGACGACTTTACTTTCGCCCTGGAACTGGGGCAGGAACTGGAGGTAGATATGTGGCTGGCCGACATCGAGTTGGCCGGAAACTCCACCCTTGGCTTTTCTAAAGTGGGCAACAGTTTCGTCCCGGAAACTAATCTGCACGGCAATATTAGTCTGGGCTGGGGCGGTGATGCAGAGGAGGAAGAACTCTCCGTCAGCCAGTTTGGCCTGCCAGGGTTCAATTTTCAGAACTTCAACATTGTTGGTGGGGACAACCCCTCCGTCAGCGGTCAGTTCGGGCTGGATCTGGAAGACGTCAACCAGGGCAGCATGCAAAACATTCCGCTTCAGCTCAATGATGTAGTACTGGAGCTGGCGCCCAATAACATTGACATTGGCCTTCAATTCGACCTCGGGTTAAAGTTTACCAATTCCGCTAATGGCTTCGATGGCAATACAGTATTTACCATCTTTGGTCGGCGGGAGAATGGGCAATATATCTATGACCACACCCAGCTCAATGCCGTTAGCATTGAAGCGGAACTCAACCTGGTGTCGCTCTACGGTGAACTGGAAGTATATGATGGGGACGATGTTTACGGCGACGGATTCGCGGCGGCCATTGGCATGAACATTGCTAACATCGGGGCGGGCTTTGACGTCCGCCTCCAGGTAGGCCGTGCCCCCGGCGGCTACCGTTACTTTATGACGGATGCTCTGCTCATGTTACCCGACCCGGGGATTCAACTGGGGTCTACCCCTTTCTCCATCTATGGCTTTGGCGGAGGTCTCTGGCGCAATATGGAGCGGGAGAGTAACATTGGTCAATTCATTACTTACGACCCCGACAACCTGGCCCCTCAGGCCCAGGGCAATGACGACCCGGGCTCCTCGGCGACCTTCACCCCTACGGAAGGCAACTTTGGGTTCAGCATGACGCTGGTGACGGGCATCAGCGGAAGTCAGCGAGCCGTCAATGCCGACCTGGAATTCACCATGACCATCGGCGAAGATTTCAGTGTCGATGAGATCACCCTCGGCGGCGGCGTGTACGTCGTGCAGCCAATGAGCGACCGTAGCAGCGCCTTCATCTCCGGAACCGGAGAACTGAAGCTCGATTTTGATGACCAGATATTTACCCTGACCGTTGAAGGCGGGATGGACTTCAGCCTCCCGAAAGCCGTTGACGTCGACGTCTCCGCGCCGCTCTACGCCGGCTTCTCCACCGGCGGTGGCGTAGACTGGTGGTTCTGGCTCGGACAATGGACCGACGGCGTGGAGCCACAGGATGATGACACGCGGGTAAGCATAAAGACAGGTATTGACTTTGGCTTTGCTTCCCTGGAAAGTACGCAGAACCTGTACTTCGTGATGGGTAACGTATGGCCGCAGGGGGAACCGGGCGTGCCGGCAGTCGTCAATCAAACCTTTGCCGAAGACGGTAAATCGGTGCCACAGCAAAACCTGCCGCCCAACACCACCCAGACGGGCTTCGCTTTTGGCATGGCCCGCTCCATGGACCTGGATTTTAACGCCAGAATATTCCAATTAGAAGTGGGGTGGCTCTGGGGTTTTGACCTGGCCCTGCGCGACCTCGATGGCGTTTGTGATGCCGATGACTTCGGGATCAATGGTTGGTACGCCGACGGAAAAGCCTACGCGCATATGCACATTGCCGGTAGCGTAAAGGGGCGTTTGTTTGGTAAAACGAGAACCTTCAAGTTTCTGGAGTTAAACGCTGCCGCCCGCCTCGACTTTGCCGGCCCTAACCCGATATGGATTAAGGGGACCGCCCGCCTTCACGGTCGTGCACTGGGCAAACTGATCAAATTCGACACGAACGTCAGTTTTGAGTTCGGTGAAAAAGTAGACTGTCGGAACAGCGATGGAGGTATTTTCGATGAAATCCCCATCGTTGAGCAACTTGACCCCGATGACGGGGCTACCGGCCGGAGCATTTTCACGGCCCCACAGGCGAGTTTCAACTTCCCCAACCATCCTTTGGAGATTGAGGAAGACGACGGACAGGTGAATTACTACGGCTACCGTAAAATATACTGCAAGGTTTCTACCAGAAAGAAAAAGAGCGATGCCTGGCAGGTGATGCACCAGGACCTGGACGCTAGCTATGACACGGAGGGCTATGCGGCTATCTTTGACCCGGGCGCGTTGCCGCCCGAGCACTGGGTAAAGGTAGAACTCCGGGTACAGGGCCTGCGCTATCAAGGGCCCAATGGCGGGATAGACAAACTCTTCCTCCCGATGCAGGACGAAACCATCGAATTTAAAACCGGACCGGCCCCTGACCGCCTGTTGAAAGGAAGCATCAGTAGCACGGTCCCCTTCCGCCGACAGCTATACTTCACCCCTGGCGATCATCCGACCGGGCGCATTGATTTCGGGACGACGCAGTCTCCTCATCTCTTCCGGAATAAACCCGACCAAAACGACAAGTTGGACCCCGACGGCAGCTTTGAGTACGTCGTCCGGTTTACCAGTCTGGCCAGTGGAATGAGCCGGGATGCCGCCGTAACCTCTACTGACCCCGATGAAGGGATTTCTTTCAATATGCCCGCCAATGGTTTTGCTCCGAACACCATTTACAAAGCTGACTTGCTGCGGCTCTATTACCCACCAGCCGGGACGGAGGAGGCCAACACTGAAGTAGCGTTAGTGAACCTCAACCTCTATACTCCTCCGGAGATGGGGCTTGTAGCGGTTACCCCCGGCAACGACGACGATGATGATGATGATGACGGAGGCATAATTGGCAACCTCCAGATAAGCTTTGTCAATCAGGGCCAGCCTGGCTTCCCACCAAATAGTAATAACGGCTATCAGTTTGCGGGCAACCAACAGCAGCAAACCAACGGAATAAGTCAGACGGCCACCTTGGCCATTGAGCAGCTCCCTCCGGGGCCTGACCCGCCCTTTGAACCGGAGATGGGGCTTATGGGAAATGGAGGCAACGATGATGACGGGCCGGGCATTGGCGGCCCGACCATCTTCCAGGAGCCCGGCGGAAGCAATGGCACCCTGGAGCGGGAAAGCCGGGAGTTGAAAAGCCGGGGAAGAACTTCCGCGACCGTTGAAAAAAGCCTTTGGCCCAAAAATCAACAGACCTGGTATTTCCGCACCTCTGACTTCAACACGCTGCAACAAAAAATCAGTGAAGTCAATTCGCCCGTAGGGCTGCAGAACCGAACATACACGACGGCCATCTTAACCGACGATAATTTCGAAGAGGTAAAGGAATCCATCCACCTGCCCTACGTTATTATTCGAAGCAAGGAACCTTTTGACCGCTACGAAACCCAGTACCGAGAACAGTCCTTTACCGTTTGGGACGGTGAACAACACCTGCCGCATAAAGACTTTGATAAGAAATTCTATCCGGCGGTAGATATATCCGGAGCCCAGTCGCAATGGCGCCAACACGTCTTTTATGACAAGTCACCAGGGAACGACGGTGGTTTGTTCGATCGCCCCTTCCAGAGTGATTATGGCTGGTGTACGGAGAACTTTCTGGCGGTGGAAGGACAGGAGATTGGCAGCTCCGTACGGCCGGGAGGAGGAGATCATGCGCCGCTGCACGAGGAAGGCTCCTTCATGTGGCAGGACTATCTCCAGTTTGGTGGCTACGCTTATTCCGTGATGAACAGCGAGACCCGTTTTGGGTCCGTTAAGCCTTTTGGCCGCAATGCCTTTCAGCGGCGATTCGCAACACCGGACAATTTCTACGATTACGAAAAGCCAACGGTAGAATTTGCTCAGTGGGGGCCCAACAGCCACGGGCTTGGCGGTAGCGGCGTAACGGATAACCGAAAAATACTGTCCCAGGCTCAGATCAATGCGGTACAGCCCATTGATCCGATGGGAGGAATCGGGGAAATAACCCTGGATGCTTCTCCCGGACAAAACGTACTACCCGCCCAACAAGACTACGAAGTAGCCCTCATTGATTATACCGAATGGGTCACCTTTCAGGACTACGTGCAAATGCGCAAAGCGCTGGCTGAAGGCATCGAGGAACTACGCGATCGATTCGCTCCGGATGGTTCTGTTTTCCCCGAGCATACGCTCACGGATTGTAACGTGACCTGCAATAACTGCGACCCTGCTCACCTGGGGGACCTGACCGGAAACACGCTCAGCGGCGGACGATCTTTCTATCATTTCTATTACCGGCAAATCAGGAGTTACCTCGACAAACCCATCGGGGCGAATACCTACACGTACTTCCCCTACCCCGTCCGTCCGCCCGGGGAATACAGCTTCATTCTGGGATCCAAGCCCATCTTCTTTAACCTGCCTGCCGTCAACCACCAAACCCCTCAGAAATGATTCGCTCCCTGTTACTCCCCCTGCTGTTTGTGTCCGCACTTTGCACCTGCGCTGCGGCGCAAAACACCCTTGCTGAAACGGCAACGGACAGCCTTACCGAAATCCGCCTCATTGCCCGCCCCCACGGAGACAGTATCGTCTTACGCTGGGCACCGGAATCCTTTGCCGCCTGGACCTTACTGCGGCAGCAGGGCGTACTCATCGAGCGCCGGCGCATCGGCACCGGCAAGGGCTTCGCCCTGTTGCCCGGCGAGCGGCGCATGGCCATGTCTTTGGAAGACATTATGAGCTTTGCCGACACCAGCAATGTCCACGTAGTCGCCACCGCAGAAGCCCTGTACGGAGCCGCAGAACCCGGCACACAACAAGGCGCGATGGGCCGCGTCAAAGATATCCATGAAGAGCAAAGCCAGCGCCTGTTTCTGGCGCTGGTGAATGCGGACCTGAGTACCGCTGCCGCCGACGTTCTGGGCTGGCGCTTCGTGGACCGCACCGTAGAACCGGGATATACCTACGAGTACCGGCTTCGGCTGCCCGCACCCGACCAGCGGAGAACAGTGCCTCTGCGGCTTCGCTCCGATGCTAACTTCTATGCCGGCCCCGTTCACCAACTATCCATTGAGCCGGGCGACGGCAAGATCCTCCTCCGCTGGCCCCAGGCCATCAACGGCCCGAGCTTTGTGGCTTACCGCCTGGAGGTATCCGACGATGGGCAGCAATGGACCGAGCCATCGGGTCTGCCCTTCATGCCCGAGCCCGCCGGGAGTTATTTCGAGCACGAAGTAAAACTCGAAAACAACGGGCAGGAGCGGTACTACCGCCTGCGGGGCATCAACTCTTTCGGAGAAACCTGCCCGGCGGGTGAAGCCGTCAAGGCCAGCGGCAAAGACCAAACACCGCCGCCGGCCCCCTTCAGCATCAACGGCAAAGACCTGCGCGATGGCCGCAACCAACTACAGTGGACCATCCCGGATGAAATGCCGGAGGATCTGGCCGGCTACCGGCTCCTGCGGGGGCTTTCGCTGCGGGGCAAACTGGAAGTCATCACGACGGATCTGTTGCCTCCGGGCACTAGCTCCTGGACGGATAACTCGCCCTTCGCCGACCGCAACAACTACTACGCTGTAGAAGCCGTAGACCAGGCCGGAAACGCAGCCCGCAGCCCCGTAAACTTTGTCCAGCGCTGGGACAAAACGCCACCGGCCACGCCTCTCGGTCTTACCGGCAGAATCGACACAGCCGGGCGGGTGTTCCTGTTGTGGGAGGCCGGCACGGAGCCCGATCTGTTGGGCTATCGGGTTTACCGAAGTCACGCCCGCAACCGGGAATTTTTACAGATCAGTAAGGAGGTCCAACATCGCAACTTCTTCTTTGACTCTACGAGCCTGAAGGTCCTTAACGAGACGGTGCTCTACCGCATCGTGGCGGTTGACCGCCACTATAACCCCAGCGAATATTCGGAGATACTGGAATTGCGGCGGCCAGACAAGATCGCGCCGGCCGCGCCGGGCATTAGCGGCTATTCCGCCCGGGGAACAAGCATCTTGCTTACCATCCGACCGAGTGAAAGTCCGGACGTTGTTCGCCAGACGGTTTGGCGTGCGGAGGGAGAACAGCCCGAGCAGCCCATTGCGGTCATCGGTGCACGGGACAGCATTTTTCAGGACACGAGCGTACGTACCCGAACGGTCTACAGGTACTCGATCAGAGCCGAGGATGAGGTGGGTTTATTCGGGGCTTCCCGCCCGATATCCGTTCAATCAGGCCTGCCGACTTCCAGAAAAGGAGTGCAGCAACTGGCGCGGACGCAGGTGCAAGGGAAGGAACAGGAAGCCATGCGGTGGCAGCTTCCCGGCCCCGTGGCGGAGATTGCCGGCTATCAGCTTTTTGCCGGCCCTTCCGCCCAACGGCTGCGGCCCGCCCATCAGCTCCCGCCCGAAACGACAGAATGGTTGTTGCCCGATACCCATCAATTCTACGCCCTGAAAGTATTGTTTACGGACGGGAGCCGTAGCCCTCTCAGTGCCATTCTTCCACCCGCTAAATAAGGTCCGATGTCAGACAAATTCCGCAGAGACGCCTTCGCTAAAACATCCCTTAAAAAGTGGGCCTGCCTGCTAATCCTTGTCTTCCTCGCCCTCCCCGGCAGTAGCCAGGATTTGGAAAAAATCACCCAGGCCCGGCCCATAACGGTTACCGGAGGAATGCGCTTCGGCGGTCAGTATTACCAGGTCTCCGGGCTCAACGCCCGGGCAGCGCCCTTCCAGTTCAACGCCAGCGGGCGGCTCAACCTGGCCATTTACGAGACCTTCAATATTCCGATCAGTTTTGCGGTGGGCCGGATGCGCCCCAGTTTACAGTTTCCTGTGTACCGCCAATTCGGGATGAGCCCGCAGTACAAATGGGCGACCCTCCATGCCGGCTACCGGAATATGCGGCTGAGTCGATTCAGTCTCAACAACCACACCTTTCTGGGGGCCGGGCTGGAGCTCCACCCCGGCAAACTGCGGGTGGCAGCTATGTACGGTCGCCTGCGGCAGGGAGTCCGGGAAGCGAACGAGAACATTGACCTGCTCTTCGGACAGCCACTGTACAACCGCTTTGCTTACGGTGGCCGACTGGGTTGGGGCAGCGACGAAAGTTACCTCGACCTGGTCTACTTCCGGGCGGAAGACCGGGAGGCCAACATCAACCTGCCCGCCAACGCCCGGCTGCCGACTCCGGCCGAAAACGTAGTGGTGGGTCTGGAATGGAAACAACGCATCGGCAGCCACCTGAACCTGAGCGCAGAGGTCGCCGCCAGCGGGCTGAACCGCAACGTGGACAGCGAGGAACTGCCGCTGGAGGACTACCCCACCGCCAGGGCGCTTGACTTTCTCTTCACGCCCAGGTTTTCGGCCCAGACCGGGCTGGCCATCCGGAGTGGAGCCAGCTACCGCAACAAAGGCTTCAGCCTGGGAGCGGACTACGAAAGGATTGACCCCGGCTTTGAAAGTATGGGCACTTACTTCCTGAACGGAGACTGGGAAAACATCCGGGGCCGACTGGGCTTTGGGCTCTTTAAACAGCGCCTGCGCCTGATGAGTAGCCTGGGGGTACAACGCAATAACCTGAACGGGCAGCGGGCGGAAACGAGCCGTCGGTTGATTGGGTCGTTGATCTTGTCCTTGCGGGCGGGCGCCCGCAACAGCCTCAACCTGAACCTGGCTAACTACTCACAAGACCATCGCCCCAGCGCGGTGGTGATCCTGAACGACACCCTCCGGATTGCCGCCACCACGCGGCAGTTGGGCGGCAGCTGGTCTTCCGCCGGCCGCGGGGGTAAAGGGCGCCCGCTGGGCACCTTCACCGCCACGGCGAACTACCAACGGACGGATAATGACAACCCACTCAGCGAAGGCTTTGATGCCCTGACGACCCGCTACGGCGGACTGAGCTATTCTCTCCGGCTGGCGAATGCACAGACCACCTTTACGGCGGGCACGAACTACACTGCGGTGGATGTGCGTGGCCAGCAGACTCAGGGGCTGGGCGGAACGCTGAGCTGGCGCCAGCAATTCGGCAAAAGTCGCTGGCAGCTGGACCTCACCAACACCTTTAACCAAAACACGGTAGACGGGCAATCCGACGGATTCAGCAATGCACTGCGCGGGCAATTGAGCTGGCGTGTAAGCAAGCAACACAGCCTGAACCTTGGCTTCTCCTGGCTGGAACGCAGCAGCAACAGTGGCTTTGGCTTCCGGGAGCAACGGGCCAACATCGGCTACGCGTTCACCCTGCCTAAACCTGCCCCTAAACCCACCTCAACTCCAACAACAGAAAACCATGAACCGCACTAACTACCTCCACCGCCTTTGCTTCTTAACCCTCCTTTGCACCTGCGTGCTCGCCCCTTCTGGCTCTTTATCCGGCCAGGGCATCAGCATTAACTTACTCGCCGCCGGCGTCGGGCCGGAGCCCAGCGGCGACTGCGATAAAAACCTGCCGGACCCTGACTGCTCGGCGCTGGACGGGAACCAGAACCTGACCCTTGCCCCGGGCGCGCTGTACGGCTTCTATTTTGAGTGGGAAAACGACGGACTGGCTACCTTCACCGAAGTGCGGGCCACGGATCAGGCCGGTGAATTGCTCTTCGCGCCCGTGACTACACCACTGCCTGCCGGCGGCACCTCCTCCATGAGTAACTTCAGGAATGCCCCCGTAGCAGAAGGCAATTACGATTATCTCATCACCGTAAGAGCGATAGAAGAAAACGGTCGGGAAGACATTGCGCAATTTCGCTATTTCCTAACCGTTGATGCCTCGCTGCCCGTGCAACTGACCCACTTTGCGGGTCATCCGCTCGACAAGGGTAAAAACGAGCTCCTTTGGCAAACCAGCGCTGAAAGCCATCACGATCACTTTGTGGTGGAACGCAGCCATGACAACCTGCCCTTTCGGGCCATCGGGCGGGTTGATGCTCCCCAAACAAGCACTGGCCCGATCAAAGAATACCGCTTTGTGGATAAAGCCTCCCCAGCTGGCGGTAATCTGTATCGCCTTCGGCAGGTAGATTTTGATGGCACTTATCAATTCAGCTCCATCATTAGCCTGAATACGCCGGCAAACGAGGCAGGCTGCTGGCCAAACCCCGCCGTTCATCAACTGTACTTCGCGGGTGATCATCAAGGGCCCGTATTTGACCTCTGGGGGCGTTCCCATTCTCTGCGCCAACAAGCCGATGGCGGGCTGGACGTAAGTCCCCTGGCTCCCGGACAATACTGGCTTCGGACTTCCCGGGGTGTTGTCCGGTTTCTGAAGCAGTGAGAATAAGCCTATAGAAGAGACACAAATGGCTGGCCCCGGGGTAAAGGCAACAAGCCCGCAAGTGTTCTTCATCTTGCTATCGGAGGCAGTTTCGATCCGGCGGTAGTAGTTACTCCTAAGTTCCACGGGCAGAAAGGAAGACTCTTATGTGTTCTTTGTGTCTATGTGCATTCTGTGTCAATTGCCCCGCAGGGGCCCGTTTACCTGCTGTCGCTTTCACAGAAATCACCGGCCAACATAAAAATTATAGCCCGCATACGTCAGTCAATTCGCTCCCGGAGGGACCTCACCACCGCTCGCTTTCTGAGAAAACGTTGACCGGGCCTACTCCACAATGATCTTCCCGCCCAGTAGAACTCCGGCTTCCGTTACTAACTCAGAGCCTGCATCGATGAGAGCCAAACTCCCGTTCTCTGCCTCCGCCAGTGTCCGTAGTTCTTGCAGAAAGCCGTTAAGTACCGGTACCATTTTTTCGGCGACGGCACGGTTATCCCGTACGACACCTTCTTCCACAATTTCTTCCAACCAGATATTTGCGTGAGATTTTACGCGGACCGTCAGGTATTCTTCCCAATAGAATTCATCCATCAGGTCTTCGTAGAGTGGTCCGGCGACGGTAACGAGCTGCATCATTTTCGCTGCGGACCGTAACTCCAGCGAGTCGGTGGTATCCACCGGGGCTACGGGAATGCCATCTTCCAGCTCTGCTCCCCGCAGGTCGAGGCCAACGAAGGCTACCCGGTTGCGGAAATACTTTGACTCTTCAAAGTTCAGCAGGGTTACCGCTTCGGTCTTTCGCTGCTCCATACTCAGGAAACGCTCCTTTTCGTACTTCTCCAGCAAGGGCTCCATATTAAGGTAGACCTCCGTTTTGAAGGGTACCGCCACAAATAATCCGGAAGCCTCGCCCAACACCAGAAAGGCCTTCTCAAAAGCGATGATTCGCTCCAGGTAATTTCTGGAATTGATCCTGATTTTCAGCTCGTAGGTAAAGGTGGAGCGGTCGTTGAGGTAGGCGGAGGTGGGCTTCATTTTAGTATGGTAGTTTGGTGGTAATGGTAGTTTGGTAGTAGCTACCGCACGAGGAAGGGCACGCCGCTTCGCGGCTGGGCGAAGGTAGTCTGGTAGTTTGGTAGTCTGGTAGTAGCTACCGCACGAGGAAGGGCACGCCGCTTCGCGGCTGGGCGAAGGTAGTATTGTAGTCTGGTAGTCTGGTAGTAGCTACCGCACGAAGAGGGCACGCCGCTTCGCGGCTGGGCGAAGGTAGTATTGTAGTCTGGTAGTCTGGTAGTAGCTACCGCACGAGAAGGGCACGCCGCTTCGCGGCTGGGCGAAGGTAGTCTGGTAGTAGCTACCGCATGGGATAGGCCACGCCGCATGCAACGGAGTGTTCATCAGCGCTTTTAACGAACGTCTCAGTGCCTACGCCAATTCCTAGGGCATTCTCCATAAACGAAGCCTTCCTGGTTAGCGGCTTGCCATACTTCAGTCAACTCGCACGCGGAGGGAGCTCGCCGCCGTTTGCATTTGGAAAAAGCGTCGGTCGGTTATCCCACCGTTACCACCAGATCATCTGTTTCTACCAGTGTTTTCTCCTTCAGGGCAAGGCTTTGCACCTCTCCGTCAATGGGGCTGGTGATGGTGGACTCCATCTTCATGGCTTCGATGACGAAGAGTGGATCTCCGGCTTTTACCACGTCGCCGACTTTAACGAGGATACGGCTGAGGTTACCCATCAGCGGGCTACCCACCTGGCCTTCGCCAACGGCTTTGACGTTGCGCACCACCTCCTTACCGGAAGTACGGTCCCTTACGGTAACGCTACGGGTCTGTCCGTTGAGGCTGAAGAAGACCAGTCGGTTGCCCTGGGCATCCGCCTCGGTCATATTGAGGTATTTGATGGTGATGGTCTTACCCATACCCAAGCGGACCAACACTTCTTCATTTGGCTTCAGGCCATAGAAGAAAGCGTGGGTGGGCAGGTTAGCCACTTCACCAAACTCCTCGCGGTGTGCGTTAAAGTCTTCGTACACCTTGGGGTAAAGGAGGTGAGCCAGTAGCGCCTTTGTGTCCGGCTTGCGACCGAACTGTTTGATGTATTCCTTTTCTGCTTCGTCCCAATCAATGGGCTCCAGATGAGCATTGGGGCGATCCGTAAATGGCTTTTCGTCCTTCAGCACGAGCTTCTGGATATCGGCGTTGAAGCCACCCTCAATTTGGCCCAGATTACCGCGCATCAGGTTCTTGACGCTGTCGGGGAAGTCGAGCTTCGCTCCCCGTCGCATAACGTCCTCCGCCGTTAGGTCGTTGCTGGTCATGAACATGGCCATATCGCCTACGACTTTGCTCGAGGGGGTCACCTTAATCAGGCCGCCAAAGAGGTCATTAGCCGCTGAGTAATTGTCGCGAATGGTGGGGAACTGATCCTCCAGCCCCAGCCCCCGCGCCTGCGGCCGCAGGTTAGAGTATTGGCCACCGGGAATCTCCGTATCGTAGATGGTAGCAGTTCCGGCCCGAAGCTCCGTCTCGAAGGGATAGTAGTAGGTCCGTACGGTCTCCCAGTAATCAGCGTACTGGTTTAGTAGTGGCAGGTTGACCGGGTTTTCCCGCTCGTGGCCCTGCATCATGGCGGCGATGGAGTTGTAGCCGGGCTGGCTCGTCAGCCCCGAGAGGCTGTTGATGGCCACGTCGACCACGTCGACGCCCGCCTCAATGGCCCGCAGATAGGTAGCACTCTGGATACCACTCGTGTCGTGGGTGTGCAGGTGGATCGGCAGATTCGTATTCTCCTTCAGCGCCTGCACCAGCTCCGTGGCGGCCAGGGGCTTCAGCAGACCGGCCATATCCTTTATACAAAGAATGTGCGCACCGGCGTCTTCCAGCTGCTTCGCCAGCCTGATGTAGTAGTTCAGGTTGAACTTGGTCTTCTTGGGGTCCGTGATGTCTCCGGAGTAACAGATACAGGCCTCGGCCAGACTGTCGGTGTTTTCGCGGACCGTTTTAATGCTCACTTCCATGTTCTTCACCCAGTTGAGGGAGTCGAAGATGCGGAAGAGATCGATGCCTCCGGTATGGCCCGTCACCTTACCCTCCTCATCGTATTGCTCAAAGCCGCGGGCTGCTTCCTCGATGAACTTTACGATCAGGTTATCCGGGTAGGCCTTATACCCTACTCCGTTGCTGCCGCGCAGCAACATCTGGAAGATGGTGTTCGGGATGGCCGTACGCAGCTTGCGTAACCGCCGCCAGGGGTCGGCTTTGAGGAAGCGCATGGCCACGTCGAAGGTTGCGCCACCCCAGACTTCCATACTGAAGAGGTCCGCCGGTTGGTTCATCGCGTAGCTCTTGCTCACGTTGAGCATATCAATCATCCGCATCCGGGTGGCCAGCAGACTCTGGTGGGCATCCCGGAAAGTGGTGTCGGTATACTGGATTTTCTTTTCGGCCTTGAGCCAATCGACGAATCCGTCGCGGCCCAGTTCCTTCAGCCGGTCGCGGCTACCATTGGGCAGCGTGGCAAACTCATCAAAGGCCGGCACGATGGGTTTCAGGAAGGAGCGGTCCTTATCCGGGTTCTTAACGTCCTTATTACCATTTACGATGGTATCGGCCAGGTAACCGAGCATCTTCGTGCCCCGGTCGCGGAAGTTATGGGGCTTCATCAGCTCAGGATGTTCCGGAATGAAGCGGACCGTTGCCTTGCCTTTCTTGAAGTCGTCGTTCTCCAGCAGGTTGAGCAGGAAGCCGATGTTGGTCTTCACTCCACGGACACGGAATTCACGCAGGGCACGGTGCAGGCGGTCGGCCGCGCCTTCCATCGTGCGACCACTACCACTGACCTTCACCAGCAGACTATCGAAGTACGGACTGATGACCGCACCGGGGAAGGCCGAGCCCGCATCGAGGCGGATGCCCATGCCGCTGGCGGAACGGTAGGCGATCAGCGTACCGTAATCAGGTTTGAAGTCGTTCTCCGGGTCTTCGGTTGTTACCCGGCACTGAATGGCGAAGCCGTTGGTGCTGACATCGGATTGGTCACGGATAAAGATCGTCTCGTGCTCCAGGGGGTAGCCCATGGTGACGAGGAATTGGGTCCGCACCAGATCGATGCCCGTCACCTCTTCGGTGATGGTATGCTCCACCTGGATGCGGGGGTTCACCTCAATGAAGTAGATGGAGTCGTCAGCATCCACCAGGAACTCCACCGTACCGGCGCAGTAGTAGCCTACTTCTTTGCCCAGGCGTAGGGCGTATTCGTAGAGCTTATCTTTTACCTCCTGTTTGAGGTTAGCGGCCGGTGCGACTTCCACTACCTTCTGGAACCGGCGCTGCACGGAGCAATCGCGTTCGTAGAGGTGGACGAGGTTACCGTAGTGGTCGCCCAGCAGCTGCACTTCGATGTGGCGGGGGTTCTCGATGAATTTTTCGAGGAAGATCGTTCCGTCGCCAAAGGCCTTTTCGGCTTCGCTGGCCGCATCGACTACCTCAACGCGGAGATCTTTTTCGTTGCGGACTACCCGCATGCCCCGGCCACCGCCGCCGCTGGCGGCTTTGATGATGACGGGGTAGCCGATGCGATTGGCTTCGGTGGCTGCCACTTCTGGATCGGAAATGTCCTTATCGCTGTCCTGAATCAGCGGCACCCCGACGCGGCGGGCGAGCTCTTTGGCGGCGACTTTGTCGCCGAGCTGATCCATACTCTCCGGCGCCGGGCCGACGAAGGCGATGCCCGCCTCGCGGCAGGCGCGGGCAAAATCTACGTTCTCCGACAGGAAGCCGTAGCCAGGGTGAATGGCATCAACGCCCTGCTCTTTGGCCAGTTTGATGATGGCCTTGATGTCGATGTAGGGGCGCAGCGGCTCATCGTCCGGGCCAATCTGGTAGCTCTCATCCGCCTTATAGCGGTGCAGGCTGTAGCGGTCTTCGTAGGTGTAAATCGCTACCGTCCTGAGTTTCAGCTCGGAAGCCGCCCGCAGAATACGAATGGCGATTTCTCCCCGGTTAGCGACGAGGATTTTCTTGAAACGGTTGATGCTTGGAGTGCTCATGAACGGACAATTCGGTATGGCCGCAAGATAATGAGAGGGAAGGGAACCTACTTAGTTTTGGAAATAAACTTTGTTCGAGGGATTTACGATGGGTGGGAATCTGGCCCGGTCGAGGAATTACACTCCGAGTGACGGAAGGCTTATGTGGCGCGGACGCAGGTGCTAGGGGAGGTTGTAGCAGCAGGTTGCCCGCTAAAGGCAGCAGCGCAGCATGACAGGTACTGGGCTGCCAGGCTCTCCGGGTTCGCTGAGAAAAGCTTGCAGCCTCATAAGCCGGCAACAACTTCAGGGGGAAAACGCAAGCCCCTCCACCCTCCCCTGCACCTGCGGTGAGCGCCCAAAAACATCATGGTCTATGCTGACAAATATCATTTAGCGAGGGCTCCGCTTACACCATCTTTGGAACAATCAAACACCCCAGAATATGGCCAGAATAATTGTACCCACGGATTTTTCTTCTACCTCCGTTTCCGCTCTCCAGTATGCTAATTACCTCGCCATCGTGACGGGTTATGACCTGGCAGTCATTCATGTTCATGATGGCTACGGAAATACGGATGCGCTCATCGAAAAGCGGGGGAACCTTGCCGCACGAACGGAAGCGATGCATAAAGTGGAGGAGTTCATCCGCTTCAATCTCAGCCCTTCCTATTTTAGTGAGCGGGTACCCGGCATTGGCCAGGTGCCTGCATTGGAGATTAGCGAAATGGTGGGTGCCCCCGCTGCCTCCATTTTAAAAGCGAGCGAGGAGAACGATACCGCGCTGATCGTGATGGGAGGAACTGGTTCGGGCGGCACCTCTACGGTGAGCCCTTTATTCGGGTCCGTGGCACAAACCGTTGCCCTGGGGGCAACATGCCCGGTGTTTCTAATTCCGTGCGACTATGGCATTCCGGAGATCAACGAAATGTCCGTTGCCTTTGAATACGTTCAGCCGCTCAAGGAAATGATAGAAAAAATCAATTTCCTCCGAAAGCCACTCGATGCTAACGTCCGGTTAGTCCACGTAAAAGACGCAGACGCGGACCGGGAAGAAAGCAAAGAGGTTGAACTGATGGAGGAAATCCTTAAAACGGGCTTTCCTGGCTTTCCAGTAGAGCTTGATCTGTTGGCTCCCGGAGACGTAGCAAAAGAATTGCTTCAATATGCTACAGGAAGAAACGTTGACCTGCTCGTTATGGGCCGCAGACAGCGTGGCTTTTTCTCCTCCCTTTTTATCGGCTCAGAGGCCGGGCCGGTGATCAAATCCTGCACCACTCCTTTGATGATCATCCCGATAAAAACGTACTAAGGCCGCATCCGTAGTCCCTGAGCTGTTGCCGAACCCGTTCGGCAAGCTCAGGAACCATGAGCGTCACGACCCCAGGGAAACATGTCCGGCAAGCTCAGGTAGAGCGCAGCGAGAGGTTGGCAAAGTGCATGAAACCTTTAGCTATACGGTACCGTCGGGATTGCTACTGGATCAGATCTGCTGAAGACAAGATCATGAGTGGAAGGGAGGCATACTTCACTGCGTCCCGGGTGTGGCTTTTGCTAAAGAGCCGGGCCAGCCAACTGCGGTCCGGGCGGGCCATAATGACCATTTCCGCCTCATTTTCCCGCGCGTAGGTGAAGAGGCCAGCCACTACGTCGTCTCGTTTAATGCTGACAAAATTGGTTTTCAGATTGGAAGCCGGCCGGTCAAACATTTTGCGCAGAGCGGCCAGGCCGAATTCGGGTTCCTCTTCTTCCTGTCGTACGTGCAGAAAGGTGACTGCGGGCCTGAAGGGTAACAAAGCCGTCAGCAGGTTATCCACCTGAAAAGCATCGGCGTGCTTAAGGTCCGTTGCATAACAGATGTTCTTCAAAGGCTTGAATGCACATTCTGACGGGATGACGATGAGCGGACAAGCCACTCTGCCCAGTAAGGAGCTGGTGTGCGTCCCCAACAACTCATCCCAACCGTCCCGGGAACCATGAGTCCCCATCAACACCAGGCTGATGTTTTCACTTTCTACGTGCTGCCGTACTACGGTGGAAAGATCTCCTACTTTGATGTAGCTCCTGATTACCGGAGGGCGGACGAGCTGATCTTTGATTGCAGACTGCACATCATTAATAAAATCGTCCATTCCTGACAGGGCATCCTTTCTGAGGTCTTCGAGCAGATTAATGGTAAAAGGGCCGGCATCCGCGGATGCCGAAGCTGGCGGGATGCCGTAAACGAAGTGTACCTCAGCAGCCAGTCGGTCAGCAAATAATAAAGCATACCGGCAGGCATTCGCAGATATGCTGGAAAAATCCACCGGAACGAGGATAGAATCTATCTTTTTCATAACAGGATGCTTTGTTGATACCCAAAGTTGGTAGAATTCAGCTTGGCGGCGGGTGCGAAAAATCACCCTTCGGAGTGATCCGAATCAGTAGACGGAGGATAATAGCTGACGAACTTTGGTAGCGTAACCAAAACCAATCCAATCATGTCTTCTTTGCTTATCCCGGTAGACTTCAGTATCCCCTGCCACAATGCTTATCGCTTTGGTCTTCACCTGGCGAAACAATTGAATTTAGATGTGGTGCTGGCCCACTATTACAGTGGCTCACTGGACCCAGACCAACCCCTTGTTTTTGGGGGAGACGGTAGCCTTCATGGCAACTACATTGATCGTTTGCGCCAATTCGCCTATCCAAGTGGAGATGGTGATGATTACCCTTTAGTAGAGCCACCAACCGGTGTCAACCTTTCTTACGAGACGGCCGTCAGCTATTCCCCTTCCGCCTCCATCATTAACCGGGCCAATGAATCTGACATCAGATTTGTAGTGATGGCCCCCCGGAGCTCAAAATCAATGCTGAATAAATGGCTGGGCAGTACCTCCATTACCGTGAGTGAAAGTTGTAAGCGCCCCGTTCTCCTCATTCCGGAAGACGTTGATTTCCGCCCTATTCGCCAAATTGTGGTAGCCAACAATCACGCGACGGCCGATGCTGCGCCGCTAAGCCAACTAAGGAGCCTAGCCAATCTGTACGGAGCGATGGTCCACTTCGTCCATGTCGAATGGCCGGATCAGTACATGCCCCTGCGCTTCGTTCCCTGGCGCTTAATGGAAGAGCTTGTAGAAAAAGACGGCGGTGCTGACTACCCCTTCGAGGTCATCACGGTAGAAGAGGAAGATATTACCAAAGGGCTATTAGATTTTGCGGATCAGGTTAACGCCGATTTGGTCGCTATCGTCAATAAAAAGCGGAGCCGCTGGCGTTCACTCATTCACGCCAGCCTTACCCAGGACATGGCCTTACGCACCGCCCGCCCCTTACTAGTGCTCCATGCGGAGGAAGCTGGTGACCTGGCCGACGAGGCCATCAAGGCTTATTCAGACAAAACCCACTAGCATGAGATTATTACTCCTTTTACCTGCGCTACTTCTGATGGTACTGGCCGGTGGCTGTACACCTGACCAACTTGACCTTAGCCGCGAAGCGGAAATGGCCTACGTTGACCTGCTGTTCGCTCTGCACCATGATCAGAAAGAAGAAGCTGCTATTGCCGCTGACAACCTGGACTTCTTTCTACGGCAAATGCACGGCAAATGGCCTCGCCCCCTGAAGATGGAACAGCTTGACAATCATCTTTTCCATATCGGCCGGGCGGAGTGGGCCTATGACGATGCCCTGGAGTCAGTGGAAAAAGGAGATCTGACGTTGGCCAGGGTGCAGCTTGACCGGGCGACCTACGAGTTTTCGGTAGCGGCACCCGCTGCCTTCCACGAACTATACATCGGAGAGATGTACGCCTTCGTTACTACCTGGCTGGAGGTTGAGCAGGCAGCAGGAGACCAGGAACTCTGCAGCCTGAACTGGGATCAGTTTTCCCAGTATGCCCATGACGCTAAAAGTCTCTGGAAACAGGACCGATATAATCGCCCCGACAGCAGAGCCTATGCTATGCGCCCAATTGATGAAGCCACATTTGATAAAGCCCATCAAGGGGTGCAGCTGGAACTGGACGCCTTCATTGACATCCTGAAAAGCGGAGACCAGTGCCACGCCCGCGAAAAAGCGACGGCCGTTAGTGCTGCCGTCTGGGAGCTCGTTAATCTGTTTGGCAGCAGAGAAGGGAATGCGCTATAAGCAGGCAATTTGCGCAACCTGGCTTTGTGAGCTGTTTGGGGAGTAAACAGCTCGCAGAGCCTCGTAACGCAGCACCGGCTTCAGCCGGCGGAAAGAGGCCCACCCTGCTTCATCCCGCCCCTCCCTGCATCCGTATATCTGGCAAGCTAAGTAACTAAGGGGGCCACCGAAATGTCTGCGCCCGATTTTCACCCAAAACTTACACCAACAAACTCCGCAAAGCCTCCGCCTGGTTGATGATAATGGCGCGCCCCTCCGTACGCAGCAGTCCGTCCTTTTTAAAATCGGACAGAGAGCGGATAACACTTTCTTTCGTAGAGCCGACCATTTGAGCGAGTTCCTCCCGGGAGAGTTCAATGGGCTCATCCGGGTATTTCTGATGAAGGTCACAGAGCACAAGTGCGGTGCGGCGGCGAACACTGTCGTAGGCCTGGTTGGCCAGTCGTTCTCCGTGTTCCACAACCTTGCCCGCCATGAGGTGCATGAGCGCTTCGGTAATCTGGCGGTCTCCGTTGATCATTTTCAGCAGGTCCGCCGCAGGAAGAAGACTTAGCTTTGTATCATCAGCAACCGCCTTAGCGGAATAGTGCAGCGGTGTTCCTTCCAGAACCGTCGGGACGCCGAATATCTCTCCCGGGCCAAGTTCTGCGATGATGTAATCCCTCCCGTACTCATGCGCCCGGCTCAGGTGGATGTGCCCGCTCTCGATGAGGTAGACAAAATGCGCCCGGTCTCCTTCCCGGTTTACGAGTTGATTGCGGTGGAATGTCTGTGACCGTCCTTTTTCTTTGAAGGATGCCTTCAGTCGCTCCGCCCCTCGCTCCGGGTCGCTGAGATGCGCGACGTCCTGCGGAGAATTCTCTACGGAACCTTTTCGTTGTTTCGCGCGGCGGAGCCGCAGCTGGATAACCTCCAGTAGTTCGTCTTTATAGAAGGGCTTGGTGATGTAGTCATCCGCACCGAGCATCATTCCCCGGCGAACATCCTCTGTTTCCGTCCGGGCAGTAATGAAGACAAAGGGCGTTCCTGCCGTTCGTTCATTCTCATTGAGGAGATTAAGAACGCCGTAGCCGTCCAGCTCGGGCATCATCACGTCGCAAAGTATAATATCGGGCAGATGCTCAACAGCAAGTTTCACCCCTTCAATACCGTTGGGAGCCTCCCGAACGTCATAGCCGTAGAGCTCCAGTATCTCAACCAGGTTTTCCCGGACTTCTTCGTTGTCTTCTATGACCAGGATATTAGCTTTACTCATAATACAGAATTGTCTTGTGGAAGATGGACGGTGAAAGAGGATCCTTCGCCCAGTTTACTTGTGAACTCAATTCGCCCTCCCATCAAGCTAACGTAGTGATTAACGATGTTGAGCCCCAGGCCGGTGCCCTTTACGTTTTCAACGTTTCTGGCCCGGAAAAAGCGATCAAAGAGATGCGGCTGATCTTCTTCCGGGATACCAATGCCCTGGTCAAGAATGGTGATCGAGCAGTAGTCTTTCGTTCCTGCGGAACGAATGGTTACCGGCATACCCGGTGAGGAGTATTTAGCGGCATTAGAAATCAGGTTGATGAGCACATGACGGAGGAGTTTGGGGTCCGTCATCAGTGTTCGAGGTTCATCGGCCAGCTCCAGAATAACCTCCTGCCCTTCTTTAAACTGCCCTTCACTACTTTCCACGCTGGTAGAAATCAGCGCCCGTACATCAATTAACTTCGGTTTGCAGATCACTCGCCCCTGCTCCAGCTGAGAGAGGGAGAGAAAATCGTCCAGGACTTCCGTCAGCTGGTTGACGGCGTCTTTAATTCGATTGATGTGACGCTCCCGTTTGGGTTGCTGCTCCGGTTCTACGTAGAGCTCGATTAACTCTGCGGAGCTAAGTACCGTACTAAGGGGCGTCTTAAACTCGTGGCTGGCCATACTGAGGAAGCGGCTCTTCAACTCATTGAGTTCCCGCTCTTTGCCCAGGGCCAGCTTCAACTCAACTTCCCGCTGCCGCAGGGCGGCGGTGCGCTCTTTCACCTTGTTTTCCAGGTCAGCATTAAGTTTTTCGACTTCTTCCTTTGCTTTTCTGAAAGCACTAACGTCATGAAGAATGCCGGTATAGATGGTCCGTTCGTCTAGCTTGACCTCGCTTACGGCCAGTCGAAGGGGGAACTCATGTCCGTCCTTTCTCCTGCCGATCACATCACGACCAATACCAATAATATGCGGATCACCGGTTTCATGGTAGCGTTTGAGGTAACCATCGTGATGCGTACGGTCATATTGGGCCATGAGCATATTCACCTTTTGGCCCTGCATTTCTCCCGCGGCATAGCCAAACAGATCACAGGCAGCCTGGTTAACATTTTCGATGAAGCCGTCGGAACTCATGGTAATGATTCCATCCGTTGCCATCTCAAACAAGGCACGCAAACGCCGGGAATTTTCCTGGCTCATATCCTCGTCGGTAAAGTTCATTGACTGAATGCTTGTGGTTTGATGCAATTAGTAAACGGGCCCAAAAAAAAGTGCCCATCACGTTCTGTGATGGGCACAATATAATAACTTAAAAACCCCTTAGGTCATTAGGCTGCCTTCCGGCTCTGTTTAGGGGTGCTTTCAAGAGAGACAACAGTAGAAGAGTCGTCTTCTGACCCGGTATCGGGCAGAAAACTGACGCCCAATAGGGCGCTGAGGAAAAGCGGAAGGGCAACTAGTGCTAGTAGTGGCTGACCGACGAACAAACCAACGATGACGCAAGCCATCATGAGGAAGAAACGGAGGACAACCTTATCGAAAGAAAGAGCGAAGAAGCGCATGTTTTTGTGTTTTGTTGTATCACAAATATCGGCGCGCTTACCGTCGCTACTATTGACTAAACGCATCTTACGAACTGACATTAGTCATTTAGCTAAAGCAAAAAATTACCGCCAGGGAATAGCGGGGCAATTGAAAGTCCGTGCTGACTCATTAGGCCTACATGCGAGTTCACTTTTCGAGCGAGCGAAGGCAAATTTTGTTCTGAAGAAGGCACGAAGGGGGGAGCTCGCAACAATTCTGTTGGACAGGGCGCGGCCGCAGGTGCCGGCAAGGGTGATCAGCAAGGTGACCTGATAAACCCTGGTTCCCCTTGCTTTTCATCCTCCCCCTGGCATCCTGCGGTAGCGCCAACTGATCTAAATCATTAGCATGAATGACGCAGGTCAACGCCGGCAAAGCCAGCAATAAAGACATTTGAGCACATCCGAAAAAACTAAGCTGAAAGCTTACATAAACTCAACTATACAATGCAGAATTTCCCCGCCCGCTACGCAGAACTCAAAAAATCAATGGCTCAACTCGGGAAAGACATTCCTGCTACTATGGGCTCGTTCGGAGACCTCCATCGCAACAGTATGGTAACCGGTGCCCTCAGCTCAAAGCATAAAGAATTGATTGCCTTAGGTATCGCCATTACCGTACGTTGCGACGGATGCATCACCTATCACGTTCATGACGCCCTCAAGGCCGGTGCCAGCGCCAACGAAATTCTGGAAACCATCGGTGTTGCCGTCCTGATGGGTGGCGGCCCCTCCATGATGTATGGGTGTGACGCCGTAGAGGCTCTGAAGCAATTTCAGGAAGCCCGGCAGGCGGCCTAATAATCCGACAAGTCCACCTTCTCTGCGTCCATCAGTCGGATCAGGTCCAGGGTCGTCAGGATGCCAACGAGCTTTTCACCTTCCACTACGGGCAAGGCATGAAAGCGATTAAGAGCGAACAGGTTAGCGGCCGTCCGGACAGTATCGTCCGGCTCCAGCTTCGCCAGATGACTACTCATAATACTACTCACCGTCTGGCTGGCGTCATACTTCTCTACCACTTTGAGAAAATCCGCGTGGCTTAGAATACCCTCCAGCTTACCTTCGGGGGAGACTACCGGCAGGTGGTGGATACTGTGCTTATCGAGCAATTTCTTTGCTTCTCCAATGGGCGTAAATGCCGGTACCGTAATGAGCTCACTCGTCATCAGGGTCGAAACTTTGGTCAGTGGATTCATGGTTCTGCTTTTTTATTGATTCTTTTGTTGGTGAAGCGATGTTGCCTCCGTTCCTATCGTTCGGGAGGGTGGATTCCCGCCGCACTAATGGCACATTGGTGGAAATACCATGTCCTGAAAATTAGAGAAAGCAACGGGCATATGCGCGTTCCAACCTCTCCAGATCAGGAGTATTCCGGTAAGTGCCATGATGGCCGGCGTCCATTTATTGAGGTTGATCGAGCGAAAGGTCAGTAATCGTCGGCCGGCATAGAGTGTAGTGATTAGCAAGGGTAGCGTGCCGGCACCAAAGGCCAGCATGAAGGTTGCTCCGGTAAGTGGGTCCCCCATATTGGCTGCCGCGATAACGGCCAGGTAAACCAGGCCACAGGGCAGCAGTCCATTGCAGCAGCCAATACCAAACTGAGCCACTGCTCCCTGCTGCTTAATGAAACGCCCCATCGTTGACCGCAGCCAAAACTGAAACCTCGCATAGGCGGGTATTTTCTGGAGCGCGTCTCCGGGATCAAGCTTCAGATAGGCCAGCAAGAGCAACAAACCGCCAGACAGGATCGCCATTACGCTCTGCGCATTCCATAACCGAAGGCCGAGGCCGAGGCTTCCCAGCAACACTCCCAGAAAAGCGTAGGTCAGCAATCGGCCGGCCTGATAGGCCAGCGGGCTGCGCCAGTCGGTTTGTCCTCCGTTTGCCGTCAGCATCAGCGATCCACACATACCCACACAGTGCAGGCTGCCGAAAAGACCAAGCGTGAAAGCAGAAAGGAGGTACATAGTTATCTTTTGTTGCCGACTGACCGCCGCAGGCAGACGCGAAGCGCACTCGGCGGTACAAGGATTAAACGTTCAGGTCAAACTCATCCAGATAATCTCGCCCACCGGCGGACCATTCCAGGATCAATTCGTACCGCCCGGGCTGCAGCCCGTCAGTGGAGAGATACATCTCTCCTTTATCATCCGTCGACAGCTGGATGAGACGGTCGTGTTTCTTACTGCTGGGCCGGTAAAACTGCAGTGTTCCGCTCACTTTCGGCCCTGCTTCCCGGGGAAAGGAGATCCGATAGGCACCGGACTCTTTGTCCAGGCTTACCGCCGTTGTCAGGTTGATACTATTCTGACGCCGGTCGTATTCCTGTTGGTAGGCGATGTCTTTAGCGTAGTATTCTTCCGTGACCAGACTGTTATCAAAGCCCGTACTTTTAATCACCACAATGATCAGTACAGCGACAAAAAAGGAATAGAAGAGGAAGATGCCGTGTCCCCAATTGAAAGTTGCCATTGGTCTATTATTTAGGGTGAAGGAAGCTGGTGGAAATCGTTTCGAGTTGTTCATCACCGGACCAGACACCGATGGTGAGTTCGTCCGGAAAATCTCCGGCGGGCACATCGATGAAGAGCGCTCCTTCGGTAACTTCTCCGGGTTGCGCTACGGGGGCGGAGCCGATGGCCCGCACCTTAGCCCCGCTCACATTCATCACCTCAAAGCGCAGGGAAAGCTCTTTGCCCGTCTTATTGACGACCTGGTAGGTGTATAAGTTATTCAATGAGCCGTCGGCGTTCTCCTGATACAGCGTTCCGGGAGTTCGCAGCAGGATGACGTCCAGGCCATCGCGGCTTCCCAGCATCACAACATTAAGGATGATGAGTGCCAGCAAAACAACGGAATAGGCAATGACTCTTGGGGTCCAGATTTTCCGCTCACCACGGGCAACACCAGCCTCGCTGTCGTAGCGAATCAGGCCCCGTGGCCGGTCAATTTTATCCATCACCGCATCACAGGCATCAATACAGGCGGTGCAGTTGATGCACTCCATTTGGATGCCGTTGCGAATATCAATACCCGTGGGGCACACCTGGACGCAGAGGGTACAGTCAATACAGTCTCCAATCGTTTTTGGCGTCTCGGCGACGAGTGAAACCGTGCCGTCATCCGAAAATGCAAGGGGCGCTTTCGCAGGTACAGGGGATGGTTTTGACGCATCATGTTTTCCGGCGGCCAGCGCTGCCTCCATCCGGTGGACCATCTGGTCGCCGCAGCTGTCTTTTCCGTCACGGCAGTTTTCGCAGTCCGTACAACTGCTCTTCTTGGGTTTACCTTTCCGGATTTTGCCGCGGGGCTCCCCGCGCTCATAGTCATAGATAACGTTGACACTGTCTTCATCCAGCAACACCCCCTGGAGGCGTCCGTAGGGGCAGATGGCGATGCATACCTGCTCCCGCATATTCGCAAAGACGAAGTAAAAGACACCAATAAAGATTACAATCGCTATAAAACCACCCGGTGCCGACAGCGGGGATTGGCTCACGGTGGCGATGACTTCATCCGTTCCGATGATGTAGGCCAAAAAAGTGTGCGCAATCAACGCTGCGACCAGCAGGAACAAAGCCTGTTTCGTGACCTTCTTACGTATCTTTTCCGGCGTCCATGGTGCTTTTGCCAGCTTCCGCTGGGCGTTGGCGTCGCCCTCGATCCAGTATTCAATCTTACGAAAGACCATTTCCATGAAGATCGTCTGGGGGCATACCCAACCACAGAATATCCGTCCAAATACTACGGTAAACAGGGCGATAAACACTACTGCGGTGATCATCAGTATCGCCAGATACTGAAAGTCCTGCGGCGAGAACAGCATGCCCAGCAGGATGAACTTCCGTTCCAGCACGTTGAGCATAATGATGGGCTCGCCACCAACCCTGATCCACGGCAGGCCGAACAATATAGCCAGCAGCAGGTAACTCAGGTAGGTCCGCCAGTTGTAGTAACGGCCTGCCGGACGCTTGGGGTAGATCCAATTCCGCTTCCCGTCTGCATCGACGGTTGCAATGGTGTCCCTGAAACTGCCTTGTTCCTGCTTCTTGCTCATGACTTATTTTGACGAGGTGACTTCCGTTTCTTCCGCGCTACGATCGTAGGGCTCTCCCTGCGGGTCCTTTGGGTTAGCCGGGCTGGTTCCTTCCAAACTGATGATATAGCTGGCGACCTCCTGCATGGCCGAAGGGCGGAGTTCTGACTTCCAGGGTATCATCCCTTTCTCTGGCACACCATTTTTGATGGTCTTGAAGATGTCTCCGATGGAGCCACCGTGGAGCCAGTAACTATCCGTGAAATTGGGGCCGATGCCTCCTTCCCCTTCCTTACCGTGACAGACGGCACACTTCGAGTCAAAGATGATCTTACCGTTGCTGAGCGCATCAGCATCCGCCAGATAGGTCACATTCGTTTCATCCACCGCGTTTTTCTGGGTTGCCAGGTAGGCTTTCACCTCCTCGGCAGCGACTTCCATCTCTACGGCGTATGCCTCCCGGGAGCTCATTGCATAATCCGAAAAGTGAACGGCGTAAATATAGATGGGCGCGAAGGCCATCGAGATGTAAAAGACGCCCTTCCACCAGGGTGGAAGGTTATTGTCCAGTTCCTGCACGCCGTCATAGTCATGATCCAGCAGAAAATCCTGCTCTTTTTCCAGAGGGACGTAGTCCGTCATCCGGTCATAGACTTTTTTCCACCAGGGGATAGTCGGCGCTACGGCTTCTATCCCGACTTCTTTGAGAATTTCAGGGTCCACCTTTGCCAGCAACCTGGCCTTCTGCATTTGCACCAGGGAGTTACTGAGGTTCATGATTGACCATCCGCCAGCGAAGAGCACCAGCAGGATCATGGTAAAGAGCAGTTTTTCCAGCGGAGAGAGCGCGTCAAATAAACCGGTACTTACCGCTTCCGGAACAGCCGTCTCAACTTGTAATAACAGGTAGTTCATTATATAGTGGTTTCTCGGTTAATCAATTATCATCAGTCGTGGGGTAGCTATCCACCAATGGTTGGTTCGCGACCTCTTCATAGCTCCTGCGTCCGCGCCCGAAAACCATCACTAAGGCGATGCTGAACACGATGAAAAACGTTAGTAGGGCCATGATGGCCAGCCAGTTGATGCCGGCGTCTTGGAGAAGGTACTTTGCCATGATTATTTACTTTTTGGTGGAGGTAGCTTGTGGGCGTGTTTTGATGTCGGTACCGAGGCGTTGCAGGTAAGCGATGAGGGCTACGATTTCCCGTTCTTCCAGCTCTTCATCCTCGATGCCCTGATCTCTAAGGCTGGCGGCGATTTCCGCAGCCTGCTTCCGAAGATCATTGATCGCTTCGTTTTCGTAGCCTTCAGCGTAGGGGGTGCCGAGCATGCGCAAAGCATTAATCTTTGCTGCCAGCTGGTTGGTATTCAGCTTTTTCTCCAGCATCCAGTCGTAGGGAGGCATGATACTTCCCGGGCTGGTAGACTGTGGGTTTTCCATGTGGCGATAGTGCCAGCTGTCAGGATACTTACCCCCTAATCGGTGTACATCCGGTCCGGTCCGCTTACTACCCCAGAGGTGAGGCCGGTCGTAGATGAATTCACCCGACATGGAATACTGTCCGTAGCGTTCCGTCTCCGAGCGGAAAGGACGAATCATCTGGCTGTGACAGTTATTACAACCATCGCGGATGTAAATATCCCGTCCTTCAAGTTCAAGTGGAGTATAGGGCATCACTGCCGCAATCTTTGGCACGTTATCTTCTACCATCACCATCGGGAAGACTTCCGCCAGGCCGCCAATCAACACAACGATTGTAGAACCAACGAGCAGCTGAACGGGCCGGCGCTCGATCCAACGGTGCCAGTATTCTCCTTTGTGTCCGCCGGGGCTGGCAGCCAGTGGTGGTGCAGCAGCGGGCTCGTCATTAGCAAACTCTCCCTGCTTAACGGTCTTGATCAGGTTGTAAATCATCAGAATGACACCGATCAGGTAAATCGTTCCACCCAATGCACGGAGCTTATACATTGGCAGAATGGCGCTAACTGTTTCCAGGAAGTTACCGTACTGAAGCAGGCCATCAGGCGTGAACTGCTTCCACATAGAACTTTGTGTCCAGCCGGCAACGTAGAGTGGCACTGCGTAGAAAAGCGTACCCAGGGTAGCAATCCAGAAGTGGGCGTTAGCCAGTTTTGTGCTAAAGAGTTTCGTATTGAAGATGCGGGGAATGATGTAATAAAGCACCCCGAAGGTGAGCATACCGTTCCAGCCCAGGGTACCAATGTGTACGTGACCTACCGTCCAGTCCGTGTAGTGACTGATCGCATTGACACTCTTGATGGAAAGTAACGGACCTTCCAGCGTAGCCATACCATAAGCGGTAACGGCTACTACCATCATTTTCAGAACGGGGTCTTCCCGAACCTTGTCCCAGGCTCCCCGCAGGGTGAGCAGACCGTTCAACATACCGCCCCAACTTGGTGCGATGAGCATGAGGCTGAAGACCATACCCAGGCTCTGCGCCCAGTCCGGAAGACTGGTATACAACAAGTGGTGAGGGCCGGCCCAGATGTAAATAAAGATCAGTGCCCAGAAGTGAATGATCGACAGCCGGTAACTGAACACAGGACGGTTAGCCGCCTTGGGCAGGAAGTAGTACATCAGGCCCAGGTAAGGAGTAGTGAGGAAGAACGCTACCGCGTTGTGGCCATACCACCATTGTATCAATGCATCCTGCACCCCGGCAAAAACGGGGTAGCTTTTGGTGAGGCTTACGGGAAGCTCCAGGCTGTTACCAACGTGTAAGACCGTCACCGTTACCCAGGTCGCGATAAAGAACCAGATGGCCACGTAGAGGTGGCGCTCCCGGCGCTTCATGATGGTCATAAACATGTTGATCCCGAATACGATCCATATCAGAGCAATACCGATATCTATCGGCCACTCCAGTTCGGCATATTCTTTACTGGTGGTAATTCCCAGGGGAAGGGTTATGGCCGCCGCCAGAATGATGGCCTGCCAGCCGTAGAAGTGAATGGCGCTGAACAGATCAGACCACATCCTGGTCTTCAACAATCGCTGAAGGCTGTAGTAAACCCCCATAAAAATGCCGTTGCCCACAAAAGCAAAAATCACCGCATTCGTGTGCAGTGGACGAATACGGCCGAAAGTCGTTTCTGCCGTAAAATTCAGCGAAGGGTAGATCATCTGCAGAGCAGCCAGGAGGCCGGCAGTCATACCGATTAACCCCCAGAAAGCCGTCGCATAGGCGAAGCGCTTTACCGAAAGGTTGTCATAAGCAAATTGCTCCAGCGTAGTGGACGGTGCAGCGCTGCTAGTCGTTTGGGTCATCGTTAGATGGTTTGGGGTCCTCAAATAAAATTCTGATGGCGGGAGTCACTTCGTCATCATACTGTCCGGTTCCCACTGCCCAGAAGAAGGCCAGCAGAAAACCAACGGCCACCAACAGGCTAAGTAAAATGAGTAGTAAGATGACGGTCATGACGGTTGTCCTTTATGTCCGCAAGGTCCGATGACCAGCCCGCTGGTGAAATGAGGCAATTCACCCATGCCGGTGATATATATCATCTTTGGGCTAGTTATTCCGTAATCCCCCCGTTCTATGAAAAATGCCAACTGGCTTACAAGCTATTTTTTTGACGGCCTCTTTATCGTCATCGGCGTATTCTGCGCTGCTTTTGGTTTCAAGGGCTTCCTCCTTCCCGCTCAGTTTATTGACGGGGGCGTTACGGGTATTTGTCTCCTGATTACCGAGACCGTCGGCTGGCCACTGTGGCTGCTGCTGCTCCTCATCAATATTCCTTTCCTCTTTCTGGCGCAGACTGTGATCGGCAGAGTCTTTGCCATAAAAACCGGACTGGCCATCGTCCTGCTTTCCATCGTTGTTCTCATTGTTCCTTTTCCCATTCTAACCGACGACAAGCTACTCGTCTCCGTTTTCGGCGGCTTTTTCCTCGGCACGGGGGTGGGGCTGTCCATGCGGGGTGGCAGTGTACTGGACGGCACCGAGGTGCTGGCCGTTTACCTCAGCCGGCGACTGGGGGCCAAGGTGAGTGACTGGGTCATCATCATTAATGTTCTCATTTTCATTGCCGCCGCCACCCTGCTGTCGATCGAACAATCGCTCTACTCTCTGCTCACCTATCTGGTGGCCTCCAAAGCCCTTGACTTCATCATTGATGGAGTAGAGGAATACACCGGCATTACCATCATCAGCTCAGGCAACGAGCAAATTGCGGGATCCCTGATCGATGAGGCCCAATGCGGTGTCACCATCCTCACCGGCCAGGGTGGCTACGGGGAGCGGGGAATGGCGGAGACCACCACCGTTCTTTACGTCGTCGTTACCCGGCTGGAGATCAATAAGGTGACAAAAATCATTCAGCGACTGGACCCGGAGGCCTTCATCACCATGACGAGCATCAGCGATGTCTACGGTGGCATGGTAAAAAAACGACCGCTTTAGGCAGCTTCCCAACGATAAATCAGGCTCGCCCCCAGGCTGGCCACCAGCACAACGGTGATGGAGCTTAGCGGCATCAGAATGGCCGCCACGACGGGGCTCAGCGTTCCGGTAACGGCGTAGCTCAGGCCGATCGCGTTGTAGAGAAAGGCGATGCCGTAAGTGAGCCAAAGCACTATTCGGGCGCGGCCGCAGGTGCTAAGGAGCTTGTTTAAGCCGCCGATCCGGCTTCCCGTCAGGATACCATCACAGGCCGGGCTGAAGCGGGCTTCCTCATCACTGATCGCCAGGCCTACGTCGGCGGCAGCCAGGGCCCCGGCGTCGTTCAGGCCATCGCCGACCATGAGCACTTTGTCTCCGGCAGACTGCAGCCGATGGATAAAGGCCTGCTTGTCAAAGGGAGACATGTTGAAGTGAACGTTCTCCGCTGGGAAGTGATCAGACCAAAAGTCCGTCTGCGGAGCCTGGTCGCCGGAGAGCAGGTAAACGGAGCCGCGTTTCCGGAGTTGCGCCAGCAACTTGTCCGCACCGGGGCGGAGGTGGATGGCCGCAGGCTCCAGTGCCAGGAGTGCCTTCCCATTCCAGCAGGCGTAGGTACGTCCGTCGTCTTCGCCCAGGCCACAGAAGGAGGCTTTACCGATGCGGTATTCGTCTCCCGATTGAGAGAGACTCAGGCCGGCACCGATGTGTTCCTGGCAGGGAAAACGCGCTGCGTTTTCCATAGCCCCTCTCCCCCGGAGAGGGGTGAGCTGCGCTGCTGACTCTGTCGGTGGGGAGAGGTTTCCTATTTCTCTCAGCAAAGCCAAACTCTTAGGATGAGAGGAGCTCTCCGCCATCTGCCTGAAAACAGCCCATTGATCATCCGTCACTTCCGACAAAAGAGTAAGCGGTTGCTGCTCCCCCTCCCCTACCAACGTTCCGGTTTTGTCGAACACAAAAGTGTTTACCTCCGCCATGCGGGTGATCACCCCCGGGCCACGGAGGTAGCAGCCCGCACGGCCAAAGAGCCGCTGCAAGGAACCATAAGCGAAAGGGGCCGCCAGCGCCAGGGCGCAGGGGCAGGCAATGATCAGCACCGCCGTAGCGGCCCGATAGGCCAGGGAGGAATCTTCCGCCCACCAGTAGCCAAAGGTTACTGCGGCCAGCAGCAATACCCCCGCCGTAAAGTAGCGGATCAGGCCCTCCGCAGGTTGGACATTATTGTCGTCGGTCTTCTCTCCGCTCTCCTGCCATAACTGAAGCAGGTAACTCTGAGAAACGGTCTTACTCACCTTAATGGAGAGTACAGAAGTGGTCGCTCGCCCGCCGGCAAAAACGGCCTGCCCGGCCAGGGCGGGCCGTGGGTCTGCCTCGCCCGTTACGAAGGAGTAGTCGATGCCGGACTGCCCATCCTGCAGCAGGGTTCCGTCAGTCGGGATGAGTTGCCCGGGGCGGACGAGAATGCGGTCTCCCGCCAGCAGATCTTCGCTGGCGACCGGCTCGCTGTCACCGTTGGGCAGCAGGCGGTGGGTCGCGATGGGAAAATAGTCGCGGTAATCCCGGTCAAAGTTCAGCCGGGCAAAAGTGTAAGACTGGAACCAGCGGCCGATGAGCAGAAAGAACACCAGCCCGGCCAGGCTGTCGAGATAACCCGGCCCGGTGGCTGAGAGAATTTCGTAGAGGGAGCGGAGAAATAAGGCCGCCATCCCCAGTGAGATGGGTACGTCAATGGTAACCCGCCGGGCCCGGAGGCCGGCCCAGGCCGTCTTGAAAAAGCCAGTGCCCGCATAAAACATGACCGGAAGACTGAGGGCCAGCAGCAGGTAACCCATGGCTCCTTCAACTCCCCCTGCACCTGCGGCAGCGGCCATTCCAAAGTATTCCGGGAAGCTCAGCAACATGATGTTGCCAAAACAAAAACCCGCCACCCCGATGCGATAGATCAACGAGCGGTTCTCCATTTTTTTGCCCTCCCCGTCGCGGTGCGTCTGAAAATGCGGCGGATAACCGATGCGGGTGAGCCATTCGGCTACCTGGCGAAGACTCGTCTCCTGCGGATCAAAATTAATCACCGCCTGCTTGCGGGTAACGTCTATTTTGACGGACCGGATGCCCCCTTCCAACTGCGGTAATCGTTCCAGCAACCATACGCAGGAAGCACAGTGAATGGCCGGCAATTCCATCTCTACGTGGCACTGGCGGTCATCTTGATAGCGGATAAAGCGGCCGGCCAGCTTATCGAGGTCCAGCCAGGAATAATCCCGGGCCGTTTGCCCACGCTGGGCCCTGCCGGCGTCTTTGTCCAGGAGGTAAAAGTCGCCCAGATTGTTGGCCTGCAGAATCTCATATACTGACTGGCAGCCCTGGCAGCAGAAGCTCAAATTACCCACCGGCACGGTGGCCGGCGGGCAAGGATCGCCACAGTGGGCACACTCGACTTTAGTATTTATGACTGGCTCTTTTCCCACCGGTTAAATGGCTTTACTAAAGGTGGTGTTCTGTGGTTGGCGGTTCCAGTAGTGATCGTCCAGGGGAAGACAAACATTGCGCAAGAAGGGCTTGCCGGCGGGCAGTACTTCCACCCGGTAGGGCGAGCGCACCAGAATGCCGTCGGTGGCCATATCGTTCCACTGCAAGACGGCTCTTTCCAGGGCTTCGCAGCGCATCGTTTCGGCTTTCCACTCGGTGTAACCCTGGCACATCAGGTTGAGGATATGTCGGCGGACTTTTTGCTCCGACTCCGTTAATTCATGCCCCTTAATGATGGGCAGCCGATCTTCTACGAGGACAATCTGCTGGTAGGTTTCCACCTTTTTTTCGTTTTGGACGTACATATCCCAGCTGTCTCCGATGGAGGAGCAGCCCAGGGCGATGGTCACCGGCGAATCCGCCGTCGTGTAGCCCATGAAGTTGCGGTGCAGCCGCCCGCTTTGGTGGGCTTTGCTCAGCTCGTCTTCGGGCAGGGAGAAGTGATCGAGGCCAATGTCCTGGTATCCGGCTTCTTCCAGCAGGTCGCGGCCGGTAGCGTAGAGGTTCCATTTATCGCGCCCCTGGGGCAGGTCTTTTTCGGAGTAGGCGCGCTGCCCGGGGCTCACCCAGGGTACGTGGGCGTAGCCGTAGAAGGCAATGCGCTCCGGGCGCATCTCGCGGATCTTATTGACGGTGTAGATGATATCCCGCTGGTCTTGGGTTGGCAAGCCATAAATAACATCGAAGTTGATCGATGTGTACCCCAGCGCCCGGGCGTCATTGACCGTTCGGGTCACGTCCTCCTCCGATTGATCCCGGTTGATGATCCGGAGAATCTCCGGATTGAAATCCTGAATCCCGATGCTGATGCGCCGAAACCCGCGCGCGGCCAGTGTTTCCAGGTGCTCAAAGGTGGTACTGTTAGGATGTGCTTCAAAACCGAAACTATGGTCTTCCGCTACGTCAACGTGCTCCAGAATGCCGTCGATCAAGTGCCCCAACATAGCCGGAGAGAAGAAAGTGGGCGTCCCCCCGCCCAGGTGTAACTCCTTCAGCCTCGGGCGGCGCTTCAGCCCCCGGAGGTAAATCCGAAACTCCGCCAGCACCGCTTCGATGTAGGGGTGCTCCACGCTGTGATTCTTCGTGATCCGCTTGTTGCAACCACAATAAGTACAGAGTTTTTCACAGAAGGGCAGATGCACGTAGAGGCTTACTTCCTCGTTCTCTTCCATCCTCCGGTTAATGGCCGATAGCCAGCGTTCCTGTTCGGGTATCTGCTCTTGCCAGTAAGGAACGGTGGGATAACTCGTGTATCGGGGAACCGGACGGTTGTATTTGCTGATTAAGGGCACGGGGTAATTCGTTTGGCCCAAAGGTGAGGGAAAAGGCTTAGCTCGTAAATGACATCCCGCAGAGGCAAAAATGATATATGTCACTTTTGTCCCGTCGGCTGGCGGCGTAAGCGCCCTCCGGGCGCGACCGGCCAAAGCGGCTTCCAGCCGCGCTACCCTTCCACAGGGATTAGAGGAATAGGATTTTTTGGGGGGGGGGGTGAGATTGGGCGTCCCGTTAAATGGTGGACTTTTCGGCTCGGTCGACAACGAAAACTTCAATAACGAAAACAAGACCGTGAACGGCCTTGCTACGAGAGGCGGGCCTCCGGCCCTGGTGGGTTGGTCGGCGGTATGCTGCAGGTCATTTGTGCGCCTGAATACCCGGGGAGTAGGATTGGGATAGGATTTTTAGGATAGCCTGCCAGCACACACTTAGTCCCGGAAGGGACGTCTACCGTAGCGATGGCTGACCGAAGGGCCAACGGCCCGGAGGGAACCCATCGCGCATGGAAGGAAGCCAACCACCCGGAGGGACCTCATCATCCCCTCCCCTTGCTGCTCAAAAAACTCCCACAGCACCTGCGGTCCCGCGCACAAAAAGCGCCCCAGATACCGCTTCTCTCCGTCCGAAAACTGAAGCAAGTACATGCCCCTGGGCAGTCCGGCTACGGGGATAGAAATGGTCTTGCCGGGATAACGGAAGCTGCTGGGGCCCGTAAACCTCGCAATAGTCTTCCGGAGAACGAGAGCATCCTGGGCATAGAAGGTCGTGGCTGGCGCCAGGAAAAGCTTTCATGCCATCTAAGGACTTCTCTTTTGGCGCGCACGCAGGTGCAAAGGGCAGGATAAAGGAGCCGGGGAAGCAGCTGCCGGTCAATTGTAGTCATGACGGACAACCCATTCCCCAGCTCCTTACCTGTTACCCTTTTGCCTCTGCAACTAAAGCCAGGCACTCCGCCGCCAGGGCTTGCATGCCTTTGTAGTCGCCATTGGCGAGCAGGTCTTTGCGCAGCAGTCCGGAGCCCATGCCCACCGCTACGGCCCCTTCGCCGAACCAACGGCCAAGGTTTTCCGCATTGGGCGCAACGCCTCCGGTCACCATCACACTCGTCCAGGGAGACGGTGCCAGCAGCGATTTGATGAAGCCCTTCGCTACGGCGTTGCCGGGGAAGCACTTCACAATCTCCGCACCGAGGCTCTCCGCCCGGCCAATCTCGGAGGGCGTAAAGCAACCCGGCATCCAACCGATCTTACGTCGGTTGCAAATGGGAGCAATCTCTTCCACCAGCATGGGGCTGACGATAAAGTCCGCACCGAGTTGAATGTACAGCGCAGCCGTTGGCGCATCCACCACGGAGCCTACGCCCAGGGCGAGGTCCGGGTAGTTGGCCCGGCAGTGCTCCGCCATGAGGTCGAACACTTTGTGTGCCCCTACCCCACGGTTGGTATATTCAAAGCTTCGGAGGCCACCGGCATAAATGGCGTCGATGACTTTTTTGGCTTTATCGACCTCGTCAATGTAGGCCAATGGTACAATGGCCTGGTCGAGGACGGTCTTATATACTTCTAATCGTTTCATTATTTGCTTTTGTACCGCCGGCTTCAGCCGGCGGTTTATTTATCCACCGACTGAAGTCGGCGCTACAAACTAGCGGCTCACGCGGCCACTTCCGTCACCATCCATGAGTGCCATAACCTCTTCCGGCGTTGCCAGGTTGGCGTCGCCAAAGATGGAATGCTTCAGAGCAGAAGCTGCTACGGCAAAGCGCAGGGCTTTTGCGTCATCATCCGGCCAGGTCTGCAGGCTGTAGATGAGGCCTCCCATGAAGCTGTCTCCACCACCAACGCGATCCACGATGTGGCTCAGCTGGTAAGTTGGTGCGGTGTACATTTTCTCTCCGTCCCACATGACACCTGACCAGGTGTTGTGGCTGGCGGAGATGGATCCCCGCAGGGTGGTGATTACTTTCTTCGCTTTCGGGAAGCGCTTCATCAGTGCCTTACAAACGGGCAGGTAGGCCTCCGGGTCCATGGTGTCCCCTTTGGTAACGTCCACGCTCTCCGGGTGAATGTCAAAGTGCTTCTCTGCATCTTCCTCGTTGCCAAGGATGATGTCACAGTGCTCCACGAGTGCGGGCATGATTTCCTGAGGAGATTTGCCGTAGTTCCAGAGCTTTTTGCGGTAGTTCAGGTCGGTGCTGATGGTGATTCCCTTAGCGGAAGCCACCTTACAGGCTTCCAGGCAGGCATCGGCGGCGGTCTGGCTCAGGGCCGGGGTAATTCCCGTCCAGTGGAACCAATCAACGCCCTCGAAGACGGAATCCCAGTCGATTTCGCCGGGCTCGATGGTAGCCATGCCGGAGTGATCGCGGTCGTAGACGACCTTGGAGCCCCGCTGCATAGCGCCGGTCTCGAGGAAGTAAATACCGAGGCGTTCTCCACCACGAACAACGTGGCTGGTGTCTACGCCACGGCTTCGCAGCGCGTTTAGGGCGCAATCACCGATATCATTTTTGGGGAGGCGGGTAACGAAACGGGCGTCCATGCCGTAGTTAGCCAGTGTGACGGCAACGTTGGATTCACCACCGCCATAGATAACTTCAAAAGATGAAGCCTGAGAAAAACGTTTCCAGCCGGGAGGGCTGAGGCGAAGCATAATTTCGCCGAAGGTTACAATACGTGGCACGATAAAAAATTTTGGGTGCTAAAAAATTTGATGAGTATAACGTTTCGAAAACATCGATACCCCGCCGCGAAGGTCGGGATATTGTTTTTCCAATTTGTTCTAAAACATAGCAACATTGGTTTGTTACACAGCAATAGATGGTTAAACATCCCCGATACTGTGTCAAACCTACACTCTACGTTTTGATCAAAAGAAAATCCCGAAGAAAAAGCTCACTTTTTCTTCAGGATTTTACTATTGCTGAGTCGATCTAGTCAAGTCCGTAGTCTTGACTTTTCGGCTTCAAAGGTTCTATTGTAGGGCATAGAATCCAGACACTTGCGATGGCAATAGCGGCCAGCGCCGCACCAATGACAAAAGCAGGTGTGTAGTTTCCTCCGGAAGTCAACCAGGGGACCAACGAAGTCAGGCCGGCGACCGCTAATTTCGCCGCCATTCCTGCCAGGCCGGAGAGCGTACCTACCGTTTTACCACCGAAAAGGTCACTGGGCAGGGTCTGTACGTTTCCGATGGCCGTTTGGAAGCCGAAGAGAATGGTAGCCATCAATAAGACAGCGGTAACCGGAGCACCGGGATTAGCCATGGCCAATAAAGCAGGCAGCATGATTACACAGCCCAGGGTGATGACCAGTTTTCGGGTCCGGTCTACGTTCCAGCCAGCCTTGATGCGGTTCTGAGCCAAAAGCCCACCGAACCATGCTCCTAGCATGGCGCCTACGTAGGGAACCCATCCGTAGATACCGATGGTCTTAACGTCCATACCGTATACTTCTGAGAGATAGATGGGAATCCAGAAGACAAACAACCACCAGATGGGATCAATCACCGCCGAGGCGATAATGACGCCCCAGCTTTCTTTGTGGGAGAGCATCGTCATAGTATCAGGGTTATAGCCTTCATCGAAGCTACCGTCCTCATCGAGGTCCTGATTCCGCTGTCCCGTCAGAATGTATTCCTTTTCCTCTTCTGTAATCCAGGGGTGAGACCTGGGCGGTGCTTTCACCAGTACCAACCAGGGAATTAACCACACAAGCCCCGAAAGGCCCACAAGTACAAAAATTGTCTTCCAACCGAAATGGACAGAGAGGTAAGCAATGAGCGGTATTGAAATAATACCACCGATCGCTGCGCCGGAATTAAAAATCCCCTGAGCCAGTGCACGCTCTTTTGTCGGAAACCACTCTGCGTTACCCTTCGTTGCACCCGGCCAGTTTCCTGCTTCGGCAACTCCAAGGATGGACCTGAAAACAGAAAAGCTCAATACGCTACCCGCCACAGCATGTAAAGCTGTAGCAATGGACCAGACACCGATGGAAAGCACAAAACCCAGGCGGGTTCCGATCCAATCAAAGATCTTTCCGAAGATAGCCTGCCCGAAGGCGTAGGAAAAGACAAACACTACGGAAATAAGGGCGTAAATTTCCTTCCGCTGATCCTCTGTCTTATCGGGAAAGAGGTCTACGGAAATTTCCGGCCAAAGTACGTTAAGTGATTGTCGGTCAATGTAATTAATGACGGTCGCCAGAGCAATCAGCCCTACAACCCACCATCTTAGTCCGCTTAATTTCATGAGTTGGGGATTGAGTCCATGAAGTCCTCACGGTGTGGGCTAAAGACATCGATCAGTACACCTGCTTCAATACACACACAACCATGCATTACGTGAGGAGGAATGTAGTAAGAATCTCCGCCCCGGATGACTTTCACTTCATCCCCGATCGTCATTTCAAATGCGCCGCTTTCGACGTAAGTGACCTGGCTGTGGTAATGCTCGTGTAGTTGCCCGACGGCGCCTACCTGAAAGTCTACTTTCACAAGCATGATTTTATCATCATAGCCCATGATCTGGCGTTTCAGGCCGGGGCCTACTTCTTCCCAGGGAATTTCGTTGCCAAAAATAAATTCTTTACTTGCTTTCATCATTCGTTTTTTATCAGATGATGGACACCACTCCATTCATGGGTGGTTCCGTTGATTACTAAATTGTGTTGGCCATCGGGGGAAGCATCCTGATTAGATAGCAGGAGCATCCAGCTTTGACCATTTTTGTGTCGAAAAGAGATAGCGGTATAGGGGTCAGTATCCACCAACAGCTTAAGATCCGTAATGTGACCGAAGGGCTCGCGAGCCACCTCGTCCAGCGTTGAATAGCTGCCGTGAGTTTCAAGTAAGCTAACGAAGGTGCTACTCCCCGCTGCCTTCCGTCGATGGACGACGGCCTGGTCCCTCCGGAGGTTAAACTCCGGGTCATTAGCTCCTAAGCGAACGAAGAGAAATTCATCTCCCGCCTGCCCGACGGAGGTTTGTGTATAGAAAACGTTCCTGTTGAAGAAATTGAAGCTCAGCAGGTTGGTATCCGGCTTAGCAGCGGCCTCCAGCCAAATGTGCTGATAGCCCTGACCATCACCAAGCGGAGCCAGTTCATTGTTCGTTTGGTAAGCAAAGTTCGTCTGCAGCAACTGCCCGTGGTACCAGGTAGGTAAATCCAGGGTAGCCGCTCCACCACCCTTTACCCGGAAGATGTCAATCATGAGCGGATGGGAGAATGCATCATCCGTCAGCAGCCATTGGCTGCGGTGCAGCTCCCGACCGGGGTAAACGTTCTGTGCTTTGGCACTCATGAGCTGCAGGCCAGCGTCACTCGCTTCAAAAGCGTAGAGATCCGGGTGGTACTTTTCCCCGATGCGAATGTCTCCCTCGTAGTGAGAAGTTTGCCCGATCACCAGGGTATTATGGGCGATCGTCTGCTTGGCGAAGGTATTATTCTCCCGCAGGTAACGGCCTCCGCCTTTCTGATCAATGTTCACCCAGCGGGCGGCGCCGTAATCCTGAATGACTTCACCGGTATGGTTGTAAAGGGAGTAGGCCAGTTTGTCGAAGTGCCCGTGCCCCATTCCCTGAGCGGAGTATTTCATCACCAGGGCCGTCGTTTGGTCGGCGGAGCCGGTTGCCCGCAGGACGCCAACGCCACCTTCATCCCCCTCCGGCCCGTCTGTGTAAGCAAGGGAAGCGGGTTTAAAGGGTTTCGCCTTTCCGGCCGCAATGGCCGTAGCCACCGCCAGCCCCGCGTCATCAAGGGTGACACTCCCCTGCTTTTCGGCGATGGAGAGTAATTCATCACTTTTGCCGTAATAGAAGTAGCCATAATCCACTGCCTTGACCACCTCAGGGGCGTAGACAGACATTCCTTTCTGGGAATCATTCAGCGGAAAAAAGTCTCCCTTCGGGTCTGCCTGAGAGAGCATTCCAAAGATTGCTTTGCCCAGAATTCCATCCCGGTATTCCAGTACGCCCAGGTCGGGGCGTTTGTCTCCCAGCATCCGCCCGAAAAGTAAAAACGGAGAAAGGGCGTAGCGGAGGTAGTACGGTCCTTCCGTGAAGTAACCATCGGGGGAGAAAGAAAGGTCCAGCTGGGCAAGAAAGCCCGCGCGACCGGTTTTAGATTTTATGCGTCCGGAATCATCGTCCCGGAGGTCATCCGGTAGTTCATCAGCGGGAATGCCATAGAGCGCCCGTTGCACCAGTTCCTCGTCCTCCATTACCAGACCGATCATGCCAACGGCAGCGTTTGCCCAGGTGCTGTGGTTGTGAATACGGTTGAAGAACTGCGGGTTTTCAACGGACAGAAAATCTGCCATGGGGCGGAAAAGTTCCGTGTTGAGTTTTGACTGGGTTTCTGCATCGAGCCAATCGTAGATGTCAGCATAAGCCTCACTAACGTAGACGAGCCAGTTGGCATCATTGAGGCATTGCCAGAAAATCTTGCCCGTAGCGTAGGAACGGTTAGTTGGATGAATAGGCCAGTCCTGGTAGACCGCAGCATAGGCCAGCAGGGCATCGCGTACGAAGACCGCATACCGCTCTTCGCCCGTATGACGGTAAAGAGCACCAGCCGCCCTCAGCGTTTTCCAGTTTTGCTTATGGACCTCGTGGGTATAGCCACCAGCCATATCCTTCGGAGTCGGGACTTCCACCCCTTGCTCCATGAAGCCTTCCACTTGCACCTGCGTCCGCGCCAGCTGTTCTGCAAACATTGGCGGATAATCCGAAGTTCCCGTTTTTTCATTACAGGAAAGCAGGACCGCGAATAACAGACTTATTAGTAGTAATCTCATTTCTTATTCGCTAAGTGTAGTGCCAATCTTCAGGCCACCATCCAGTTCATAAAGTGGTTCCGTCAGGCCTCGTTTCAGGTTATTCACCTGATACGGCTCTCCGTTATCTTCCAGCGTGGTACCGCCCGAGAGCACCGAATTCCGCAGTTCTACTACCGGCTCCCCTACAACCAGGTGAAGTTTCAGTGGTGCAGAATCATCGAATACGCACTTGTCAATATCGACATACTGTGTTCCCCACAGCAGGATCGAGGTACCCGTTTTATTTCGCTTGTCTCCACCTATTTCATCGAAAGTACTATTGTGGATAGTAACCCTGGGCCCAAGCGTACTTTCGTCCCGGCCGCCCCGGTGTACATGAATGGCCGTGTGGCCGATTTCGTCAAAGAGGCAGTTTTCTATGACCACGTTTTCTGCATTATAGATGCCGATATCGTCCGTTTCCCGATCCAGGGCCAATACACTGCCGGAGATGTTTTCGAACCGGCAATTGCGCAGCAAGATGGAGTCCGCCATCGTATTCTTGGCAACCCTGAGTACGTTAAAGCTGTGGTTGACGTCAAGGTCTACAAAATCACAATCTTCCACGAGCAGCTTGTAATTATTGATCATGGAATATCGGCTCGTCCGAATCACCGCATTGAGCGGCTTGTCTTCGCCTTCTTTCCCATCAATTTTCAGCCCGCGCAAGCTCAGTCCTCCACCATTTTCAATATTAAAGAGGCTGGAGCGGCGGAAAGTCACTACCGGTTTTTCGGACAAGCCGTCAGCAGCCACAACCGATACGGGATGCGTCAGATCAATACTCTTTGTTTGCTGGTATTCACCGCTTTCACTCAGGCGAATAATATCCCCTGGCTCAGAATCCCGAACGGCATCCCACAGGGTGTTTTGGCCGGGCTTTACGTCGATGGTTTTTCCGGTATTAAAAAACATCTCGTCCTCCTGCCGGGGGTACCAGGTCAATCCGGTATTTTCGGGAGTTGCCATCAGGTCCAGCCCCGCCCGAATGCTATCGCCAGCGGCCGTTTTTTCGGGAATCATGATACCGTTCTCCAGCGTTTCAAAGGTCAGTTCTTTATTCTGAAAACCCGTTGGCTGTAGCGGGACGATGTTCGGAGAGATCAGGTTGTTGCTGAACGTAATTCCACTGATATCGTCAAAAGCTGAGAAGATTTTATCCCGTGTTTTGTTACTGAAAACATTGTTAGCCATAACTACATTTTCCGGGGTTGCTGACCGTTCTTCGTCACTGCCCACACAAAACTGCACATTATCACAATCGATAAAAACGTTGTTACTGGCTTCAGAATCCGTTACCTGTACGTAGCGGTTTAAGGGTGAGTTAGGCACCCCGTTCATAATCGTTAGTGCACTGCGGAAGCGGTAGCCGGTAAGGCCGGAGGCGTAGTTATTGACAACTTTTTGCTTGGCGTTAATGATTCGCATTCCACCGGTATTTGCGACCCCGTTGCCGAAGAAAAAGTTGTTAGAGATCGTCACTTCGTCTCCGTGGCGGATCGTTAGCGTTCCTTTGGATTCAAAGAAAGTATTACCGCGGAAGACATTCTGACCGGACTTATTGGAAATGATCTCCACTTCTCCGTCGCAGCGATAAAAGTAATTGGACTCCACCAGCGTATTGGAGTTGAACATACAGTAGTGGCTCGTGCCAATGCGCAGCGTCTCCCCTCCGTTAGACCCCAACACTGCCCGGTGCCCGAAGTAGTTATGATCAATGCGGTGGAAATTCTCCCGGCTGGCTTCAGTATCCATCCGAACGGCAACCGTCACCCCCTGATTTCTTTTACCCGTAAGGTAGTTATGATCAAGCCGGTTATGCTTACCGTATAAGGCGATCCAGATATCTGAATCGAATCTTTCTGCAGGGTTGTAATTGTCGATCACACATTCCGTAACGCGGCAGTTGTTACATACTTCTACCTTACTTGTCCGAAAGGAAATCACCTCACTGGTCGGAGAATGGCCGTTACGAAAAATGAGGCCCTCCACGTGCAGGAATTGGCCCGAAAGTTCCAGATTAGACTGGCCCTCAAAAAAGACCTTCCCTTTCTCTTCCACCGTAAGGGTAATGGGAGCATCTTCCGTCCCCTGCCCCACAAAGCGCATCTCCATATCAGTGTATGTACCATTGGCAATGGTAATTACATCTCCGGGAGAGGCAGCGGCTATCGCGGCGTTCAATTCTTCACTGCTCTTCACCACGCCCGGAGCGTCCCCTTCACAGGAAGTAAAGAGAAATAAAGAAGCCAGGAAGAGTAATCCTGATAGATAGTATGGACGAGTCATAAAGGGTAAAAAAGTGGAAGGAGGCGGTAAACCAAGCAGTACGGTCCTCGCCCACTCCCCGTATGAATAGTAGTATGAAACAGTTGTAATCCTTGTGTTCTGTAGTAGTTTGAACCTCTTTTGGCGCAATCGCAGGTGATGTGCCAGGTTTATAAAAGCAGGGTTTAAGGGCTCACTTGCAATGAATCGTATTCACTTTAGCGAAAGCTTCCTCTCCCCGGGTTTTCAGGTAGTTGTCAATCATGAAACAGTTTTCGAATACGGCCCGCTTTTCCTTTTGGAGGTTTTCGCAGGCGTTTGTATTCCCCAGCCACTCAGGGCATACATCATTTTACCATCAGATGCTTGTACATTTAAAGTCCATCTTCCGGAGCGACTTCTTATTCCGTTTGGTAAAGGGAGAAACAAGCGTCTTCCCTGCTACAAATTGAATAATTAAAGTTGTTTTCCAGAATTCGCGGAAAGGACATTAGCGGTGGTTACCCGAAGGTTCTTTAATAGATTTGTAGTTATTTACATGATCAGAAATTCAGTTGTTCCGCCGAAGGGATTCACTGAAATCGGTAACGTCTTTTAAGTGCCCTAGCATTGCTTCTTCGGCTCCAGCAACATTTTGCTCACGGATCTGCCGCAAAATTTCCTGGTGCTCGAATAATGCCTTCAGCTCTGTTTTTTCATCACAGACCTTATACCGCGTATGGCTAGCGATAATGTCAGGAGCGATGACCATCATCAGTGACTTTAAAACACCGTTCTTGCTGGCATCAGCAAGGCTGAGGTGAAACATAAGGTCTTCCTCAACGGCGACTTCTCCGCCCTTAATTTTATCCTCATAGGCAGCTAGTGCTTTTTCGATTTCCATCAAATCTTCAGCCGTTCGCCGCTCGGCGGCCAGCTTAACGCACTCCACCTCAAGCATTGCCCGTGTCTCCACAAGAGAGCTGAAGTCGCTTTCTTCCAATTGCAACACATCGGTTATCAGCCCTTCCAGAGCGGTAATGCCCAGGCCCGCAACTACAGTACCGCTTTGGGGCAGAGTCCGTAAGATGCCATAAAATTCGAGCTTCTGTAGTGCCGCCCGTACGTTGCCTCGGCTAACGCCGAGCTTTTCAGCCATTTTACGTTCAGCAGGTAACCTGTCTCCAGGCTCAAGCTGACCTGATGTAATCAATGCACGAACTTGTCCAATGATCATGTCTACTGGACTCTCTACTTTAATTTCACTAAAATTTTCTAACATGATCCTTTAAATGAGTATATCTGATGGTCGTCCAAAGTTAGAAAAGAAAAATTGCCAGACCAAATTATTGGTCAACCAATTTTTTTCATCCTTCAATATTGCCCGGTTAGCGAAGACTACTATTCAGGGTAGTTGTGCCCGAATGGCGTCGCGGCTACTGAGGCTTCGATAGCTGAATCAGGTTAAACAATCCGTTGTTCGGAAGTAGCGATCTTTTGCGTTGCACATGCCCCCCGCAGGCCATCAATTGGTGCTAACACATCGGCGGGCTGCAGGGCAGCAGCGGAAGTGAATGGACTGAGCAGCCGTGTTCTCAGCCCTGCTCATTAATCCCCCGGCTTGCACCTGCGGCCGCGCCCAGTGCTTGTTTGTCAGCCAGTTAGACTTTATATTTACACTACACTGACAAAACACCCTACGAATGCGTTTCCGGAAACTACTGCCCCTGCTTCTCCCCTTCCTGCTTTTTACCGCCTGTAAACAGGACTACAGCATCCTTCAGGATTCTGTCCCCGATCCGCTGGAAAACATCAATTCTCCACTTCGCTTTTCCGACGCAGACTACGAGGAGCTCCGCCAGGAACTCGATATCGAGCAGGACATCAACTTCCCGCTGGCAGAAATTCCCAGTCACCTTGCCAGCCGTAGCCGGACGACCGAGCTCACCGCCACCCAGCAACGCCGGGCCATGCTCGGCCGGGTACTTTTCTACGACCGGCGTGTTTCTGTTACCGGCGAAACCAGCTGTGCGACCTGCCACGCTCAGGAATTTGCCTTTAGTGATAACAAGGCCTTCAGCGACGGTATCCGGGGGGCGCATACAGCCCGAAACTCCTTCCCGCTCGGTTCGGTTCCTTCTTTTCTTACCGCTCCGACCAACTCTTCTCTGCCGGCCGTTGGCTACTACTCTCCACCGCCACCAGACGTGCCGGAACCAAAATTCGGTCGCTTTTTCTGGGACGGGCGTGCGAAAGACATCGTTGAGCAGTCTCGGGAAACAATGTCTAACCCCATCGAAATGGGTAGTAACCTCGAAGAGCTGGCCGACAAACTCAACCAAGAGCGCATCTATCAAATCCTCGGCCGTAAAGCTTTCCGGGACGAAGAGCTCAGCCCCGGGGACATCATCCTCGCTATCGGCGACTTCATGACCACTATGAGCTCCACCGATACCCGCTATGATGACCTTCAGGACCTGAAAACCAACCGCGTGCCGATGTCACGCATTCTGGAAGATTTCACGCTCTCCGAAGTTCGCGGAGGCGAAATCTATCGCACCAGCTGTGCCAGCTGCCACCATTCCTCCATGGCAGAACCCACGGTTAAAATGGCCAACAACGGCCTTGATCGGGTTTATACGGACAAAGGTAGTGGCGCCGTTACCGGTGACGTACTCCGCAACGGCTTTTTCAAAACGCCCTTCCTGAGAAACCTCCCGCTTACCGCTCCTTACATGCACGATGGTCGCTTTGCCACGCTTCGCGAAGTGGTCGACCACTACAGCGAAGGCATTCAGGACCACCCCAACCTGAGTCCCATCCTGCGCAACGACGACGGTTCCGTCCGGAATCTACACCTCTCCGAATACGACAAGCAGGCCCTCGTGGATTTCCTCGAGCTTACGAAGGACCGGACAATTCAGACGGCGGAGCATTTGAGTGATCCGTTTATAAGGTAAGTTGCAGGTTGCGGGTTGCAAGTTGCGGGTTGCGGGTTGCAAGTTGCAGGTTGCGGGTTGCGGGTTAGTTATTAAAGATTACCACTGGAGCTCCTCACGAAAGTAGACAGTGACTTCTGATTGAATAGGTTGCTACCTTTAAACTACTCAACTCGATCCAATGTCGAAAATCAGGAAGAA
>NZ_FOFB01000055.1 GCF_900110645.1 Neolewinella agarilytica
GTTGAACAAACCCCGTCCAACTTCCCCCGTCTCACTTAAGAATACTTGTAATTCTCTGAAGGGTTACCCTAGCTTCCGTCCATTGTTTCACTAAATAGAAAACGATGGATAATTCTATTGCTAATTTTGAGGCCTTTCGGGACTGGATGATCCTGCGTAACTACGCTTCAGCGACCATAAAGTCTTACTCAAGTCATTTACGTCAGTTTTTGCTTTGGCGGCAACGGTTGGGGAATACGGGCACGATTGAGCAGGATGAGATTAAGGCGTACCTGACGGAGCGTAGCGATCAGGGCTTAGCCTGGCGTAGTATTAATGTGGCTTATTCAGCTTTGCAGATGTTTTTCACTTCGGTTTTGCGTCGGGAATGGTCAGTGGAACATCTTCCGCGTCCTCGCTCTGAGCGGTCACTACCCACGATATTATCGGTGGATGAGGTAGAGCGTTTGATTAATGCGGCTACGTTGTTGAAGCATCAGGCGTTCATTACTTTACTGTACGGTACGGGGCTGCGTTTGAGTGAGGCGCTGGATTTACGGATTAAGGATATCGATGGCAGCAGGGCACAGCTTCGGGTGTGTAAAGGGAAGGGTAAGAAGGATCGTTACGTTCATCTCCCGCCGAGCTTATTGGAGACGCTGCGAATTTATTACAAGGCATGTCGTCCGCAAAACTATTTGTTTAACGGCAGTTACGTGGGTGGGCGCTGGCAGAACCGTGCGGCTCAGTACGCCATCGAACGAGCGGCCGTGGCGGCCTCGATTATCTGTCCGGTATCGGCTCATGTTTTGCGTCATTGTTATGCGACGCACCACCTGGAGGCGGGCACGAGTATCTTGTTTGTTAAGGAGCAATTGGGTCACAGCAATTTAACGACGACGGCGCGTTATCTTCACTTGTGTGTCAATTATCAGGAACAAGTCCATCATCCGCTGAATCAGCTGTCGCTGCATCTTCATCCGTTACCGGCACGGTTGGGGGAATAGGAGACCTTTTCCGGGCGTACGGCGAAGCCTATGTAGAGGCTTACCGTCCGGGTCTGCGGGTGATCCGTCTGATCCGTGCGATACGTCTGTGTCACACGGCAGCGCTGGGTGGTCATCGGGTGACGTGCCTAGACTGCGGAGAGGAGCACTACCGCTATTTTTCCTGTGGTCACAGCCATTGCCCGTTGTGCCAGGGGAACCGACGCCAAGCCTGGTACGAGGGGGTAGAATCGGGCCTTCTGACTGTGCCTTACATGCACATCACTTTTACGCTTCCGCACGAACTCAACGGCATCTGTCGGCAGCATCCGCGTGTGTTGTATGGCATGTTGTTCCGCACTGCCTGGCGGACGCTTGCGGTCTTATGCGATGGCCTGCCGGGCATGACGGCGGTGCTGCACACCTGGGGTTCGGATCTGAAGCATCATCCGCACGTCCATTGTCTGGTAACTTTTGGTGGTCTTGACGAGAAGAGTGGTCAGTGGTGCTGGCCGAAGTATAAAGATAAGCTGGTGGGGCACCGTAAGATGAGTAATACTTTCCGGTCGTACTTCCTCGAATCGCTCAAAGACTGGATGGGGCGTTGCGGATCAGGAATTTACCATCAGTCCTACGGGGTACTGACGGCGGGTCTTGAGCAGAAACGCTGGGTGGTCAATCAGCAACCGCCAACGATGGATGCCGAGGTGATCAACGCTTACCTGAGTCGCTATATCTGCCGCATTGGTATCTCGGATAAGCGTTTGCGATACGATGCGTCCACGCAGACGGTAAGTTTAAGCTACAAAGACTACCGCCGGCAGGAGGTCGGTCAAGCGGCACCACAAGCCATCCGGCAACTGAGCCCGCTGCTTGCCATGGCACAGCTGTTGCAGCACGTGTTGCCGCCGCACTTCCACCGCACCCGTTCTTATGGGCTACACGCGGCCAACACCCGCAAGCGACTGGGGGGTCTGTTGGAGCGTCATGTTAAGCAAGCTCCGGATACAGTACTGGTGATACTGCGTTTATTAAAAGCGATGTTGCGTCTCCAGTTGCGGAATACCTGCGAGCAGTGTGGCAGTGTAGCCGAGCCTTTAATCGAGCCGGTAGCGCCCGATCACCACCTGGTTGCCTCCTGGCTGAAGATCACTGTGCGCCCACCACCAGTGATGGGCTGCTCTCCTAAACCCGAAAAAGTCTGATGTATGCAAAAATCCGGTGAAACAGTAGTGGTTCGCCCCGGAGGCTCGATGCCGACTGGGAAGCAGGTAAGGCAGCCACAGCACCCTGGTCTGAAAAGTCGCTACCTGGGTTGGGTACTTCGGTTAAAATGGGCTACTTTTAGCCAGACAGGTAGTTCGCTATGTCGCTACCCGAATTATGTTTTACCCTATTCCTGAGGCATTAAAGCCGAAGTATGGGCTTCGTTCAACTGACCTGTCCGCGCTGCGAGCTGGGGGAAGAGGGCGTATTGGTGTGGAGGGCGCGGACAGGCCTTAGAGTT
>NZ_FOFB01000027.1 GCF_900110645.1 Neolewinella agarilytica
TGAGCATGATTTGGAAGTTTGGTCGCTAACAAGTTAGCAACTCTGCTTCACTGCCATTTTGAGTAATACTTCACCCTTACATTTGATACACCGCCCAGACCATAGTATTGATGCCGAAGATAGTAACTGGCCAATTTTTTATGCGCTGAAAAAATCAGATAAAGCTTTTATAATTGTGAAAAGGTATTTACTAAATAGTAAGTATAAGTTCCCCCGATCCTTCGCTAAGGGACGTTGGTTTGGGGAGGCTGGCTGGCTGGTACGTGCGATATTCGATTCGATGGAAGAAGAAGAAATCAAACTTATTTCAGAAAAGAGGATGAAGTATTTTAATCAATTTATAGAATAAGCTCATGGGGAGGTTTAATCGAGCAATTTTGTAAATGTCCGGCTAGGATTGTGGCTACTTTGGACTGATATCAAAATCATGATGAATTTATTAAAAAAGAGCAGTATGTGTAGAGTGTTAATAACGATTTTGTTGGCCAGTACGTAGTCGTCGTCTGGGATTACGAAGAAACCCAAAACCGCGTTCTTTTTCGTGAAGACGGAATAATGATCGAAGACCGGGGTTTTCAGATTGACACCTGTACCTGGTTCTATGCTGCAGATCCTCCGACCTTAATTTTCGGAGACGATGCTGGAACTTTTATTTATGGTCCTGCCGGAATCTTTGCTAAAACGTTTGATGTGATAGAGAAGTCAGAAGGATATTATTTACTAGGAGCTGAAGCATTCATTCAGGATTCAATCGGTAGAGAAATTCACGTTGTTGAAAGGTGGGAGATGTTCGACTGAGTAAATGTCGGAGTAATAAGTGGTTTTATGGTCGCCTGAAACACCCTACCTTCGCGCCCCCATGCAAATCATCATCCAATCCCACGCCTCCGTCTCTGCGGCAGGCTCGACGAAAGAAGCCGCGCTGGCCTCCTATCGGGAGGGGCGGGTTTGCTGGTCAATAGACGAGGAAACGGGCTTACCGGTGTATCGGGTAAAAGACTTACCACATAGTCATAAAATTCAAGCGTTCGCCGAAGAACGAGGTGTAGACCGAACGACTCTGCTCGCCCTCCACGCCGCCGACCAAGCCGTAGCTGAAGCTGGTTGGCAAGACAAAGACTTCAGTATCCTGATGGGCTGTTCTCGTGGTCCGACGGGGAATTGGGAGGAAGCTTTTGCTGAATTCACGGAGACCGGTAAAGCGGGCCCTAAGACTTCCCCGAGCACTACTTTGGGGAGCATCGGCTTCGCGCTGGCGGATTACTTTGGTACCAGTGCACTGGCATCGAGCCTGAGTGTTACCTGCTCCTCGGGGATGCACGCCATCCTGCATGGGGTAGCTTTGCTGCGGGCAGGAATGGCCGAGCGGGTGCTGGTAGGCGGCGCGGAGGCGCCGCTGACGACCTTCACCCTCCGCCAGATGGAAGCTCTGCGGATATGTGCCCCCATTCCCCCCGCCGGCGAACACGCCTGCCGACCGATGTCTACCCCTGCCTCCGGCATGGTGGTAGGGGAGGGCGCCGCCTTCCTGGCCCTGAGCCTGGAGGACGATGCTGCGGGTAAACCCGTGATCGAAGGCATTGCCTTCGGCCGCGAGCGGGCGCGGTCATTGACGGGGATTAGCCGGCAAGGCGCAGCGCTCCATCATTGCATGAGGGAATTGATCGAGGCCAACGGCTACCCTGATCTCATCGTCGCCCACGCCCCCGGCACCCGCCGGGGAGATGCGGCGGAGCTGACGGCCATTCAGGCGCTCTCCGAGAACCAGCCGGAGGATCCGCTAGTGACGAGCTTCAAATGGGCGACGGGCCATACCTTCGGGGCGAGTGGTCCGCTGGCGGTCTGTGGGGCCTTGCTCGTTATGCCGGGTAAAAAGGTGTTGGTAAATGCAACTGGGTTTGGGGGGAATGGGGTCAGCTTGATGCTGGGGTAAAGGTTTATGAGTGGCGCTGCGCGCTTTTGCCGGAACGCTGGAAGGTTCCTGGAATGCCTACCTCGAAGCGTCCTGGAAGGACCTTCGAGCATAGACACTCCTAAAGGCCCTTCGGGTATAGATGCCCTCATGGATAGTTAGACCCTTCCACTACAGCTGTGCCCCGTTGCCCCATACTCCCTATATTAAAAACCATCCCGTACCTTTCCTGTCCTATTGATGAACTTAAAAAATTATCATGTCCCCAGACCAAAATTTTGCCGCCCTCGGCCTGACCCTTCCCCCAGCGCCCAAGCCACTGGGCGTGTACAAGCCCTTCCTGATCGTGGATAAGCTGGTCTACGTCTCCGGTCACGGGACGGTGCAGGAAGATGGCAGTCTCATCATCGGTCGGGTAGGGGAAGATATGGACATCGAGGCGGGTAAAGCCGCCGCTCAGCAAGTCGGCCTGGCGATACTGGCGACCCTAAAGGCCAACCTGGGATCTTTTGATCGCATCGAGCGGGTGGTTAAAGTCCTCGGTATGGTCAACGCTACCCTGGATTTTGAACGTCACCCCTACGTGATCAACGGCTGCAGCGAATTGTTTGCTAAGGTCTGGGGGCAGGAAAAAGGCGTTGGTGTCCGCTCCGCCGTAGGCATGGCCACGCTGCCCGATAATATCCCGGTGGAAATTGAAGCTTGTTTTTTGCTGAAAGATTGATGTTTGTACCGCCGACTTCAGTCGGCGGATGATCTTAATCCGCCGACTGAAGTCGGCGGTACAAAATACCCATATGAATTTTTCTCAGCTAGATACCCCCGCCCTCCTCATTGATCGGGATAAGGTCGAACACAACATCCATCTTGCCCTGGAGTACGCCGGTGCCCCGGACCGCTTCCGCCCCCACGTGAAGACCCATAAAATGCTGGAGGTGGCCCGTATGCAGGTAGCCGCCGGTATTTACAAATTCAAGTGCGCTACCATCGCTGAAGCCGAAATGCTGGGGATGGCGGGGGCGAAAGACGTCCTGATCGCCTATCCCTTACAGGGCCCTAAGGTGAATAGGCTACTGGTGCTGACGGATAAATATCCCGGGACAATGTTCTCCGCCCTGATCGATAATCCGGCTTCAGCGGAACACTTCAACTGTGTCTTTGCCGAAGCTGGTAAAACCGCCCGCGTTTACATCGACCTGAATAACGGACATTTCCGTACGGGCATTTCGGCTGCTTTGGCCTACGATCTGGCGCTGAGCTGTGAGCCGCTTGACCACGTCGAGCTGGTCGGCCTGCATTGCTACGACGGGCACATTCGGATGTCTTCGCTGGAGGAGCGAACTGCCGCTTCCCGGACAGCCTTTGAGGAAGTGACGGACCTCCGGGAACGACTGGCGGAAGCCTTACAGAAAAGACTCCCCATCGTTGCCGGTGGCAGCCCGTCCTTCAGCGTTCACCGGAAGCACCACGAAGTGGAATGCAGCCCGGGTACCTGGATTTTCTGGGACCAGCGCTACGGCGAAGTGTACCCCGAGCAGGCCTTCCAGAAGGCCGCCATGGTCGCTACCCGGGTGATTTCCAAAACGGACGCCCATACTTATTGCCTCGACTTAGGGCACAAGAGCATCGCCAGTGAAATGACCTTTCCCAGAGTCGCTCTGCAAACGCCTCATGAGCTGACGCAGATCGGTCATAGCGAAGAACACTTGGTGATCAAGACGGTGGAAGCTGATGTTTTCCAGCCCGGAGAGGTGTTGCTTGGTTACCCCTACCACGTTTGCCCTACCGTGGCACTCTACGAACGCGCCCATGTTTTTAGGGGTGGAGAGCTGGTGGATGAGTGGAAAGTTATCGCTCGTGACCGAAAAATAACGGTATGAAGCAACAGCCCTTAATCATTGATGGTCACCTTGACCTGAGCATGAATGCGATGGAGTGGAACCGCGACCTGCGGCAACCCGTTTCCCGAATTCGCGAGCTGGAAAAAGGAATGACGGACAAGCCCGATCGAGGTAACTCCACCGTGGCCTTCCCCGAGATGAGAGCCGGCAATGTAGGCCTGTGCTTCGGCACCCTGATCGCCCGCTACGCCAAACCGACGCATCCGCTCGGCGGATGGCGCTCCCCCGAACAGGCCTGGGGGATGGTCCAGGCCCAGCTGGCCTGGTACGAAGAAATGGACCGTCAGGGAGCATTGCGGATGATTAAAAACGAGCCAGACCTGAACGATCATCTTGGCCTTCACGGACAAGAGGATAGCGGCCCGATTGGCTTCCTCCTCTCGCTGGAAGGGGCGGATTCCATCGTAACCTTTGACCATTTACACCAGCTGCAGGCGCGCGGGCTCCGGGCCACCGGCCCGGCGCACTACGGCCCGGGTACTTATGCCTTTGGGACCAACAGCGAAGGAAGTATCGGCGAAAAGGGAAAGCAACTGCTGAAGGAAATGGAAAGTCTGGGCATGGCCCTGGACGTGACGCATCTCTGCGATACCAGCTTTTGGGAAGCGATGGCGTGCTTCCGGGGCGTCGTCTGGGCCAGCCACAGTAACTGCCGGGCGCTGGTGAACCATAACCGGCAGTTTTCCGACGAGCAGCTGAAGGCCCTCCTCGAACGAGACGCCGTGATCGGTATGCCACTGGACGCCTGGATGATGGTACCGGGATGGATACGGGGTAAATCTCATCCGTCCAACACAGTCGTCACCCTACAACAGATGATTGACCACATGGACCACATTTGCCAGCTGGCGGGCAATGCCAATCACGTGGCGATCGGCACGGATCTGGATGGAGGCTTCGGAACAGAGCAGGGACCGTCGGACCTTGATACCATTGCTGATTTGCAGAAGCTGACGGGGCTACTGGCCGAAAGAGGCTACTCGGCAACGGAGGTGGATGCGATCTTCCACGGGAATTGGTTACGGAAGATGCGGGAGGTGCTGCAGTGATGGCTTATTTAATGATCACTGGTATTTGTACATTGAACGACTGCCGAACCCCGTTCCCGTCCAGTGTGTCAGCAGCACAGACGAGCATCAACGGTTCGCCGTTTTCAACGTACAGCTGGGGGCGCTCAAGGTGGTCCACGTCGGTGATGGAGCCATCTTCCCAGAAAATCTGCGTGTCACTAAGGAGAGGTTTTTCGGAAAGCGTCCAGTCTAATCCGTCATCAGAATTGAATAAAGCCAGTGATCTTCCGGCCTCAGTGAAGATCCCCCTCATATCTTTTACAATGGCACGATAAGCACCCCGGTGGTGCCAGATGAAAGGGTCTTCAGCCGGAAAGTCATCTCCTTCAATGGTGAATACCTCTACGCCGGCTTGTTTGTAGAACGGTCCGGTTGGGGAATTACTAACGGCCACGCCATGGGCAACCGGACCGCCGAAAGGCATTCTCTTCTTTTTGGCTACTCCTTTATAGATGAGTAAATAGCTGCCGTCAATGAGCTGGGTGATGGAAGGATTACTGGTCATGAGCGCATCGATCGCGTTACTGTCCGGCGATACATCGATCAGTGGCTCATCAAACCTTTCCCAGGGGCCATTGGGGTTATCGGCTACGGCCACTCCAATCCGCTGCAGGTTACGGTGGCTCCAGTTCAGATGGGCGTTGGGATTCTCTGCACCGGGGATGGAAGTCACTCGTTGATCCCCCGTATTGCCCATGTAATAGAGATAGTACTTTCCGTTGTATCTCCTCACCGTAGGATTGTGGGTGCACCAACCGTCCCAATAGTCTGCTCCCCGGCGGGGTAGGGTGACGTCCTGAAAGGTGAAGGGGCCAAAGGCCGTAGGGGCCGTGGCGTGGGCAATCTCAGAATCGGTGACCCAGGCCCAGCCCAGTCGGCGTGGCCATCGGGAATAATACATATGATAAATGCCTGCATCATCTTTCACGACTGAGCCCCCCCAGATGCTCATGGAGTCGTTGCGGAAAATGGATTTCTTGGCCACTTTCCCCAGCGAAACGGTATAGACAGCCGGAGATGATGGCGGCGTATTTTGCGCGTGCCTACTCTTGCAGGTAACCAGCAACAGAGAAACAATTGCTAAAAGGAATAGGGCAAAATGTCTGGGCATATAATTGTGATTTAGGGAATAAGAAAATCCTGTATCAAATAGGCGTAAATGAAGTCGGGGTTTTGTGCTGCCTCCTCCAGGTTGTCACGGACTTCAGGGGGGAGTTGCCCACCGCTTTTCGCCAGCTGTTTCAGATAGATGAGTAGCTGATTCCTGCTCATTTCAATCAGGTGATCAGACAAAGGGGGCGCGGCCGCAGGTGCAAGGGGAAGTTTTTTTAGCAGCAGGGTTTTGCTGCCGTTGTCCAGATCCGGAAACATTTCGTAGAGCGGACCGTAGATATCAGACTGTTGCAGCAGGCTGTCGGGCAATTTCTTGAGGATATGTTTTCTGACCAGGGGGTTGCCCTCTTCAAAAACGTTCATCACCGGGGCGAAGTCCGCAAAGTCTGCTCCTTCCATTTGCCGGACGGCGTAGTAGCGGTAAGTGCTCTGGCCGGAGCGAAGAAACTGTCTCGCCAGCGTATCGGAGTAAATGGCAGGAAGGTTCTCCCGGATTTTCCGACTCGCATCACCGTGTGCGAGGTACCAAAGCCGGTAACAGGAATAAAGAGCCCCGCTGACGATGGAGGCCGTTATCTCCTTTTTCGTCGCACCGCTGATGCCATCAATCTCTACCCCGTTATAAGCGATCTTATCCTGACTTACGCCCCTCAGGTCGTAGAGGTCATCGAGCGACTTGCGGTCCAGAATTGAGTTGCGGTCCAGCAGCAGGCCGTGCAGCTTTTCGTGGTCTTCTGAGAGAAAAGGATCATGGTCGTATTTGGTCAGGGGTTGGTTGGGGTATTCTCCGTAACCAACGTAGTCGCCCAGCAGGTCCCAATACATCTCCACTAATACGGGCTTACAGATACCATCGATGCAAACCGGCGTATTAATGGCCGCGTAGTAAAGCAGTGGTTCCCCCTCCGACGAATAAAGCAGATTCATCTGATGAGTAATGGAGGTGTCCGGGTTGAGGAACAGAAACGCTCCTTCACTTTTGCTTACCGTTTCAAGTTTGAAGCCTGACCGCAGATGCGTTGGCTTATTTACCGGCAGGCCCGCCACCAGCATCCACCATGCCCCCAGCCCCCAGAGTAAAAAAGCGCTTAGGCAGGGCTTTCTATACCGTTCCGAAATAGACTCCAACAGATTCATCGTTTTTCGGGCAATTGGGTTTCCTGCTGATCTTCAATTAGCTGCATGTACTCTTTTAAATGAACTTCATAAATGGCCCGGGGGCCAACGCCGTATTTCTTGCACAGAGAAGCTGCGAAGCCAACGGCTGCTCCCATTTGTCCGCAGGTATTCATTACCCTGGGGCCGCCCAGGCCAATGTGGGAGCAACTGAAGTTGCGCCCCGCCATGAACAGATTACTGATGTTTTTAGAATACAGGCTCCGGTAGGGGATGAAGTAGACCCCGTTCCTGTAAAACAGAGCTTCGGAGAGAAAGTCCGGGGTGTCTTCCTCAAGCAGATTACGCTGGTAATGGACGTCAACTGCCCGGATCTCCTGCACTACAGAATCCGGAAAAGGTGTATTGTTTCTTACATCGTTGAAGGTGAAAATATGATCACCCACCAGGCGGCGGCTCTCGCGTTTACCCACGAGGTACCCAACCCAGTCAATGGCGTAGTTGGCGTTTTCGGGCAGTTTTTTAGCATTAGCATAAGAACCGTAAATGGCTCGTAGCAGATGATCCCGGATTTCTTCTGCATCATCGATCTGGTGAAGGTCGTCTCGGGTAAACTCCCAGTACCATTCTCCAGCCACTGCTGCGTGCTCACCGGCTACCGGTGCAGCCCAGGGAACCTCGGGAAAGGCTACCGGCTTCTCGGCTACCCGGGTCTGAAATAAAATGGAGGAACCCATCACGGCATTATCCGCTTCTTCGGGACTCCAGACTTCACCCCATTTATCCCATTCCTCGCCGTAGGTGTCCACACTTTCCCGGCCGTAAGAGAATTCTGCTCCGGCCCAATATCCGATCCACCCGTCGCCGGTGGCATCTACGTAGAGCGGTGCCGAAAAGCGGATACGCTCGTTTGTTCTGGTATGCCGGGCATCGACGTGCCGGATCTGATTGTCTGCAGAAACCGCGTCATAGGCACGCCAGTTGAGGTAAAGGTCTATGTTGGGGAAGCTGGCCATATTGTCGTCCCGCTTTTGCTGGTCTTTGATGGCATCCGGATGGCCATTGGGGTATTTCTCAGTGTCGATCAGTTTTAGCAGGCGGGCAAACTTCCCGTATATCCCCAGGGTGTGTACTCTGATTTCGCTACTGGCATTTCCACCCAACACGGGGCGATCGTGGATAAGGGCGACCCGTAAGCCACGCTCTGCGGCGGCCATCGCTGCGGCGCATCCGGAAATACCTCCTCCGGTTACCACCAGGTCATAGGCTTTGTTGGTTTCCGGGGCCTCGGGGCTTCCGTCTTTTTCTTTGCGCCATTCGGCCAGCGCTTCTCCGCCATCGGGTAGGACCGCTTCGCGGTCCTGGCTGAAGTAGATGGCGTCGCAGCGGCCATCAAAACCGGTGAGGTCACGTAAACTGATGCGCAATGTTTTGCCCCGGTTTTTTATACTACCGGCATACTCCCACCCCCATCCAGGGCTCAGCCCCAGTTCATTACTCAGGCTTTTTCCATTGATCTCAATGAGGAAGCGCCCCGGCGCTTCCCAATTTCCCGGAACCCAGTTTTTCGTCCGGGCCCAAACGTGATACAGACCTTTTTCGGAGAGTTTGATTTCCGCAGATGCATCCTGAACGGGCTGACCGGAGCCATGGGCAATTAGATAAGAAGAGCCCATTTGTTCCACGAATTGCTGGTCTGTCAGCCATCCCCCGGGAGTAGGGAAAGACTCCGCCTCCAGCAGGAAATCCTGCTGTCCGAAGACGGTAACGGGGAATAATGCCAGTAGGAATAAAAAGAGGAATTGATTCATGATCGGACAGTTATACGCTTAGTTCTTTAAAAGGGAAACTAAAACTAGGATGTCCTTAAGGCTGTGTGTAGACCTCATCGGTTAAATGGTAACACATACCTGTTTTTTCTTCTGTTCGGCGTGTAACCACCCCCGCTCACACAGTAGATCAATTGCACCTGCCCGATAATGTCGGTATGTCTGGGCTCCTAATAGTAATCTTGTCTTACTGCTCTTTCAGGCTGGCTTAAGCTAAAGTATTAAGTTGCTTCAACCGCTGATTTTTACCTTACCTTAAAGTCGGATTTAACCAACATCCTTACTAAGAAAGATCAACATGAAATTCAGCCGCTTTGCCACTTATACGGGGATCTTTTCTCTTGAGTATAAAATGATCTTACTAACGGTATTGTGTATTTCAATCTCACCATTCTGCGAGGTCTCTGCCCAGGAGATAGCCAAAGAACGCCTGATTGTTCTGACCGATATCGAAGCCGATCCCGACGATACTCAATCTTTGGTACGTTTATTTCTTTACGCCAATCAATTGGACATTAAGGGCCTCGTGGCCACAACCTCATGCTGGATGACCGCAACGATCAATCCCGCTTCCATTCAAAAGGTAATCGATGCCTACGGTAAAGTTCAGCCTAACCTCCTGAAGCATGAACCCGGATACCCGTCTGCGGAGCGTTTGTCAGCTCTCATTAAGCGTGGCCTGCCAAAATACGGCATGTCTGGCGTGGGCAAAGGAATGGATTCTGAAGGCTCTGATTGGATCATCAAAGTTCTCGAAGAGGACGACGAGCGCCCACTCTGGATATCCGTCTGGGGTGGCGTTAATACCCTGGCTCAGGCACTGCATAAAATCCGGGAGACGAAAAGTAAAGAAAAGGCTCAGGAGCTAATTGCCAAACTGCGGGTGTACACCATCTCCGATCAGGACGACAGCGGCATCTGGATCCGGAATAATTTCCCCGACCTCTTCTACATCGTCAGCCCTGGAGACTACTACGCTGACGCTACCTGGACCGGAATCAACGCCTTCATTAAGGGTAACGATAACGAGGAAATCAGCAATAGCTGGATTGCGGATAATATTCAGCAGGGGCACGGCGCCCTTGGCGCCGTTTATCCCGATGTTGCCTGGGGAGTAGAAGGAGATACGCCCGCTTTTTTATCTCTGATTCCTAATGGCCTCAATCAGGCAGAAAAGCCTGAGTGGGGAGGCTGGGGCGGACGCTACGAACTGTATCAGCCTGACTTCAGCAAGACCCGAAAAGGAGGCTCCATCGTGGAGATTTCTCCGGAGACGCGCCCCATTTGGACAAATGCAACTGACCATTACGTTCCATACCTTCCTAAGGAATACGGGCGGACGGTCTTGCCGGACACGGCAAGTTTTACCGGTTATCGGGAGACACTCTGGCGGTGGCGGGATGACTTCCAGAACGACTTTGCGGCGCGAATGGACTGGTGTTACCAATCTTTTGCTGCCGCCAATCACCCGCCGGTGCCCGTTCTCAGCCATCCGGAGAAGCTGACGGTTACCGCAGGAGAACAGTTTACCCTGGATGCATTCGATTCTACTGACCCGGATGGAGACAACCTTAGCTTCCTCTGGTTTCATTATCCGGAAGCCGGAAGCTATAAAGGTGACTTTAGCGTCGGAGCCGCTAATAATGTTCACCTGGTTCACCTGACGGCTCCCGAGCTGGAGCAAGAGGCCAGTCTGCATATTATTTTGAAGCTGACGGACAAAGGAGTACCTGCCCTTAGTCGCTATAAGCGGGTCATGGTGACGGTGAAGCCTAAGTAAGTGCTAAAGCCAAAGGGAATCTTTCCGTTCTGACCACTGTGCAGAGTACAGCCCTAACAACCATAGCCCGGCCAAACCAGCCACCCCCGTGAGGTTGGATGGATCCGGCCGGCCGGCGTATCTCCGGGGATTTGGGCTTTGTATCCACTCCAAAGCGCTTCGGGGAGATTGTCGTTGGGCAGGCCATTGGGGAACCAGGTGAGACGGGGCTCCCAGTGCGATCCGTCTTTTGTCCGATACATCTCATCTTTAGCGGAAATGACGTAGAGGTAATCTCCTCCGGTAAGGAGCTGAGCGAAAGCCCATTCGGGTTGCACATCAGACCAGCTGATGCCTTTGTCCGTCAAAATTCCAATACCGTTCTGCCTGGCCACGAAGAGTCGGTCATTGTGAAGAGACAGGGCATTGATCGGAGTCAGGTCGGTGCTGTGGCGTTTCCAACTATCGCCATTATCATAAGACTGCCAAAGGCCACTGTGGCTGGCGGCCAGTAGCAGGTCATCATTGAAAATGAAATCGCTTACGGTACTGTTGATGTTAAACATCGCCCGGCGCCAGTAAGCGCCGCCGTCTTTAGAAATGTACACGCCATGCTGGTAAGTACCCAGCAGAATAATCTTACCGTGTGCCGACAGTGCAGTAGGAAAAAAATCTTTGCTGCCAAGGGGAAGCCCTTTACTGCGGTTTTCCCAGGTACAGCCATCCGCTGTCAGTACGTAGATGCCTTTGGTGTTACTGGCCAGGAAGAGGTCGCCCTGATGATCCATCACGTTGCGAACCTGCAGTTTCTCCGGAAGGCCTTCGGCAAAATTATTCCAGTGCTGTCCATTGTCCGTACTTACGTAAAGGATGGGAGGAGGGGCGCTCGCCGCGGGTACAGGGGCTGTTGAAAACAGCAAAGTGAATAGCAGGGGAAACAGGTACATCGGACAATTATTTGGTTAGCCGCAAGGTAGGATCGGGGCTGCACCAAAGTTAATAACGAATGTAAAAGGATGTAAAAGCTGGCTGGCCCGGCGTACGCTGCTTCCAGCAGCGATCGGCCAAAGCTGCTTCCAGCCGCGCTACGCAATTACTGCACGAACGGAGTACGCTTCGGCGACCAGGCGCAGAGCAGCGCATATAGCGGTATTACCCCAGCAAAATGCGCAAGGCCAGTTCCACATCACCCCGCTCCAGAGAGTCCTTGGCCAGGGTATGGAGAGATTCCCGACCTTGTGACCTGGCCTGCGCTACGGCAGGGAGCTTAGCGGCTTTGGCGATTTCTGCTTCGGTTGGCAAGCGCTCGGCGTTGCCGAGCCGACCGAGGTTGTTGCCGGACAAGACAGTGCTGTTCCGGATGTGCGGAGGCAGGGCGTCAACGCCAATGCCCAGGCTGCGAACCGGCTTGGGAATTTCGAATAGTGATTCCGGGATGGCGCGCACGTAGTCATTGCCCCCCATGCGGCCCACCAGGTCGAGCAGGGTAGGGTCAAAGGTTCCGCCCGGGGCGAACTCGTCGCGGACGTGAATACAAACCACGCGAGCCAGCACCAGATTGCCGGCCATAGGGCCGTCACCCAATGGAATCACCCGGTCCACTACACACTCGAAGGAAACCGGTGATTCCCCCACCCGGGGCGGACGCACAGACTCACTTTGCACCTGCGTCAGCGCCGCCTTCTCAAACTCATTCACCTCCGGTGGATAAGCGGTCGAGGTAAGCGACATCTGCTCCACCATAGCATGATCAACGATATTAATGACCACCTCCGGCACCGCTAATACGTTATTGAGCGTATCCTTGGTCTTCCCATCCCGCCCACTGCGTAGGGGAGAAAAAGCCAGCATCGGCGGATCTCCACTAACCACATTAAAGAAGCTGTAGGGGCTCAGATTTACCTTGCCTTCAGCGTCTATCGTAGAGGCAAAGCAGATGGGGCGAGGCGCTACAGCCCCGGCAAGAAAGGAATAAGTCTCACGGGGAGAAAGGTCGGTGGCGGTCAGGATCATATGATTTGGGCAATACCCGCTCTTCGGAGGGGTTTTAGTGAGCTCAAAGGTAATCAAGCTACTGTGTTTTCACTATCTCTTGACCGTCAGATGGTTAATCAAAGATGTGCGAGTTGAAAATGAATAACCGTTTTTTTTGTGCCCGGGACGACCCGGACGGAAGACTAAATTTTCGCAAAAACTGGTTGACCAATTTTGCAGACCCACTTATTTGGGGTAATTTTCCTCCATGAAAAGAGGTTCACATGCAAAAATAAGGGATGAAGAAACATCCTTTCAGGACATATCCAATTTTGGGAACCTGAACAATCGTGCCTAAGTCAAAGTAGGTTTAACCATGCTGTTTCTTCGGAATGAAGAATGGTGTCGCACGGTTTACCCATTGATTGCAAACTTCCCATTGGTGGTTAGTAGTTAAGGGCGAGCAGTGCTATGAAACTTGAAAACTGCTTCGACTCAGGTATGCTTTCATCAAGACTAAATTTTTAATCGAGGGAGGGGGACTTTCCCCGCCTGGATTTCATCAAAACAACAATAACTAAACAAGACAAATTACATTTCATGAGTAACAATGGAAAAGTGGCTATAGTCACAGGTGCCACTGGCGGTATTGGTTTCGCAGTAGCCAAGAGACTAGGTGAAGACGGATATACTGTCGTACTAAACGGTATTGACGATGAAAAAGGAGCTGAAAGAATACAGGAGCTCACCGCTGCTGGAATTAAGGCCGAGTACTACGGCTTCGACGTAACGAAAGAAGATGCCGTAACTTCTAACATCAAGGCTATTGGTGAAAAGTACGGAAGGATTGACGTGCTGGTAAACAATGCCGGTGGGTTAGGAGGAAGATCCCGCTTTGAAGAAATGACTACGGAGTTTTACCGCTTTGTGATGGCACTGAATCTTGATTCTGTGTTTTTCGCTTCAAGAGCTGCCATCCCCTTCCTGAAAAAAGGAGATAACCCGACGATCATCAACTACACGTCCAACGCTGCCTGGAATGCAGGAGGGCCGGGAGCTGGTATTTACGGTACCTCAAAGGCAGGCGTACAGACCATTACCAGAGCTCTCGCCAAGGATTTGGCGGAGTACGGAATCCGCGTCAATGCGGTATCCCCCGGTACTATCGATACGCCTTTCCACAAGCAAATCAAGTCAACAAAGCCGGAGGTGTTCGCTTCATGGGCGAACAACATCATGCTCGGCAGACTGGGGCAACCGGACGACGTAGCCGGCGTAGTCTCTTTCCTGGCCAGCAAAGATGCGGCTTTCCTGACGGCAGAGACCATTCAGGTCGGTGGCGGACAGGCATTGGGCATCTAAGCCAATGGCTTAAGACCGAGGTCTTAAGTTGAATAGACTTCCTGCTAAAAACGCGAGAAGTAATCAGTGGACTAACCAGGTATATTTCCGGGTTAGTCCACTTGTTTTTATAAACCAAGCCACGGCAATATTTCCTGATAATGGCAATCACTAAAGATAAAGTACTCAAGGGTTTAGCGGCCTTTCTTCCGGGCATTTTCCTGCTGGGGTTTAATATCGGAACCGGAAGTGTAACTGCCATGGCGAAGGCAGGTGCCTCCTACGGAATGTCCTTACTCTGGACGATTGTCGCTTCCTGTCTGACGACCTATTTTATGATCAACCTCTACAGCCGCTATACCCTGGTGACGGGGGAGACAGCGCTGCAGGCCTTTCGTAAGCATATTCACCCGGCCGTTGGCATTTTCTTTATCGTGGCACTGACCGCCGGCGTCATGGGCAGTGTGATGGGCGTGATGGGGATTGTGGCGGACATCTGCTATGAATGGTCCAAAAGCTTTGTTGCGGGCGGGATTTCGCCCGTCGTTTTTGCGGCATTCTTTATATCACTGGTCTACTTTATTTTCTGGAAAGGGAAGACCCAATTCTTTGAGCGGGCCTTAGCGGTCATTGTGGCCATTATGTCGGTTTGCTTTGTGGCCAACTTCTTTATCCTTATGCCCCCGCCGGTAGAGATAATAAAGGGCTTGATTCCCAATATGCCACAACTACCCGTTGATGAAGGCCGCGGACCATTTTTAGTGATTGCCTCCCTGGTGGGGACGACCGTCTTTTCGGGCCTCTTCATCATCAGAACAACCCTGGTCAAGGAGGCCGGTTGGACGCTGAAGGATAGTAAAGCGCAGCGCAAAGACGCCATCGTCGCGGTGTCTCTGATGTTCATCATCAGTATGTCCATCATGGCCGCCGCCGCAGGAACGCTCTACCTGGAGGGCATCAGCCTGACCCGAGCTTCCCAGATGATCGAATTGCTGGAGCCCCTGGCGGGGCCATTGGCCACCGGAATTTTCGCCTGTGGCATCATTGCCGCGGGCGTGTCTTCTCAGATACCCAACGTCCTGATGCTCCCCTGGTTGCTCTGCGATTACAACCAGTCCGAGCGGGAAATGACACTGCCCAAGTACCGAATCATGGTTTTCCTGATTTCTTTACTGGGGCTTGTGGTTCCCATCTTTGATGCCCGGCCGGTATTCGTGATGATCGTCTCCCAGGCCTTTAATGCCGTGATCCTGCCGGCTACGGTGCTGTGCATTTTCTACCTGGGGAACCGGAAAGACCTGATGGGGGCTTACCGGAATGGTAAGGTCACCAATGGTATCCTGCTCCTGATTTTACTGTTCTCCATCTTTACCTCGGTGGTGGGGGTGAGAGGGGTTTGGCAGTTGATCGGCGGGTAGGGCAAAAGCAGGCGCGGCCGCAGGTGCGGACTATGCTTAGGGAGCAGTGTAGGCTGTAGGGCGGGCTAGTTATTCTGTTATCTGTCCGCTGACTGCCCCAAAGCCTATCCGGATGTCTCCTTTCTCCCCCCAACCCCGCATCACCACCGTATCCCCATCCTCCAGGAAAGTGCGAGGGGTACCATCCGCCAGGAGGAAGGGCTTTTTGCCGCCTTCAGAGATCTCGAGTAAGGAGCCGTAGGAAGCTGCATCCTTGCCCGAGATGGTGCCCGACGCCATCAGGTCGCCCACCCGGACGTTGCAACCATTGACGGTGTGGTGGGCCAGCTGCTGGGCCATGTTCCAGTACATGTAGCCGAAGTTGGAGTGGGAGACGATAGTCTCCGGGCCGCCTTTAGGGGTGATGCTGACTTCGAGCTTAATGTCGTAGTTGTTGAGGCCTTCGGTTTGCAGGTAGGGGAGTACTTCAGGGTCCTGCACGGGTCCTGCGATGCGGAAAGGTTCCAGGGCCTCCAGCGGGACGACCCAGGGCGACATTGAGGAAGCGAAGTTTTTACCGAGGAAGGGGCCGAGGGGGACGTACTCCCACTTCTGGATATCCCTTGCACTCCAGTCGTTGAAGAGAACGAGGCCGAAGATGTAGTCTTCGGCTTCAGCGGTGGAAATCGGCTCGCCGAGGGTGGAGTCTTTGCCAATGAGGAAGCCCATTTCGAGCTCGAAGTCGAGGTTCTGGGAAGCTCGGAACTCTGGAGTGTCCATGGCCTTGGTCTTGACCTGGCCTGAGGGGCGGCGGATGGGCGTTCCGCTGACGACAATCGAGCTCGCCCGCCCGTGGTAACCCACGGGCAGATGCCGCCAGTTGGGCAGCAGCGCATTGTCGGGGTCGCGGTAAAGTTTGCCGACGTTGGTGGCGTGCTCGATGCTGGAGTAGAAGTCGGTGTAATCACCGATCCGGACGGGGAGATGCATCGTGGCTGCCAGTCGGTCTTCGAAGAGATCGGGCCGGTTGGTCAGGGGGCCATCTTTGCTCCTTAACCACTCTTGCACCTGCGTCCGCGCCCCGTTTGTTACCTCCTTTCCGAGCGCCATAAAGGGGTTGAGAACGTCTTCGTAAAACACGCTCGTGTCGAAATCGAAGAGGCCCATCTCGCCAACTTTGGACATATCCAGAATCTGATCGCCAACGGCGATGCCGACGCGGGGCGATTCGCCGGGCATGGAGAAGATGCCCCAGGGGAGGTTGTGAAGGGTGAAGTCGGAGTTGGGGGGAATGGGGGACATATTGCTCACGCTTTGCGTTCGTGCTCCCCGGATTACGTCGCGACTTCGTCGGCGACTTCATCCGGGGCTAAGGATGTTTGACTTCCCCGGATTACGCCCGAGGCTACGCCTCTTGCTTCATCCGGGGCTAAGGATGTTTGACTTCCCCGGATTACGCCCGAGGCTACGCCTCTTGCTTCATCCGGGGCCAAGGATGTTTGACTCCTTCGGAGTCGGTGGTTAGATGGCTCCCCTCTCCTCCGGACCTCCGGAGGAAGCCGCGAAACGAAAGGGGTTGGGGGAGAGGTTTTTTATGGACTTCATCCGGGGCTAAGGATGTTTGACTTCCCCGGATTACGCCCGAGGCTACGCCTCTTGCTTCATCCGGGGCCAAGGATGTTTGACTCCTTCGGAGTCGGTGAGTTTTATAACCAGGACTGATGATAATCCCCCGTATCAATCTTCACGGCTTCTTCAGTGATCTGCAGTGGTGCGAAGGTATCAATCATCACGGCCAGCTCCTCGGTGCCGGTGTGGCCGATGCTGCCTTCGTATGTACCCGGGTGCGGCCCGTGCGGGATGCCGCCGGGATGAAGGCTGATGTAGCCCGGGCCAATGCCCGTGCGGCTCATGAAGTCACCGTCGACGTAGTAGAGCATCTCGTCCGAATCAATGTTCGAGTGATTGTAGGGCGCCGGGATGGACTGCGGGTGGTAATCGTAGAGCCGGGGCACAAAGGAGCAGACGACAAAACTCTTCGTTTCAAAGGTCTGGTGCACCGGTGGCGGCTGATGGACCCGCCCGGTGATGGGCTCGAAGTTATGAATGCTGAAACCGTAGGGGAAGTTGTAGCCGTCCCAACCGACGACGTCGAAGGGATGGGAAGCGTAGATCAGGGTATGCAGCACACCCTGTTTCTTGATCTTCAGCGTGAATTCTCCGGTTTCATCATGGGTTTCCAGCTCCTGCGGAAGCTTGAGGTCGCGCTCGCAGAAAGGGGAGTGCTCCAGCAGCTGCCCGAAGTGGTTGCGGTAACGCTTCGGGGTATAAATCGGGTCAGTGGACTCTGCGAAGAGCAGGCGGTTGTCTTCGGTGTCGAAGCTGATCTGGTAGATCATGCCCCGGGGAATAACGAGATAGTCGCCGTACTCGAAAGGGATGTTACCGACCAGCGTCCGCAGCGTGCCGCTGCCCCGGTGAACGAAGAGGAGTTCGTCCGCATCCGCATTTTTGTAGAAGTAATCGGTCAGGCTGTGGCGTGGCGCTGCCACGCCGATCTGGATGGTGGAGTTGACGAGCAAGGCCTTGCGGCTGTCGAGAAAATCATCCTCCGGAGCTACGTCAAAACTGACCAGCTTACGGCTCTTGATCGTTTTGGCGTCCGCAATCTTCGGGCTGACGTCGACGCTGCTGACAATGTCCCTTACCTGGGTCGGCCGCCGCAGGTGATAGAGTAAGGAAGACATGCCGTCAAAGCCGATCGTGCCGAACAATTGCTCGTGGTAGAGCGACCCGTCCGGCTTCCGGAATTGAGTGTGCCGTTTGGGCGGAATTTGGCCAAGTTGATGGTAAATGGGCATGATGGAAATATTTGTTGCAAATGTAATGGTTGTCGGGGCAATGTTGTTGTGGGGGGTAGGTTGCAAGTTGCAGGGTGCAGGTTGCAGGTTGCAGGTTGCAAGTTGCAAGTTGCAGGTTGCAGGGTGGGGAGTTGCAGGGTGCCAGGTTGCAGGTTGCGGCCGGCGACTGAAAGTTTGCGGGAGAACTCAGGAAGGCCGTAACTTCCACCCACCCCGAAAAGATACCATGCTTCGTCCTCTTCTTGCGCTGTTTTTATTGTTACTCCTTTGCGTTGGCTGCGATGATATCCCGCGGACGGGAGGGCAGGTGAACGGTCCTAAGCCTGTATTGGTGGGGCCGGCTTTCACGGAATTTAACAGTAATGGGCCGGAGGCCGGTCCTCTGTCTATCAGTGACAACTCCCGCCTGCACAGCTACCACGCGATGTTGGATCATCCGGATGATTTCGGCTGGGCGGTCAATGAAGATGGTCCGGCATTTGTAACGACAATCGAGCATGACACCGAAGTGTCCTTACACCAGCGTGGCTACTGTCTTTTTTTGGGCCGGAGCCGGGTGCAGGGGGCGCCTGCTGACGCCGAGCCGGATTTGCTGACGGCCATCGTCTTCGAATGGACGGACCGTTGGGAACTCAGGATGGCCGCGAATTTCTCTCCGCCGGATTATTACGTAGTGGAGGAACTACTAAAGCCACCGGTAAAGAGCGATCGGCAGGTACTTTTCGGCAGCCTCTCCCGCCGCCGGACGGGCAATGGCTATCGCCGTCAGGTAGATGTTTTTCTCTTCAACGGCACGCAACTACGGATGGCACTGATGGAATTCGGAGATGCCCGAAAGTCAAAGCCCTTGCTGGAGGGAGAAGGCGAGCTGCCACCGATATACGAGGTAGCTAATGAGTACGAGCATTATCTCATCATTGATGGTGATTCAACGAAAATCCTCCGGCACCTCAACATGGGCTTCTATGAAGCGGAAGCGGATGAACTCAGCCGGGAATCAAGCATACTGCGGGATTACCTCAACGACGTCCGGAAAGAAAGATGGGCCTTAATGATGACGGGATACGGCGAAGAAATTTTTGGATACAACGGAAGCGGCTCCATCAGCCGTGACTCCATGCTGAAAATTGACCGGGCCTTTGGCGATAGCCTGCAGGTGCTGCATCTGCGCTCGGGCAACGAACAACGTTCGGGTAGCCAGCAGGGCTACACGCAACGGTCGGGGCTGGTATACAGCATCGGGCGGCAGAAAGAAAGCGGACGCTTAACGGCTGGTATCTGGGACATTGGCCTGACGGTGGATAACAACAGTAAAATCCGGGAAATTCGCCGCCGGCTGATTAAACCGCTGCCGGTGGATCCCTTTTTTGCGGGAGTGGAGTAGGGTAGTGTACGGCTGTTCCTTTTTAGCGATGGGTTCCCTTGTCGGCTTCGCCGACTCCCTCAGCCATCGCTACCATAGACGCCCTTTCAGGGCTGGTGAGTAGGTGGTTTTTGGATGAATAATTTGCCCTCCCGCCCGAAAATCCCTCCTAACCTCTCCTCCTCTCTGCGCCCTCCGCGCGCAAAATCCCCGCAGCTGCGAAGCAGCCCCTCAGCAAAACTGACCGCTTAGGGCAAACGCATCAAATCTAAAACTGTAATCCAATAGTTGGTTTTTGTTCTGATCGAACGCAGTGAGCTGTCACTTGCGGTAGCAAATCAAGAATCAAATATCGAGAATCGCCAATCGCCAATCAAAAACGTAGCAAACGAAGTTTGATGCGTTTGCCCTTACTGACCGCTCAACTTAGTCGTACAGCAACCGCCCAATATCTTACCTTCGCCCCCATGACAAAGCTCCTCGTAACCCTCCTCTGCACCTGCGTCAGCGCCTTCCTGTTTGCCCAGCAAAGCGACACCTTATTATTGTATGATATCCCGACGACGACCGTTACCGCCTACGGTGCCAAGGCCATTGAGCCCATCGCGGCCCCGGTAAGTCGGCTGACGGAAACGGAGCTGGATCGTTACGACAATTCCTCTTTGCTCACCGGCCTCAACCGACTGCCCGGCGTTCGTTTTGAAGAGCGGGCTACGGCCAGTTACCGGATTGCGATCCGGGGCGCCTCGCTGCGGGCACCCTTTGGCGTGCGGAACACGCAGGTGTACTGGAATGGTCTTCCGTACGGAGAGCCAGGCGGCGACGTGCCCCTGAATTTTCTGGATGCAGTGAACGTGGATCAACTCGAAGTCATCCGTGGTCCGAGCGGCGGATTTTACGGTCCGGGCACCGCTGGCACGCTGCTGCTGAATACGAAACGGCTGACGAATGAGCAGAAAAAAACGGCCGTGGAAGCTGGCCTTGCGGCGGGGTCTTACGGCTATTTTCGCGGGGAATTGAAGCTGGAGTCTGCCAATGAATACGGCGGCTACCGCCAGTTTCGGATCGGCTATCAACGCACGGACGGCTACCGGGATCATAGCGCGATGGAGCGGACGACGATGCAGTATTCTTCACTACTGGGTAAGAGTAAGGAGGGCAGCGAGACCCGCCTGCATGCGCTCTACACCAAGCTTGATTATGAGTTACCGGGTGGGTTGAACGCCGGGCAATATGAGGAGAATCCCCGGCAGGCGCGGCCGGGAAGCGCGGAAACGAACGCTTCCATTCACTACCATAATATGCTCATTGGCGTGACGCACAACCAGCAGCTGGGAGGCTGGCGTTCGGAATTCTCGGCCTACGCCACGGGCTTTTATTTTGACCATCCGTTCAACTTCGATTACAAGCGGGAGGCCAACCTGGGCGGAGGAACCCGGGCAGCGTTTACCCGTGATTTTACGGATGATTTGGCGCTCACCGCAGGTGCAGAGGCGCGCTTTCAATACCGCAATGGGCAGAACTTCGGCAACGACGCCGGGCAGCCCGCCGACCTGAATTTCTCCGACGAAATATTTTCGGAGCAAAGCCTGCTGTTCGGCCAGCTCGTGTATAAACCGGGGGCATGGGACTTCACCCTCGGCCTCAGCTCCAGTGCGCTGGAGTATACCGTCGACCGCACCTTTTCCGCCAACGGCGGAGCGGGCAAAACCAGCTTCTCCGCCAACCGCCCCCTCTCCCTGCGCCTGGCCGCCGGCCGGCAATTGGGCAAGGGCCAATACCTCTACGCCAGCCGCGCTGACGGCTTCAGCCCGCCTACGCTCGATGAGTTCCGCACCAACGAGGGGAGCCTTAATGTGGACCTCGACCCCGAAGTAGGGACCAACTACGAAGTCGGCTACCGCTACGCGCAAGGCAAGGTCAAAGCGGAAGTCACCGCCTTCCACTTCGCCCTCGACGAAGCCATCACCAGCTTCACTGATGAGCGCGGCACTCAGCTTTTCCGTAACGCCGGCCAGACCCGCCAGCAGGGCCTCGAAATCGGCGCGGGCTACCGAGCCCTGGATGCTACCCAGGGACCGATGAGCCTCAACTTCTACGGCAGCTATACTTACTACAACTTCACTTACCAGGATTTTGAGCAGCGGGGCACCAACTTCAGCGGCAACAATATCCCCGGCGCCGCGCCGCATACCCTGAACCTGGAAATAAGTGCAGCGCTCACAAGCGGTCCCTACCTCAATGTCTTCCACACCTTTATGGACGCGATCCCCCTCAACGACGCCAACGATGTTTTTGCGGAGAGCTTCCAGCTGCTTCGCCTGCAGATTGGCTTCCGGCGCGGCCGCTACGACGTCTTCCTTACCGGGGCTAACCTGCTCGACGAGCAGATGAGCTTTGGGAACGATCTGAACCCTCAATTCGGGGGGCGGTACTTTCAGCCCGCGCCGGGGCGGAATTGGCAGGTTGGGGTGCGGTTTGTACCGCCGACTTCAGTCGGCGGGTATAAAAGATCCGCCGACTGAAGTCGGCGGTACAAACCGTAAATTTACTCCATGAAAAACCGCCCCCTCCTTCTCCTCCCGACGCTGTTTCTCCTCGCCTTCTGCCTGGAAACCTGCACTCCCAGTATCTATAGCCGCCTGGTAGCGGAGTCTCAATCCGCCTACGTAGGCGGCTACACCCGGGATGAAGGCTGGGTAAACGGTAAGGGCAAAGGCGTCTATCGCATTGAGCTGGATAAGAAAGGGCGGATCACCAATCAGGAAGTGGTGGCGGAGTTGATTAACCCTTCTTTCGTGAAGGAATCAGCTGACGGCCGGTACCTGCTGGCCACCAGCGAACTGTCTCAGCCGAAGGAGCGGACGGGCTTCATTCACGTGCTCGACGTGAGGGACGGTTACCGGGAAATCTCTAAACTCCCCAGCGGGGCGCAGGCTCCCTGCCACATCGAGCTGGTCGGCAACCAGATCCTGATGTCCAACTATAACGGAGGCGTAGCCAGCGTGTACGTCCAGTCTCCCAACGGAGAGATTACCCTGACGGACGAGTTCAAGGTGCCGGCGGATTTCGATGCGCGGGACAAGCCGCACCTGCATTCGGCCAATGCTTCTCCGTGGGGCAGCCTCATCGCCATCGCCGATCTTGGTAGCGACCGGATATGGTTATTCACGCTGGCGGGTGGCAAGCTGACGCCCTACGCCCAGCCCTTCGTTGAGCTGGCCGCCGGGGCCGGGCCCCGGCACGCGACCTGGTCAGCCGACGGACGCTTCCTCTACGTCATCAATGAACTCAACTCCACCATCAATGTACTGAGCAACGACGCGGCGGAGAAAAAAATGACTGTCCTCCAAACCATCTCCACCCTGCCCGAAGGCTGGGAAGGGAAGAACTCTACAGCCGACATCCACCTGAGCCGCAACGGGAACTTCCTCTACGGCTCTAACCGGGGGCACAACAGCATTGTGATCTACTCCGTAGATAAGGTCACGGGGAAAATAACCTTCGTTGATCACGAATCCACCCGCGGCAAAACACCCCGGAATTTCGCCATTGCCCCTACCGGCCGCCTTCTGCACGTGGCGAATCAGGACTCGGGCAACATCACCACCTTCACGCTCAACGAAAAGTCTGGCAAGCTGACGTTCACCGGGCAGGACTACCAGATCGGGACGCCTAGTTGTATTGAGTTTTAGTAGCCCCTTTCAAAAAAAAGGAGATTTACTTCGTGGCTGCTTCGCGGTAGGATTAATGGTGTTTCGATAGGATTAATAGAATTGATTACAAATTTGGTGGTTAATCTGTGCGATACCGCGCAGCAGTCTCCTTTATCTCCTCCACTCCTCTGCTCTGCGGGAAAACTTCCGAGCTGCGCAGCAGCTATAGGAAGAATCTGTACCTAAATCTGTGTTAATCCGTGATAATCTGTGGTGTATCCTATCTGCTGCGCAGCAGCCAGTTGCAACTATTCCCTCCCGCCGTATAGTTGACCTCAGCGTACCACTGTGTTGACCTCCGTGAACCTCCGTGGTTAAACGTCCTGCTCATGTCCAAAAAACTCCGCACCAAAGACTTAGTCAAACTTGGCTGGCCCAAGCGCGCTGCCGGTCTGGCGATCAACGTGCTGGCCACCCGGTTCAAGCGCGAAAGCGACGAGTGGCGCCACGCCACGCTGGGGAACCTGTTGGCGCACCCGGACAACTTCGTCAGCGACCAAAACTGGGGTGGGGTAGCCACCGCCCTCGGCGGGCGAGCCCCGGAGGAAGCGGGCAGCTACATCACGCCCGAGATACTAAAGTCTCCGGGAGACTTCAGCATCTTCGAGAGCAAAGCCGGCATCGCCCCTAAGGCCGTTCAGCAGCTGTACGACGCCATGCGCCTGCCCGTCGCTGCCGCGGGTGCACTGATGCCCGACGCCCACCACGGGTACGGACTGCCCATCGGTGGGGTACTGGCGACCGTTGGCTCAGTCATTCCCTACGGCGTAGGGGTAGACATTGGTTGCCGGATGTGCCTGTCGGTCTTCGACCTGCCGGGGGAGCTGGCGGACAATGACCAGTCCCGCCTGGCCAGCATCCTCCAGCGGGAGACCGCCTTCGGGCTGCAGACCCACGACCGGGCCAACGACCACCCCGTGCTGGAAGATGACACCTTCCAGCTACTGAAAACGGCTAAGGCACTGAAGGGCAAAGCCGCCCGGCAACTCGGCTCCTCCGGCGGCGGAAATCACTTCGTGGAGTTCGGCCAGGTAGAGCTGGAGACCAACAACGCTTTCGGCCGGCCGGCGGGCAGCTATCTGGCGCTGCTGTCCCACTCCGGCTCCAGGGGCATGGGCGCTAAACTGGCCCTGCACTACACGGACCTGGCGATGAAGGAGTGTCGCCTGCCGAAACATCTAAAGAGCCTGGCCTGGCTCGACCTCGCCAAAGACAGCGGCCGCGAATACTGGGCGGCCATGACGCTGGCCGGCGACTACGCCAGCGCCTGCCACGACGATATTCACCAGCGCATCAGTAAAGCCCTGGCCGAAAAAGCGATGGTCCGCGTCGAGAATCACCATAACTTCGCCTGGAAGGATCGTCTGCCCGACGGCCGCGACGTCATCGTTCACCGCAAAGGCGCTACGCCCGCCGCGAAGGGCGAGCTGGGCATCATTCCCGGCTCGATGGCGGATCCTGGCTTCATCGTTCGGGGGCTGGGGAACCCGGCCTCGCTCAATTCCGCCAGTCACGGTGCCGGTCGGCAGTTGTCTCGCTCGGAGGCGAAGAACTCCATCACCGGGGCGTCCCTGCGCGATCTGCTGAAGGAGCGCAAAGTCCACCTCATTGGTGGCGGCATTGATGAAGCACCCCATGCCTACAAAGACATCCACGAAGTGATGGCCGGCCAGCAGGAGCTGGTGGAGGTGTTGGGGGTGTTTCGGCCGAAGGTGGTAAGGATGGCGTAGTTTTTCGGTTGAGGAGCTCCGCTCCGAAAAGCCAGCTGCGAAGCAGCGTGCCATTAGCAACGGAGTCGGCCCGTGGATGCTGCTTCAAATATTGGATGCGCAGCAGCTTTTTTCTCGGCTTGCGCCTCGGGTTTTCGGAGCGGAGCTCCTCAACCGGGGACTACCCTAACTCCCCAACTTCTGCACCCCCAGTACCCGCGCATCATTGATCTCCAGCCAGTAGCCATCGGGGTCTTTGAAGTATACCTGGCGGGCACCATCGGGCCGGCTGTTGGACTCCATCGGTACGCCCTGCCAGCTGAAAAACTGCAGCTTGATGTCGCGCAGATGCTGCACGAACTCGTCGAAGCGGTTCACGGAGATGGACAGGTGGACGCCCTTCTGGGTCCGCACCTCGCTGTTGTCTGACTGAATAACGTGCAGGCTCATGCCGTTGCCGAGGCTGAGCCAGCGGATGTTGTCTTTTTCGGTGCCGTCATAGATTTCCTCCAGGGCCAGCACTTTTTGGTAGAAGGTGACGCTTTCGTCCAGATTATCAACGTTGATGGCGTAGTGGTCGAAGCTGGCGCCGTAAAGACCGGTTTCCTGACCGAAGGGGATGGCCTTCGGGGTGCAGGCAGAGAGAAGCATCAGGCTGATGCTAAGGAGGAAAAAGATTTGTTTTTGCATGACGATGGCTTTGGGGCTAAGGTAATCAGGATTGGGTAGGTGGGGGCTTGTTTTCCGACTAAAGTCGGTGCTGTGTTACGAAGGTCTACGAGCTCTTCTTTCGTCCTTTGCTCCTTTTACGCTTTCATTGCACCTGCGGTGAGCGCCCCAAAAAGCCGTGTCATTTGGGCGCTCACCGCAGGTGCAAAGAGGAGTCTATAAAAAAGCAGTGTGCCTCCATTCGTCGAAAATTGTTCCTCCGGATTGCCGCTAAGAGGTGCTGCACCCTATCTTGCTCACAGAAGCCTCCCGTTTTGAACGACCCACTGCCACCAGAAGACCACCGAATCTGCACCTGCTGCGGCGAGCCCATGTGGCCCGCTGATCGCTATTGTGCCGACTGCGGGCAAAAAGCATTCGACGGCCCACCCGGCTTCTGGCAGATGCTGGGCGAGTTCTTCGAAACAGTCTTCAGCCTCGATAATCGCTTGTTCCGCACCCTGCAAAACCTGCTGTTCCCCGGCCGGCTCACCAACCGCTTTCTGGCCGGAAAGCAACGCCCTTATTTTCAGCCACTGCGCTTGTTTTTCATCAGTTCTGTCCTGATGGTCGGTGCTTTCACGATCGTAGCCACTGACGCGATTGGGGATAGCCTGGAAAAGGAAATGGAACGAAAAAAGGCATCGGCCTACCATGATCTCTATGCGGATAAACTGAAGGTGTATGCCGATAGCCTTCTCGTGTCTTTTCCCAAACTGGCCCACCCTGAAGTAATGGACAGCCTGGAGAACCTGTTCGGTAGAAACCAATCGGATTCTATGCAGTTAGGATACATGGACTTTTATAGCGACAATGAAATGGAAGTAGGTATAATGGTTTCTACTGAAGACGCCAGGTTACTTACTCCCGATGAGCTGGTGAAAAAATACAAGGTCAAAGGATGGCTTAACCAGTACCAACTTAAACAGATTGTTCGCCTCGAGAGCCGTTTGAACGTAAATATCATAGCGGCTGCGATGGGGCAGTTGGTGTGGGGCTTAGTTCTGCTTGTGCCAATTGTTACGCTGCTGCTGAAACTGGTTTATATTCGCCGTAAACGCCTTTACGTTGAGCATTTTATCTTCTCGCTGCACGTCCATTCTTTCTTCTTCTTGCTGATGTTCTTATCGGCCATCGAGCTTTATTTTTTCAGAACGGTATACCTCTTATTGGGTAGCCTGGTGGTCAGTGCCTTTTACTTTGTGAAGTCCTTAAAGAATGTCTATCAGCAGGGCTGGTGGAAGACGATCATCAAATCTGTTATCCTGTTTTACGGCTATTTTGTGGCCTTGGTAACCATCCTTACGTTATCCGTAATTGCAGCCATTGCCCTGTTTTAAATCCTGAAAGTATGCGTCTCCTTCTCCTTCTTCTACTTTGCCTGCTGTTCAACCTTGGGCTCAACGCTCAGGATAGTAGCGATAAATATGCGGCGGTAAGCCCCGTACAGACCCAGCTCGACGGCTACAACACCGGCGACATCGACCTCTTCCTGAGTGCCTACGCGGACACCGTGAAAATTTACAGCTTCCCCAACGAGCTGACCATGGAAGGCAAAGCCACCATGCGGGAACGCTATGGCTCCATGTTCGAACGGATGCCCGACCTGCACTGCCGGCTCATCAACCGCACCGTGATGGGCAATCGCGTGCTCGACCACGAAAGCGTGATCTGGGAAAAAGGCAAACCCGCCTCGGAAGTAGTGGCTATCTACCTGGTGGAAGGTGGGCTGATCACGGAGGTGCGGTTTTTGCGCGGCACCAATTAAAGCTGATGATGAAATTTATTGCTCCCTTACTGCTATTACTTAATCTTTCCCTCATGGCTCAGTCTCGCCCACGGGCGTTTGGTATTCCATTTGGCGTCATGCCGACCGGAACACACAACGCCATCACCGACGTCAAGGGCGTCAAAGTTGGGCATTTTACCCTCATTCAAGGCGACAGCATTCGAACGGGGATCACGGCCATTCTTCCACACGACGGTGACCTGTATCGGGAGAAGGTGCCCGCCGCCATTCACCTCGGAAACGGGTACGGCAAATTGGCGGGCTACAGCCAGGTGAGAGAACTCGGTGAGCTGGAAACACCGCTGGTGTTGACCAATACCCTCAACGTCGCTACGGGCATGAACGCCCTCATTAGCGATTGTCTCCGCCGACCGGGTAACGAAGAGGTTGGCAGCGTAAACGCCGTCGTGGGCGAAACCAACGACGGTTTCCTCAACGATATTCGCGGTCGCCACCTGCAGGAGCAACACGTATTCGAAGCCCTCTCCGCTGCCGCCTCCGGGCCCGTGCAGGAAGGCAACGTTGGGGCCGGAACGGGCACCTCCTGCTTCGGCTGGAAGGGAGGCATCGGTACCTCAAGCCGGGCCTTACCGACCAGCCTTGGTGGCTATACCGTCGGCGTGCTGGTTCAGACGAATTTCGGCGGCGTCCTACAGATTGCTGGCGTGCCGGTAGGCCCCGAACTGGGGCAGTACTACTTCAAAGATGAACTGGAATCCCACGCCGATGGCTCCTGTATGATCGTGGTGGCTACGGACGCGCCGCTCGGCCCGCGCAACCTCGAGCGACTGGCCAAACGATGTATGCTGGGGCTGGCGCGGACGGGCGGTATCGCCAGCAATGGTAGTGGCGATTACGTGGTTGCTTTTTCCACCGCCCCGGAGAACCGAATCACGGGCAAAGACCGAATCCGCTCCGTGCAGGAACTGGCCAATGGCCGTGTCTCTCCGCTCTTTCTGGCCGCCATCGAAGCCACCGAAGAAGCCATCATCAATTCCCTCTTCGCCGCAGAGACGATGACCGGCAGAGACGGCCATCAGCGGGAAGCCCTGCCGGTGGAGGAGGTGATGGAGCTGTTGCGGAAGCGAGGGGTGGTGAAGGAATGATGGTGGGAGGAGGAGCTCCAGCTCCGACCGGGCAAGAGAGCGTAGCGATTTTGCCAAGTACAGTTATGCAATTAAGCTGGCTTAGTACACTTACACGCTCCGGAAGCCTGCGGCCCCGTTCGGGGTCGGAGCTGGTGTGTATCACGAGATGCACGATTCATTAGAAAAACCTCTCCCCCGGCCCCCAGGGCTAACGCATACTCACCGGACGCTCAAAGGAACTCAGCAATTTCGCCTCCGGCTCCATGGCTGAGCACACTTCGAGGTCCTGGACTGCCAATTTAGGACCTCGAAGTGTGCATTTTCCGTAGCGGAGCGAAGGATAAAATGTTCCTTTCCCTTCGGGGCTGCTTCGCGGTGAGGGTCCGGCTTCGAGTATGCGTTAGCCCTGCCCCCGGCCCCTTTCGCTTCGCGGCTTCCTCCGGAGGTCCGGAGGAGAGGGAAGACGTCTCAGGCGGCTTGACCGTGCATTTCGTGATACACACTCGGAGCTGGAGCTCCTCTGCCCCACAAAAGAATTCCCGATATTACCCCAAACCTGACCAACATGAAACACGCTTTCGGACTATTCCTCTTCCTGCTGGCCACCTCCACCTTGTCGGCGCAGTACTATCCGCCGAAACTCAACTGGGAAACCCGTACCCCCGCCGAAGTCGGCCTCGACCCCGCTGCCATCGACAGCGCCGTCGCCTTCGCCCTGGCCAACGAATACAGCGGCGCACGTGACCTGCGCCTCGCCATCCTGAAAAGCTTCAGCCGAGAACCCGACCACGGCCTGCGCGGACCCACCAAAGAGCGGGGTGGCCCCGCTGGCCTCATCCTCAAAGACGGCTACATCGTCGCCCAATGGGGCGACATCGACCGGGTAGACATGACCTTCAGCGTCACCAAATCCTACCTCTCCACCACAGCCGGGCTGGCGCTGGACGACGGCCTCATCCAGTCCGTCAACGATCCGGTCAAAGACTACGTCTGGGACGGCACCTTCTCCGGCGGGCACAACGCCAAAATCACCTGGGAACACCTGCTGCAACAGACCTCCGACTGGTCGGGCCAGCTCTTCGGCCTCGACGACTGGGCCGACCGCCCCGACCGCGACGGCAGCTACGACAAATGGCGCTATCGCGAACTGCACGAGCCCGGCTCCCACTTCAAGTACAACGACGTGCGCGTCAACATCCTCGCCTACAGCCTGCTGCAGGTCTGGCGCAAACCACTGCCCATGGTCCTCAAAGAGCGCATCATGGACCCCATCGGCGCCAGCAGCACCTGGCGCTGGTTCGGCTACGACGACAGCTGGGTCGATCTGGACGGCGTCAAGATGCAGTCCGTCTCCGGCGGCGGCCACCACGGCGGCGGCATCTTCATCAACACCACCGACCACGCCCGCCTGGGCCTCCTCTTCGCCCGCCAGGGAAAATGGAACAAGGACCAGCTCATCTCCCGGGCCTGGACCCAGGCCATCCAGACCCCCGCCGCCGCCAACGCCAGCTACGGCTATATGTGGTGGCTCAACCAGGGGCCCCGCGCCTGGGCCGGCCTGCCCGACCACCTCTACTACGCCGCCGGCTTCGGCGGCAACTTCATCGTCGTAGACGAGCAGCAAGACCTGGTGATCGTTACCCGATGGCTGGAGCCCGCCAGGATAGGAGAGTTGGTGGGGTTGGTTTATGGGTTGTAGGGCTTAGAGGAAGCAGTTACTTAGGTAAGTTGTATTGTTGAATTAAAAATTCAACTTTGTTTCCGCTAGTAGCCTAAAGCGCTCCATCATTTGATTACTAATAGCTTTGGGCATGTCGTTAAAATAAAAATCTTAGATGAGGTGCCTACTGATAATCAGATCTTCGACTTAATAAACTCAAACATCGGCCGAAAAACTTCAAAATGCTCAGGGGCAATAGCTGGAACAATCTTTTCCGCAAATTTGGTTTTATTTGCTGATACTTCAAGTAAGGTTCCACCCCCAGGTTGGTCAACGGACTTAAAATATTCCGGTATACCAGGGGCTCCATAAAATAGGTGTTCTATCCCCATCCTTGAGTTATGAGCAAATGTCGTCTTCGTAGGTTTATCCTTAATTACTTGACGCTCTATCTCAGGAACTTCAGGCACTGGTAGCATCAGCGCATAGCTGTTTTTTGTGCCAACCTGAGTTGCTAATCCTTTATAAGGATCAGACTCAAGCATAGTTTTGTCGCCAAGAATATGCTTCCACTCGTTATAAGCCTTGTCAAAGTCAAACATCCCAAAGATGGGCATTCCCTTTGCCTCATTCAACACCCGTTCGTCCTGTAGTAACCTGCGCAAATAATCGCAACTGAACGCATATAGAATGTGAAAAGGAGGTCGGGTATCATACAGCTTCCGCCATGCGGTTTTCAAAATTTTCGGATCAGTAGAGCCTTCGGTGAAGAACACCGGCTTGTGTTCAACCTGCACTTCTTTTATGATACTCAGTATCTTTTCATCCTCTCGATACTGGATCATATTTTTAGAAAGCGTGTCGATAGCTTTCTTCTTTTCGATTGGGTGACATACGATCTTTTTCTTCTTAAGGTTGAAGATGTTGATCTTTTTCTCTTGATGTGGGATAAGCGTAATCGCACTATGACTCGTCACCAACACATGGTTGTTAACTACCGAATCATCTGCAATCTCAAACACCTGCTTTAAGAAATCAAACTGCCACTCCGGATGTAAAAATGAGTCGGGCTCATCCAGCAGAGTAAGACAATTCTTACCTCGAAATAACTCTACAACTGTATAGATATAAATCGACTGAAACTGGCCATCACTAAACTGGTCAACGTCTATCTCTGTGCCATCTTTCAGCTTAATTGCCAACGAGATATGGTCCAGCATCTCAATGGTCTTGAGATTGTCCAGGTTACTGAACAACTCTTGAGAACTTACTTTTTTGAACTTTTTCTGAAAATCTTTTAAATCTAAAAAGAGCTCATAGCGATCCTTATATTCTTCTTTCCCCTGCGGTATGTATCCCTCGTCCCTAATCCGCTCACTTTTACTTTTGGCAACGGTGTCTAAATGATCCAGAAAGGTCTGGGTAATCCCCAGCGCTTTCCAATAGCGACTTTCCGGGACAAAAGGATCAACATCATAATCTTTTTGTCGAGCGTAGCGTGGCCGCTTCAGGACCAGATGAAGTTCTTCTCCTACAGAATCAATCCCAAGTTTATCACAGATGAATTTCCGAGCTTTACACCCTTTGGGCTGTAGAAGCAGCACTGACAACAAAAGGGACTTATAAGTTTTACCGATTCCAATAAACTCACGGGTATCTCCTTCATTTGCAACCTTTAGCGTTCGCTTAAACTCAGTCTCATACTCCGCTATCAATCGAGCCACTTTCTCATTATGCCCAGAGTAATATAAGATCACATTATCGGGTAGATCTTCTTTGGCGACCTTCTTGACATCTTTTCTCTCTCCATCTTCAGTCTTATAGTAGCGCTCCGCTATCCATTCCCAACCAACGAAGTGGTCACTTCCGTCGATTTCATATTCCAGCTCAAAGTCAAATCCAACCTGAAAATCTTTCTCATAGAGCTGCCGAAAAATCTCAATCAACGCTTCAAACATATTAGACTTCCCCGTCCCGTTCTTCCCCACGAAAACGTCGATGAAGCTACTCCCCGTGAAGTTGAGCGCAAAGTCATTCAGGTTCTTATACTTACTCAGGTATAGGCGTTTCAATCTCATGCTTCCTTATTTTCTGTAGCCACCAACAACTCCCGGACCGAAGCCCGCAAAAAATCCGCCCCAACATCCTCCCGATGCTCAATCCGCTCTTGTAGCTGATCGCATAGGGCCATCAACTCGTCCACGATCTTTACGATGGCGCGTTGCTCGGAGAGGGGAGGGAGGGGAACCTTAAACAGTTTTAGTTTGCCCATACTTAAGCCCTCTCTTGAAACTCCGACTTGAACATCCATTATGATGGACTGGAAATAATTCGAGGTGACTAATTTGTGAATGTATTGACGGCATTCCAATTCTATCATTCTTACGATTGCTACATGTTGACTAACATTAGCAGTGTCAAAGTCATCAGAGATGAGCGTTGACCTCCCAATTGATCCTCCTGTGATATTCAGAAGAATGTCTTTAGGCCGAACATGAGTGTTCTTCATCTTACGATGAATTTCAGGAGTAATAAATACTATTCCATCCATTTTTAGCCCCCAGTTGTAAATGTTTTGTGATCGAAAGAATTTAATTCCCGTCTGAGAATAAGCTGTTTTCCCGCCAAGAGGTGTACTACCTGCTCCGAGTTTTTTGGCTAGATTTCCCATTCTACACCACTCCCAACTATCAGGAACAGCAAAAGGCACCTCCTCCAAATCCACCTCCGGCAACTTCTTATCCTTCCTTATCACCTTCTCCCTTACCAACCTTTCCTTCTCCTCCTTTATCCGCTCCAACAAAACACTAGCCGGCTCCACCTCCGGGTTCTCCTCTCGCCACCGCGCCGTCAGCTTCCCCTGCACCGCCAGCTCCAGAACCGCCTCCCGCAGCCGGTCCACCCCGTTTTGCTGGTCGAAGAAAGCCTGGAAGTACGGCCGCAGGGCCGCCCAAGCGCCGGATGAGTCTTCCCCCGTCAGCGCCCGCAGACTGGCCGTTACGTAGTCTTGCCGCAGGGCTTGGAAACGGGTGGTTTGTTGTTCAAGTTCGTCTACTTCGGCCAGGAGGCGGTTGACGGTGGCGACTATGGCTTTTTGTTCAGGGAGAGGTGGGAGAGGAAATGCTAATGCTTTTACCGTGCCGGTTCCAAGTTCAGTTTGCTTTGTAGATCCAGATACTTTACCGAGTACGTTGATCTGGGTTGAAGGAGCTGCTGTAAATAACCATAGGTAATTAGGTGAGATTAATTCTTTGAAGGGGCGAACTACCGTTACGTGTGAATCCGCCACAACCTTTTCATAGTCTGTTTCTGGAAATAAGATTGTTCTTCCAACTGTACCGTCACCAGTAGAATTCCAGAGCAAATCATCTACCTGCAAAAAACGTTCATCGGCATATTTTTCAAGTGATTCTTCTGTGATAAACCGTGCTCTGTCTAATTCAAACCCATACCACTGAACGCACTTTTGAGATATTACTGGCACAGGTGAAACTTCAGCGTATTTTGGCGATTTTCCTCGTTGAATATAAGAACAGATTTCTATCAATTGGCAGTGATCCCAAGTGGATGGAATTTTCGATAGATCGTTGGCAATTTCCGGAATTGATCTCTCTTTTTTGATCACCTTCTCCTTCACCAACCGAGCCTTCTCCTCCCGAATTCGCTCCAATAAAACACTAGCCGGTTCCACGTCCGGGTTCTCCCGCCGCCACTCCTCCGTCAGCCGCCCACGGATGGCCAGCTCCAGGATCAGTGCCCGGATTTCCTTGGCGTTTTCGGGGCGGAGGCTGAGGGTTTTGAAGTATTTGAGGAGGTGTATCATTAGCAAGGGATAAAGTGAGTAAGGAGATAAAGGCGCGCAGCGGACGAGCTAGGAAAGCGCCTTATCCAGCACGGCCATGATCTCCTCCTGAATCTTACCGATTTTCTTCTCGGATTTCTTCAGCTTCTTCAGCAGCTTTTCGGGCGATTCCAGGTTGTCGGCCTCCACGTAGGGGTTCTTGATGTCCAGGTTGTAATTGCGCTCCCGAATCTCGTCGATGCCGACGCGCCAAGCCTGTTTGGTTTCCTTGCGGTCGGTCCACCAGGCTTTCTCGGTGTTGAACTCCTCTACCGTGATCGGCTTCGACTTATTGTAGCTTTTATAGCCTTCCGGGTAGGGGTGCTCGTAGTACCAGATTTCCTTCGTCGGCTTGCCTTTCTCGAAGAACAGCAGATTGGTCTTGATACTGGTGTAGGGCGCGAATACGCCATTAGGCAGGCGGACGATGGTGTGCAGGTTGCACTTCGTCAGCAACTCTTCTTTCAGGCGGGTTTTGACGCCTTCGCCGAACAGGGTACCGTCGGGCAGGACTACTGCCGCTCGGCCTCCTTTGTCCTTCAGCAGGCGGATGATGAGGGCCATGAAAAGATCGGCTGTTTCTTTGGTTCGGAACTTCTGGGGGAAGTTCGTTTCCGTCCCGTCTTCCTCCACGCCGCCGAAGGGTGGGTTGCTCAAGATGATGTCCACCTTATCCTTCTTGCCCCAGTCGGTGTAAGGGTAACTCAGGTAGTTGTCGCGTTTTATTGCCGGTACGTCGAAGCCGTGTAGCATCAGGTTGGTGGTGCAGAGTAGGTGGGGTAGGGGCTTTTTTTCGATGCCGCGTATCCCCGCTTGTAAGGTCTGACGCTGCTTTGGCGTCTTCACTTTTTCGCGCAGGTGATCGATGGCGCAGGTCAGGAAGCCGCCGGTTCCGCAGGCGGGGTCCAGGATGGATTCGCCGAGCTTGGGGTTGATGATGTCGACCATAAATTGGGTTACGCCCCTTGGGGTGTAGTATTCCCCCGAGGAGCCGGCCGATTGTAGTTCCTTCAGGATCGTTTCGTAGAGGTCATTGAACAGGTGGCGCTCGCCCTGGTCGTTGAAGTCAATCTTATTGATCTCATTGATCACCTGCCGGAACAGCGTCCCGTTTTTCATGTAGTTGTAGGTGCCTTCAAACACCGAACGGATGATGGCGGCCTGTGGGTTCAGGCTCACGTCGAGCTCCTTCAGGGTGGGAAATAGCTCGTTGTCCACGAATTCCATCAGCTGGTCGCCGGTGAGTCCTTCGTCGTCAGCCGCCCAGCTTTCCCATTTGAGTTGTTCGGGCAGGGGGCTTTCGTAATTATCGATCGTCACGTCCCATTCCTCCTCCTTATCGGCGAAGATCTTCATAAAGATCATCCACACCATCTGGGAGATGCGCTGGGCGTCGCCATCTACGCCGGTGTCTTTGCGCATGATGTCGCGAATGCTCTTGATGATGCCGGTGATGCTTGCCATGAGTAAGGGGGTAAAGGGTGAAAGAATTAAGGTGCGCGTACGCGGGTGCAATGATAAGGTTTGAAGAGCAATGGTTGAGACGCTGTGCGTCGAATCTTAGATTCGACGCACAGCGTCTCAACCAAGAATATCAACCCGTCCGGTAAATCTCCCCCTCCAGCTCTTTCACCGCCGCGATGAAATCCTTTTTCTTCCCAAAGGCACGCACCAACTGAACGGGGGAGCCGAGTTCGTTAAGTGGTTTTACTTTTAACACTGCGCCCTGTTCCAGCGGGCCAACGCCTGCTTCCTCGTACTTATCGAGCAGCTTATGGATCACCTGCTGAGCGAGTTCACTGTATTTAGCGAAGTAGTTGCTTTTTCTCACATTTCCTGCTCGTTCTTTTCGGGTCAGCGGCGGCTGGTCGTAGGCAACGTGGCAGATCAGGTCAAAGGGGTCCAGGTCCTGGCCAACGTCTTCGCGCAGGGCTTCGATCAGTACACCCCGGTCGGCCAGGTCGGCGATCAGGTCGGCCTTTTTCTCGGCATCGTTCCAGTGGCGGATGAAATCGGTGGAGGTGGGGAAGTTGTCTTTCACCCGTTGGCGGGTGTAGTCTTTCAGGGATTCGGTGATCAGCTTTCCGTCACCGCTCAGGTACTGGACGCGTTCGTGGGCGATGGTCACCCGTACGCCGTTGACGTAGAACTTGCGTGGAGCTTCCGGATCTTCAAGGATGTCGACGTTGGGCGGTGGTCCGTAGCCGGGCGGCGGCAGGTTCACCTCTGCTCCTTCACCTTCCTCTGCACCTGCGTCCGCGCCCTCTTCCATAACGTCTGGCGGAACAATTGAATCGTTTGGCCCAGGCTCGTAAATCTGCACGGGGTCACCGTCAAACTCCGGGTCGGCGAATAAATTGGTCGCCTTGCGGAAATCCATGATAGTGAAGTACACTTTCCCCTCTGGCTCCCGTAAGCGCGAGCCCCGGCCGATGATCTGCTTGAATTCCGTCATCGAACCGATGTTGGTGTCCAGCACGATCAGTTTTACCATCTTGGTGTCTACGCCGGTGGTCAGCATTTTGGAAGTGGTCGCGATGACCGGAAAGGTCTCTTCCACATCCATAAAGTTATCGAGTTCCTGCTTGCCCACTTCATCGTCTCCGGTAATTTTAACGATGTAGTTGGGGTGTTCGGCGGCCAGGTCGGCGTTGGCGTTAATGAGGGCCATGCGCATCCGGTTGGCGTGGTCGATGTCCACACAGAATACGATGGTCTTGTCGTAGCGATTGGTGTCTTTCAGGTATTCCGTAATGCGACTGGCCACCAGCTGCGTCCGCTCGTCGATGGCCAGGTTACGGTCGTAGTCTTTTAGGTTATAAATGCGGTCGGCGACGGCCTGACCGTACTTGTCGATCAGCCCCTGGGTAGGTCGCCAGCCGTCGTCGATGGTGGTCGTCACCCGTACAACTTTGTAGGGGGCGAGGAAACCATCTTCGATGCCCTGCTTGAGGGAATAAGTGTATACCGGTGGGCCAAAGTAGTGAATGTTCGAGACGTCTTTGGTCTCTTTTGGCGTAGCCGTAAGGCCAATCTGGGTAGCACTGCTGAAGTAGTCCAGTACTTCCCGCCAGGCGGAGGCTTCGGAGGCACTTCCCCGGTGGCACTCATCGATTACCACGAGGTCGAAGAAGTCGCGACTGAATTCTTTGTAAGCGTTCTTGGATTCATCGTTGCTGGTCAGGCCCTGGTACAGCGCGAAATAGATCTGATAAGACTTATCGATCTTGCGGTGCTTGATGATATGCATGATGTCTGAGCCGAAAGGAGAGAAATCACCGGTCTTGGTCTGGTTAAGCAGCACATTGCGATCGGCCAAGAATAGAATGCGCTTCTTCAAACCGCCCTTCCAGAGTCGCCAGATGATATTGAAGGCGGTGTAAGTTTTACCAGTGCCCGTGGCCATCACCAATAGGATGCGTTCCTGCCCGGTCGAAATGGCCTCAATGGTCCGGTTAACTGCGTTTTGCTGGTAGTAGCGGGGCGACATGCCGGAGGTGTCCGTATAGTAGGGCAGTTCCACCACCTCGCGCACGCTTTCGTCTTCCAGACCTTTGTGAGCGAGGTACTTGCTCCACAATTCGGTGGGCGAGGGGAATTCTTCCAATTTAATTTCTCGCTCGGTGCCTGCAGTCATGTCCTTAAAGACAAACGAATCGCCGTTGCTCGTGAAAACGAACGGAATCTGGAGCGCTTCGGCGTATTTCATGGCTTGTTGCATTCCGTCCCCAACCGGTCGGTGGTTGGCCTTCGCCTCAATAATGACCAACGGAATGTTGGGCTTGTAGTAAAGGATGTAGTCGGCTCGCTTTTGCTTTCCTCTTGCGTAGAGTTTGCCCTGAACGATAATGCGGCCATCGGTAAACGACACTTCCTCCCGCACCTGCTTCCTCAGGTTCCAACCGGCCGCCACTACCGCTGGAGTAATAAATTGAGTGCAGATGTCCCGTTCTGAGAGTTGTTTTTTGTTCATGGGGGTAATGGGCCGTTGGTGCGTTGATGAAGAACGAAGTTAGGCTTTGGTCAAATGTAGGAAATATATGATTAATGCCTTTGGGTGGAAATGGGCACTTGATACTCTTATGGGTGTTAACTTTGAAGGAAAAGAAAAGCCCTTTGCTGAACAAATAATTAACTCATCATTGCTTTTCACCTCAGAGTCATTCCGATTCGAGGATTATGTATGAAATAACCTTCTTATTTAATGGCCGAAAATAACTTAATCTACACCCACGAAGAACACCTCCACCGCTTCGCTTGCTGGACGGCCGCACGCGCAGCTCAGCGTGGTTGGGGTGGGGGTACTACATTAGCCATCACTACGGCCATAGACAAAATGGGATTTCGTGAAAAACTGGAAGACCTTCATCAATCGTCTCCCTCAAAGGAAGAGTTTGATATCTGGCACGCAGACAGGGTAGAGGAACTGACGGAAGCTTTAGCTGGTCAACTAACACATCCAGGGAAGAATATTTATGGATGCATTGCTAAAGTTATTGCCATTTATATTAAGACAGTATATGTGTCTCAATACCCGCACTCAGCTCTTAGTAAAGTTGCTCACCCTCCTATCGATGGGATATTGCTGAAGGAAGTCAAAGACAAAAACCCGGACTATAAATACCCTCCTAAGCTCGGCTTTCACTGGTCGACCTTTGATGGGAAAGCCTATCAGAAAGCATTAGATTATCTGCGTTTGGTAAATGGCGATAAAGCTTTTTGGGAAATTGAAGTCTTTTGGAAAGCGGCTACACCTGACAGCAAATAGAATGTAGCCTTTTGTTATCTTTATCCACTCTCCCTTTAAGGAATTGTCCCCTAAAGTCCCGTCTCACCTACCTTCTTTTTCTGAGTATAGTACTCTTCTCTTCCGTGCTTTTAGCCTAAGCAGACTTAGTTGTCAGGTAGGCAAGCTCCGAACCCCAACTAATAGACAAGAGCGATGTCCAGTCCCCAATCATTTCTGCTTAATTATATCATTTCAATAACTTCATATGCTCCAAGATATCACCTACGATCAACAATTATCAATCCTCCCACACTACCACCATTACCCTGAAATGCTCCCCCTCATCGGTTCGCACTATCGGCAAATGAACAAGCAGGTACTGGTGATCGGCGAAAGCCATTATTTGCGAAAAGACAGTGAAGAAAAGAGAACCGTAGCGTCTTGGTATGATGGTTCTGCTGCAGCCATGCTCGATGATGAAGACCGGAGCTGGATACATACCCGAGGCACTGCGGGCTCAGGAATTAACCAGAGATACGGAAGCAGAGCATTCAGTATTTACCGAAACGTAGAGAACGCGATTAAGGATCTGATAAAAAACGAAGATGTACAGGAAGACAACTATCTACGCTACGTTGCTTACTACAATTACTTTCTCCGGCCGGCTAAGACTGGATTAAGTCTGGACTTGACCCCTCAGGACAGGTTGAGGGCATACGAGCACATTGTTGCGCTGGTTGACATTCTGCAGCCTACTCACCTGGCCTTCGTAAGTAAACTGTCTTACAATGCTTTCTGGAAATTTCACGGAGAAAGCCCAAAGTTTTACCGGAGGGAAATATTTGGCACCGCTCATCCTGGCTGCCCTTGGTGGAACGCTGTTCACAACCATGATTACTGGGGAGAGAAAGACCGAATGACTAGTCGTGCCTGGTTTTTGCGGCGAGTGGGAAGGCTGTCTCTGGTTTAGGCTTACTATGATAAATTTTTGGTGGTAGCCCCTTATTTCTCTAAAAACAGAAAAACCCTTAAATTTACTACCCAACACGTTCTTGACCCTGTTATGATACAATACCTTGTAGCCTACGAAATTATTCACTGCCACGACGGGAAGTTCTCGCGCGACATTGCCGTTCGATCGGTTGATTTGATAAAAGACGAGCGTTGTGTGGGCTACCACTATGACCCGGACGATGAGCGGCCGATTGCCTACATGTCGGCTTATGAAGTATATATCCGGGTGGGGTTGGCGGACCCAACGGATATGTCTCCGACGGCGGAATTAATCTATTATGCTGAGCCGGTCTGCCCGCTGGGGTAGGATAGGGGGAAGGCTGATGAGCTAAGCCAGGGTTATCTTCCTGATCGTATACATCGCATAGCGATGTCACTGGCCCCTGCCCGGTAGCGAAGGTTTTTCGGAGCCGTTGGGCGTTCGGTAATGACTATGCTTTAAATCCTCTGGCCCATTGCACGGCCTTGTTGCGGTCTAAACGGCATTAGGCAGGGGTGACATGAGCGCGGACGCGTGGCTATATTCGGTAATGTAATTAATCCACTGCTTTAGGCATGGATTATCGGGAATACAATCATCTTATTCCCTAAAAAAGAAATACTACCGAACTTCAGTCAGCGGATACTGGTATCCACTGACTGAAGCTGGTAGTACGTCTTGCTTCTTTACTGTTATTAATTGTTCTTCTTTATCGCCTGAATCGCTTAGCGATTTTAATCGTCCGTTCTCCGTGGGGCGGAGGTTGGGGCAGTGCGACAAAGTCTAAGGTAACGAGCAGGCGCTTACTTGCTCGGCGGCCGGCTGGGCCGCACCTCCACCTTACTCGGCAGCGTCCGCGCCGGCATTTTGAGGAGATCGACGACCATCTGCCCGATGTCTTCGGGCTGGATCTTCCAGTCGTCGGCGGGGTTGGGGGTGTGTCCGTTAAAGAAAGTCGCTACGCTGCCGGGCATGATGGTGGAGACTTTGACGCCCTGCTCGCGGAGATCCATCATCACCGCCTGGGTAAATCCGACGAGGCCGAACTTCGAGGCGTTATAGGCGGAGCCTTTGGGGAAAAAGTTGGTGCCGGCCAGGCTGGCAATAGTAATAAGGTAGCCTTCGTGCTTCGTGAGTTGCTCGAGGGAAGCCTTCACGGAGTAGAAAACGCCGGTCAGGTTGATGTCGATGGTCTCCTGCCACTGTTCGGGGGTGAGCTCCTGAATGGGGGCGAAGTGGCCAACGCCGGCGTTGGCGATGACGAAGTCAACCGAGCCGAAAGCCTCCACGCCGGCGGAGACGGCGGCTTGCTGGCTGTCGAGGTTGCGCACGTCTGCTTCCACCCCGAGGGCTTTGCCGGCGTGGCCGGCAGCGTTGAGCTTTTCTGCAGCTTCTTCGGCCGCTTGCTGGCTTCTGCTGGTAATGACGGCATTAGCGCCGGCTTTCATCAGTTCTTCGGCTACGGCGTAGCCAATTCCTTTCGTGCCGCCGGTGATGTAGGCGGTCTTATTCTGTAGATCGTTCATGCGGGGGGAACGCTGCCGGGGGGCGGGTTGTTTGAGGAACGGTCACTTTGGCGGCAGGAATTAACGATGCGTTTATTGCTCCGTTTTTCATTTTCTTTTGGGCTGGCATCTTATCTTGTCTCATCCTTATTCGCCGCAGAGTTTTGGCGACACCTTAACCGTAAAAAAATATTTGTGAAGAATTTCCCCACCATCGCCTTCTGTTTCTTCTGTCTCTTATGCCTGACCGGCTGCGCCGGCCCGCAAACGGCTGCTGCGCCGGAAGCGGATGACCGGCCGAATGTCGTTTTCTTCCTGGCCGATGATCAGGACATTTACGACTACGGCGTGTACGGCAACGAGTGGGTGCATACGCCGGCAGTAGACCGGCTGGCGCGCGAGGGGATGCGCTTCGTCAATGCCTTTACGCCGCAGGCCATTTGTGCCCCGAGCCGCTCGGCTACGTTTACCGGCCGTTACCCCCTCAAGAACGGTTGCTTCATGAATCACAGCCGCACGAAAGACATCCGGAGTGTGACGGATTATATGTCGGACCTGGGCTACGAGGTAGTGCTGGCCGGCAAGAGCCATGTACAGCCCGCTAAAGTGTACGACTGGGATCTTAGCTGGGAAACCGTGCCCGTGGAGGGGAAGCCCCGTAAGCATATCCCTCTGGACAGCATCGAGGCCTATTTCGCCCGGGCAGACCGGCCGTTCTGTATGTTCATCACCTCCATGTATCCTCACGGAAAGTGGTTTGATGTGCCCGCCCGACCGGCGGACTCCCTGCTCTGGCACCCGCACAACGAACACAAACGCTCCGACGAAGTATACCGCAAGCAAAGGTCCGGTTACTACCGCAGTATTGAGGAGGACAATGCCCAGCTGGAGTCCGTTCTCGACCTGGTGGACCGTTACCAGTCGGAAAACACCCTGTTCGTTTATGCTTCTGATCATGGGGTGACGGGCAAGTTCTCCCTCTACGACCGGGGGCTGAATGTGCCGCTGGTGGTCCGCTGGCCGGGAGTGATCGAGGCGGGGCGGGTATCCGACGTACTGGTCAATTTTGTGGACGTCCTCCCGACCCTGGTCGATCTGGCGGGCGGAGAGCCTGACCCGGATTTTGACGGCGTGAGCTTCCTGCCCGTCCTGAAGGGCAGCGAGCAGGAGATTCACGAGTATGTCTACGGTGTCCGGACGAGCCAGAACATCATGGCGGCAGCCGTGTTCCCGTCCCGGATGGTACGTAGCAAGGAGTACAAGTACATCCGCAACTTCAACTCAATGGAGGTCGTGGAGCAGAATATGCAAGGCAAGCCTTACCTCAACGAATTTATCCGGATGGGTGCGCAAAAGTTCGCCGGTGTACCCTTTGAGGAGTTGTATCACGTGACGGAAGACCCCTTTGAGGAGGTGAACCTGGCCAAAGACCCCGCCCATCAGGAACTCCGGGAAACCCTGAGTCAGGAGATGTTTGCCTGGATGAAAGAGCAGGGGGACATCCTGCGGGAGGAAGCCGGCTGGATGCCCATCATCTGTGCTGAGCGGTTTCAGCTCGACAAGGAGGAGACCTTCCGGGCCGTACCCGATCATCTGGAAGGAACGATCACTTCCGCCGATTGCCTCCCACTGGAGTACTAAGGAAAGATCGCTGGCAACGAGCACGGCCCTCATGGCTGTGTTCAACAATAATCGGATACGACTTTATACTGTCTTGAGAGAGTGTTGTAAAAGACTATTAAAAGATAACGTTCAATTCGGGCGTGAGTAGATTTGTCCCAGACACACCGTAAATGCTTTCTCCTTGTTTTTACTAAAAAAGTGGCTCGTGCCTTCCTGTTTTCCAGACACCGCCACCGACGAAGCCATCCGCGAAACGCACCCTTCCTGCCATCGTGCTCCATTTTGAGTTCTGCTTATCATTTTAAGTTATTGGGAGCAACGGGGCAAACTGTTGACAACGCACTTGTTTTCAACGTGCTGTCAAAAGCTAAAAATGGTGCACTGCCCACAAGATTTGTACTCTCAGAAACCCAGGTTTTGCATTGTATTCGCACGAAAGCAGCGTAGGATGAAACCCAAAGCCCGTTGCTTTTCGGAGGACGGCCCTTGTCACTGGCCGGTAGAACGGAGCAACATGAGTCATCCCTAATTTTCGGAATAGATGACGGTGTTTTCTGGCAAAAAATAGGATTTTTAGCGATCAGCGGACAGCATTCAGGCAAAACGGCTCTGAATGCTGTCCGCTGATCGCTTTTTTATACCGACCGAACCAGGTTCCATCCGAGAAAACACAGAAAAGGCTGCCCAAACTCCGGGATGAGCCATGTTTGTTGCGTTCTACCGATAAGCCAGTGACACAGGCCAGGGGTTTGGCTACTTTTGCCCTTCAAAAGTAGGCCGCCGGCAGGCATGTAAGACAGGAAGCTTAACGGAGGATAATGAATAAATCATGTCTACAATCCAAAATCGTAGCGAACCATTAATCTAATCAACCAACCCTGCACCCGCGCACCGTCGCCCTGCTACTGCTTCGCGCCAATCGGCAGCCGCGCGGCCAGTTCTTCCACCAGGGGCAGATAGGCTTCTTTCTCCGCCAGATTATTGATCTCCAGCGAATCCGTCTGGTGGTCAAACAGGGTGCGGGCATAGCGATTGCCCTCGTCATCATACCATTCGGTGTAGGAGTAGCGGCTGGTGGTAATATTGTCGGCTTCTTTCCAGCGGGTAAGCACGTGGTCGGTCCAGTCCCGTTCGGGTTCCTCCATCAGCGGCAGCAGGCTTTTACCCTGCAGCTGTTCCGGTTTTTCGAGTCCGGCCAGATCGCAGAGGGTGGGGAAGATGTCAACGTATTCCACCATGGCCGCCGGCCGTCCGGAGCGGAAGCCCGGAGCGGAAAAGATGAGTGGCACGCGCAGGGAAGTATTGAAAGTGGTGTGCTTGCACCACATGGCGTGGTCGCCGAGGTTCCAGCCATGATCGCCCCAGAAAACGATGATGGTATTATCAGCTTCTCCGCTGGCCTCCAGGGCGTCGAGCACACGCCCCAGCTGCGCGTCCATATAACTGACGCTTGCGTAGTAGCCCTGAATCAGGTTCCTGGCGTACGCTTCGGGCAGTATTCTGTCTTTGGGTACGCCGGTGTAGGTGCGCAGCTCCCCGAAATTATGGTGGATGGCGTCCGGCGTTCCTTCGGCCCGGTAATAAGTGGCCGGCAAGGATATATCGGCTTCGTCGTAGAAGGCCCAGTATTTCTCGGGCGCGTTGAAGGGCAGGTGGGGCTTCATGAAGCCGACGGCCAGGAAGAAAGGCTGGTCTTTGGGGGCCAGTTCCTCTATTTTACGGATGGCCTCGCTGGCTATTTTACCGTCCCAGTAAGCGGTGTCGGCCACCTGCCCGCGTTCGAAGGCGGGGCCCAGGCCGTCCTGATTTTTCGCTTTTACAACTGCCATGTTATCCGGCATCTGGTAGTCGCGTCCTGCTCCATTGCCTACTCCCGGTTTCCAGTTGGCTTCGCTGTAGTCTTCGGCCCGGTCACTGGCGTGGTGCAGTACTTTGCCAACGGCGGCGGCATAGTAACCATTAGCTTTGAAGTGGCCGTGTAGGCTGATGGCATCGGGGGCATCCTGGTTTATGGAGGCTCTGAAATCCCAGAACCGGTCGCGTAACGGTCGCAGCCCCGTCATGATGCTGGCGCGCGAGGCGCCGCAGACCGGCACGTTGCAGTAGGCGTTCGTGAAAGCGCTTCCCATGGCCGCCAGCCGGTCGGCGTTGGGGGAGTGGACCACGTGCCTGCCGAAGGAGGCGAGCTCGGGGCGCAGATCGTCCACGGCAATAAACAGCACATTGGGCTGCCTGTCGGCCTGCGCCATTTTTTCTTCATTGGGCGCGGGGCCGCAGGTGCAGAAGAAGGTTAAAAGAGCAAGGGCGGTAATACTTCGGATGATCGGTGAGTGTTGCATCTGGCTAAATTAAACAGACAGCCGCTGAGAGCTGTCCGGTGGTTACCTGCCTGGCTCTTTTACCGAACATCCGGTAGTGGCATTACATTATAAGGTGTGTAAGGATGGAGGTGAGCCCCCCATAAAGCCAGTGTTTACGGGGTTTTGAAAGAAAAAAAGAATAAAAAGTAACCAACCTTGTGACCTTTTCTGTACCCCTCCGTCAGAAGAGCATTGGAATAAAGAGTGTAATTTAGTGTGTGAAATTGCCGTCCTCCCCGACTATTGCGGGGGGGACGGCCTTTTTTATGGCCGTTGCCCGATTGGCCCTTACAGAAAGGCACTTTTGTGCTCCTTCAGCGCTCCGGGAGCAATAGCCTTACCCTTTAATGGCCAGACCGATTAAAAAAGCCTCAGGGCAAACGCATCAAATCTAAAACTGTAATCTAATAGTTGATTCTTGTTTCGATCGAACGCAGTGAGCTGTCACTTGCGGTAGCAAATCAAGAATCAAATATCGAGAATCGCCAATCGCCAATCAAAAACGTAGCAAACGAAGTTTGATGCGTTTGCCCTGAAAAAAGCCTTAGTGTAGTTAGTATAATAAGATGGGGTAGTGTACCTTTGCGGCTTAATTGGGAAGGCCCCGAAAGTTTCTATCTATGAAATTGCTCCTGCGCGTAATGCTTCTGTTGGTTTTTTGCGGTGTTAACACTGCTCTTAGTGCCCAACATGATGATCATGATTCTGGAGATCATTCCAGTCACGATGGCCACGGTCATGCTACGGAAGTTCACGAAGGCTGTGCTCACGATGATTCCTACGATCCGGCCAGCGTGATCCTGCATCACATTGCGGACGCCAACTACTTCGAGATAATTCACGGCGTCAATCTTCCCCTCCCTCTTTTCCTTTACGCTCCCGGCCACGGTCTTACGACCGGCCTGAGCAGCATGCTTGGCGACGATCACCACCTGAAAGCCGTTGATGGCTACGTGATGAACCACGGCCGCGTGAACCGCCTGGCGGACAGCGCCGGTGACGCGATGCTCAGCGGAGAATACGACGTGGAGTGTATCCTGCACAAGACCGAGGTCAATGAAGCCGGTAAGGAGAAAGACACTTACTACGCCAAGATCAACGGTCAGGAATACCTGCTCAACGCTGCTTCCGTAGGGGACGGCGGCCTGCTCGGCGGTGGTATCACTAACTTTTACGACTTCAGCATTACGAAGAACGTCTTCACGATGTTGCTGGCTGCGCTGCTGCTGATCCTGCTCTGGACGGCCGTTGCCCGCGGCTACAAGCGTAATGAAGGACAGGCACCCAGTGGCATTCAGTCCCTGATGGAGCCTTTCTTTGTTTTCCTGCGCGACGAGATCAGCATCCCGATGATCGGTGAAAAGCACTACGAGAAGTTTCAGCCCTTCATTCTGACGGTCTTCTTCTTTATCCTTTTCTGTAACCTCTTCGGTCTGATTCCCTTCATTCCGGGAAGCGCCAACGTAACGGGCAACATTGCGGTAACGATGGCCCTGGCCGTTATTGCTGCTATTGTGGCTTACGTACACGGCAATGCACACTTCTGGGGCCACGTACTCTGGATGCCCGGTGTACCGGTCTTCGTAAAGCCGCTGCTTACGGTAGTGGAGGTACTTGGCCTGGTCATTAAGCCATTCTCCCTGATGGTGCGTCTTTTCGCTAACATCACGGCGGGTCACATTATCATCCTGTCACTGGTCAGCCTGATCTTCATCTTCGGTAATAACGGAGAGAGCGTATTCGGAGCTGCTGCCGGTGGTGTGGTGGGCGTTGCCTTTACCCTCTTCATGAACTGTATCGAATTGCTGGTAGCATTCGTTCAACCCTTCATTTTTGCTATTCTGACGGCCAGCTACATTGGCGCAGCAGTTGAAGAGCACGAACATGAGCACGGGCATGAAGGAAGCCACGACGTAGAGTACGAAAACCTCAACGACAGTAACCCGGCTTACGCATAAACACAATCAATCTGCCGCCGGGCTCATCCGGTGGTGCATTATACATCTTTTTTTAATCCACAAAATTCCAATAACATGGGAGCTTTAGGAGCAGGTATTGCAGCACTCGGTGCTGGCATCGGAATCGGTCTCATCGGTAGCAAAGCTACTGAGTCCATTGCACGTCAGCCAGAAGCTGCTGGTGATATCCGTAGCGCAATGATCCTCACTGCCGCCTTCGTCGAAGGTGCGGCACTGTTTGCAATCGTTGTAGGTCTTCTGGACAAAGTACTCTAGTAGTTACTTCTGTCTCAGACAGCACAGCGGCCGGAACCGAACCGCGATTGGCGGCGGTTCCGGCCCATTTTAAAGAAAGAAAACGGCCCCTGCGGGCTGAGCAGTATTAAGCCTCCGGGCAACCAAAATTTACCCGAACGATGTCCATGCTTTATTTAGCTGACTTCAGCGTTATCAAACCAGACTTCGGTCTGATTTTCTGGACGGTACTCATCTTCCTGGTCCTTTATTTCGTCCTGGCCCGGTTGGCCTTCAAGCCCATTCAAAAGGCCTTGAAGAAGCGGGATACCGAAATTCAGGATTCCATCGACGAGGCCAAGCGCGTCCAGGCTCAGATGGCCCAGTTGAAGGACGACAACGCCAAGCTTCTTGCTGAAGCCCGTGAAGAAAGCACGCGCATCATCGCTGAAGCCGAAGCCTACGCCAAGAAGCGTAAGGAAGAGGCCGTTAACGAAGCCAAGGAAGCTGCCCAAAAGGTATCTGCTGATGCTCAGCGGGACATCGCCAACATGCGCGACTCCGCCATGGCGGACCTTAAGAAGGAAGTAGGTACGATGGCATTGGACATTGCTGAGAAGGTACTCCAGAAGGACCTCAAGAGCGACGTCAATCAGACCAGCCTCGTTAACGAATTGGTGAACAACCTTAACTAAGCAAGCGCATGACCAATCAGCAAGTAGCGGATCGCTACGCTAAATCATTGTTGGACCTGGCCGTTGAGACCAATAAACTGGACGCCATCCGTAAGGATGTCGATGAGTTGATTGCAATGGGCGGTAACCGTGATTTGGCGTTGTTGCTCCAGAGCCCGGTGGTCAACGCCACCAAGAAAAAAGCCGTCATGACCGAACTCCTCGGTCAGGTTGGTGCCGATGAGCTGACGAAGAGCTTCGTCAATGTCCTCATCACCAAAGGCCGGGAAGGCGACCTGCTCGGTATTATGTCTGCCTTCGACGGGCAGTACAATAAGATGAAGAAGGTTACTTCGGTTTACGTAACCAGCGCTACGACGCTGTCTGCGGAGTCCCTCGCTGCTATCCGGCAGCAACTCGTTGCCGCCGGTAAGACGGAGGCCAACGTGGAGATCTTCACCCGGGTAGACCCGAAACTGATGGGCGGCTTCGTCCTTGAGTTTGACGGTAAAGTGTACGACGCCAGCGTTGCGCACAAGCTTAACCAAATCCGTAAAGAATTGGCTAAGTAAGGCTCTTCAGAGTCCATCAAAGAAATAAAGATTAGCTAAGCATTTTTAAAGTATAGTAATCATGGCTGGAATCAAGCCCGACGAAATCAGTGGAATCATCAAGCAACAGCTCGCTGGCATTACCAGCGCTACCGAGTTGGAGGAGTACGGAACCGTACTTCAGGTTGGTGACGGTATCGCCCGTGTATACGGTCTCGAGAACGCACAAGCTGGTGAACTCGTAACTTTTGATAACGGAACGGAAGCGATCGTACTGAACCTGGAAGAAGACAACGTTGGTGTTGTACTGATGGGTACGTCTATCGGTATCCAGGAAGGTAGCCGTGTTTCCCGTACCGGTCGTATTGCCAGCATCCAGGTGGGTGAAGGCGTTGTTGGTCGTGTAGTCAATGCACTGGGCCAGCCGATCGACGGTAAAGGTGACATCACCGGAACTACTTACGAAATGCCACTGGAGCGTAAAGCTCCCGGTGTAATTTACCGCCAGCCGGTAACGGAGCCGCTGCAGACGGGTATCAAGGCCATCGACGCCATGATTCCAATCGGTCGTGGACAGCGTGAGCTCATCATTGGTGACCGCCAGACGGGTAAGTCTGCCATCGCCATTGACACCATCCTGAACCAGAAAGAGTTCTACGATCGTGGTGAGCCCGTTTACTGTATCTACGTAGCTTGTGGCCAGAAGGCTTCAACGGTAGCACAGATTGCTAAGACGCTCGAAGACAACGGTGCCCTGGATTACTCCGTCATCGTTTCTTCTTCCGCAGCCGACCCCGCTCCGCTGCAGTTCTACGCACCCTTCGCCGGTGCTGCCATCGGGGAGTTCTTCCGCGATACGGGCCGCCCCGCACTGATCATCTACGATGATCTCTCCAAGCAGGCCGTTGCCTACCGTGAGGTATCCCTCCTGCTTCGTCGCCCACCAGGACGCGAAGCTTACCCCGGTGACGTATTCTACCTCCACAGCCGTCTGCTCGAGCGCGCCGCCAAAGTCATCGATGATGACAAGATCGCTCAGGACATGAACGACCTTCCCGAAAGCCTCAAGAAAGCAGGCATCGTGAAAGGTGGTGGTTCTTTGACGGCTCTGCCGATCATCGAAACCCAGGCCGGTGACGTTTCTGCTTACATCCCGACCAACGTGATCTCCATCACCGACGGCCAGATCTTCCTGACCTCGAAGCTCTTCAACAACGGTATCCGCCCCGCCATTGACGTAGGTATCTCCGTATCCCGCGTAGGTGGTTCCGCACAGATCAAGCCGATGAAGAAGGTTTCCGGTACGCTGAAGCTCGACCAGGCTTCTTACCGCGAACTCGAAGCATTCGCCAAGTTCGGTTCTGACCTGGACGCCTCTACGCAGAACATCCTCGAAAAGGGTAAGCGTAACGTGGAAATGCTGAAGCAGCCACAGTACAGCCCGGTACCAGTGGAGAAGCAGGTTGCCATCATTCACCTCGGTACGAACAACCGAATGAAGGATGTTCCCGTAAACAAGATCAAGGAGTTTGAAACTCTCTTCCTCAGCGAAGTTGAACGCCAGCTTCCTGATGTTCTCGAAAACTTCCGCAACAAGAAGTACGACAAGGCCGACCTGGCTAAGCTCGACGAAGTGGCGGCACAACTGGCTCCGCAGTTTTCTTAGTAGGATAGTATGGTAGTAGTGCTCGTATGATAGTAATCATGCCAGCACTACTACCAGACTACTATCATTACTATCATACTCTAATTACTATCATACTCTAAGACATGGCTAACTTAAAAGAAGTACGCGAGAGAATCGGTTCGGTGAAAAACACTAAACAGATTACCTCTGCCATGAAGATGGTTTCTGCTGCGAAGATGTCCCGTGCCGCACAGCGGATTACGGAGATGCGCCCCTACGCAATGAAGCTTAGCGAAATGCTGACTAACATCCTGTCCAACCTGGAAGGAGATGGCTCTACGGTATTCAACGTTGAGCGTCCGCTGAACAAGGCTTGTATAGTAGTGGTTACCTCCAGCCGTGGTCTGGCCGGTGCTTTCAACACAAACGTGATCAAAGCTGCCGAAGCAAGCATTCAGAATGAACTGAAAGGCTTCAAGGAACTGGAAGTGATCTGCATCGGTAAGAAAGGCGCGGAATACTTCCGCCGGACCTACGGAGACAATGCTGCAGTAACCGTGAACACGGAGTACCAGGAGCTATTGTCTGATCTTTCTTTCGAAGTAACGAAAGAAGTGCCGGAGAAAATCATGAACCGCTTCAAAGCTGGTGTTTACGACCGCGTTTTTGTAGCCTACGCTCGCTTCCGCAACGCAGCGGTGCAGTTTGCTACTTCAGAGCAGTTCCTGCCGGTGGTGGATGATAAGAAGACGGAAGATTCCGCTACTGCCAAGTCAAAAATAAAGGCTGACTACATCTTCGAGCCCAGTAAAGAAGCTTTGCTGGAGCAGTTGGTCCCTACCATTCTCCAGACGAAGTTCCAGTCTTTCCTCCTCGATACCAATGCTTCCGAGCACGGTGCCCGGATGACGGCCATGGATAAGGCTACGGAAAATGCCGAGGAACTGCTGAAAGAACTCAAGATTAGCTACAACAAGGCTCGTCAGGAAGCGATTACCACGGAAATCCTGGAGATCGTTTCTGGTGCAGCAGCCCTGGAAGCCAGCTAGGGTAACAGCAACAACGAAAATCAACACCCCGTTCCTCTGTTTGAGGGGCGGGGTGTTTTTTTGGTTGCAGGTTGCGGGTTGCAGGGCGCGGACGCAGGTGCAATGTAAGGCCCGGCGTAAGCTGTTTCCAGCAGCGACCGGCCAATGCGTGCTCCGCACGCGCTACTAAAGTATTAAATAGCGCGACTGAAAGTCCGCTTTGGTAGGTCACACGCGGAGCGTAGCGTACGCCAAATTTGCATGTTAATAGCAATATAGCTATATTTGCATTATCAAAATAATTCAGCTATGCTTTTGAGCGAACTCAAGTCCTTTCTTTCTGCCCGCGACAACTTCCTGATCCGCCTGCCGGACGGCAATGCCGTGGAGAGTCACTTCCACGTTACCGAGGTAGGGGAGGTGACGAAGCATTTCATCGACTGCGGCGGCAAAGTCCGCCGGGAGCGCGTAGCCAGCCTGCAACTGTGGAGCGCGGATGACTACAATCACCGCCTCGAGCCCGGTAAGCTGGTCAAGATCGTCGGGATCGCCGAGCGGGAGCTCGGGCTGGGAGATTTACCCATCGAGGTGGAGTACCAGGGCACGGAGACCATCCAGAAGTTTAACCTGGAAGCCGTTGACGGTGAGCTTCGTCTGCAGTCTAAGACCACCGCCTGCCTGGCGCTGGAAGAATGCGGCTTTCCCGTCGCTGCTAAAAAAGTGGTCTCCCTGGCGGGCTCCATCTCGAAGGGCGGAGGAGCTTGTACACCGGGGGGCGGGTGTTGTTAGGGGGGGCAGGTTGCAGGTTGGAAGTTGCAGGTTGGAAGTTGCAAGTTGCAAGTTGCAAAATAATGCCCTTTCCTTCCCTTTTCCCTTTATTCTCTCATTCTCTCATTCCCTCATTCCCTCATTCCCCCATTCTCTAATTCTCTCATTCCCTCATTCTCTCATTCCCTCATTCCCCCATTCTCTCATTCCCTCATTCCCTTCCCATGGGCGTCACCAAATCAGACATCTACACTGACCGCCAGAACCGGTTGGCCGCAATTTTCAAAGCTATCGGGCATCCTGCCCGCGTGGCAATTCTGGAGCAATTGCTTACGGCGGAGTGCTGCATCTGTCGGGATTTTACCGATGAGATTGCTTTGTCTCAGCCAACGGTTTCCCGTCACCTGAAGGAGTTGAAGTTGGCTGGCCTCATCTCCGGAACGGTAGAAGGTACCAGTGTAAGCTACTGCATTAACCCCGAGCGTTGGGCGGAAGTGAAGGAAATTATTGACATCCTCTTTAAGGTTGAGGGGAGCCAGGGGAAATCCTGCTGCTGACGGCCTGACGTCTATGCTAAAACTAAGCGTAAGACGTTATTCAGCTATGCGCTTTTTACTCTTTTTAGCCTCCTTCCTCACCAGCCAGTTTCTGTTGGCTCAGGTAGACGTCAGGGTTTATTACACCGAAACTACTGACGGTTTCGAGATTTACATTGATAACCATGAGCATGCACCGGTAACGGTCGCGCTTGAGTATGAAGTGTTGAACCTGAGACTGGACGTTAGTGACCGTCGGAAGGTAGTCGTTCCGGCTAATCACAAAGCCTACCGGGCTGGCCGGCTCAGGGTCATCAATCCACGCAAGGCTTATCGCTTCAGCTATTCCTATGAAACCAATCTGGGCGACCACGGGAAGTCTGCCTATGACAGAGATTACCTCTACCGATTACCCTTTGCGGAAGGCAAAAGCGTATTGGTCAGCCAGGGCTACAACGGAGAGTTTTCGCATAAAGACGTGTTGGCCCTTGACTTCAACGTGCCGGTAGGCACGCCCGTGCACGCCGCCCGGGGCGGCGTGGTGGTCACCGTCACGGAGCGACACGACCGAAACTGCACCTCCGCCAAATGCATGGATTTTAATAACCTCATCATCCTCCGCCATTCCGACGGAACCTTTGCCGAATACGTTCACCTGCGCAAAGACGGCGCTTTTGTGGACCCCGGAGATACTGTGGTGCAGGGGCAACTCATTGGCGAGAGTGGTAATACGGGCTTTTCGGACGGCCCGCATCTGCATTTCGCGGTCTTTCAGCCCAAAATGGAAGGGAGAACCTACCTGCCAACCCGTTTTATGGTGGAGAAGTACCCGGCGGGGACGGAGCTGAAGGTTGGTATGACCTACCGATAGGGTTTACCGCAGGTAGTGCCCGGAGGTGCATAGCCAATCCCATTGCTTTTAAGAACTTTTCATGGCACCTGCGGTCGCGCCCTATTTTGATTGGTCTGGCAGAAAATTTAGAAGAGCGGGTAACCTATTTGGGATGGCTCAAATGAAGGAGGTACTAAACTACCTCAAATGAAATTCCTACCTTCTTCTATCCTCTTTTTGAAAGCCGATCATGTTTACACCCAAATTTTCCTTTCCGACGGGCGTAAAATCCTTCACCGGGGCTCTCTTTCCGAATTCCTCCAGAATCTGAACGTCAACCAGTTCGTGAGAACACACCGCAGTTATATCGTCAACCTCCGGCGGGTTGACGGCTATAGCGATGAGAAGATCCATATTGGGAAGCACGTCGTTCCGATTAGTCGCAGCCGGAAAAAGGAAATCGTACAGCGTTTATCCTGCTCTGAGTGAGAGTTGCGTACCGAGACCCTCAGTTAGAGCATGTTTGGATAAGTTAATTGACCGATTGCTCGTCTTGTGATACACACCTGCATTTTGACTTGCGGCCTAATTTCATATTTTGTGGATGGTTAAACTATCGATCATGCACAAATTATTTCTGGCAGCCATGCTGCTTACGCTGAGCTCCCTGTCTGCTCAGTGCCCAAATCTGATCTGGTCGGATGAATTCAACGGCAGCTCCCTTAATGAGGAAGACTGGAACATCCAGATTGGAGATGGCTGCGACCTGGGAATCTGTGATTGGGGAAACAGCGAACAGCAATGGTACGCCCGGGAGAACCTGGTGGTGGAAAACGGCATCTTGAAGATCAACGCCCGCCGGGAAAACATTGGTGGGAAATCCTACACCTCCGGGCGGATTACGACCAAGGGCAAACAGGACTTCAGATACGGTTACTACGAAGCCCGGATCAAAGTTCCCGCCGGAGGTGGCCTGTGGCCCGCTTTCTGGATGCTGTCTACCGATGAGGTATACGGCGGCTGGCCCGCCAGCGGAGAAATTGACATTATGGAATGGATCGGTAACGAGCCGGAGGTGCTTTTTGGTACACTTCACTACGGGCAGGATTTCCCCAACAACTCCAGTACGGGAGATCAGCTGCTGCTGACTGACAAGGCTTGGTCAGATGATTATCACATTTATGCCATTGACTGGCAGGAGGACTACATCAGCTGGTTCGTTGACGGGCACCGCTACGGTATCAAACGGCCTGGAAATCTGAGCCCGGAGCGCTGGCCCTTCGATCAGGACTTTCACTTTCTCCTCAATCTGGCCCTGGGGGGAACTTTCGGTGGCGCGCTGAGCAGCACCGCCATTCCGGCCACCATGGAAATCGACTATCTACGGGTATACGACCTGCCACCGCCCAGCCTTCGCGGTCCGGTAGAAGTAGAAACAGATGCCACTAATGCTGCTTACGTCGTTGACGGTCTTCCGGATGGAGCCAGCATTGAATGGGGCTTGCCTGACGGAGCGGTAATTACGGATGACAGCTCGCCAAACGGTATTATTGTCGACTTTGGAGAGACGGGAGGGCGAGTTACCGCTACCATCACGGGAGGCTGTGAAGACCGGGTCCTGGGGATCGAGGTTTACGTTCCTCCAACTTTTGCCCTGACCAAAGAATTCAGCTTCGAAAACTTTGATCAGGAAGCTCAGGCTGTTTTTGAGTTCTCTACGGGCTCCCTCACTGAAGTGAATAACCCTGCCGCCAACAGTGTCAATAACTCCGCTCTGGTAGGGAAGTACGACCGGGATGGGGGAAGTGAATTTGACGTCATTGTCTATGATGTATCCAGCATCGGAGATGTTGCTGGTTACGTGGAAGGAACCCGCGCTTTTTCGCTCGACGTTTACACCGATGCGCTGCCCGGGCAGGAAATTATCCTTCAACTGGAAACGCCCGCTGCCCTGCCCGAAAACTATCCCACCGGGAGGCACAGCCGCTACCGCGCCCAAACGGCTAAACAAGGAGAATGGCACCGACTCAGCTTTACACTTTTGGACGAACCCGATGGTGGAGCCAGCGATCGGGGTGTCAGAAAGATGGTTATTCTCTTCAATCCCGGCCGGTTTAACAACAACACTTACTACTATGATAACCTGGACGGATACTCCGACAACCCGAACGGCCTGACGGGAGCGGGGCAATTGAATATTCCGCTGAGTCTGTCCCCTAATCCGGTAAGTGAGGTGGCTTTCCTTGACTTTAGCTTACAGGAGCGGTCCACGGTCTACGTTCGGCTGTTAGACGGCAGGGGTAAGGAGATCATGGAACTACCAGCATTTGGTGGTCTTACGGGCGATAACCGCCTGCTGTTACCAGTTACTGAGCTGCCGTCTGGAGTGTACTTCGTTCAGCTGCGGATTGCCAATAAATCGCAATTGATCAGGATGATCAAACCGTAAGGTCCATCTTTAAAAGGAAGGTGTTACTACTTGATTCATCCGACAATTTGACGTTGAGCGAGCGAAAAATGCAACGAACAGGGGGGGCACTTGTTGGCTATTACAATTGACTAACCCAACACAAAACGATGAATACATCTGCTTCAGCACTTTTCTCGGCCATACGCGATAATAAACTGATGGAAGCTAAAGCACTAATAGAAGCTAATCAGGATCTACTGAAGGCGCGAGATGAGAGAGGGACCTCTCCACTGATTCTGGCTAGCTATTCAGGGCTACTGCCAATGACGAAACTGTTGGTAGAGGCCGGTGCAGACATTAATGCCAGTGGTACGACCGGGACTGCGCTCATGGGAGTTTGCTTCAAAGGACATGCAGATATTGCCCGCTACCTTATCAATGCTGGCGCAGATCTGGAAGCCTCTTTACCTAACGGAAGTACGGCCTTACATTTTGCGGCCATGTTTAACCAGGCAGAGATTGTTGAGTTATTAGTAGCGGCGGGCGCAGACGCAGGTGCAAAGGACGTTGACGGGCTTGCGGCAGCGGATCACGCTAAAAAGCGAGGCTTTATGGAATTAGCGGAGCGCTTGGGGTAGTGGTTGTTGTGGTCTGGTTGGCTGCTGCACGCTGGAGGCCTTTGGGGGCTTCAATAACTGCGAAAGCTGAAGACTGAAGGAGCTACATACTGGCCGCTTTATAACGAGATTTAGAGTAGAAAGTAGAATTTTTGTAGCATTGTTTTCCGAAGGAGGAAAGGAGTGGGAGGAGAAGGAAGAGAGACTTTCTTATTGACCAAATCCAGTACCTTATAATTAAGAGGCTTTAGCTGTAAAGCATACTATTGGGAAGGTTTCTTGTCGATCAATAAGTAATGCATAAGAGAGGCTTAAATAAGTAAGGAAACCTTCTAAACAGATGCGATTTGATAACCACATCGTGAAAATGGCGGAAGTGATTCCTTATCATTTAGGACAGAACAGAGTTGACATGCGTTTTAGTTGCTGTTTAACCCCTACCACCTCCAACATGCGGTAGCCTACCAGCCTACCAGACTACCGAACTACCAGACTACCGAACTATCATACTACTCCTCCTCCTCTTCCTTCAACAAGTCCGTCCCCATCCGTTTTTTCGTTTTAGCGCCCAGCTGCCGCAGGCGCTCCGCCCGGCCAACCAGCGTTTTACCGTAAATACCTCCGGAGGAGAGTTTCTTCAGGGCAGTGCCGTAGGCGGATTGTGCCAGATCAAGCTGGCGGCCGATCTTTTTCATTTCTTCCGTAAAGGCGACGAAGCCGTCATAAAGCAGGCCACTCTGCCGGGCAATTTCCAGTACGTTTTTCTTCTGGTTATCCTGTTTCCAGATGAAGCTGACGGTGCGCAGGGTGGCGAGCAGTGTAGAGGGAGTTACCAATACGATGTTTCGCTCCAAAGCCTCCAGAAAGATGCCCTGGTCCGTCTGCAGGGCCAGGCCAAAGGCGGGCTCGATGGGAACGAACAGGAGCAGGTAATCGGGGCTGCTGATCTGATAAAGGCGCGTGTAGTTTTTGCCGGCCAGGTCACTGATGTGTTGCCGAAGGGACCGCAGATGAGCGGCGGCGTGCGTGCGTCGCTCGGGATCGTCTTCTGACAGGGCGCAGAACCGGTCGTAAGCCGTAAGCGATACCTTGGAGTCAATGACGAGGTGTTTCCCTTCGGGAAGATTGATAATGAAATCAGGGCGTTTCATCTTGTCTTCTTCGTCGCGGAAGGTACCCTGTGCGTTAAAGTGGATCCCTTTTTGCAAACCGCTGGCTTCGAGCAGGGTGAGTAGTTGCCATTCGCCCCAGTCGCCCTGCGTTTTGCTGTTGCCACGAAGGGCGCCGGCCAGATTGTTGGCTTCCGTACTGATTTGCTGGTTAAGTTGTTGCAGGTGTTTAATCTCCTGGCGCAGGGAGACGCGGTCTTTGGTTTCCTCCAGAAAACGCCGCTCGATCTGTTGCTCGAAGCCCTGGATTCGCTCCCGGAGGGGAGCGAGGATGCCCGTCAATTGCTCCGCATTCCTGGCGGTGAAATGCTGGCTTTTCTCGTGGAGTAGCCGGTTGGCAGTTTGCTCAAACTGAGCGAGGCTAACTTCCTGTAAGCGTTGCATTTCAGCGGCCTGACCATTGATTTTTTCACCGAGATGACGCAGGTCCGCCTGCGTTGTGGCCAACTCTTGTCCCAGCCGGATTTCGGCGGCGGTTTTCTCCTGCAGGTTCTCGTAGTGCAGGTCAGATTCCTGCCGTAGCTGATCGTGAATTTCACGGCGGATGTAATCACGCTCTACGTCCGTGAGGGGCAGGTGACTGCTGCGAATTCTCAGTTGCAGGACCAGCCAGCTGAGCAGGGCTCCGATCAGGAAGGCCAGGAGAATAAGGATGGTCAGTAGAGAGTTCGTCATAGGCATCGGGCGTTTCCGGCTCTTCGGTAAGCGCAGGAGGGCGCAGCCGCAGGTGCAAGGGAGAGGATAGCGGCAATGCGGCCTGGCTATTGACCAGCCTTGCTTTTCCACCTATCTTTGCACCTGCGACAGCGCAAAATACACTTTTTGTTGGTAAAACATAAATTGTGAAACGTAAACAGTAAGGTTTTCTTTACAACAAGACCAAAACTATAGTCGTTGTTTTTGTTGAACGCTATCTATACACCGGCCCATTTTTGAATTAGCCCCGAACTGAATGAAATTTTATTTGTCGACTTTTTTACTGGCAGGCTTTCTCCTGAGCTCCCAGCCCGTGCAGGCAGGGAGTTGGGCCGAAGACATCATCGACTGGTTCTCCGGGTTTTTCTCCTCGGAGGAAACATCTACTACAACCTACAGCCAGGCTGAAATGGATAGCCTTAGCGTTACGCCAACCGGTTTGCTACTCAATATTGTCCCTGAATCAGATACACTGCCCGTTGAATTCTCCTGGCCCTACGAAAGCCTCACCGTATCGACTGACCTGGAACGTCATAACCGCCTTCTGAGAGAAACGGTAGTGCTCACGAATCCCACCGGTAAACTGCCCCTGGCGGGTACTCCCGCCATCCGGGTCCTGTACCGTTCTGATCAGCGCCCCGCTCGTTTTCTTGATCTTGCCCGCCGCTTCGCTGACGTGCAGGAAGTTGCTTATGACGAGCTGGTCGCTCAGGTTTTACCCTCAGCGCCTGAACTTCCAACCATCGTTATGGCTGATGATCCGATTGGCCTGTCTTCGGCTAATGCCGATTGGTATTCCGGGCTGTACCCGCTTGGGCTGAGCAACGTTACGATGATTCATTTCGGTGACCCGGCGCTGCTGACCGGGCTGCCGGAGAAGTGGACGTTGATCAATAGTCCCCTTCGCTGTAAAGAAAGCGAGGCCTTTCTGGCGCAGGCTGTTTTCGGTGCAGAACTCTTAGACGGGCGTTTGTCTGAATCTACTGCCGTCTTCCCCGCTGGGACGGGCTATCGTCTGGATGCCATTACCAATGGCTTTGCTTTACCGGAACTGCTCGGGATTGACCGGGAAAAGTTTGACCATATCGATTATCAGATTAACCGGGGCATCCGCTATCGCGCCATGCCGGGAGCGGAATTGCTGGTGATGAAAGACGGTAAGGTTGTCTACGAAAAAGCCTACGGCCACCATACTTACCGGCGACAGAAGGTCAACACGGGCGACTTATACGACTTGGCCTCCATCACTAAAGCGGCAGCGACTTCTTTCGCCGTCATGAAGCTTTATGATGAAGGTAAAATTGCGCTGGACGCAAGAGTGAAAGACTATCTGCCGGAGTTTAAACGAAGAACGATTGGCCGGTATAAAATCGAGCAATTGCTCTCTCATCATTCGGGCTTACAGTCTGACCTTCCGCTAAACGGTTTGATTGGCCGTCAGTTTGTGGCGGATTCCATCCGCGAAGATTTTCAACTAGCCATTGGCCCCGACCGCTGGTTAGACACAAAGGTGCCGGGGCTGGTCCGTAAAGGCCTGAGCGGAAAAATTGATTATACCCGACGGTTAATGTATCGCTACAGCGACCTGAACTACTACCTGCTGCAGCTCATCGTTGAGGAAATAGCTGAGGAACCCATGGAAGAGCTGCTGGAACGTGAGTTTTACGCTCCGATGAGACTTGGCCGACTGACGTTCAACCCCGCAGCCAATGGTGTACCGTCTAATGTTGTGGTTCCTACCGTTGTTGACACATGGATGCGCGGCGGTTTACTCCGTGGCTACGTTCACGATGAGGGAGCGGCGCTGCTGGGTGGTGTAGCCGGTCATGCCGGCTTGTTCGGCAACGCCCATGACCTGGCCCGCCTGTTTCAGCTGCTGAACGACGGCGGAACCTTCGAAGGGGAACAACTGCTGACCCCTGAGACGGTGGACCTGTTCACCAGCCGGGGGCGTTATAATTACCGGGCATTGGGCTTTGATCGCCTGGCCGGAGGCTGGGGCAACGTCATTTCTGCCGGTGCTTCCAACAAAACATTCGGGCACCTTGGCTTCTCCGGCACTTCCGTGTGGGCGGATCCGGAAAACGGCCTGGTTTTCGTACTGCTAACCAATCGCGTTCATCCTGACCCGAAGAATGAACGCTTCATGAGTATGAACATTCGCGGAAAGGTGTACCGGGGCATCTACCGCGCGCTGAATAGCTGGGAACTGGATAGTTAAGCGTACAACATCCACTTCAACTCAGGGTGTTTATCCATCTGCCCGGCAGCATTCGACCTTTGTGGGTAAAAACAACAGTAGCGACCAGGAAAGCCTGGTCGCTACTGTTGTTTTTATATCAAGCCCTTGATTTCTCCTTAACCAAAACAGGTTAGAGAGAGAAAGTTTCAGGCGGGAAAATTGGCTAAGTCCTTAGTTTTTGATTCCCGGACTGCGATCCAAAAACTCATCATACAGCAAGGAGTGCCGGCTATTCATGGGAATTTCCCAACCGCTGATGAAGACCTGTTCAATCTGCGTTTTGGTTTCCAGGGGGTCACCGTCACAGATGAAAAGGTTGGCGTCTTTGCCAACCTCCAGGGAGCCAAGGCGATCTTCGAGGCCCATGATCTGTGCGGGCACAATGGTAATGGCCTTCAGGGCTTCTTCCCGGCCCATACCGTAGGCGGCTGCGAAGCCGGCGTGGAAGGGCAGGTCGCGTACATTTTCCGTGTCGTTGGAACGAATGGCCACCGTAACGCCGGCTTTAGCCATAAGGCCGGCATTGGCGTAGGGCCGGTCGTAGCGATCAGACTGCCTGGTGGGCATACCAATCACCGGGCCGGTAATGACGGGGATCTTCGCTGCAGCGATGGAATCCGCCACCCGCCAACCTTCGGAAACGCCGGTCAGTACGGCCTTTACACCGGTTTTCTTAATCCACTTCAGGGCAGATAAAATATCGGCAGACCGGTTGACCTCAATAAAGAGCGGAAGCTTCCCTTCCACTACGGGAATCATACCCTCCAGGGTTGGGTTGTATTCCTGCATGATGGAAGCGTCGGTAGCTTTTGCAGCCTTGATTTTGGCGAAGAGCTTCGTCTCGTCCCACAGCTTCGTAATTTCCTTGAAAGTCTTTTCCTCAGCTTTCTTCCGGTCTTCTTCGGAGCGGCGATCGCGGCGGCCACGGGCTGCGGATGAGGGGAAGTTCATCCGCATGGCCTTGAAGCCGGCGTACATCTCATCCGGGGAGTACCCCACCAGGTTGATGAGAGCTGCCTTTCCGGGAATTAAGCCTCCTTCGGGCATGGCGATCACGGTCGTTACGCCACTCACCCGCGTTACCGGAATGGCGACGGAGCTGGGGTTAACGGCAGTAAGCGCTTCCAGAAATGGCTTTATGTCGCCGCCTTCGCGGGCGTCCTGGGTCAGAGACACAGAACTGACTTCAATCAGGCCGAGGTTAGTGCCGCCATCGATGAAACCAGGGTAAACAAATTTACCGGTACAGTCAATTTCCTTGGCACCGGTAGCAGATAGGCCGGAACCGATATCTGCAATCTTACCGTCTTTGATCAGTAAGTCTCCCTTTACGGAGCCTTTAGTAACGGTTTCAATGGTAGCATTCTTCAGCAGGAAGCTGCCTTTGGTGGCTTTGCCCACTACCTGGGCGGAGAGGCTGGCGGTGGTCATCAGTAAGACGACCAGGACCAGCATAAATGGTTGGATTGTTAAACGCATGGTGCTGGTTTTAGTGGTTGTGGAATAGGGCTTCACCGGTGCCTTCCATGCAGCGGTGGTCTTCGTCATAGTTAAGCATCATCATGTCAACCTTCTCGGGGTCGGGAGCCAGACGTTGATCATTACCGTCTTCTTTAATGTCGAAGCGGACAATGCCGTCAACGATGGTCATTTGTGGAATAGCGTAGACAGATAATGGATGAGCGTTGAAGATGGCGACGTCTCCATCTTTTCCTTTCTCCAGTGATCCCACCCGGTCATCAATACCAAGCTGAATGGCGGGGTTAAGGGTAATGAGGCGCAGGGCTTCATTATCGGTCAACTTGCCATAGCGCTGGGTCTTACCGGCCTGGTGGAAGAGGTGCCGGATGTAGTCGCCGGAATCCGAGTTGATGGACGTAACCACACCGTTCTTCGTCAGGATGGCAGCATTGTAGGCTGTAGAGTAGTATACCTCGAACTTGTAGGCCCACCAGTCCGCAAAAACGGACGCGCCAGCGCCGAATTCTGCCAGCTCGGGAGCAACTTTAAAGCCTTCATTAACGTGCTGGAAAACGAGTCTTTTGATGCCGAAGTCCTTACAGACGTTCATCAGCATCAGGATTTCATCGGCCCGGTAGGAGTGACAATGAATGATGATGTCTCCTTTCAGGATGTCGCCCAGGGCTTCCAGGCGGCGGTCATACATGGGAGGCACGGCAGATGGGTCGGAGGCTTTGTTTTTATTGTAAGCCTCCTGCGCCGCCAGGTATTGCTGTGCTTCGGAGAAGCCACGACGGAAGACATGCTCGATGCCCATCCGGGTGCGGGACATCAGCCCGCCACCTTCACCGTGAACCCGCATGGGGTTTTCTCCCAGAGCGAACTTAATGGTACGCGGAGCGCCTTCCATCTTCAGGTCGTTCGGGTTAAAGGTGCCGTAACGTAGTTTGATCGTCTCACACTGACCACCAATGGCGTTGGCTGAGCCGTGCATGGCGTGCGTGGCGGTTACTCCGCCGGCAAGAGCCCGGTAGATTCCGACGTCGAGGGGGTCGAGCACGTCGCCCGTCCGTACCTCAGCGGTAATCGGGTGGGTGGCCTCGTTCACCGCATCGAGTGCGATGTGAGAGTGAGCGTCGATGATGCCCGGCATCACGAACTGTCCGGTAGCATCCACCGTCTTCGCCCCGGAAGGGGTCTTCAGGTTTTTACCGATGCGGGTGATGATGCCATCTTCAATCACGACATCAGCATTCTCCAGAATGCCATTGGTAACCGTCAGTACGGTTCCGTTTTTTATGTGGATGCTGCCTTTTTCTACCTGGGCAGAGAGCGCGCTCACGGCCAGTAGTAAAAACAGCATCAGGCTATGCTTGTACATTGATTTATATATTTGGTTCCTGGCCATCAGGCCGGGGGAGGTTTTGATAGTTGCAGGTTGCAGGGTGCAAGTTTCAGGGTGCAGGTTGCAAGTTGCAGGGTGGGGGGAGACTGGTTTTGCGTCCTATTTTTTGGGTTCCCGACTTCCTTCTACGTCGAAGGAACCGAAACTGCCGGCGGACATACTGCCTTCGAGGCTGTCGCCATCGATGGTTAGGTCAAAGGATACCGTGACGGTTTGTCCGCCACCTTCAGTGGTATAGCTGAAGGTAAGATTGTCTCCTTCAAGGCTCATGTTACTGATGTCGTTGGTGCCCATGCCACTAACGAGTTTACCACTCAGACTTCCGTCCTCATCGGTGATCGTCAGGGTAGGGGTGGCCATCTGCTCCATCGGGACGTCGATTTCGAGGTTCCACTCACCAGCGGCCATTACTTTGGCGTCCGGATCCCCTGGTTTTTTCTTCTTTTTCTTCTTTACCTCATACTCGGAGGGCATTCCGTCTACAAAGACGTAGCGGATGTTAGCACCTTTGGCAAAGTAGGGCTGGTCAGTAACGACGAGGTTGGCAATCTTACCCTTTTCCACGGTGCCCATGATGTCGGACAAGCCGAGCATTTGTGCCGGAGTAGTGGTAAGTGCGGCCAGCGCCTGGTCTTCCGTGAGTCCGGCCTTAATCATACGTTCCAGGTTAGGGCGTATATCTTTTGCTTTGGCGTTGAGGGTCGAAAAACCGAAGGCTAGCCCTGACTTACTTAGCATGGCTGCTTGCTCTTCGTGCAGTTGCTGAGCGGCGGCCCGCTGCTTTTCCAGCATCATTTTTTCCTCGTCGGTTTCCTCTTTTTCTCCCTTCTTGGCTTCCGCCTTGGCTTTGGGCAGGTCGAGGGTCAGGAAGATGCTGGCTCCTGAAGCTTTCAGAGGAGCGATGGCTTTCTGCCCCATCGTTACTTCAGCAAGGGCGAGTGGGAAGCCGAGTTCTTTGCTCAGGGTCAGGGCACGGTGCATTTCCTTGATGCCGTCTACGGCGAAGAAAATGGCACGCTGCCCGTCAATACTTTCTCCAAAGGCTGCCAAGACATCATTTTGGGCGGGGCGGCTCATGCCCCGGGCATTCTTAGCGTAGCTCTCGCTGTGGGTTTTGTGCTGGCGGGCCTGGGTGTAGAGTTCGCGGAACTTCGACATGATGGCCATGTCTGTATTAGGATAGACACCCGAAGCTCCCTGAAATTGGGCGAAGAGGGAACTTCCTTCGCTGACGATCATTTTGCCCGCGTCGTCACCGCCCAACAGGATCACCGCTCCCTGGCCGGGAAGCATGCCGCCCCGGGGTACTACGTGAGCAGCCGTAAAGCCGATAGCCCGCATTTCGGAGAGGGCTTTGTCTTCGGGCGAAAGCATATCGACAACACTGCGTTCGGTTTGAATGCCGGCGCGTTCATATGAGGGGTTATACTCCCGTTGGCCGCGGCCACGATTGCTCCTGTCGTCTTCTTTTGGCTTGGGTACGCCGAGATTGGACAGCCCGTCAATAAAGCCAGCGTAGATGTACATGGAGTCGGCTTTCATCACTTTGGCATCAGCCGGGGCCTTCAGGTCTTTTCCTACGGCCTGGATGAGTCCGTCGCGAATCAGGACACTGCCCAGGTCAATCACCTTGCCGGGAGACTGGACCACGTAGGCGTTGTTAAGGAAAAATGTCCTGGTTACCGGTGGTCGTTTCTCGTCGCTCCCCTGAGCGCCAAGGCCAGATGGTAACAGCAGGAGCAGGCTGCAAATACAGCCGAACAAATACTTCATCATGTTGATTTGGTTAGTGGGTGTGGGAATAAATGGTTGGGGGAAGTTAAGAATAAAGATTGGTGAAGGCGCTATGAGTCGAGCCGGGTAAGGAAGCGAGGCGACTTTGGGCGTGGATTTGGTGCGGCTACTTCGGAAGGTTTAGCGGGTGCCGCAGGTGCAGGGGGGAGGCAAATAGAAGCAAGGTGTCCTGAAACGGAGACTTCCACTCTGATTAGCGGTGCTTTTAGAGAACAAAACCCGCCCTTTTTGGTACTTAGTGTAAGATATTAAACTAAGGTTTGTAATTCCCACAAATAAGCGGCAAATTTGCCCGCTCATATTTCACACGACCCAAGCGGACTATACGACCGCTAACCAAGAAAGAATTTATTATGGCTGAGGTGATTCGGATGCCGCGCATGAGCGACACGATGGAAGAAGGAAATATCGTTGATTGGCTGGTAGCTGAAGGGGACTCCGTGGAGCCTGGTCAGACACTCGCCGAGGTAGAGACGGATAAGGCGACGATGGAGCTTGATTCCTATTTCGAAGGTGTGTTGCTTCACATTGCCGTGAAGGAAGGTGCTGTGCCGATTGATGGTGTTATTGCCGTTATCGGAGAAGAAGGCGAAGACTGGAAAGCGGCGATTGCCGCCGCCGGCGATGGCGCAGCTGCTGCGCCCGCAGAAGCCCCCGCTGCCAAGGAGGAGGCCCCTGCACCCGCGCCAGCGCCCGCTGCTGCTCCTGCTCCCGCACCGGCCGCACCGGCTGTCGCTTCTGATGACCGGATTAAAGCCAGCCCTCTTGCTAAAGCGATGGCTAAAGAAGCCGGTATTGATCTTTCTACGGTAACCGGCTCCGGAGAGAACGGACGTATCGTGAAAGCAGATGTTGAACAGGCTAAAGCTGCTCCTGCAGCCAAGCCAGCTCCGGCTCCTGCCGCTGCTCCGGCAGCTGCTGCCCCGGCCGCCGCTCCTGCTCCTAACGTACCGGTCTTTGCCTTTAATGCAGGTGGGGATAACTTCGAGGAAGCGCCCGTCAGCCAGATGCGCAAGGTGATTGCCCGCCGTTTGGGTGAGTCTAAGTTTACGGCGCCCCACTTCTACGTGACCGTTGAGATCGCGATGGATAAGGTGTGGGAATTCCGCAAGAAACTCAATGAGGTGGCTCCAGTGAAGATCAGCTTCAACGACCTGGTGGTAAAAGCCTGTGCCATTAATCTACCTAAGCACCCCGTTATCAACTCCAGCTGGATGGGCGATAAGATTCGTACCAACCACGACGTAAACATCGGAGTGGCGGTTGCTATCCCGGACGGACTGCTCGTTCCCGTAGTTCGCTACGCTAACATGAAGAGCCTTAGCCAGATCAACATGGAAGTCAAAGAACTGGCTGGCCGGGCGAAGAACAAAAAACTCAGCCCCGATGAAATGAGCGGAAACACCTTCACGATCTCTAATCTGGGGATGTTCGGTGTGGAAGAGTTTACGGCCATCATCAATCCACCAGATGCTGCCATCATGGCCATCGGCGGTATTCAGGACAAGGCGGTCGTTCGTGACGGCGCCGTTGTTCCCGGCAAAGTGATGAAGGTTACCCTGAGCTCCGATCACCGGGTGGTAGACGGCGCTTCTGCGGCGGCTTTCCTCAACGACGTGAAGGCTTGTTTGGAAGATCCGATTCGCCTGATGGTGTAGTAGTTATTGCTTCGCCGCTGCGCGACGCATTTTACACACAGGTACACAAAGGCACAAAGTTCACCAAGAGACTTTCCATAAAGGAGGGAATCTTGATGGGTTTTGTGCTTTTTTCGTTATTGAAAGCCAACACCGACGCTCAAAGGTTCTTCCGGGACGCTTCAGCTCTGAGTAAGGGACCTCGAAGCGTCGCGGAGCGACCTTCGAGCGTTCCGGCAGTGATGCTTCCCAAAAACAGATTTTTACTACCTTGTTGCAAACAAAAGAAATCATGCAACAACGCTTACTCCCCCTGCTTATTTTAACCCTCCTTTGCACCTGCGTCCGCGCCCAGATAACGGACCCGAAAGCGACGGAATTTTATGAGCCGGTGCCTCCGAAAGTTCAGTCTTCTCCGGTGCTGCTGCCTCCACCATCTGATGCGATCGTACTGCTTGGTAAGGGGGCTGATGCCGCCGAATGGGTGAACGCCAAAACGGGCGCTGCCACTGACTGGACCAAGGAAGGCGATGCCTTAGTGGTGAAGCCCGGCAGCGGTACCATCAAGACCCGCCGCACCTTCGGCGACGTACAACTACACGTGGAATGGCGCAGCCCCAATGAGCCCGACAAAAAAGGGCAGCAACGGGGAAACAGCGGCGTTTTCTTCCACGAACGCTACGAAGTACAGGTGCTGGAAAGCAACGGCAGCGATACTTACACCAACGGACAGGCTGCCTCCATTTATAAGGAAAGTCCTCCACTGGTCAACGCCACCTCCGTGATGGGAGACTGGAACAGCTACGATATCATTTTCAGCTCGCCGGTTTTCAACGCAGACGGGATGTTGATTCGCCCGGCTTACGTCACCGTTTTTCACAATGGCGTTTTGGTGCAAAACCACTGGGAAATCAAAGGGACGACTGCCTACATCGGCCTGCACAAATACACGGCGCATCCGGAAACGGGGAGCATCATGCTGCAGGACCATTCCAACAAGGTGGCTTACCGGAATATTTGGGTGAGAGAACTATAGTTTGATAGTAGTGGTAGTATGGTCGATTGATAGTAGCTGCCGCACGTCACAGGGTTGCCTACTACCATACCACCATTACTATCACTACTACCATACTACTAAAAATGCGCATCCTCATCGCCCCCGATAAATTCAAAGGTAGTCTTACCGCCCGGGAGGTGGCCGCGGCCATTGGCCGCGGTGCCAGACGGGTATTCCCGGAAGCGACCATTATTGAGCAGCCCATGGCCGACGGGGGAGAGGGCTCCCTGGAGTTGTTACAACAAATTCTGCCGCTGCAGACTTACCGGCTGGAAGTAACGGGCCCGCTGCGAAAAAAGGTAATGGCGGAATATTTAATGGGGGAGGGGAAGGCCTTTATTGAAGTGGCCCGTGCCTGTGGGCTACAACATCTGCCCCCTCACCGGAGAGATCCGGGACGGACCACCACCATTGGCGTAGGGATGCTGATTGAAGATGCGCTGGCCCGGGGTGCCCGGGACATCAGCCTTTTTCTGGGAGGAAGCGCGACCAATGACTGTGGCGCCGGGATGGCGGCCGCTCTTGGGTATCGTTTTTTCGGGAACCGGCCGGAAGACTTCGTGCCTACGGGGGATTCGCTGGGCTACGTGCTGCGCATTGATGATGCTGAGGTGATGCCGGCGGTAAAGGATGCTCGCTTTACGGCGGTTTGTGACGTAGATAATCCCTTGTTGGGAGATCGGGGCGCGACGATGGTGTACGCTTCGCAAAAGGGGGCAAAGCTGACGGATCTGCCTGTTTTGGAAGAGCATATGGAACGGTTTTCCGGGGTGTTGGCGCAATTTTCGGGTACATCTGTACTTGTACCGGGTTCTGGCGCCGCAGGCGGTTTAGGCGCAGGCATTCGCGCCTTTTTGGGGGGTGACATTCAGTCCGGTATCGACCGCATGATGGAAGTAACCGGTCTGGAGAAATGGCTGATTGGCGCTGACCTCGTCATTACCGGCGAAGGTTGTATTGACGATCAAACACCCCACGGTAAAGTGGTGAGTGGTGTGGCCGGGCGGGCGCAGCACGCAGGTGCAAAGGTGCTTGCCGTAGCCGGGCGATGTACGCTCGATCAAGCTGCTTCCCGGATGCCTGATGTCCATCAAATCGCTGCCCTGATGGACCAACCCGGAATGACAATAGAACGCTCGATGGGAGATACTGCGTTGGAGCTGGAGGGGATGGTAGTGGGGCTGCTGCGTAGCTTAAAGATTTAACCACGGAGGTACGGGGAGGTAATCACAGAGGTTCACAGAGTGGCTGCTGCGCAGCTTGTTGACCACGGATTTTCACGGATTAGCACAGATTATGGCACAGATTTTTAGGCCGCTGTACATCCGGCTGTACTCAATGGGCCCCGCGAGGAATTATCTCCCACAGAAGAGGAAGGGAGACAGAGGAGGCAACTTAGAAGACTAACCGCAGATTGACCGGGATGAGTTGAGGGATGTATATTCACACCGGACAAGAAGTCGCCGCTCCGTAACATTCACTCATTTGCCCATTCCTTCATTCTCTCTTCAATGACTGCCAAACGCATCGGTTTTGTTCTCGGCCCCCTGCTTTTCCTGCTGGTCATGCTGTTTTTTCGGCCGGAGGGTGCGCCACCCGCAGCCACGGCGGTGCTGGCTACAACGGCCTGGATGGCGGCCTGGTGGATTACGGAGGCTATCCCCATCGCCGTAACGGCGATGTTGCCGATGATTCTTTTTCCCCTGACCGGCGTCTTACCGGCAGCCGAAGCAACGCGGTCCTACGGCAACTATCTTGTTTTTCTGTTTTTGGGCGGCTTTATGCTGGCTATGGCCTTTGAGCGATGGAACCTGCACCGGCGCATTGCGCTGGCGACGATCTATTTCATCGGGTCTAATCTGCGCATGATTATCCTGGGGGCGATGATTGCTACTGCCCTGTTGTCTATGTGGATCTCGAACACCGCTACTTCCGTGATGATGTTACCCATCGCCATGGCCATCGCTAAACAACTTAAGGATGACCCTGCCACCGAAGAAGACGAAAACGCCACCTTCGGCAAAGCACTGATGCTTTCCATTGCCTACTCGGCCTCCATCGGCGGCATGGCCAGTCTGATCGGGACGCCGGTAAATATGGTGCTGGCCGGGCAGGTAGAGACCGTCTTTGGTATTGAGATCGGGTTCATCGACTGGATAAAGATCGGGCTGCCCGTCTCGGTGCTGCTGCTATTCATCTGTTGGTGGTACCTGACCCGGGTGGCTTTCACGTTTAAAGCAACCGGCTTTTCTGGTGGCCGCGCCGAAATCCGCCGCCTGCAGGACGAGCAGGGGCCGATGACCACCGAAGAATTTAAGGTTCTGGCCTTGTTTGTCGCTACGGCACTGGCCTGGATTTTTCGCAAATCGGTCCTGGCGCCCCTGATTCCCGGTATCAACGATACGGTCATCGCCATGATCGCTGCTACCTTGTTATTCCTGATACCCGGTAAAGAAAAAGGGGAGTCGTTATTGAGTTGGGAGGAGGCCGTTAAACTCCCCTGGGGCGTAGTGCTGCTCCTGGGCGGGGGCTTCGCCCTCGCGGACGGCTTCGGGGCCAGCGGCCTGGCGGAGTACATTGCGGGCAATCTAAGTATGCCCGAAGGAGTCGGTCTGTTACTGGTGGTATTGGTCGTGGTGGCCGTAGTGAATTTTTTGACGGAGGTAACCTCCAACGTCGCCACCACCTCCATGCTGATGCCGGTTCTGGCCGCGGCGGCCATTCCCCTGGAGGTACACCCGTATGCTTTGATGGTGCCAGCCACCCTGGCGGCTACCTGTGCTTTCATGCTGCCCGTGGCCACTCCGCCCAATGCGGTGGTCTTCGGCTCCGGCTATCTGACGATCCCGGATATGGTCCGGGCAGGCTTTCGGATGAACGTGATCTCGATCATCATTGTGTCGTTAGCTTGTTACTTCCTGTTGCCCTTGATCTGGGGCTTTAGTTTGGGGGTGGTGCCGGATTGGGCTTTGTAGGGCTTTAACCACAGATTTCTGGTCGCTTCGCGACTTTTTTAACCACAGATTATCACGGATTCACTTCGTGGCTGCTTCGCGGTAAGGCACAGATTTTAGCCGTTGTGTGACGGTATTTCCCGGTCGACGCTGTCTCCGCGCGCAGACTAAGTCGCTTCGCGACGAGGGGGGGCTGCAGAGTGGGTTTATTCTCTCATTCAATCATTCTCCCATTCAATCATTCTCCCATTCAATCATTCTCTCATTCAATCATTCTCTCATTCTACTCCCCACCGCTTTCCTGCAGCAAATAAATCGTCGTGAACCACGACTCTACTCCGCCGAACTCAGAGCCGGAGGTAGTAATGGAAGCATGCAAGCTATTGCTGTCGTATAAGAGGTAGCCGTCCAGATCCAGAATAACGGGTACGCAGCTAACGGACTTCAGATTGCTGAGCGTACGCCCATCTAGTTCAAAGGAGGGAATGGAGGCGACGTAATCTCCCGTAAACTTTTCGTTGCCGTTGAAGAAGACGCAATCCTGATAGTTTAATTCGGCTACCGGCTGGGCGTCGAGGCGAATGCTGTCAGAACCATAAAAATAGAAGAGTCGGCTGCCCGCCCGTTCCTCGGCGCTGATGAGCAGGTTACCAGGCACACGCTCTGCGGTGTACACATAGGGATCAGTAAGGCCGGAAGATTGCTCGGAGAATTCGATCTCTTCGTCCGTTACCGCCGTGATGGTTAGCGTTAGATCACTGGAGGGAGCGGGGACTTCCTGACCACACTCAAAGGAAAGCACATCGAACGTATTGAATTGCCCGACAACGGGATTCTGAAAGCTAACCCGGTCGGGATCCACCGGCTGCGGGCTGGGCTGTGGAGCAATGGGGTCTGGGTCACAAGAGGTGATAAAAAGCAGAACCAGGGACAGGGAAAAAAGAGTTTTAATCGGGGACATTGGCAGGTGGATTTGCTCGTTAAGACGCGTACCTTTTTTCCGTCGTTGGTGCAATCATCACTTTTTTCAAAAAATAAGAGTCGCTAACCGTAGTCAGCGACTCCTTTACAGAAATTTAAGCACGAGTGCTTACTTACCTACTTCAGCTTTTAATGCATTACAATTCCATTGCGTTACGCCCTAAGGACGTTTAGTTGGCAAAATTCCATAAAGGGTAAGCGGGAAATGAGCGGGGAACCGTGGTCACTGAGTCTGCCGAATGTGCAGGTACAAAGGGAAAGAGCAAAACGACACACTCAAATCAAAGACCGCAGCCTGAATTCAACAATGTTGTACTTCCCATCCCGTTCGTAGCGGATTTTAATTTTCTTGCCCACCTTACCCTCCAGTTTACGAATGAGGGTTCCGAGGCCGATGAAACTGACCGAGGTGCCATTCATCGCTACAATTCTGTCGCCAACCCGGATGCCGGCTTCATCGGCGGGGCTACCGGGCACAATGTTGGCTACGTTGTAAGTGCGCAGGTTCTGCCCGCCGGCAATAATGGACATACCCGAGCGGTCAAAGCGAAAGCGTCGTTTCCAGTAGCCGCCTTCGGGTTTGAAATAGACCTTGTTCCGGATATAATCAATGACAACGTTGAATCGCTTGAGAATTCGATTGCCGACGATCCCTTCCCGATCGTTGAGGAAGGCCATGCCTGCAGTGTCCAGTGGCTGGAAATAGGTCACTACGCCGTTAAGCTCACGCCCAGCGAGGCGGACGGCCCGGGAGCGGCCGACGCTCCCTTCCAGGCTTCCACCGAGGCCATTACCGATGTAAGTGGGGACGGTCAGGGCCGGGAGGTCCGTGGCTGTGGAGGTGGAATCCCCGAAAGTATGGATGAGCAGGGTCAGACCCGCTCCGGAATCCAGGAGTAGTTTTCTGGGAGAAACCTCATTGGCACTAACGGCAATCGGGAGGTTGAGGTAAGCCCGGTTGCGGATAAAACCAGCAGGGACTTCAACGTGGCGAGGCCCCGGTTTGTAGGAGCGGGGCTCATGAAGGGTGATATATCCTTTACGGTAATCGATCTCAACGACGAAGCGCATGAGGAAGTCTGCCCCGAGAATTCCCTGAATGTTACTGCCGATGATGCGCTGGAAGTTGAAATAATTCTCTTCGAGTACGAGCATGGAACGGTTCCGCGCCAACAGCGCGTCGGCCAGCCGAAGATCAACCCCTGTGGCCAGATAGGCGGTCAGTTCCGCGTTCACATCAGCCCCCCGGATATTGAAAGTCCGCTGGTAGTTAACCTGCAGCAGGTCACTAATTTCCTTTTCCAGCAAAACGGTGTTCTCAGCGCCGGTGTCTACGATGAAGCGTAAGGGCATCACATTGTCCAGCAAGACATTAATGACAATGAAGTCATTGACCAACTCAAAGGGGAGTTGAATAGTTTTACCTTTTCCCAGCCGTTTCAGGTCCAGTCTTTGCCCCTTAACCCAGCCTGGCACCAGCGTCAGCGCCGCCAATATGACCAGTACACTGAGTCGGGCGGTCAGCGCAGAAGGTAGAGATAACTGATGAAAGTCTTTTAACGACATCGCCACAAGATAATGAGAAAATGCAGGGCAGCGTTTTATGAACCATTACGTTAAAGAAATGTTAGACGCCATGTTGCAAAGTAGCCATGACGGTTGCCCTGACAATTAAAAAAAACTGGAATAATGACACGTTTTTTTTGTTGTTAGCTACTGTTTTTCACACCTTTGCATACGATTGTTTTTATCCGTTCATGCAATGCCGACCTTAAAGCGGCATCTCGATCATTCAAAAAATCCCCCATTAATTGATGTACCTACAGAAGGGCATCCTATCGATTTTTCTCAACTCGTTAATACGCGCGATTGGCCTGCTCCCCGGAGCAAAGCAACCGCTATACATATACATCATTTTTATTCACTTCAAGTAGTAGTATGAAGCTTTTCTCCAACCATTTCACACGTGGTTGCCTGTTTCTAATGTTTGCTCTGTTCACCGGTGCCCTTATGGCACAATCCACGGTGTCCGGAACAATTACGGACGCAGACAACGGCGACCCTCTCATCGGGGCCAGTATCCTTGTAACGGGTACTTCCACCGGTACGGTGACGGACTTTGACGGTAAATACACCGTGAACGTTCCCGCTAACGCCGAATCTCTCACCATTTCTTACACGGGCTACGCTACCCAAACTATTGCCCTTACCGGACAGTCCACACTCGACATTCAACTTGCTTCAGGTGAGTTGCTGGACGAGGTTGTTGTTGTCGGTTATGGTACGGTAACCCAAAAAGAGGTTACTTCTGCAGTCACCACCGTTGAGGCTAAAGACTTCAACGTTGGCGATATCAACGATCCTACCCAGCTGATTCAGGGTAAGGTTGCTGGTTTGAGCATCTCTAAAGCAGGTGGCGACGTTAACGGCGGAACGGATATCCGCCTGCGTGGTCTTTCCAGTTTTGGGGGTAACACCCAGCCGCTTATCATCATTGATGGTGTCACTGGTGCTGACCTGCGTACGGTAGACCCTTCTGACATTGAGTCTATCAATGTACTAAAGGACGGTTCTGCCGCAGCCATTTACGGTATCCAGGCTTCCGCCGGGGTAATCATCGTAACCACCAAACGTGGTACGGAAGGAGGTGGCCAGGTTGATTACCGGGGTTACGTATCCGCCCAGTCTATCGCCGCCCAGCCCGAGCTGGCCGGACGTGATGAGTACCTGCGTATTATTGGTGCTGCTGCGGATCTTAACCGCACGCTTCGCCCTGATATTGCTGACCTACCTACCGGTGCAGAAGTTCAGGCTGCTAATGATTATGGAGGCGAAACGGACTGGGTTGATGAAGTGACGCGTACGGGCATCAGCCACGTTCACAACCTCAGCTATTCTGGTGGAGCTAATGGAACAACCTACCGTGCATCCGTTAACTACCGTGATATTAAAGGTATTGGCTATAGAAGCGATGGTTTTCAGCAATTGAATGGTCGTTTGAGCGTTACTCAAAAGGCCGTCAATGATCGCCTGGAATTAAGCCTGGACGTTACGGCTACCGACAGAACTGCTGAGTTTTTCAATGGTAACATTTACAAGTTTGCCACTACCTACAACCCGACCGCTCCCGTTTTTGCTAACGACGCTGGTTTCTCTGTGCCACAGGAAATTGCTGATAAGTCAAATGCGGTGTATGGTGGTTATTTTCAGGTAGATAACTTTGATTATGTTAATCCAGTATCAATTGGAGATCAATTCACTAACACTCAGCAACGTGCTGACTTTCTTTATTCTGCCCGTGCCGCTTTTGACGTAACGGATGATTTTACCATTCAGGCTTCTTACTCACGCACTCGTGAAAATACTACGGGGGGCACCTACGCTTCTCGGACTGAACTTAGTGCTGGTGGTGCAAATGGAAACCCTGCCTTTGCTGGCTCGGGCAACCGCTTCGCTAATGACAATCGTAACGAACTTTTTGAGGTAACGGGTACTTACAACCTAGATCTCGGAGGAAATGACCTGCAGTTATTAGCGGGCTATTCCTGGCAGGAGTACAACTTCCAGAGTTTTGGTGCTGGTGGCCGTGGAACACCTACCGATGCATTTGGTTTTAATAACCTCAGTGCGTTCCAAAATTCAACAGAGGCTCCTTTGGGAATCAACAGTAGCCAGTTTGCAAACCGCATTATCGGCTTTTTCGGCCGCGCTCGTCTGAGCATAGGTTCGGCCTATAATATTACGGCTTCCATTCGCCGAGATGGTACGAGTCAGAATGGACCAGAGAACCGTTGGGATATCTTCCCCGCGCTTTCTGCCAGTGCTGACCTCGTTGACGCCCTTGACCTGGCCGGTCCTGATCAGCTGAAGTTCCGTATCGGTTATGGTATCACCGGTAGTTTGCCTCCCGGTAGCTATGACTACCTGGCAACCTTTGCCCCAGCTCCAGGTCTCTTCTTTCCTTTTGGAGAGTCTTACGTCGCTACTATTGGTCCAACCTCTAACCCTAACCCGAATCTACGATTTGAGAAGAAGGGTGAGTTTAACACAGGTATTGATTTTGCCTTTATGGACTATAAGCTTACCGGTACGCTTGACTTCTATATCCGGAATACGGGGGACCTTCTCTTTAACGCTGAAGTACCTACCCCTCCGTTCCTGTTTCGTAACGTACAGGCCAACCTGAATAACGTTGATCTGATCAATACTGGTGTAGAACTGAGCCTTGGTTACAACGTAGAGGGGAGTAATTTCACCTGGAACCCTAATCTGGTTTTCAGTACTTACAATACCCGATTAGAGCAAACGGATGAGGTAGCTGACTTTAACTTTGGTGATGGAGGTTCGGTTGACTTAACCTCTACTGTTCCCGGCGCACCTGGTCAAAATGGTTTCCCCGTAACGACAATCGCGATTGGTGAAGAATTTGGAGGTTTGTACACCCTCATAACTGATGATGAAGCTACTGACGCAAGTGGTGAGTATGTATTTCTTGACGCAGAGGGTAACGCCATTGAAGGTCGTGATCCTAATAACGCTGATCGGGTTTTGGTTGGTAATGGCTTGCCGGATTTCAGCATTGGTTTTGCTAACTCCTTTACGTTTGGTGATAGCTGGGACTTCAGTTTCTTCCTGCGCGGTGACTTCGGTCATGACCTGGTGAACATGCCCCAGAACTTCTACGGGCAATTCGGTAACGCTGTTGCGCGTCCGATTGACAACATCATCACGACGAACCTCAACGAAAACATCATTTCCGCTCCGATTCTCAACAGTAACTTTGTGGAAGATGCCAGCTTCCTGGCGCTGGACAACGCTAACCTCGGGTACACCTTTGACCTGGGGGGCAATTCCGGTTTCCGGAACCTGCGTCTGTACGTTGCCGGTCAGAACCTGTTTTACATCACAGGTTACTCAGGTGTAGATCCTAACGTACGCTACACGGACGGCGGGAACGCCCTGGCTCCGGGTATTGACCGCCGGACTACTTTCTTCCGTACGCGTACCGTCACCTTTGGCGCGAGTGTAGGCTTTTAATATCCGTAAACTATCAATTAAAACTCAGAGGCTGGTCGGCCTGCGGATGACCGACCAGCCTCTCAACTTCAAACTAATTTCAATATGCGTTTTTTCAATAAAATGCGGGTAGTTGGTGCCGTCCTTGCGGTAGCACTATTTTTACCCTTCCAGTCCTGTACGGACCTGGAACCGGAGGTCTTCGGTGACCTCACCCCAGCGAACTTTCCCGGTTCAGAGGCTGATATTATCTCGTCTTACCTCAATGTGTACACCAACCTGTACCCGATGATGAATCACGGGAGCTATATGTCCATTCAGGAGGTGTCTTCCGATGAAATCATGATCCCACAGCGTGGTTCTGACTGGTTCGACGGTGGTATCTGGCTGAGAACCCATCGCCAAACCTTTGATCCGCAAGATCCTCAGTACAACAATGCATGGTCTTTCCTATACCAGGGTGCGCTGAAGGCAAACATTGTAATCGATGCCATCAACCAGTCTAGTTTGCCAGAAGCGGACAAGGCCGTATTCCTGGCTGAATTACGTACGTTGCGTGCCTACTTCTATTACCAGTTGACGGACTCTTTCGGAGACGTGCCACTGATTACCGAAGAAAGTGATCCTTCCGATACAGAACCTGCCGCTACTCCACGGGCTGATATCTTTAACTTCGTAATTTCAGAACTGGACGCCGTTGCTTCAGATTTATCTCGTGCTACCGGAGGGGATACTTACGGCCGGATCAATTTCTACGCCAACCGTGCTTTGGCCAGCCGCTTCCTGCTCAACGCAGAGGTAATGACCGGAACGGCCCGCTGGGCGGACGCAGCTGCAGCTGCTGATGAGGTAATCAATGCGAACGCTTACAGCCTTACGGATAGCTACTTCGAGAACTTTGACCCCAATAACGATAATGGTCTGCAGGGAACTGCGGAGAACATCTGGGTCATTCCTTATGATGCACCCGCTGTTGCTGGTGGTTTTAATATCCCACAAATGACGCTCCACTATTCCAGTCAGGCTACCTTTAACCTGGTAGATCAGCCCTGGAATGGTTACTGTACCCTGCAGGAGTTTTACGAAAGCTACGACGACGATGATCTTCGGAAGGGGGTCTCCGGAGACCAGCAGACTCGGGGTAACTTCCTAGCTGGCCCACAGTTTGCCGTTGATGGCGTAACACCCATCGTGGACGGTTCTGCTGATGACCCCGGTGGTGTAGAGCTTGTGTTTACCCCCGAAGTGAACGCGCTTGAGCCAAACGCATTCCGTCAGGCAGGTGCCCGCGTATTCAAGTATGGCTATGCCATCGGTTCCCCTAATACGATTACTAACGACTTCCCCGTCATTCGTTATTCCGAAGTATTGATGAATAAGGCAGAAGCCATGATGCGCCAAAACCAGGGTGGTTTCTCTATGTTCGTTAACATGGTGCGTAACCGTGCGGGACTCGATGACGTAGATGATAGCATGAGCATGGACGAATTCCTTGCCGAGCGCGGTCGTGAGTTCTTCTACGAAGGTACCCGTCGACAGGATCTGATTCGTTTCGGCCAGTTTACTTCTCCCTGGTTCGCTAAAACAGGATCCAATGCTACAGCTGAAATCTTCCCGATTCCACAGCCACAGCTTAACGCCAACCGGAACCTGTCGCAAAATCCTGGTTACTAAATCATTTACTTGATAAATCGCCCGTGCTGATGCTTCAGTACGATGAGAAAACGCCTCTCTTCAATTAGATGAAGGGGGGCGTTTTTTTAAGAAATTTTCCACAATTTTTTTTTCTCAGGTTTTGCCCTATAATTGTGATGTCGAAATCATATTATCTTTTAAACACCCTAAGATGAAATACCTAATTAACCTCTGTGCACTTGTGTGCCTAATAATCATGTCTTCCACTGAAATTGTAGCTCAGCTAAATGTTAGGTATGCTGGAAATGTAGGGGTAGGTGCTAATGCTCACGCTAACTACAGAATGTATTTGTTGAACTCAAGAGAGTACAATGCCCTAAGGATCACCTCCAACCAATACACATCCGCAACCCGGATAGGCTTGTATAATTTGACTGTGTCAAAAGGGACCGGTGCAAGGTTCGGCATATTTAATGAATTACGTGACGATTTTGCAAACGCAAATTCTTCGGCAACCAGTTATGGGATTTACAATAAGATGTCTATCACAAATAGGTCAAGATCAATTGGATTTACAAATTCAATTCTTAACAAGAATAATAATGGTAACGAAGCCATATATGGGTTTTACTCTGTTGTGAATGTTAACAGTACTGGAAATGCGAAAATGTATGGTGTCTATAGCGACATCCAAGGCGATAACAATTACGCCGGATATTTTACCGGTAAAATGCACATAAATGGCGACTTTACGTTAACCTCTGATGCTAGTTTAAAGACCAATACTGCTGACGTTACGGATGCCATTGCAATATTACGTGATCTTAAGCCGCAAACCTACAAATTTAAGAAAGGGAATAGGTTTGGGTATAATCCTGACCAAATGTATTATGGCTTTATGGCGCAAGAAGTCGAGTCAGTGTTGCCGTCTATTGTATCTGACATCAATCACCCTACAGTCTACCTTGAAGACGAGAAAGGTACTCAGTTGGATGAAGAGGGCAGCGTTATTGAACAGGAGGAGAAATCCGAAGAGGAACTAGCACCAACCAAAAAATACGAAGCCGAAACCTTAAAAGCCATTCGCTACCTTGACCTTATTGCTATCCTCACACAGGCGGTGAAAGATCAGCAGGAAATTATTGAAGACCAAACGTTCAATTATGAGGCCCTGGAGTCAGAAGTGGATGAACTGCGTGCTGAAATGAAAGAATATCGTGACGTTTTGTCAAAGCTAGCCAATTGTGCTGGTTGCGCAGACACAGGTTCGAAGCCAATCATTGAGGAGGAAAAACCTACCGACATCCAGTTCTTCCCCAACCCGGCTAATGAGGTCTTCACGATCCAGAGCGCTAACGATACTGGGTTCGGTGCCCGTTTATTCTCTGCAGACGGAAAGCTAGTACAAGAAATTCCCTATGATATTGGTAGTAAGCGAATCAATACTTCTGTATTGCCCGCAGGAAATTACATCGTGGAGGTGTTTGATGCTGCTAACAAGACTCTTGAGAAACAGATTGTAGTGGTGGTAGTGCATTGATGTCACCTTTGGAGGTGGCATTGTGAGTTGACCATAATTGTTATAAGTCTATATGTTATTAATAAGTAGTTGCAAATGCAACCATGCTAATGGCTGTTTTATATTTTTTTCCGCGATTATATACAACTTTATTAAATCATGGATTAGGATATATTGTAAAAAAAACACTATGAAAAACCTTACTGTAAGAATAGTTCTTTTCATTTTAGGGCTCATTGTTGGTGGTGCAACTTTTGCTCAAGGTAATGATAATAATCATATTGAAGGAACTATGGTTCCTTCGCCTGAAGCAGCTGCATTTGCTAAAAATGTTGATATTCCAATTGGACATTATACCGGGGCTTCATCATCAAGCGTTCCCATTTACACGCTAACAGAAGGTAAAGTTTCACTGCCAATTAGTCTCAATTATAACAACTCTGGGATTCGTGTTGCAGAAACAGCTAGTTGGGTTGGATTAGGCTGGAACCTTAATTATGGAGGCATTATAAGCCGAATAGTACGTGGTGTCGAGGATGATATTGAGAATAGAGGCTATATTGATGTAGCTAGTGTTCTTGATGGAGCTGATTTTAATGAATTGAATTCAGTTGGAGCAAGAAATAATTTATCAATTGATTCTGAGCCGGACATATTCACTTTTTCTGCCGGGCCTTATTCCGGGAAATTTTTTTTCGATGGTAGTTCGCCAAATGAAGTTGTGATGGTAGAACAACAGGATATTAAAATTATCCCACATTGGAGCACATCTACGGTAAAAAGATTATCAGGTTTTACGGTTATAACTCCGAATGGTACAAAATATATTTTTGGCAGTCAACCTGATTTGCCCGGAGTTAATTTTACTGTCGGAACTATAACGAATAATAGGTCTATTGATCAAACCAACTACAATTTTAGTTCCTGGAATTTGATTGAAGTGAGTTCTTATGATGACGTGAGTAAGATATCTTTTAATTATGTAAGTGAGCTATATGATTATTATGTACCTGCTGGAGCTTCTTTGTCATGGGGGCAAAGGCCAAATGCGACAAGTAGTGGATTGATTCCACCAAGTTATGATGACCCACTAAATAGTGGACACTATAGAATGGAGGTAGATGGAGTACGATTGACCCGTATTGAATCAAGTAATACTACTATTGACTTTATCCCAGGTGCAAGAAGAACAGATATTGGCGCTCAGATTCAAGACCCCTTTTCTTTGGGGGAAATTGTAGTGTCTACTGGTTCACAAGGTGAATATTGTAAGGAATTTATATTTGAATATGATTATTTCGGAACAGCTAACCCTAGCTCAAGTCTTTCAGGTACTAGAACAAGGTTGAAATTATTAAGTCTTGAGGAAAGGGCATGTAATGATATGTCATTGAGTATTCCAAAACATCAATTTACCTATAATGACCATCCTCTTTTTAAGATGCCTAATCGTTTAAGTAAGCGAATAGATCACTGGGGGTTTCATAATGGAGCTAATGGAAATGATAATCTGGGGATACTATGCCCACCATCCGTTCCATTTGGTCCTTATAGCAGCTATTGCACTGCTGACAGAGAGACGAATGAAGAAGCTATGCTCATCGGTTCTTTGAAGAGACATACTTTCCCTACAGGAGGATACCGCGAGTATGTTTTGGAAGCGAATTCAGTACTCAAGACGATTGAAAATGTATCTACTTCAATTCCTCATACCCTTAAAGATAATGATTGTAGAACTACTCAGCTTGATGGTGCTAATTGTTGTGGCCGTAATTTTGATAGCAAGCTAATTACTATTACTCAGGGAATTCTTGATGCGAATAAATACAGAATAAAGGTAGAGCGCCCTATTTTTGATCAGGGAAACCCTATTTGTGGTTATAACATCTATACAAGCATTAAAGTCCGTAATGCTGCTGGAGATATAATCGGGTCAACTCCGGAAGATTTTCAAAATAGATTTCACGAATTACCCTTTGAACATAATTATGATTTAAATGACCTTTTTGATTTCGTATTGGGAGAAAGCTATACTTTCGAATTTGAAACCTATAACTCAGGTAGTGAGTTTAGCTTATTTAGTCAAGTTACAACAACAACGCCTGAAAACTACAATGTGGGTGGGCTTAGAACTAAGGAAGTAATTTTATACGATCCCGTAGCCAATGTCGAGATCAAAAAAGAGTTTACCTATTTGAATGAAAGTGGATATTCCAGTGGCCTGTTGGCAGCTAATCCCATTTACTTTTACTCTATTTCAAACCCTGACCCTAATGATGTCAGTAGCCTTGATATTACGAATAATTCAATATGGGATTTTCATTACTATAAGGATCACTCAGTGACACAGTTAGCAGATAATAGTGGGTATCATATTACTTATACACATGTACAGGAAAGTCAGAATGGTGTGGGAGAAACGCACTATGAATTTATGAACTCCCCACCTCAGCAACAAAGTTATGGGTTTCCACGAGCGCCTTCAAGGTACGACTTCTTTAGGGGACTTTTATTAAAGAAAACAGCATATTCAGAGGGGGGGGCTAATCTAAATAATATTATTTCTGAATCAGAATATGAATACAATGTGGAAATTGAAGTGCAACCTAATAAGGCATACTCTCTTTTTTACATGCCGATAGTTGAAAATTGTGGAGGTGTTAACGGAGGTCCAGATCAATGTAAACTCAGGCTAAGGTACTTTTACAACATTGACTTTGGTTTCGCTGAATTAACTAGAGAGACGACGACGACAGATGGCGTAACCATCGTTCAAGAACATAAATATGAATCTGATGATGGGTATAGGTACAAGACTGAGCAGTCCATTATCAACAGTGATGGGGATTTATATACAACCAAATTATTCTATCCTGAAGATTATGATGATCTTGTTTATAGAGAGATGGAAGAACTAAATATTTTGACTCCCATTAGAACAGAAAAATTTGCAGACGGTCAAAAGGTAGACGCTAATGAGACAAGATGGAGTTTATTTAATACAATTCCTTACCCTTCAGAGTTCTGGCGAGAAGAATTAACCGCCCAAAGTATGGGGTCTTTTGCGGGTAACTGGGAAAGACAGGCAAAAATATACGAGTACCTTAATGGATGGCCAACCAGATATCAGAGAGATGGTGGTTGGGGATTTGAGGAGTTTGATTGGTCAACTAATGGATTGATTCAGGAAAAACGGTACATTCCCAATAATCCATCTTCTCCAACTTTAGTTTGGGGGTATGAATATGAAGACGGAACAAGTTTAGTTAAAAAAATAACTAACATAGACGGCCAATTTGTTACCTATCAGTACGATGAATTGATGCGGTTTAATCGGTCATCTGCCCGTAACGGTAAAGTCATCTCCACGGTTGATTATTCTTATCAAGGACAAGATCCTAATCGTCCTCAAAATTATCAAAAAAACACTACCGTCTTTACGCCATCAGATGGAAGTACTTTAGTGAATCTGACGACCTACCAATATTTTGATGGGTTAGGCCGCGGAATACAAACTGTCAAGCAAGGATATTCAGATAATAATCTGGATGTTGCAACCGCAATGAAGTACGACGCTATTGGTCGTGTCTGGAAATCATTCGACCCGGTAGAAATAACTGATGAATTGAATGATGGTAATTATTTTCCTATAAATGAAGTGAATTTTCCTGATTATACAGAGACGGAATATTACAGCGACCCTTTGAGTCGGACTTTTAAGGTGACGGCCCCCTCCTGGCACCCCATCGAAACCGCCTACGGCACCAATGAGACTAATAGTGTTACTGATCCCGCAACGGGCTTCATGTATCCCGAAAATTCATTGATCAAACAAGAGATCAAAGACTCCGACGGTAGAATAACCCAGGTTTTTGCTGATAAACTTGGTCGAAAAATACTGACCCGACAAATCGATGTTGATGGAACTACCATTCTAACGGATACTTACACCTCCTATGATCTTAAAGGAAGGGTGCAAAAAGTATTCCCTCCTGGTGCCAGTAACAGTACCCCAGGTCTAATCTACTCTTATCTGTACGATGGCGCCGATAATGTATTAGAGAAAAAAATGCCCGATCAAGGGGAATTTACCTATGTCTATGATGATCGGGATCTTCCGGTAGCCATGTCTAATGCTTCTGTTCCCACCCCTTTTGATTTTGTAGGCTCGGTTTATGATGATTATGGACAGTTAATCGTACAAGGATTCGTAGATGATGCTCTATCCAGTAACTTTACGATTGAACCCGGTAACGAATTAATTCGGAATACTTACGGAACGACAGGAACATCAATCAATAAAATCACCGAAGCAAAAGTGAGAGTTCTTACTGGAACGGCCTCCAGTGAAGGTTTGGGAGATTGGATCACTACGATCAACACCTATGATCCTGAAAATGGGCGATTAGTAAATTCCACCGGTAACTCCTATTTCAATCTGACAGCAGGTAGTGAAATTACGGACTTTACCTACGATGAAGCGGACAATATCACCAAAACCATTTACCAGCACGCAAAAACAGGAACGGACATCAGCTTGGTTTCTGTATCAGAAACGCTAGTTGATCATTCAGGTAGACCTAAAGCAAATTTTCATCAGTTGACAGTCGATGGGGTGCAAAACCCAAGAACTAAAACTGGTGAAATGTACTATACCGCCAAAGACCAAATGAGCATCAGGAAAATTGGTGAAGCTGGCAGCGGCTTTTTGCAGGAAGTAAACTATACTTATTTGCCAAACGGCTTTCTGAGTAAGATTAATGACCCTACCATGAGCACAGGTAATGATTTGTTTAGCCTGGAGCTAAGGTATGATTCGCCGGCTAACGGAACCGCTCAGCGAAACGGAAATATCTCAAGTTCCATTGCCAAAGTAATGGGGGGGACATACTTTAGTTATGACTACAGTTACGATGGATTGAACCGATTGACTGGTGCCGCCTATAAAGATATCCAGAACAATAGTAGCGGTCAATATTCCACCAGCTACAGTTATGATGAAAGAGGGAATATTGGTTCCATCATTAGATCAGGACTTTACGCGGACGCAGGTGGCCCGTTACCGGTATTTGGACAGATCGATAACCTTGACTTTGTTTATGTTGGGAATGGCAATAATTCTAACCGGTTGCAAAGAGTTGATGATACTGCCCCGCAATCTGACCGAGAGAACGGATTTAACGCACTTACTACTAACGACTACATGTATGATACCCAAGGTAATATGACCTATGACCCCTCAAAGGATCTCACCATTACCTACAATTACCTAGACCTGCCCTTTCTTTTTGAGTTTGCAAGTACTGCTCAAATAGTAAACACCTATTTGGCCGACGGCACTAAAGTGCGGGAAACAAAGAAAGACGATAAGCAGGATGAAGTTTCCCGAAGAGACTACGTTGGCCCTATTCAATACCTGACCATTGATGATGTTTCCTCGATCGCTTTTGTAAATCATGCCGATGGACGCATCGTCCAGGAACTGGTCTGTGATGACTTGTATATTACGGGGAACATAAGCGGGACCAAAGTGTATGACGGAAAGACCATAGAATCTGACGCGAACATTTTGGATGGTGCGGATATTGACTATAATGGCGAATCTATTTCCCTGGAAGACGGCTTCAGCGTGGCGCAAACTGCTACCTTCTCTGCGGATAATACCCCCTGTACGGGGACGCTTATTGGGAAATGGACCTACCAATACTATATCACCGACCACCTCGGCAACAATCGAGTCCTATTCTCCGACCAAAACAACGACGGAACCGTAGCGGCTAACGAAATCCTCCAACAAAATCACTATTACCCCTTCGGAATGGAAATGGACGGTGGCTGGAACCAAGGCGCTGCTGTGGAGCAGCGGTATCGGTATAATGGGATCGAACATAGTGAAGAGTTAGGGCTGGATTTGGCAGTATTCCGTAGTTATGATCCTGCTATCGGGAGATGGTTGCAGGTTGACCCAAAGGCTGAGGCATTTACTTGGGCTTCTCCCTACAATGGAATGCTTAACAACCCTATTTCGAATATTGATCCGCTGGGAGACACTACCAGAGTGTACAATTTGGCAGGAGAACTACAAAGAACTATTAATGATTCTCATATTAATCAGGAGCATTACTTGGGAACCACTGCTCTAAATCTTTTAAACGGTTCTGGTGTCGGATCTGATATGAACCTTGCTGGATCATTAGCGCGTGTTCTATCGTCTTTTTTTGTTGGTCATAACACCAAACAAGATATGTCTACTATTTTTGCTAATTCTGAAAGTGAAAATTTAGAAAGATTTTTTTTACTAGTTACTGGTACTGGTTCTAAAGAGTTGCGAGCGGTGGACATATCTGAAAAGGGAAGTAGGATAAGAACACAGAGAAAGGTTGAGTTGAAGTCAGAGAGTGTTCTAAGAGGTTTGACTCCTGAAGGAAATACACTTATCGGTTTGGGCCATACCCACCCTAGTTCCGCCTTAAATCCTGGAAGTGAATTCTTTTGGGGACTTAGGCAACCTAGTTCTAGTGTTGATTTTGATAATCACCTCGGTTTAGAACTGCCATATCCCAATATAGTAGCCAGCCCTACAGGCTATACACTTTACTCTAATAGGAAAATTTGGTATGGAAGTAAAACGAGAGGGGTCATGGCACCATCAAACTATGGGCAACATTTATCTTGGCTTAGAAGCGTAATACTAGACGATGATGTCAGAAATTAAGATTATTGTAACTTTTTGCCTCTGTATGGTGGTCTTTTCATCTTGTTATAAAAACAAGGAGGATGAAAGCCCTATCAAATCAAATAGTGATTTGTCTTTAGAGTTGATGGATTACTATTATTTCAGTAGGAATTATCCACTCAATAATTCTCCCCGAGAGGTCGGAAAAATATGTGGCTATCACAAGATTCCGGGGAGAGTTGCTTGCAAAGGTGTTAGTATAGATATTTTGGACAGGGCTTATGAATTTTCAACTTCTGGGTCAAGTGCTGAACAGGTGACTAGATTTAACCAAATAGATAAACTAGAGGCTAAGGAAAGAATGGTCAAATTGAAAGAAGTGATGTTTTCTGATTCTACTAGGCACAACCCTTACCAGCTAAATCATCCTCATGTAGATCATTTTATTTTAACGGGTGAGTATTGGTCGGAAAGCCAACAAATGAAACGAGTAACGTGGATATTTTATGATATTTTAGATTTACCAGATGAAGTTGTCGATTTCTCAAAACTTTTCCTTCCTGACTCTTTATGGCATAGTTCTTACGATGATGAAGCTTACTCAGTGCCTCCTGAGAGACATTAATTAAGCTACTATTAATAATTTAGAGAGTTAAGACGCATAACTTAATCTCGTTATCGTATCCCGAACCAGTGCCTCTAGCGTGAACAAGATGTGCTCTTTTTCCTTCTGCGGAAGTTGCTGCAGAGAGATCATTTGCTGCATCAGTTTGGGTTCGATAGCTTCGTCAACCTTACCGGTTAGGTAGTCCATTGAGACATCGAAGACATCCGCGATCTTTAGAACCTGCTCGATGGAGGGCTTAGCCTCTCCACGTTCGTACCTGCCGACGACGTTGGCATGAATCCCGATTTTCTTGGCTAACTCGCTTTGAGAGAGGTTGTGCTCTTTCCTCAGCTGTACGAGGCGTTGGTT
>NZ_FOFB01000036.1 GCF_900110645.1 Neolewinella agarilytica
AGTACGGGATCATCCTAGTCTCGTTGTAAATCTAAAAATAAGTCGGCAGATGCTTGCTTGTTATCAGTATAACTTCGCTGAGCCCTTCGGGGTTCTTGATTTGCTACCGCAAGTGACAGCTCACTGCGTTCGATCGAAACAAAAATCAACTATTAGATTACAGTTTTAGATTTGATGCGTTTGCCCTGGAGAAGAGGAGCGGGAGGAGAGACCATCAGTCACAAAACTGTACCTTAAGCTCCCAAATTAAAGTAACCATGCTGAAGCTCGCTTTCCCTTGCTTTCTCATTCTCCTCCTTGCATCCTGCGGCCCCGCGCCCGAAAACAGCTCGGCCACGGATGCTACGATCATCGACTCCGCCACCATCGACCGCCACCTGGCCGAACTGGCCAGCGATCGCTACGGCGGCCGCCTCCCCTTCAGCGAGGGCGAAACCCTAACGCTGAACTACCTCGAAAAAGAGCTCAAAGCCCTGGGCCTTAGCCCGGGAAACGGGAACAGTTATCGGCAGGAAGTGCCCATGGTAGAAATCACCGGAACACCGGCGGAAAGTATTGGGCTAAAAACCCGCAATGGCAATCTGTTGTGGGCCCTTGGCTCCGACTACGTCACCTACAGCGAAAAAGCACAGGAAGAAAACATGGTCGCCCAGTCTGACCTCGTCTTCGCCGGTTTCGGCATCGTTGCCCCGGAGTACGGCTGGAACGACTATGCGGGGATGGACGTGACGGGCAAAACCGTCGTCGTGATGGTCAACGACCCCGGCTACTACACCGAAGACACGACGCTCTTCAAGGGGAAAGAGATGACTTACTACGGCCGCTGGGATTACAAGTTCGCCGAAGCCGCCCGGCAGGGCGCGGCCGCCTGCCTGATCATTCACGAGAAAGGTGCGGCGGGCTACCCCTGGTTTGTGGTCGAGAGCTCCTGGTCGGGCACCCGGCTGACGCTGGAAGACGACGGCAGCCCGAAACTCGACGTTGCCGGTTGGATTTCCCTTGACGCGGCGAAGAAGATGTTTACCGCCACCCGACCGGACATAAGCGGCTGGTTCGGGCTGGCGACAAAGACTGACTTCAAGGCCATCCCCCTGAATACCCAGCTCAACACTCGGGTGAAAAACGAGCTTCGCCGCGATAAATCTTACAACATCATTGCGACCCTACCCGGCGCGGAGCGGCCGGAAGAATACATCGTCTACACCGCCCACTGGGACCACATCGGCGTAGGCCCCGCCGTCAATGGAGACTCGATCTATAACGGTGCGCTGGACAATGCCTCCGGCACCGCCCAGCTCCTGTCCATTGCCGAAGCCTACAGCCAATTACCGGAACCCCCCGCCCGGTCCGTCGTTTTTCTCTTCGTCACCGCCGAAGAACAGGGGCTCTGGGGCAGCGATTATTACGTCAAGAACCCCGTGTATCCACTAGCCAATACGGTAGCTAATATTAACATCGACGGCATTAACCCCATCGGCCCGGCGAAGGACCTGACCATTACCGGACTGGGGCATTCAGAAATGGATGCTCTGGCGGGCGCAGAAGCGGAGGCCCAGGGGCGCTACGTTCAGGCCGACCCCGAACCGGAAAAAGGTTATTTCTATCGCTCGGATCACTTCAACTTTGCCAAAGCGGGCATTCCCGTACTCTATGCTACCGGCGGCTACGAGCATGCGACGCTGGGTCAGGCCTACGCCAAAAAGCAACAGGATGAGTTCGTCGCTAACCGCTACCATCAGCCATCGGACCAATACGCGCCCGGCGAATGGCCGCTGGGTGGGGCCGTTCAGGACGGAGAATTACTCTTCAACATTGGTTGGAAGCTCGCCACTGGCGAGCGCTGGCCGGCCTGGGATAAGGGGTCAGAGTTTTTTGTGGAGCGGGGGCGGTAGGGAGTAGATGGTAGTGCGGTAGACGGTAGTGCGGTAGACGGTAGATTGTAGACGGTAGGGCTGTAGATGGTATACGCCTACAATTCTCCAGCCTACCGTCTACCGCTCTACCGACTACAGTACTCCCTTACTGCATCTCGTCCACGAACAACTCAATGGATTGCTCGATCACGTTGAGGTGGCGCTCGAGCTGTCCGATGAACTCATCGGGCTTATTGATAAAGAGTTCGACGGCAATCCAGACGTTGTCGTTCACAACGTAGGCTTTCGCGACCTTCTTGGTCATGTTTACGGTATTGACGGCTTTGAGCACGCTCAGGCGCTCCAGCTCTGACTCAATAGGCCAGATGTTTGGGATAACAAGGCGGTAGAATTCCGTATCGTCTTCGTTTACTTCGAAGAAATAAGAATGTTCTTCGTATTCGAAGGTTACATCGCCGTCACCGTCTACCTCGCTGTCCAGACCAATTTGCTTCAACACTCCCTGATAGAGTTCCTGTAATTCCGTTTCGCTTTGAGCGCTGACGGAGGTACTGGCCGAGAACAGGATGGCAATAAGGAGGAAGGAGGAATAGAGGAACTTCATGGTAAAGCGGGAGTATGGTTAAAAATTTCAGAGTGTTAATGCATCCTGCCCGCGTAAAATTGCGGTGAAGAGCAAAAAAGCCCCGGACGGGGCATAAATATAACCAAATCGTAAAAGCTGTGCGCTGGTGGATAATTAAGAATAAGCGAAACAGCGTATTCACTTACCGGCTTCAGTCCTCCTGCTGACTCTAGTTACAGCAGCGTTTTTCGGCAGAGCAATAACAGCTCGGACAGAGCTTATGTGCGGGGGACTCAAGACGTCAGTACCGCATAGCTAACACCACGTACTTACACCTGCTTTAATGCGATTAAACACCCGTTTAAATCGCTTTAAATTCCTTTTCAACCAAAAAGGCGCTTTTTTCACAGAACATTAAACGCCCCTATCCACAACGAAACACATAACCTTTTCACTTTGGTTGATCGCAGAAGGAATCTGTGAATTCCATCAGCAGGCTCCGGGGGAAACTCTTTTGGATTTTAAAGCTGGTTCCCTGCTGAGGTCTTTTACTACAACCATCAAAAAAAACGTATTACGCTATGCATTATCTAAAGTCAATTTCTCTTCTCTTCTTTTTCTTACTGGCGCTTGGAGCGGGCCTCCAGGCTCAGGATGACGCCAGGCCCACCTTATTCTATCAGGTGGTGAAGCTGGATGACCCCAATGGTGGCCTCATGGACGCTGAGCGCAAGATTATGCTCCCTTACTTTCAGGAGCGGGTCAACCGCGGCGAAATCATCTGGCACGGAATGTACCGCGTCAGATACCCAATGACCGGGCAGCAGGGCTACGACTACGTGTCCGTTGCGCTCACTGATAAGTTCGCCAGCCTCAACCTGAACAACGAGGACGAAGTGCTACAGGCAGCCCTACCCGATGCTTCCACCGCTCAAATGTGGAAAAAGGTACGCGCGGAATCAGACATTCACAGTAGTGAAATCTTCATCGGCGTCGACGGGCTCTCCCCCACTACGAATGAAGTGGAAAAATTTATTCAGGTAAACTTCATGACGGTCAAGCCGGACCAGACAGAAGAATACGTTAAAACGGAGTCTGGTATCTGGAAGCCCATCCACGCCGCCCTACTCAAAAAGAATGTCTTGGCATCCTGGTTGTTGGGACAACGCATCATGCCGGGTGGCTCAGACTTTGGTCCGAATTATGTTACCGTAGACGGTTTTACCGACTGGCCGCAAATCGAGAAGTTCAACCGGGAACTGTTTCCCGCCGCGGAAAGCGTTTATCCTGGGGAAGACCTGGAAAAAAAGCTGGGTGGTATAGTAGACCTGCGCACCAACAACCGGAGTGAGATCTGGGAGTTGGTTGCCTCGACGACCCTGCCCGTTAAAGATAAAGAAGTGATCTCCGTAACGGAAAAAGGTAGCGGACCTACCCCCATGCGGGGCCAGCAGGTGTCCTTTGATGTCAACGTTATGACAAAGGACGGCGCGCTCGTATATGATAACCAGAAAATGCTGGGTATTCCCATGGAAATGGTGTTGGGCAGTGACCCTTACGACGCCTATTTAACAAGCCACCTTAGCCAGGTTGGCACGGGTGGAAAAGTTACCGTTTCCGTCCCGGTCGCCGCTCAGAATATGGAAATGCGCGGATGGTCCGGCAATCAGGACGTGACCCTGAAGTACCACCTCCGGGAGGTGGGCCCACCTGCTATGGACGGGGTAAGTAAGCTAAGAGACAAGATTCACGAGAAAGGTTTATCCGCAGCTAAAGCCTGGCACAAAAAAGTAAGCAGCGAGATGGCGGATAAATATGCCTTCCATGAATTTACCATGAACGCGCTGGGCTACGATCTGATGGAAAGCGGCCTCCTGGAGGAAGCGCTGTACGTAATGGCCGAAAATCAGCGGGCGAATCCGGAATCGTTCAATGCTCACGACAGTCTTGCCGATGCTTACAGTGCTATGGGTAACGAAGTTATGGCGGCCAAGCACTACGGCCGGGCGGTTAAGATCAACCCTGCAGCTTCGGCCTCCAAGGAAAAGCTGGCGGCGTTGAAGAAGTAGAAATGCTTGAGTGGCAGCCCAGGCGCTCCCTTAACCGTGCCTGCACCTGCGACCGCGCCCCAATCGTAAGGACAATGAAAGTCTTATGCTGTTGGCTCACTTACTGAATAAAAGGTGTGCTTTTATAACAGAACTGGTTCCCGGGGATTTACCCCGTGGAACCAGTTTTTCTTATCGCCAGCCATAGATCATCCTCTGGCGTTCGCTACGAGGCTGGAGCCCATTTATTCCACTGTACTCCCCAACTGAACCTCAACTTTAACTTCCCGCTCATCCCGCAGCAGGTTGAGCGTAACATATTCTCCGGGGTCATACTTTTCCATTTCCAGGAAATACTCGGTGTTGTTAGTGATTGATTTCCCGTTGATACCTACCAGCACGTCTCCGAGCACCCAGTTACCCCGATTGTCCCGGCTAAGGCCACGGATGCCAGCCTTCTGGCCAGGCCCGTTGGCGGTTACGTCGTAGACCATCAGTCCGCCTCCGCGGCGAAGCTGTCGGAACTCGACGCCAACCGTTGCCCGTCGTACTTCACCATATCGAATCAGGTCGGGTACTACGTAACGAACCACGTCCACCGGAATACTGAATCCGATACCCGCCGATGCGCCGGAAGGGCTGTAAATAGCGGTGTTCACCCCAATCAACAGGCCTTTGCTATCCAGCAGCGGCCCTCCGGAGTTACCGGGGTTAATGGCAGCATCTGACTGAATGACACCTTTGATGGGAACGTTCGCCTGGCTGTTGATTTCCCGGTCGAGCGCAGAAACAATGCCCGTCGTGAGGGTTTGATCCAGGCCAAAGGGGTTACCGATAGCGTACACCGCCTGCCCGACCCGAATCCCTTCGGAGGAACCAACGGGAATGGGGATCAGCTCTCTTTCGGAGGCTTCGATTTTCAAAACCGCCAGGTCTTTCTCTTTGGCAACCCCCACCAGGCTGGCCTGATAACTTTCTCCGTTAGCCAGCGTGACTACCGCCTGGGTAGCACCACGAATGACGTGATAGTTGGTAATGATGTGGCCGTCTTCATCCCAGACAAAGCCGGAGCCAGAGCCGGAAGGCACCTCCGAAACATCCCTTGACCAAAAGCTCCGTTGCCGTGTCTTCGTGGTAATGTAACAAACCGAAGGAGAGGCATCCTCAAAGAGCCGGATGGTGTGTAGCTCGGTGTCGGTATAGGCCGTTGCTTCTTCATCCGTCAGACTTTCAGCAGCCAGCGCACTCGTTTGTTGAATCACTGGTGATTCCGTTGCAGAGACCGTTTGCTCAGCAGCTACTTCAGCAGGCGTTGACACTTCGGCGGGCTTAGCGGAATCCGCAGGTGCAAGGGAAAACACCGGAGAAGCAGGGAAAAGGTATCGACCAGCGGCAAAGGCCACCAGAATGATCAGGAAGGAAAGAAGAAAATTTTTCACGCTACGATTCATTTGGGATGTCCAAAAGTAACGCATTTGCCATGGGGCTTGGTTTACAAAAGCTCCGGGATATTACAAAACCGGGGGCTTCGGCACCGGAACGCTTGAAGGTCGCTTCGCAACGCTACAAGGTCCTTGCCATTTCTACGCAGGGACCTTGTAGCGTCCTGAAAGGACCTGCAAGCGTTCCGGGTTCTCTCCGAATCGAGGTTACATCAGAAATCTAAGCCCAGACCAACTAATACGTTTCGACCCGCCTGTGGGTACATACCCTTGAGCAGGGTTTCTTCACCAGCAAAGTTATAGCGATAGCTCCAGCCATTGGAGACGTATAGCTGATCGGTCAGGTTTCTGACCAGCAGGGTCAGGCGTAATTTCGGCCCCCGCTTGGCGGGCATCGTCCGGTCTGCGCCCGGGTTCATGGGTGACTCCGGTAGGGCGACATCACGGCGTGCGCCAAAGTCGAAGCTGTAGCTGAGGCGCAGGTCGGTGTAGTTATAGGCTTCGAGGGCGGCACCTTCGGTGCCGCTGTTGTCCACGAATCGTTCGCCGACGTACTTAGTCTGCAAGCCAGCCTCCAGCTTGTGCAGTCGGGTATTCACCATCCGGTAGTTCAGGTCGAGTGCACCCACAACGGAAGGGCTGAAGGCCAGCGGGGTGTCTTCCCGTTCTACGGCATCCTGACCGAGCCAGCCGAAGTTTTCGTCGTAGCTGTCCAGAAATTCCGTGTAAGCTTTCACCCGGTTGCGGCTCAGGGCCAGGTTACCGCCAATGGTAAAATCGTCAGATACACGGTAGCCGCCCTGCAGTTCCAGCCCGAGGCGGAAGCTCTCCGCTACGTTGGTCCGCACCAGCTCACCGACGTCGTTAAGTTCGCCGGTCACGACCAGTTGATCCTGGTAAGCCATGTGGTAAAAGTTGACGCCGTAGTTCAGATTTCCCTGCTGACGACGGATACCAATCTCCGTGTTGAGTAGTTTTTCAGGGCGGGGGCGGACTGATGCCGGGCTTTCGGTGAAGTCGTTTCGGTTGGGCTCTCGCTGGGCCACACCAAAGCTGGCGTAAGCCTGCCCGCCGCCGGGAAGTTGATAGAGCAGTCCGGCTTTGGGGTTAAAGAAGGTGTGGGTGGCCGTCTCGTCAATCCGGCTCAGGTCATTGGCGAAGCCAAGGAACTCGTAGCTGACGTGACGAACCTGAAGGTCGACGTAGGCGGAGAGGCCGTTGGCGACCTGGTAGTTGGTCCGCAGGTAATTGCTGAAGTCCCGCTTAGTGGCGTCGTTGTCGTAGTAACGGTCGCGGATTTCGGAGTCTCCGGCTTCCCGGGCCCAGATTACTTCGCCGTAGTGACCGCCCAGGTACTCATTGGCGGAGCCACCGAAGGTGATGTCCAGCAATGACGAGGGGCGATAGCGAAGGCTGTATACCGTACCGTAGAAGTGGTTATCGAGCCAGCGGCGGCGGATGAGGTCGGAGGTGTTGTTCATAGTGCCCGAGATGCCGTAATCGGCCAAATCCTCATCCGCCTTATATTGCTCGAAGTAGCCCAGGCCACGGGTGTAATGCCCGCTCAGCCCGAGGCTCCACTTGCCGCCGAATTCGTTGTTGTAGTGTAATTGGTAGTGGTTTTGGCGGTAGTTATCGACTTCGTTGTCGTAGGGTTCGCCTTCTTTTTCGGTACCGACGGAGTTGTAGGTCCGGCCGAACTCATTGATCTCGTCCTGGGTTACCCCGTTCCAGCTCTGGTAGGTGACTTCATTGCCGCCGAAGGCGTTAAACCGCCACACGGCACCTGCGTCCGCGCCCACATACGTCAGGCCGGCGTAGTATCCCTGCAGGTCCGCCGAAGCCCGATCCACGTAGCCATCAGAATAGGTCTTGCTGAAGCGGGCATCGATCTTCAGACCATTGCCCAGTAAGCCCGAAGTGTAGTTTACCGAACCCCGCCGGGTGCCGAAGCTGCCCAGGCTACCGTCCAGGCTAAGTTTGGGCTCTTCGCCGATTTGATTGGTATTGAAGTCGATGGTTGCCCCGAAGGCCCCCGCACCATTCGTGCTCGTTCCTACCCCGCGCTGAATCTGGATGTTGTCGGCCGAGCTGGAAAAGTCAGGGAGGTTCACCCAGAAGACACCCTGGCTCTCGCTGTCATTATAAGGTATGCCATTGATCGTCACGTTAGTCCGCGTCGGGTCGCTGCCCCGGATCCAGATGCCGGTGTAGCCCGTCCCCGTACCAGCGTCGGAGTTGACGACCACGGAGGGCGTCCACTTCAGCAGATAAGGCGCGTCCTGACCGAGGTTGCGCTTTTGGATTTCTTCTTTGGTAACGTTGGTGTAGGTGACGGGAGTTAATGAGGTTGCTCGCGTAGCGGTTACGGTTACTTCATCCACGGCATAGAAGGGCACTAAGCCTGCTTCGGTCCACTGAAGCGTTAAAACCTGCCCATCCAGAAACGAGCTTATGGCTATTCTACTAGGCGAATAGCCCGTATTGATGGATAAGAAGCCTGACAATTGATCCTGTGGCACGGTCATCGTAAACCTGCCGTCTATGTCAGTAGTGGTAGCAATATTCGTATTTTCAATGAGGACTGACAAGCCAAACATAGGGTCACCTTCATCTGAAAACACAATACCGTTAATCGTCTTTTGCCCCATCAGCCCACCGCAGCAAGCCAGCGCCAGGGCGGCGCAGAATAGAAATCGCATCATCGCGAGAATATTTTTCCCTTCCCGGCATTACCCGGGCAGGTTCCTGATTAAAAAAATCTAAAGGGTATAATCTCAGCCGTTCCGGAAGGACTCCGGAGTGGGCACCCCTGTTATCGGCGGCGAAGGTAAGAAGAGATTTTGAAAAAAAGACTGGAGCTTTGTCCAGAGCAAGTCAGATTCGATACAGCGGTACCCCTGCTTTTCCCGTACCTTACGGCGTAAACAAAAGAAACCGGTCAGCGATTGGCCGACCGGTTCGAAAAAAGAGCTTTGAGAGGCTATCTACATACCAAATTTCTGGAGGGCTAATCCTCCGTTGTCGTTATTTCTATGAGATTACGGCTTGTGCCTAAAATGAATTCGCTTTCCTTTTCTGAGATTACGGCTAGTTTGTGCCATTGTTACAAGTAATTCGCTTTATGTTATGTCGTCTGAGATTAAGGCTGTTTGTGCCTGAAAAATGTCGTTGAATAGCTCCTCTGAATCTTTAATGGGAGTAGAATTGTAAGTGGTGTCGTGGGCGTTTCCCCCTTTCGACATTACAAATGTGCAACCATAATCAAGTGATTCCATGTACAAACGCAAACTTTTTTGGACAAAAAAACACTACTCGTTTTTTCATAAAAAGTTGAAAATCAATTTTTTAAACAAAAATCAAACCTCTCAAAATAAATAAAAAAGGCCATGAACATATTGAAAAAACCTACTTTTCAGGGGTAAAAAACTTCACTTTGAAGGAAAAAATATTCTTTCAGACAGCAACCGTACGTTTAATCTGCTTTCTCTTCCTCTTTGGCGGCAGCCAAAGTCTGGTGCATGGCCAACTGACAGATTTCACCTTACGGGACCCACTGGCCCACACGGCGCAGGACAACTGGCTGCGGCCCGACTCTACTTTTAACCGATCGCGCTTCCGCATTGCCGCCGGCACGGGTACTGCGCTTTATGGTGTGGCTTCCATCGGGCTGTACCAAACCTGGTATTCAGATTTTGACATGACCGGCCTCCACAGCTTTAATGACTGGCCCCAATGGAACCAGATGGATAAAGCCGGCCATATGTTTACCGCCTATATGTTCACCCGCTATTCTTTCTCTGGCCTGCGTTGGGCCGGGCTTAAGCGGCCTGCAGCCCGCTATACGGCTATGGGGGTCGGCAATTTGCTCCAGGCAACGATTGAGGTCATGGACGGCTATTCCGCCGAATGGGGTTTCAGCTGGTCGGATCTAGGCGCTAACCTGACGGGTACGGTCGTTTTTGCAGCTCAGGATGCCTTATGGCACGAGCAACGCATCCTCATCAAGGTATCCAGTGATCTTCGCCAACACCCCGACATCCCCATTATTAACCAAAACGGGGCAATGTCTAATCTTGGGGACATCAGCCGGGAGCGATTTGGAACCAATTTTTTCGAAAAATACCTGAAAGACTATAACGCTCAAACCTATTGGTTGAGCGCTAACCCCAGATCTTTTTTGCCCAAAAGCAAGATCCCCCATTGGCTCAACATTTCTCTCGGCTATGGCGTAGAGAATGTTTATGGTGCTTACGGTAATACCTGGGCAAGAGGCAGGGAGCGCTTCAATTATCCCAACCAGCGGTACCGCCAGTGGTATTTGAGCCCTGACATCTACTTCAGCCGCATCCCTACCAAAAAAAGGGGCGTCAGACTTCTGCTGGGCATTCTGGACTCCTTTAAGCTTCCGGCACCCGCGCTTGAATTTAGCCAGGGCAGGTTTCGGGCGCATTGGTTGCAGTAACTATTTGAGGCGCGGGACCGCAGGTGCGAGGGAGAGTTGGATGTAGCATCGCTTTGTCGAAAAGAGAAAGGGTTTTCATTCGTTCCGCAGTCTTCCACCAAATTAAAAAGAATGCAGAAAGGAATCGGGTGGCTATTGGGCATTGCCCAAAAAGTAAAGCCCTTGACGCTGCAGCCCAAAACCTCTTATCTTAGCTCCTAAACTTTTGCAGCATGATAAAGACATTATTAAAACTTGGAGTTCTGGTCGTTCTCGGCTTATTGGGCTACAACTATATGTTCGGGGATGCCGAAGAGAAAGCCCAGAGCCGGGAAATCGTCGGCAAAGCCAGGGATCTCGGTCGGGATGCCTGGGACCTGCTCAAAAGCGAGCGCGACAAACTCAAAGAAGGCAAGTACGACAATGCCATCGAGAAACTGGACGGCCTCTACTCCACCCTGAAAGAAAAAGCCAACGCTCTCCGCGATTCCGACGCTCTCCAGCAACTTCGTGAGCTGGACGACCGCCGAACTGCCCTCGAAGAGTTACTCAACTCAAGTGAAGGTGAACCCTCCGCCGAGGCCAAGCGTAAACTAGATGACCTCACGGCTGACACCGAGGAGCTGATGAATGAAATGGAAGCGAAAGGCCAACCGGCTCCCCCCCAATAAAGCAAGAAAGATCATCCATGTCGACATGGATGCCTTCTTCGCTAGTGTGGAGCAGCGGGACAACCCCGAGCTGCGCGGAAAGCCCATTGCCGTAGGTGGCAGCAAAATGCGGGGAGTCGTCGCTGCAGCCAGCTACGAGGCCCGCGTATTCGGCGTACGCTCCGCCATGCCCAGCGTTACGGCTAAACGCCTTTGCCCACACCTCATCTTCGTAAAGCACAATTTTGAACGCTACAAAGAAGTCTCCCACCAGATACGGGAGATATTTCTGTCTTACACCGACCTTGTAGAACCACTTAGTCTGGACGAAGCCTTCCTGGACGTCACGGAGCCCAAACGCGGTCCGGCCAGCGCCACCCTCATCGCTAAAGCCATCCGCCAGGAGATCTACGAAACCACTCAGCTCACCGCCTCCGCCGGGGTAAGCTTTAATAAGTTCCTGGCCAAGGTGGCCAGTGACATCAATAAGCCCAATGGCATGAAGGTCATCACCCGGGAAGAAGCCCCTGCTTTCCTGGCCAGCCTCCCCGTCAAAGACTTCCACGGAGTGGGCAAAAAAACCGCTGAGCGAATGGGGCGGATGGGCTTCCGCAGCGGAGCCGACCTGATGGCGCTCTCGGAGTTAGAAATGGCCAGTCGCTTCGGCAAAATGGGACGTCACCTCTACAAAATTGTCAACGGGCTGGATGATCGCCCCGTCAACCCCAACCGCATCCGCAAAAGTGTCGGGGCGGAGCGGACCTACTCTGAGGATGTCTCCACCCGCGCCATCATGCGCGGCAAACTGGACTGGCTGGCCGAAAAAATTTTCTCCTACCTCAAGGAGCGCGATAATTACGGCCGGACGATCACCCTCAAGATGAAATCTCCCGACTTCATCATCCACACCCGCAGCAAAAGCTTCTCCGGAGAAGTACGCAGCCTCTCCGCTCTTAAAGAAATTGCCTACCAACTCCTGGACGAAAACATTGAAGATGTCCCCGTCGTCCGCCTCCTTGGCCTCAACGTTTCCAATCTCGAGCGGGAAAATCCCGACGGCGTACAGCTACTGATTCCCTTCGATGGGGAAGAAGAATAGATTTTTGGCCCGGCACACCATAATTTTCGCAACCTTTAGGCTAATCGAGCCGTTGAACCCCCGCAAAGAAATATTTGCTGTAATTAATTTGTCAACTGCTTGCACAGGTTTAATGACCGACTTACCTTTGCGTCGCTTTTGTAGAAAAGCACTTTGATCCTTTAGCTCAGTTGGTTAGAGCATCTCACTTTTAATGAGAGGGTCCTGGGTTCGAGCCCCAGAGGGATCACGCAGAAAAAGCCTCCTTCACTTCGGTGAGGGAGGCTTTTCTCGTTGGGGTAGGTTGCAGGGGTTCAAGTTGCAGGGGTTCAGGTTGCAGGGGTTCAGGTTGCAGGTTGCAGGTTTCAAGTTGCAGGTTTCAAGTTGCAGGGGTTCAGGTTGCAGGTTGCAGGTTTCAGGTTGCAGGGGTACCTGTACCTCCCAACTTGCAACTCACGCGCAACCTGCAACGTGCCCCCCCTGCAACTCGCAACCAAAAAAAGCCCCATCACGAGTATCGCGATGAGGCTTTTTAATTGTCTTTGCAGACCTTGATTACTTACGGATGCCGAGTTCTGCGATCAACTTACGGTAACCCATCAGGTCTTTTTTCTGCAGGTAGGCCAGGTGGCGACGACGCTTACCTACGAGGGTAAGGAGTGCCTTCCGGCTGCTGTGGTCTTTGCGGTGAAGCTGCAGGTGGTTGCTGAGCTCCTGGATACGGAAAGTGAAAAGTGCGATTTGCGCTTCGGTAGAACCGGTGTTCTTAGCGGTGCCGCCGTACTTAGCGAAAATTTCTTCTTTCTTTTCTTTGGGGAGATAAACTGCCATAATATAATAGCCTTTAAGGATCTCTTGGATCGGGTAAAGCAAAATTTGCGGCTGCAAAGGTAAGACTTTCCTGGATAGGGAACAAATTTAGTGTGGTAGTCGGTAGACGGTAGAAAATAAATCTGTGGCCTACCGCTCTACAAGCTACCGCCTACAGCACTACCGCTCTACCGACTACAGTCTACCGTCTACCGATTACCATCTACCGTTCTACCGTCTACTTCTTAAAAAACATATATCCTCCCTCCGTAGCGCCCCACACTTGCTCGTCGGCATCATTAAAGCCCTGGTCCCAACTCTGGACAAAAGAGCCCGTGATGGAGACCCGGCTGGTGGCGTAGGTAGCCCCGCGAAGCGTACTTTTGCAACGTTTTTTCTTGGTGCTTCCCCGGTAGATTCCGGGGCCATCCGGCTTGAGGTAAACGGCACAGCCCTTACGTTCAATAAGATCTTCGGGGGAGATGGCGTTGAGCCTGGAAGGATCCTCATGAGCGCCGATGAAACGGTCCGGGTCGGGTAGTTCATACACGCGGCTAATGAAGCCCCTCCCCTTCTGCTCCAGACCATAAATACGCTGGCGGTAGGGTTTATCGGCGGCGTCCGCTACGGCTTGCTCTACGTAAAGATATTTCCCCGGCCTGTCCGTCCACACCGGCTCCATGTGCAGTAAAATGTTGTAGTAACTATCATCGGAGCTCGCCTGTGCAGAGCTGTCGAAGCTGCCGGTCATGGCTGCTTGTAGTTCATCAAGGCCGTTTTTTCCGTCACTCGTTACGGGCCGGGTACAGGCACTGAAGAAGAAGAGGAGGCTAAAAAGAAGAGAAAGACGTACGGGCATATCGGAGAGTTTAAGACTTACTAAGATAAGGGCGCCGGGGCGCAGGTGCACACCTGGCTTTTCAAAGAGCAGGGGTTGCGACCGGACGGACCTCCCGGACCATTAGTCCGCCAGGCGGACTTCAACACCCGCCATATCCGCTGCCCGCTTCATCCAGGTAGGATGGGTGATGCCCTGAAAGGAATCCAGTGCATCTTTATCTCCAAGGATAACAGCTACCGTAACATCCCGATCCTCGGTCGTCTTGTAGAACGTTTTGACGAGGCTGAGCTTAAGAATATCCTGACAAATCCGCCGTTTCACCCCTGAATTAAGCGGTCCGGGCTTCGGGTGAATATCGAAAGCAAAGCCAGCCGCTGCGTTCATCGCCCCGACCTTTACCAATGATTCATCGATCCGGAACTGCGTCGGGTCCAGTTGGCACTTATGCTTCGCGGACAGCTTACTGACGATGGCCGTCGTCAACTCATTTTCATTCAACGAACCTGGCTGTGGGCCACGGTCCTTCGCCTGCGGTGCAATGGGTTTACGGACCGTGCGGGCACGGCGCTTTTTGGGGGAGTCTTCCATGGCGGCGAAGGTACGCCTAATTGTTCTCTGGCAATCGGATGATTTCCTCATCCGTTACATCTTTTGACCTGACGAAGTCGGGCAAAAGTCCATCCGATGGGTAAAATCACCACTCCGGCACATCCACTTCCACCGTTATCTTTCCCGGAGCATTAGGATCAGGGAAAACGAGCTTTCGGGCATGAAGGCAAATGCAGTTCGGCTGAAAGATGCGCCCGGAGCCGTAAGTCGAATCTCCGATGATCGGCGCACCCGCCGTAGCCAGCTGCACCCGAATCTGATGGAAGCGGCCGGTGATGGGCCTGATCTCCCAGAGGTAGCGGTCAGCGTGCCCTTCGAGCAATCGGTATTCCAACACGGCTTCTTTGGCACCGGGTATGGGCCGGGTAGCGGCGATGGCCTTCCGACCGAATTTATCCCGGGCGATGAAGTGTTTCAGCTTGCCGGCCTCCGCCGGCAGTGGCCGCTCCGTCAGTGCCCAATACGTTTTGTCCACCTTCTTTTCTTCAAAGGCCTTGTTCAGAAATACGAGCGTAGACTTGTTTTTGGCCAGTAACAAACATCCACTCACCGGCCGGTCCAGCCGGTGAACAATGCCCACAAATGCCTGCTTTACGCTTCGCGGTCTCTTCCATTGCACCTGCGCGCGCGCCTCCACTGTGTCATTGTTGAAGTTCCGTTCCGTGGCAATGCCCGCCGGCTTGTTAATGACGACGTAGCCGCGGCCTTCGTGAAGGATGTCCAGAGGTTGAAAGTTCATGGAACAAAGGTAATCGGTAGTTCGGTAGACGCTGCTACCTCCGGGCGCTGTTGTCTTGAATTTCAGCGCAGCACCATCTCAGAAACTAAATCATCTGCTTCAAACCTAAGCCCCTTCCAACCGGTACTTAATGCCCATTTTTTCGATTTCTTTGACGAAGTCCGTATCGGCCAGCACCATGCGCTTAAGCGAGAACATTTTGAGTTTAGAGTCTTGCTCGCGGTCATAAAAGACCATCCGGAGTTTGGCATCGCCCTGGAAGCGCTGACAGAGTTCATCCAGCGCCACCACCTTGGCCGTTGTTAGCTCTTCGAGCGGCATTTTCAGAATGATGGCCTTGGTCAATTCCTCCCCGACGCCTTCGAGTAGCTTGATCTCGGAAATTTTAAGTTCCAGCTCTTCACTCTGCCATTTCTTCTGGAAGGTAGCCGTCAGGAACAAAGCTGTGCCCTGAATGAGCACGTGCTTGAACTTGAGGTAATCATCTCCGAAGAGTTTAAACTCAATGGTGTCATCGTAGTCTCCCAGCTCGAAGATGCCCCAGCCATTGCCGTTCTTACTCACCAGGTGGCGGGCGCCAACGATCATACCGGCCAGCTTGACCGTACTGCGACCGTACTTGCGCGGATCCAGGTCCGCCAGACCGCAGGTGACGTAGTTATCAATTTCCAGCTTGTAGCCATCGAGCGGGTGGCCGGAAACGTAGATACCGGTTACATCCTTCTCTCTGGCCAGTTTTTCGGGTAACAGGTAAGGTTTTGCGTCCGGCGCCTTAGGGGGCTCTACGGCAATTTCATCCTGCACTTCAGCAAAGAGACTACTGGCGGCTTCCGCCTGCCGGGCCAGGGTTCCGTTGGCCGTTTTAACGGCGTCTTCCAGGTAGGAGTCGAACTTGTCCGTAGGAGCGTAGTACTGCGCCCGGTGCATATCTTCGAAGCAGTCGAATCCACCGGCGTCCACCAGGGCTTCCAGCACCCGCTTGTTAACCGAGCCGGGCTCGATGCGCAGCAGCATATCGAAGACCGACTCAAAGTCTCCCTCCTTACGGGCATCCAGAATAGCTTCCACCGGGCCTTCCCCTACCCCCTTCAGGGCGGTCATCCCGATGCGGATAGCACCGTCTTTGTTTACCGAAAAGTCAGCCTGGCTCTCATTGATGTCAGGCTGCAGCACCGGTACATCCATCCGTTTACACTCCCGCAGGAAGAAGCTCATTTTTCCCTGATCTGACTTGTTATGCGTCAGTACGGAAGCCATGTACTCCGCCGGATAGTGCGCTTTGAGGTAAGCCGTGTGGTAAGCCACCAGCGCATAGCAGGTAGAGTGAGATTTGTTGAAGGCGTAGGAGGCGAAGGCTTCCCAGTCTTTCCAGATTTTGCCCAGTTTCTCTTCGGGGTGGCCGTTGGCCGTTCCGCCTTCGACGAACTTGGGATACATCTTATCCAGAACGTCCTTTTTCTTCTTACCCATGGCCTTCCGCAGCACGTCGGCCTGGCCTTTGGAGAAATTGGCGATGGACTGCGAGAGCAACATAATCTGCTCCTGATAGACGTAAATACCGAAGGTCTCCTTCAGGTATTGTTCCTCGGCATCCAGCGTATACACGATCGGCTTCCGCCCATGCTTCCGCTCAATGAACTCCGGGATGTACTCCAGCGGGCCGGGGCGGTAAAGGGCGTTCATGGCAATCAAGTCGTCGAAGGTCGTCGGCTTGAGGTTCTTCATGTGCTTCTGCATCCCGCCGGACTCGTACTGGAAGATACCGTTCGTCTCTCCGCGCTGGAAGAGCTCGTAGGTCTTCTCATCGTCCAGTGGCAACTCATCGACGTCGATATCGACGCCATGGTTTTCTTTGATCATCCGGAGGGCGTCCTTGATGATGGTCAGGGTTTTGAGGCCCAGGAAGTCCATCTTCAGCAGACCGGCGTCTTCGGCGACGGAGTTGTCGAACTGAGAGACGTACATCCCCGTGTCCTTGTCGGCCGTAACGGGCACGTAGTCGGTTACGTCGTCGGGGGTGATCACCACGCCACAGGCGTGGATGCCCGTATTGCGGATGGAGCCTTCCAGCTTCTTGGCCATCCGGATCATCTCCCCGATCTGATCGGGCTGTTCGGCCAGTTCCCGGAAGGCGTAGGCTTTATCCACGTCTTCGCCGTTCATCTTGCCCTTCAGCTTGGGGCTAATGTCGCCATCAGCCAGTACATCGCGCAGCGAGGCACCGAGCTGCTGGGGGAAAGATTTGGCTACGCGGTCTACTTCGCTGAGCGGTACGTCCATTACCCTGCCAACATCGCGCAGGGAAGACTTAGCCGCCATCGTGCCGTAAGTGATGATCTGGGCAACCTGTTCCTGGCCGTATTTATCGATCACGTAGTCGATCACCTTCTGGCGGCCGACGTCGTCGAAGTCAATATCAATATCGGGCATCGACACCCGCTCCGGATTGAGGAATCTCTCAAACAGGAGGTCGTATTTAATCGGGTCCACGTTCGTAATCCCGACACAATAGGCCACGGCAGAGCCCGCGGCCGAGCCCCTTCCCGGGCCTACGCTCACGCCCATTTCCCGGGCGGCGGTAGTAAAGTCCTGCACGATCAGGAAGTAACCGGGGTAGCCGGAAGCCTTGATGACGTCGAGCTCAAAGTCGAGCCGTTCGCGGGTTACTTCGTTGATTTCACCGTAGCGTTTCCTCGCCCCTTCGTAGGTGAGGTGGCGCAGGTAATCATCCTGGGTAGCGAACTCCGGCGGCATGGGGAAGTTGGGCAGCAGTACGTCCTGTGCCAGGGTGAGCACTTCAATCTTATCGTAAACCTCCATCGTGTTGGCCACGCTCTCCGGATGATCGTGGAAGAGGTTAGCCATCTCGATCTGCTTCTTGAAGTAGAAGTCAGAGCTGGGGAAGCTGAACCGCTTCGGGTCTTCCTTCAGGGAGCCGGTGTTGACGCAGAGCAGCAGGTCGTGCGGCTGATAATCTTCTTCTTCGACGTAGTGACTGTCGTTCGTACAGATCACCTTCACGTTGTGCTTCATGGCCAGGGCCATGAGTTTCACGTTGATGTCCTCCTGGCTTTTGCCGGAATAGATCGTGCGCCCCTCACGGTCTTTGCCGAGGTCAATATCATCAATGCCCCGGTGCCGCTGAATCTCGATGTAGTAATCGTCCTCGAAAATGTTGAGCCACCACTTCAGCGCCTCTTCGGCCTCCTCGTCCTTACCCGCAATCAGCAGCTGGGGGATTTCGGCACCGATGCAGCAACTCGTCACGATCAGCCCTTCGTGGTACTTCTCGATCAGCTCCTTATCGATTCGGGGGTACTTGCCGTATAGCCCTTCGATGTAGCCGATGGAGCAGAGCTTACAAAGGTTCTGGTAGCCCTTTTTGTTCTTGGCCAGCATCAGCTGGTGGTAGCGCTTGTCCTTCTCGCCCGCCGCCCGGCTGAAGGCTTTTTTATGGCGGTCTTCCACCAGGTAAAACTCACAGCCGATCATCGGTTTGATGTTCCGTTTGCGCGCTTCATTGACAAACTTGAAGGCCCCGAACATATTACCGTGGTCGGTCAGCGCCACGCCCTTCATACCGTCGGCCACCGCTTTGTCCATCATCGTCCCGATCTCCGACGCACCGTCGAGCAAAGAGTACTGAGTGTGGCAATGGAGGTGGCAAAATTCTGGCATAGGGGATAGCTTACTGGATCGTTTTCACAAGGTACAAAGGAGACGCCTTTTTCCAACAAATAGTTTTCCACAGTTTAGTCAAACAGTCAGGCAGTCAAGGAGTCAAGCAGTAGCTACCGCAGGGGATGTTCGCTTCGCTCGTAGGGAAGCACTGCTTGACTGCTTGACTATTTGACTTTCAGACTGCCTGACTGCCTGACTATTTAACTAATCGTACATATGGGTGAACTTAGTAACTATCCCCCTCAACAAGCTCTTCCCTGCTTCCCACGGACTTCCCCTTGCACCTGCGTGCGCGCCGCTGAAGTATTCACTCTTCTCACACCGCTTGCCGTCAATTCTCCACGATACTCGTTTATGGACAGGAAGCAGCTATTCCCGCCACATTCGACAAACAATAATTTGGCAATTCACCCCACAAACCTATTTAGTCTTTTTACAAATTAGATGAATGCCGCAGATAAACTAAACCTTCACCTCATTTCCCCACTTTAAATAGCAGTTCTAATTTTTATAACAATTAAAATCTTAGCTATTATGGAGTCCACCTGTAAATCATGTAACCACTGGGAAAACGATGCGCCTGCTGTTCAGAATCAGGACAACTTCGGCGAATGCGAAGTGCTCACCGATAGTGGTATGAAGTTCGTACTTCCCGTTATCCAGAACCCCTCCGCGCAGAGCACCGGAATTATTACGAGTGCCGACTTTGGTTGCAATCAGTTTGCTGCTTAAAAAGAGTAGTGCTGTAAAACAGAAGCCCCTGCTTACATCGGTAAGCAGGGGCTTCTGTGCTTCTGCTAACTACCGCCACTTTTTATGGATGCCTTACCAACGGACGGTGAGCCCCAGGAAAGCACTTCTTCCAAAATCAATCAACTGCCCCGCCGAACCACCGGTATGGGCATCACCGCCCGTGCCACCAGTAACGGGCACCCGGTCTCGGTTTAGGAGGTTTTTCACGCCAGCGGTCAGCTGAATTCGGTTATTCAGAAAGCCCTTATTCAAGCTGACGTGCAACAGGTGATAATCACCGATGAACCCCTGGCTGAGTTGGCCATCAGCTCCGGCCTGATAACGGTCTTGCCGGCCCACGTAGCGGTGATCTAAGCGGATACTCAGGTGAGCCTTTGGCAAACGGTAGCTTAGCTGATTGTTTGCTTCGCCCAGCGATAAAAATTCTGGAGATTCGTTCTCGGGAGTAGCCAGTGTATTGAGCAGTCTGGTCATGGCATCACCAGTGGTGATTGTCCACCGTTCGTTAGGTGTATACACAAACTGCACGGTAGCACCGTGCGTCCGGTACTCTTCCAGATTTACGTAGGAGAAGCGGCCGTCGGCTACGTCCGCCAGGGTGATCCGGTCACTGATGCGATTGTAGAAAATGGCTCCACTAATGGCCAGCGGCCATTTCTTGTTGCCAGACCACTCCCCATTCAGGCGGAAGTTATGACTGCGCTCAGCGGTGAGTTCCTGGCTACCGATGATGTAGTGGTTGACATCAATGAAACTGAAGAAAAGCTCCTGAATAGCCGGCGCTCTGAAACCAGCAGCATAGCCAAGTCTCCATCGCCAGGCGGGAGAAGGTTTCCACAGCAGGTGAAAGGCGGGAACGAAGGGGTGTCCGTAGCGACTGTTATACCCTGCCCTGACGGTTGCCTCGGCCGTCCAGTCGCGTTGCAGGCGATAGCGAAGCCCGATCCACGCAGCCAGATTATTGATGGCCGGTTCATTCGATAAAGAAGCCGTATCTAGGATTCTTCCTCCTGCGCCGGACTCTCTCCGGTACTCCAGCCCAATCTGTCCGCTTAATTTACCCCGCATACCGTCTTTTGCAGACAAACTCAGCCTGAGCAGACTACCGGTATAGCGAGTCGTGTCCTGTCCGTCAATGACCAGACTGGTCGTGTCGGGCTCCAGGTCGCGGCGTTGCGTCTGTTTGTGGCGATCAAAAGTGTTCCAGCCGGCCGTAAGGTCGGCGTTGAGCTTCGGAGAGAGGCGATAGTTGACGGACAGGGCGTGATCTTCCCTCCAGGTGTCAAATATCTGATCCACAACGTAAGGGAGAAATTCCGGGCGACGCACCTCCCCATACAAAGTCAGGGTCTCTGAGAAGGATCGATAGCCATACCGGAGGCTGAGGGAATCAGAGGGCTGGTACCGGAGGTTAATATCATAGCCAAACTGGTCTTTAGGGTTCCACGTGGAGGCTCCTGCCCGCAGGCTGTCAACCGAGCCGAAACGGGCACTGTACCGATCTAATCCGCCATAGATTTGAAAACTCCCCAGCTGCCTGCCCAGTCGCAGAAACTGCCGGTCAAGATCAACTGTTTCGTACCTGCCTCCGGCTTCCGCTTTCCACTTATCGGCTTGCTCCCTGGCGGTAACCAGGTTAATGACGCCGCCAGCAGCATCACTGCCGTAGCGGGCAGAAAGCGCCCCGGCAATCACTTCCACCCGGCTGAACCGCGCCAGATTGAGCTGCGTCAGATCAATCTCTCCCCCCAGCCGGCCAATCACGGGCACGCCGTCGATCATAACCTGTATGTTCTGCCCGCCAAGCCCCTGTATCGACAGCCCGTTACCGAGAATAGGGTCTGGGCTTACGCGCATCGTGAGTTGCCGTTGCAGTAATTCCGACAAATCACTTATCCCCTGTTCACGCCATTCTTTTTGGGTCAGCACCGTCACTTTGTGGATGGCGTTTCGGGCCTCCGTTGGTGCGTACTCAGCCGTCACAACGATGTCCTTCAGGTTGACGGACAAAAGGAGGCTATCCGCTTGTGCTCCGATGACGGACACGGCGGCTCCCGAAAAGAATAAGCATAAAATAAGCTGCTTCATGGAGGAGTAGCTATTGTTGTGAAATGCGATCTCTGGCTTGCACAATCAGCAGCCCGTTCTGAAGCATTGTATTGAGCCGCTCCAGGTCTTCGGAAGAAAGCAGTATGCCAAATCCGGCATAAGGCGTTTCGAGATAGACATCCCGTCTCTTTCGATCCTTACGAAGCCCGTACTTGTGGTAATAGCGGTTGACCGTGCTGGTGAAAGACTCCATATCCTCCAGGCTTTGGTTGAGAAAAAAGGTACCGTAAGCAATCTGAAAACCATAGCACTTAGGGCAGTAGACCAGGTAGCCGTACTGATCCTTATGGAGTATGGTTGCTTGATGATCGTGGTGAGCCATAACAGATTATTTAGTGGATGCCGAAAGCGAAGAAATTGCGAGTTCCTCGAGAGTATCCGTCCAGCCTTCCAGCTCCGGTTGCCCGGGCTTACGGGCGCCAAAGAAATAAGTGATCATCTGGCCTTCAGCGTCGAATAATTCCAGGCTGGTGACAATGCCGTCATCCGTTGGTTTCCGTACGACGTAAGCCGAAGAAATAGCCTCCGTATCGAGATGCAGATTGAAAGCAGGGTCTAACACATTAAACCATTTGCCCATCCATTTCAATTGCTTAACCGGCCCGCTATGGATCTGAATACATCCAGCACTATGCACAAAACACATAATCGGTATGGCGCGCTCCGCGGCGGTATTCAAGACAAACTCTACGGAAAGATTATCCACCGCCGTCACCATGCCTTCCGGTGCCAGCCTTAGTGCCTGGGTACGGCTCAGGCCGTATTTCCGGAGCATGCCGAAGAACTGATGGGTATCTTTCAGGTCGAGCCAATCCTGTTGAAAGGCTGACTCATCTACCTCCGAGTCGGGCTGTTCCGGGTCCGGGACGGGGCGGCTACGGTCCGTGATCATGATGGGTTCCTGAGCACCGCGGTATTTCTCCACCAGATAGGCCCACCCCTGCATATCGCTTTTCGGTGTACTGTAAATTTTATGGACGGCTTCTCCCCGTGCATTGAAAAACTGCAGGCCGTGCAAGTCTCCTCCCTTTTCCCGATGTAGAATTACCGCTAGTGCATACACCCATTCATTCATGAACAGGCGCAGGTCAATATCGGGGTTTACGGCCACGCCCATATTGTGCGCTCCTCCGTAGAAAGTCAGGTTGTCATAAACTCCTTTCCGCTCGTGGACGACGTGGTCGTTACGGGTGAGGGCCATCACGTAGCCCATCCGTTTTACGTCTTTGAGCAGTTCTTTGAAGTCCCCCTCAAGCCGGATGACATTTTCACCTAAGCCCAGGCTTAGCAGTTCGGCTTCACTGACGCCCAGGCGTTCGGCCTGGTCCCGCGCACGAAGGCGAGGCTCTTCAGTTCGTAGTTTCTTCAAGGCGCGCACGCAGGTGCGATGTTTGGTTTTCCATAAGGCAAAGTGGTGATGAGTGGGCAGTTGAAACAGGGGTGAGGCTGAATCAGGCAGTCCACGTTGAAGGTTGCTTGAATGATGGTTTTGGTTAAAACCTCAGCAGGAGGCCCGGAGGCGACGGTCTTACCATCCCGAAGGAATAGCAGATGGTCGGCGAAGCGCGCCGCGAGGTTAAGATCGTGAAGAACGGCCAGTACCCCCAGGCCCCGTTCCCGGGCCAGGCGGGTGGCCAGGTCGACAAAGCGGTACTGTTGCTCCAGGTCAAGGGCTGCGGTGGGTTCATCGAGTAACAAATAGCGGTTCGTGGTCAGGTTGGGGTTTTCAGCGTCGAGCTGAAGCAGGCATTTTGCCAGTAAGACCCGTTTTTGCTCTCCTCCAGAGAGGGTGAGAAATGACCGGTCCCGCAGCGGATTAAGATCGAGCAGGTCGAGGTAATTGTCTACCGCTTGCTTTCGTTGCAGCGCCGTTAGCTGGTGGTAGCGGCCGTAGCAACCCAGTTCAACGACTTCGGCTACGGGCAGTGGAAACCCGAGTTGCACCGACTGTGCAAGCACCGACCGGCGACCGGCCAGATCCGCAGGAGCAATGTCCTGCATGGCTCTTTCGTCTAACCACACTGCACCTGCGACCGCGCCCCCCGCTGCTGAGCCCTTACCGGCAAATACCTGCCCGGCCATTATTTGTAGCAGCGTAGATTTTCCCGCACCGTTTTTACCCATCACGACCGTTACCTGGCCGGGAGTAACCGTACAGTTGACACCGTGTAGAATTTCCTTACCGTTCAGGCGCAAGCCAACTCCTTCTGCTCGCATCATATCCAATTGGTTTTACGGCGCTCACGCAGGAGTAGCCAAAGGAAAAAAGGCGCGCCAACGAGGGCAGTAAGAATGCCAATGGGGAGTTCCGCCGGCGCTACAATGGTTCGTGAAAGCGTATCCGCCAATAGCAGAAAACTCGCCCCCAGCAACGCAGAATAAAGTAATAACCGGCGATAATCCGTTCCCATCCACAAGCGCAAAAGGTGGGGAATGACCAGACCAACAAAGCCAATCAGGCCCGTGAGCGAAATGCAGACGCCTACGATCAGCGCCGTCCATACGATTACCCTTTTCTTCACTCTTTCAACGGAAAACCCCAGCTGGGCGGCTTCCCGTTCTCCGAGCAGAAAGGCGTTCAGGGCCAGGGCGTCCCGGCGCAGGAAAAAGCTACCGCACAACACAATGGGCGCGGCGATGGCGACCTGCGTCCAGTTGGCTCCGCTGAGGCTGCCGAGCGACCAGAAAGTGATGTCCCGCAGTTCGTTTTCGTCCGACTGATAAATGAGCAATCCCGTGATGGCACCGGTCAGAGCAGCAATCGCGATACCCGCAAGCAGCATGGTCGCCACATTCAACCGCCCCCTGCCGGCAGCCAGCCGGTAAACGATGCCAGTGGTGAGCAATGCGCCCAAAAAAGCCGCCAGACTGACGCTGACCTGCTGGATCCAGAGTGGGAAAAATGCCAGTAAGCGAGCGCTTAGAACCAACATTCCCACGGCAAAAAGCATGGCGCCACTGGTAACACCAATCAGGGTGGGCTCTGCCAGTGGGTTGCGAAACAGCCCCTGGGTCGCCGCTCCGGTAATGGCCAGCGCTGAGCCAACGATAATGGCGAGAAGTAAACGGGGTAAGCGAACGTGCCACACCAAAAATTGCTCCAACTCCGCGGCCTGTCCGGTAAGCGCCAACCACAGGTCAGCGGAGCTGAGGTCATAAGCCCCGGTCGCCATTGCGCTCACCGAAGCAAGGGCAAGCAACAAGAACAACAGGACGGGAAGAATGGAGTGGCTAGACACGGAATTACTTGCTTATGCGGTTATGAAGTTTTCCGGCCAGCTCACCAGCCGCCTGAGCGGCACGAGGGCCAAAACCGAGGAGGTAATGACCATCCATGGCAATAATCTGGTCGTGCTGGAAAGCAGGTGTCTGACTGATGCCAGGGATATTAGCCAAGCCAGCCTTACCATCAAGGCTCGCCAGGCCCGAGGTGAACATCAGAATAAATTCGGGGGCAGCTTCAACCAGTGCTTCGGGGGTGAGTGGTTTAAAATCACTGAAGGACTGGATGGCGTTTTCCCCACCGGCCAACTCAATGATGGCGGCGGCTTCAGTATCCGTGCCGGCAACCATCAACTGCCTCGCTCCCCGCGCATAAATGAAAAGCACCCTTGGCCGTTCGCCTTCGTTTGCGGCCAGCTTTTCTTCCAGTTCGCGTTTGTCTTTTTCAATCCCGGCGGTGTATTCCGCTATTTTTTGTTCATCGATGGACAGATGGCGGGCAAGGACGGTGGCAGCGCGGGCGGCATTATCCAGGGTCGGATACATGGTTACCGGCACGACGGTGACTCCTGCATCTGCCAGAGTTTTAAGGGCAGGCTTGTCTTTTGCTTCCTCCGCCACAAACACCAGTGTAGGATGTAAGGCGAGCAAGCCTTCCACGTTCAACTGGCTGACGTGGCCAAGTTTCGGCACGTCGTTTACCGCTGACGGATAAGTGCTGGTAACGTCTACGCCAACGAGCTGGTCTCCGAAGTCTAAGTCGTAGAGCAACTCCGTTAGTGTTCCGCTGAGGGAAACAATGCGGTGAGTATCCGAAGTGCCCGGCTCGCTATCGGCAGCAGCAGATTCCGCTGCCGGGCTGCAGGCACTCAGCCCTGCAAAGAGGAGGAAAAGTATTGGTAAGAACTTCATGATTATTGCTTGATCAGGTGATGGGTAAGAACGCCGGTGCTGCCGCTGAGGCGGACGAAATAGTGACCCGCCGGAAGGTCAGTAAGCGGCACGTCTATTTGGTTAAGGCCGGTATTGAGGGCGCGGACGCGGGATGCCGTGAGGGTTCGACCAGCAGGGTCTATCACCTCCAGACGAAGATCTTCAGCGGGCTGGCGAGCGGATACTTCCAGAGTAACTTGATCCGGAGCAGGGTTAGGGTAAATGCGGCTTTGGTCGATCCCTACCGGCAAAGTGGTAGTAGCCGTGGTTTGCTCGGTACTCAGGCGAAAAGTAGACACTCCGGTAGAACTCCCTTCAAAATCGATGAACTGCATCCGGTAGAGGCTGTCCGGCGTCTGGACGAAGTATACCAGATCATCCGGAACAGACCACTGAAAGGTGCTGAGGTCGAAGCTTTTCCAGTCATAACCGATGGTAGCTAGGGAATCAGAGAAGGCTGCTTCGTCAGCTGGCGCAACAGCAGTTTCCGGATCGACACCAGACAACTTAGCCACGCTGACATCTTTGTTCTGCAAGACGCCGGTAACCGTATAGTCGAGAATATTTCCTTCCCCGTCGGGTAAAGGCGTTACGTAGCGGGTGAATAACAGGTCCCAGTTGTCTGGTTCCAGGTCAAGGACGCCATCATCAAAAGAAAAGTACGCCAGAGTTTTACCGACAAAGTCCGCCTTATCAATGCTTACCGTATCCGAAGTGCTCCCCCCAAGTGGGCCATGAATAAAAGTGTACACCCCACCCGCCAGAGACTCCACAAAGACCTTGTGGTATGCTCCGTCCCGGGTGGCAACAAAGAATACGCAGGAGCCGAAAACCGTCTGGGTGGCGGGGCTGTAAGTTCCCCACCCCAGGTCAAAAGGGTTGCCGGGGTCAGCAATGGCGTTGAAGCCTCCATCGTCCCAACTGCCTTCCCCGTTGTAGAGCCGTTGAACGACCTGGTTGGTATCTGCCGTACTAAAATCCGTTGCGCTACCAGCGTAAAGTTCCACTTGTAGTAAGGGATTGGCCTGGGAGGAGGCAACGCCCTCGTTCACCAGAATTCCGGAGGAGCGTCCGCCTACGTTGAAGGCAATGTCCCAACTCGTATGCGAAACCGCTGAAGAAGTGCCCCCTTGCAAGTCAACGTAGACCGCTGAAGCATAACCCGGCCCCTGAATGACCTGCTCAAATTGCGCCAACAAAACGGTCGGCAGTAGAAGAAAGACAAGAAGAAAGGTAGTAGCTGATTTCATTGTTTACATTTGGTCTAAATAAGAATAGCGCAAATGTAACGGCGACCTACCCGCATGTCCAAGCAATTTTTGAATTTGTTGAGAATAAATCTAAATAACGAAATGAAAATCAATCTGCACTCAACCTTTCTGTACTTACAGTGATGCGGCTGTCAGGTTAATCCGGGCAAGGGCTGATGTACGGTGCAAGTATGATTTTGCCAAAGAAAGCTCCGGAATACATCATAATTTCGCATCCAATTAAGGTTTCCGCCGTTTACCTTTCCTAGCCAAGCCATTCATGCGACTCCTCTCCCGTCTCCTTTCCCCCTTACTCCTTTTAACCTTACTCTGCACCTGCGGCCCCGCGCCCAAACCTGACGCTCCTCTTCCCCGCCTCGGCTCCGCCGATGCCCCCACCCGCTACGATAACTTCGCGGAGCTGGAACCTTTGTTTTATCAGTCAACAGACACCGCCTACGTCATCAACTTCTGGGCCACCTGGTGTAAGCCCTGCCGGGAGGAAATCCCACTGCTGGAAAAACTGGCCGGCGAACACCAGGGAGATCCCCTGCGCATCGTCCTCGTTAGCCTGGACACGGAGGAAAGCGCCATCAGGCGCATCCCGGCTTTCCTTGCGCAACACGCCCCTTCCCTGAACGCGGTTATCCTCACCGACGAAGACCCAGCCTGGGGCAAAACCATTGATCGGGTGTGGACGGGCTCCCTGCCCACCACCATCCTCTACCGCGGCCAACGCCGCTACGTCTACCGACGCAACTTCCCCACCTACGTTGACCTGAAGGGAGCCGTGGCTCCCTTATTTCTTAGGTAGGACTGGCCATCTCTTTTGTGCCCTTTGTGCCTTTGTGATCTACGTGTCACATAGCTGCGAAGCAGCCCTCCGCCCTTCTCTAACCTCCACGATCTCCGCGCGCAAACACCACCGCTGCGAAGCAGCCCTCCGTATTCAACCGTCAATCCCCGACAAGAAAGCCATTTACTTCCCCCCTAAGCTGAACCACTTCCAGCTTTTTCGTATTTTGAGTTCGCACCCGATCATCAGCTATGCGTAAATTCTATTCTCTTTTCCTGCTGCTAGCCCTTTCTGCAACGCTGAGTGCCAGCGAGTTTCGTGGTTTCTTACTCACCCGCGACGGCCTGCAGCTAACCGGCTATTTCAACTTGATTGAGTACAGCCCTTCGGGCAACTACATCACCTTTACCAATGACTTTGGAGACATCTACTCCATTCACCCGATGCTCGTGCGGGGCTTCGGCTTTAGTAAGGACGGCACAAGTTTTCGGTACATCAGCCGCTTTCACAACGGGCAATGGTATTTCCTGCGCGAGGAGATTTATGGCCGAACGCTACGGCTCTACCGCTTACCCGACAATGAAAATCATTGGGTAGACGATAGCCTGCTCAAACTCTACACTGACCCTCCGCCCACCTTTTATATCGGCTACGGAGAAGGTCAGTTATTACCCGTTCCCCGAGCAGGGTTTAAGCGCATTCTACGCGACTTCCTGTCTACCGCCAGCCCTGAACTAGCCGGTAAAATCGGTAAAAAAGGATATCGTTACCGAGACCTTTACGCCATTATTGGTCAAGTCAATGAATTGACGGGACGGCAACGGAGGAGGCTGTAGGTAGTCTGGTAGATCGGTAGTCTGATATAGCTACCGCTCGTTGGAAGCGTTGGAGAAAAAGTACAGCTGTCACAAACTTGCCGCCTGTGACAGCTGTAAAGTGCGGTAGCCTACAAGACTACAAGCACTACAAGAAGACTACTTCCCTCCCGGTCGGTGCCGGCGCCGCATCTTCGCTTTTTCTTCTTCGCGAATTTCAAGGTATTGATCCTTCTGTGCATCGGATAGCAGATCAAGGATCGCCCGTTCACGGTTAGCGCGTGCCATGCCAAGATCGGCCAGCGCGTGCTCCTTATTCTTTTTATTGGATTTGCGGACTTTTTTATAAGCCTCCAGGTAAGTATCCTGAATGTCCTGCAGAGCTTCTGCCTGATCGTCGTCCAACTCCAGCCTTTCAGCCAGTTGTTCGACATTGGCCCGATGAATGGCCTGCGCTTGGACATTCACCGGGCTTATCATAAAAATGGTAATTAACGCAACTGCAAAAAGCAGTCTGGAAAAATCGTTGTTCATAACCTCAATATTCGTTGTTCACAGTAACCACTTAAAAAAGCTGTTCATAGCATTAGTCACTCAGCGTAGTTCTTGTCAATTCGCTTCATGGCTATGACGGTAACAAATGAAAAACGACACATCAATATTGAAATTAAATTCGTTTCTAACGATTTTTTAACGACCACCACCTGGGCGACCACCGCCTCCGGGGCGACCACCCTGGCCTCCGCGATTGCGGCGCTGGGCTTCCGCTTCTTCCTGCATTTTAGTGTAGGCCGCCAGCTGGTCAGGGGTTAAGATGGCACTCATCTCTTTGGTCTGGTTAGCTCGCATTGCTTCCATTTTGCTGCGCATGGCCTGGCGGTCACCGCCAGCAGATTCACGCATTTCACGGGCCTGGGTAGCGTAGCGCTCGGTTATCTCCTTGAACTTGACGGTTTGCGATGCGTCCAGGCCAAGCTGCGCCGCCATGGCGTCAAGATCCGGGCCGGGACGGCCTTGCCGGGCGCCCGCACGACGAGCGTCGGTGGCTTCAGTGTTCGTTTTCGCAGGAGTCTGAGCCGTAGCTTTTGAACTATTACAGGAAGTGGTCATCAAGCCGCTGACTAAAAAAATCAGCATAAAAAACTTTTGCATTAGATAAGTATTTAAGATGCTCCAACGGAGCGATTCAAAGGTTTGACGCTTTGACGCACAGGAATGTCAAATCCTTCGCACTTATTCTTTTATTTTACCACTCGTAGCTAATTCTCAGTTCCACATTACGTCCGGAAGCGTCCGCGAAGTAACGCTGGCGGTCCAGATAATCCCGATATTGGGTATTGAAAAGGTTTTGGGCGGCGGCGCGCAGGTGCAGAGAACGGTTAGAAGGCAGGGGGATTTCCCGCTCCAGGCTAAGGTCCAGCAAACTGTAAGCGGGTGGTGGCACGAGGAAGTCCTGCTCGGGATCAAGCCGGCTTTGCCGGCTAACAAACAAAGCTTCTGCCCGTAGCTTCCAATGCTCTGCGGGGTAGTAATTAACGCCGAGGCGAAGGTTATCCGAAGGAACGTAGACCAGAGGCCTCCCTTCCGTTCGGTTGCGGCCCCGGACGATGGCCAGGCGGCCATCCACTTCCCAATCCGGGCGGGGTTGCCACCAGCTCTGAAAGCTTCCGCCATAAAGGAAAGCATCCCCCGCACGATAAAGGAAAAGAGGAAAGGCCCCACGGACGGTAAGCCGAAACTCTGGCTGCGGCTCCAGAAAAATGTAGTCACTAATCGGCTGGGCAAAGCCCGTAGCTTTGAGGCTAAAGCCTGCTCCGTTCAGCTGTAGCCCCATTGTCATTTTCAGCGATCGCTCAGCTTGCAGCGTACGATCTCCCTCTTCAATACCACTAACGCCCTGGTGCAGGCCATTGCTGTAAAGCTCGTTGATCTGGGGGGCACGTTCCCGGAGGGTCAGGCCGCCGGTAATGCTCAGGCGATCATTCGTCCGCCAGCGACCTTCCAGGCTTCCGCCGAAGGTTTGGAAAACGTGCTCGAAACGCTCCACTACCCGCGGCAGACTGCGGGTAATGGTGATGGCTTCGTAGAACTGCCGGTCGTAGCGCAGACCCGCATGGTACTGAAACCGGTCTTTTTCGTAATGGTAGGCAAGGTATCCGGAAGCCCGGTTAGCGTTGTAATCCGGGATCAGGGGCAGCACCCCCGTTCCGGGTTGGTTATCGTTGAAGGCAAAATCGTATTGCACGTTCGCGTCCAGATGCCGGCCGGAGCCCAATTCGCGATGCCAGGATCCTTCCAGCAGGTGGGTCCATTGCAGGAGGCTTAGGGCGGCCCGGTCGTCGGGGCTACCCCGGCGGACGTCAAACTCCTTCCGGTCATTGAGCTGTCCGCCGTAGCGTAAGGTGAAGCGATTCTCTTCGTTGGGACGAAACTCCGTCTCCGCTTTGAGCAGGTGGTGGGTCACCGTCTGCCGGGGAGAGGCGACGTCGTAGGAGAATTCCTCTTCGGTAAAAAAGGGCTCCTCCCGCCCGATGGCCAGTTCAAGGTCGGTCAGATTACCGACCTGGCTTCCACGGAGAACCCCAATCTCCGCATTGAAGAGGGAGTAGTAGAGCCGGCTCGTCCAGCGTTCGTTGTGAAAGCGGGCAAACTGCAGCGCCGCATTGGCTTCGCGGCGGCCGGTATTGCGGAGGTAGTAGTCCGGGCTTTGCTGATCTCCCCGCAGCTTTCCTGTCGCACTCAGGCGGTAGGCTGTCTTCTTTCCACTGTCCCCGATTCTGGCGTTGAGCACATGCCCGAGGCCATTGGACTGGAAGCCATAGCCGACCTTTCCCTCCGCCTCACCGTTAGCCCGCAGGGGCGCAGGTTCGATCAGCACGGTGGCCGCCACCGTGGGGCCGGCATAGCGCAGGGCTTCAACGCCCTCTACCACGCGGACGTAGGCCGCGACCCAGGGGTCAATCTCCGGGGAATGATCATTGCCCCACTGCTGCCCGCTCTGGGCGATGCCGTTGTTCTGGAGGCTGAGACGATTGCCGAAGAGCCCGTCGTGGACGGGCTTGGCGGCCGAAGTACCGCTGCGTAAGCTGCTTACCCCCGTGATCCGTTCCAGCGCATCGGAGAGTTGCCCCGTAGCCTGCTGGTCTTGTTCACGGGAGTAAGTAGCGTTCGCGGCGGCGGAGATGGTGACCGTCTCCGTGTAATTATCATGGTGGTGCAGGTAGACCGTCAGCTGTGTGTCCCGCTGCAGATCAATTGCCAGGCTTTTGCCGTCGCAGCCCAAATGGCTGAAGCGGAGCACCTCCGAACCGGCACAAAGGCCGGTAAACTCGAAGTAGCCAGCACTGTCTGCCTGAATACCAAGGCCGGCACCTTCGGCATAGATGGTGCCGTAGCCCAGGGCTTCCTCGTCGTGTTCACTAAGCAGGTAGCCGGAGAGGGTAAGCTGACAGCCGGCTTGCCCCTGCCTCCCAACCTGCTGTGCACCCGCGTCCGCGCCCCCGCCTAACAGCAGGGCGATACAAAGCATCAGGCGGTAGGGGACGACGGACTTTAGCATTTACTGCAGTTCGATATCAAAGGTAATCTCAGCGTCAATGGATCCGCCCGCAGCGGCGGGATTATTGATGGCAGCACCCATGGCTCCTTTGGTGGGTTCATGGCGCAGGGTAACCGTGAGGGTTCCCGTACCCGCGTCACCCGTAGTAAGCATGGTTACCAGTCCGATTGGATCGCCGAACGCGTCAGCGTCGTCATAGCTGAAGCTCAGGCTGGCTCCGCCGTCGCTGACGTAGAATACCTGGTGCTCCGCACCTTCCGTAACAATTTCTGAAACAATACTCCCCTCCTCGTTGCCAAAAGCCATCTGGCCGCGGTAGCTGGCATTAGCCATCAGCTGTCCGGTAGTAGTGAAGGTTGGTGCATTACCTCCCTCTCCGTCCGGGTCAGAAAACCCAAGGGTGACCATCTCTTGCGGACCGTTAGGGAAAAGCGTCAGCGTAGCGGTGGTGATCACCTCTTCTTCGTTCTCGATGATGGGATCATCGTCGTCTTCACAGCCAAAGGTGAACAGGAGGATGCTGAATGCAAACAGGAAAGGAATTAATCTAAGGTTTTTCATTTGGTCTTGTATTTAGGACCGCAAGGTAGCGGAGTTTTTCGCTTTATTGCAACAAAGTCGCAATAATAATTTTAGAAAGGTCGCCTGACAATTGAACTTCCTGGCAGAAAGCCAGGGAAGTGCACCACAAAAAAGCCCTTCCCGCCAGGCGGGAAGGGCAAACAACAGTCATGTGTATTGTGGGTTGAGATCAACCTCTCAAAGCTCTACGACCGGGCGAGCTTGTCAAGGACAAGCCCCAGGTCGCGAATAATCTGTTCACCGTCCGGATCTTCGACGATGGCAGTCATAATGTAATTTCTTTCGGGGCCCTGTACCATCGCCACGTCAGCGTGGAAAACGGACCAGGAACCAGACTTGCGGTATACTTTGGCGTTGGGGGCTACGCGGTCCAGCACGCTCACAAACTTGTGGTGCAGAGCGGGATCAACCAGGTAGCTCATCATGGTGGCGCTACTCTTCTCACTCACCAACTCTCCGTTGGCGAGCAGGTAGAAGTAACGGCAGATCTGTTCGGTGGTGGCAGCGTGGCTGATTCCTCGCATGGGGTCCGGGTAACGGCGGCCGCCAGCGGCGTAGCGCTTACCTACCCACAATCCTCCTCCGAATTCGGGATCGTAGAGACGGTAGTTGGGGTCCGTCATGGTACGTTCGATGTTCTCGAAGCCTACGCGGTCGATCATCCGGGTTGTAGCGGCATTATTAGACTTGGCGATCATGAGTCGCATATCGGCTTTCACCGCAGCGGTTTCTTTCAGCTCTCCACGCTCGATGGCGTCTTGAGCAGCAGCCAGCACCGCAATCTTGGGAAGACTTGCGGCATACATCATATGACGGCCGTTGAGGGTGCCGAAGCGAGGCTGGTCTTCGTTGCTCATATCCACAAGACCAAGAGATAATTTCTTGTTGCGGTAAAGCTTAGACCAAACCGGGTGGGCCAGAATCTTAGCCTTCATACTTGCTTCCAGTGACTCATCCTGAAAACTACGGAGGGAGGCAGTTGGCTCTTCCATAACGGGAAAAGCAACTTCCTTGAGTTCAGCAGGAGCTTCAAAAGGAATGGGCATGAAGAACGCCGAGCTAACACTCAGCTGAGAATTCAAGCGGTTGGCATCGAAACCAGTGCTACTCATGAAGAGGACCGCAACGATGGAAAGAGATAAAGACAAAAAGCGTTTAAACATACAGTATTATGTGGTGAATATATCCGGGCCTTCCAAAACGAAAACCCGATGAACCTAACTGTCAAATGTTTGCGGGGAAAAGGTATGTAGAGCGCTAAAAAATGATGAAAGAATGTAAATGCGCTTCTATTGTAGACACCCAAAGGTAATCTTTGTTGACCAAAGGCCAAAATCATGGGGTGTGAATGGGGTGTTTAACGTTTTTTTAAGGGTGCAGGTTGCAAGTTGCAGGGTGCAAGGTTTTGCCAAACTTGCACCTTGCACCTTGCACCTTGCACCTTGCACCTTGCAACCTGCAACCTGCAACCTGCACCCTGCAACCTGCACCCTGCCTAAAGTTCACTAGTCTCATGGAAGCGAATATCCGGATGGTTATCGCGGGCCATCTGCAGCGTCCAGGCACTGTCGGCCAGGTAGACCAGACGGCCTTCTTTATCGTGACCGATATGCTGGCGGCGGCGCTCTTTGAAGGCCTGGAGTTCTTCGTTACTGTTGGCCGTTACCCACAGAGCCTTATGCAGATTAATGGGCTCGTACTTTACCGTTGCGCCATACTCATGTTCGAGGCGGTACTGGATGACGTCGAACTGCAGTGCACCGACACAACCGATGATCTGGGCGTTGTCTACGTCCCGGGTAAAAAGCTGGGCAACGCCTTCGTCCATCAGCTGATCGATGCCCTTCGCCAATTGCTTTGACTTGAGCGGATCACCATTGTATACCCGGCGAAACTGCTCCGGGCTAAAGCTGGGGATGCCCTTGAAGTGCAACTCCTCCCCTTCCGTGAGGGTATCTCCGATTTTAAAGTTGCCGGAATCGTAGAGACCGACAACGTCGCCGGCAAAGGCCTCGTCCACTACTTCTTTTCGCGCCGCCATGAAGCTGGTGGGGTTAGCGAATTTCATCTTGCGCCCCTGGCGTACGTGCAGGTAGTTGGTATTTCGCTCAAAGGTGCCCGAGCAGATACGCAGGAAAGCGATCCGGTCGCGGTGGCGGGGGTCCATGTTCGCGTGAATCTTGAACACGAAGCCGGAGAATTTATCTTCATTGGGCAGCACATCCCGCTCTTCCGCATTCCGGGGGCGGGGCTCCGGGGCAATCTGGACGAAGCAGTCGAGCAGTTCCTTTACGCCGAAGTTATTCACAGCGGAGCCAAAGAAAACGGGGCTGATGGTCTGGTCCAGGTATTCTTCCCGTTTGAAGGTCGGGTAGACTTCGTTGATCATTTCCACTTCCGAGCGAAGCTCTTCGGCGGCGTCTTCGCCTACCAGCTGGTCCAGTTCCGGATCCGCCAGATCATCGAACTCAATCGTTTCTTCGGGGCGGCCCTGCTTATTATCGGGGCGGAAGAGTACGAGTCGTTGCTCGAAGATGTTGTAAACACCCTTGAAGCGTTCTCCCATGCCAATGGGCCAGCTCAGGGGCGTACAGGGAAGTTTGAGTTTTTGCTCTACTTCGTCGAGCAGGTCGAAGGCTTCCTTGCCCGGCCGGTCCATCTTATTGATGAAAACGATGACGGGGGTTTTGCGCATACGGCAGACCTCGACGAGCTTTTCGGTTTGTTCCTCGACGCCCTTGGCGACGTCAATGACCACAATCACGGAGTCCACTGCCGTCAAGGTCCGGTAAGTATCCTCGGCAAAGTCTTTGTGCCCTGGTGTGTCGAGGATGTTGATCTTCTTCTCCGCATAGTCGAAGGCCATCACCGAAGTGGCAACGGAGATACCCCGCTGGCGCTCAATCTCCATAAAGTCGGAGGTCGTGCTCTTCTTGATCTTATTGCTCTTTACCGCACCGGCTACCTGGATAGCACCACCGAACAGCAGCAGCTTCTCGGTGAGCGTAGTTTTACCTGCATCCGGGTGAGCAACGATGCCGAAGGTGCGGCGACGGGCGATTTCTTTGGTCTGGTTGGTCATAAGCGGGGGCAAAGATAAGTGAAAGAGTCAAGCAGTCAGAGAGTCAGGGAATCAAATAGTGGCTGCCGCGAGGGAGAGGCACGCTCAACCAAAAGGTGCTATGATAAAATTTGAATACACCAATAAGACTTGGTTTTACGTCTCTTTAGGAAGCAGGTGAAGGGGACAAGTACGCACCTGAATACAATGAGAGTATGCGTCTTTTCAACGACTTCAACTAAAACCCTATCGACAGAAGCCTGTAACTCAAAGCCGTAGGTCAGGCTATTAGACACCCAAGACCATAGCTGATTTGCTCCAAGACTTTTTGACTCTAAAACTGTTTGACTATTTAACTCTTTCACTTATCTTTGCGCACCGCAAATAAGCCGTCCTAGCTCAGTTGGTAGAGCAATTCATTCGTAATGAATAGGTCGTCGGTTCGAGTCCGATGGACGGCTCATAGAAAAAGCCCTTCTCTGCATCTGCAAAGAAGGGCTTATTTTTTTCTCGGAATGCGTCTAATACTTATGCAGACGGCCCGTGGTGGCTGACTTTCCTTTACGGAGAAAGAACAGCACGCCTATCAAAATGAAAACGATCAATCCTAACCATAGGAATGGAGTTTCGTACCATTCGACCGGCACTTTGGTGGTCGGGCTGTTAACGTTATAGGGGGACTCCTGGTCAGCTTGCGCCAGCAGAGAAAAAGCTCCCAGGGCAAGGAAAAACAGAAGGGTTAGTATTTTACTTAAGGCAGAAGACATCATTACGGTTTTTTGGCTAATGTTGGAACTGCACCTGACTACGAGTCAGGTGCAGTTTCGCTCAGGTAATTTCATTTAAGCGGTGATCCGGCAATCGGGCATCTACGCCTTTTTCAGAAGACCAGATAACAGACTGACAACAAGCAGTACCAGAAAGATATAAAAGACGATTTCTGCGATTCCTGCCATTGCACCGGCGATGCCGCCGAAGCCGAGAACACCGGCGATAATAGCAATGACGAAAAAGATGATGGCGTAGCGTAACATAATTGATAGTTTTATTAAGGTTTTGACTAATGAACTGTTTTCCAGTTGCTTACACCCCTTTAAACGCGAGCCCAAATCTGGATGTTCGGCCAGGTTAAAAAAAAACCAACACCAGGCGGATAATTTCCGTTACCTAAAGTATGACCCCAAAGGAAACTCCCGTTATTTTTCAAAACGTTCAAAGCTCGCTTTTACGAGAATGGTTTTCAGAGACCCTTGCAGCATACCCTGAGCTGAAGGGAAGAAATATTTATCTGCGAAAACTATCGATGAAGCGAAGTACGATGCGTGCTCAGCCGGTGTTCAACTGTTCTTTTTTCCGGCGGGCTACCCGCCACTACCGGGTCGACTTTAGTGACCACCTGGAAGTAACCCGCCACGTTTGTGTACAGGAACTTCCTAAAGAGGTAGTCATCGGTTGGTTCGCGCATGAGCTGGGCCATATTATTGACTATCTGAACCGGCCAGTATTGGGCATGATCAGCTTCGGACTTGGCTACGCTCTGTGGTCCAGGTACATGCGCGAAGCGGAACGCCGGGCAGACACCATTGCCGTCAACCACGGCTTCGGGCAGGAGATTCTGGCCACCAAGGAATATCTGATGAAACACACTACCCTCCCACCCCACTACAAAAGCCGGCTAAAAAAATACTACCTCTCTGCTGACGAGATCGAAGGCCTCATTCTCGCCTGGGAAGAAAGCAGAGAGATGCCAGCGGTAGTGGAACTCTGATTTCACTATTTAGATTCAGTCTACCTATATTTGCCGCTCAATTGAAAATACCATGGCAAAGAATAGTGATATCAACATCAAAGCGAGGGTCATCCACCGCTACCTCGGCTTCTTCCTCGCTGGCATTATGTTCGTCTATGCCCTGAGTGGTATAGTTCTGATTTTCCGCAAGACGGATTTTTTGAAAAAGGACGTGCAGGTGGAGCAGCAACTCGCCACTAAACTGCCGGCTAATGAGGTAGGCAAAGCACTCAAAATCAAGGACTTTACCGTAGACCGTTCTGAAGGGGACACCTATTACTTCAAAGGAGGAAGCTACAACGCTGCCTCCGGTGTGGCCGTACAGACCAAAAAGCAGCTCCCTTTCGTCCTTAATCAGATGACCCACCTGCATAAGGCCACGACGAACGATCCGCTCTACTACCTTAACATCTTCTTCGGCTTTTCCCTGCTCTTTTTTGTGCTTTCCGCCTTCTGGATGTTCCGCCCCAACACGGATGTTTTCCGCAAAGGGATGTACTTCACCATTGGCGGGATTGTGCTGACGTTGATCTTATTGTTTGTGTAAAGAGAGGAAGAGTGAACAGTCTCAGGTCAGTTCACACTGCTCCTTTAACTTTCCCTGCACCTGCGGTCAGCGCCCATCTGCCTTTCAGGTATTCTTCTGCACGCTGTTGCGACGACCTCCGCGCGAATACCCCTTAGCTGCGCAGCGGCAGATCAGTACTTAGAGAACAACCAGCGCCCCATATCCCGCAGGGAGCTCTTTTTTCCGTAGTTCAGAATACCGACGCGGTAGATCCGCCCCGCCAGCCATACCATGGCTCCGGCAAAAGCGACCACAATGATGAGGCTAAGGACGATCTGCCAAACGGGCGGTTCGAAGGGTAGCCGGGCGGGCATCACGATCGGCGCGAAGAGCGGAATAAAGCTGGACCAAACGGCCAGGCTGGAATTCGGTGCCTGCATGGCTGCCATCATGATGTACAGCGCCAGAATGACGGGAATCGTGATCGGAATGGTAAGACTCTGTCCTTCGCCGAGGTCGTCTCCCATCGCCGAACCAACGGCGGCGAACAGGGCTGCGTACATGAAGTAACCACCCAGAAAATAAATGATAAAACAGGGGATGATGACCCACCAGTTCATCTCCATCACACCGGCCATCACCTGCTCCACCATGCTCTGCATTTCCTCGGGGTCCATGTCCGGGCTCTGCGGCATTTGCTGAGCGGCGTCGGCGTCAAAACCGAAGAAAATCGTGACCAAGAAGATCACGCCGGGGATCAGAACCATCCAGGCCAGCACCTGCGTAAGCCCAACCGCACCGACTCCGATGATCTTCCCGAGCAGCAGTGTAGTGGGTTTCACCGAGGAAATCACCACCTCTACAATCCGGTTCATTTTTTCTTCCATAACGGAGCGCATCACCATCATACCGTAGATAAAAATCGAGAGGTACATCATGAAGCCCATGATGGTGCCCAGGCCCGCACCTACGACACCGGCCATGCTGGTATCTTCGTTTTCGCCCTCGGCGACGGTGATCTTTTTAGACCGGATGGCAACATCCGTATCCAGCGCTTTCAGCGCAGTTTTATCCAGCTCCAGCTGCCCGATTTTATAGTCACGCATGGCCTTTTCAACCCGCCGTTTAATGGCGATTTCCATGTCGAGCGACATCGGTTCATCGCTGAAGTATTCAATGCGAAAGTCCCGTGCCCGCGGGTTTTTCACCACCGGAATGTGCAGGATTGCGTTGTAGCCACCCTCCTGGCCTTCCAGTATTTCGGCTTTTATGGTCTCGACATCGTCATCGACGAACTTAAAAAAGAGTCCCTTTTCGTCGGGGATGGGCCCGCTGAAAACGTCTCCATCGTCGACCACCGCAATCCGGCTCACCTCATCGTTTTCGTAGCTGAAAATAAACTGCACGACCACAAAAAAGACCGCCAGCCCCAGTGGCGTCAGCAGGGTGGCCAGGATAAAAGATTTCCGCCGTACGCGGGTGATGTATTCACGTTTGATGACCAGCCAAAGGTTATTCATAACAACTTATTTTAGGGCGCTTACCGCAGGATGCAAAGAGGGGTTATAAGAGCAGTGAGCTTAAGCTTCCGCTGAGTCAAAAGGGTTCGTATTCGTAGGGTCAAGCTGGGTTACCTGCTTGATGAAGACCTCGTTGAGGCTGGGGAGCAGCTCCTGAAAGCCGACGATGTGGACGTCGTGATCGAGCAGGTAGCGCAGCAGGTCGTTGGCCTTCTGGCCGGGGCGCAGCTGGATATCCACGCCGGAGGGCGTAGGGTTAATCAGCTCATACTGCCCAGCCAGGCCGGGCGGCAGATCTCCCTCGAATTCCAGGTGGAATTTATCATCCTGAAACTGCCGGCGGATCTCCGCTACCTTTCCCTCCAGGATGTTCTTGCCCTGGTTGATGAGGACGATATACTCACAGAGTTCCTCCACCTGTTCCATCCGGTGCGTGCTGAAGATGACGCCCGTCCCCTGCTCCTTCAGGCGCAGAATTTCGGTACGCATACGCGTGGCGTTCACCGGGTCCAGGCCGCTAAAGGGCTCATCGAGGATCAGCAACTTAGGGTTATGGATCACCGTAGCGATGAACTGAACCTGCTGCTGCATACCCTTACTGAGCTCTTCGACTTTTTTCGACCACTGATCTTCCAGGTTGAATTTCCCCAGCCATTCGCGGGCTCTTTCCTCAGCCTCTTTTTTGCCCAGCCCCTTCAGGCGGGCCAGATAGAGCAATTGCTCTCCGACGTACATCTTCTTGTACAGCCCACGCTCTTCGGGCAGATACCCGATCTGCGTCGGGTGGTAACCACTGAGTGGTTCACCCTGAAAGAAAATTTGCCCGGCATCCGGAGCCGTAATCGTAGTGATCATCCGGATGAGCGAGGTCTTGCCCGCACCATTCGGTCCCAGCATCCCGAGGATGGCATCGGGCGGCATGGCGAAGGTTACGTCGTCAACGGCGACTTTTTCCCCGTAAGCTTTACGGACGTCTTTAACTTCAATAATGGGAGGTGTACTCATGTTTACCAGTCTTCAGAACTAGTGAAGGCCAAAAAAATTAGCCGTTAAGGATTCAATGCTTGGCCGAATGTCCGAAAATAAATGGGAAGCACAGCTTTCTCCCGACGAATTGCTGCTAAAACTCGACCTTTAACACCATGGATGCACCTTCCACCTCGTGGCACTTCCTGCTAAACCCCGCGGCTGGCCGCGGGAAGGCGAAGCGGCGTTGGCAAAAGATATTACCTCGTTTACAGGCCACACTACCGGGCATGAGCTGGGCCGAGAGCACGACCGAAACCGGGCTGGCAGCGCTGGCCGAAGCTGCCGTACGGGCGGGCCATACTCACCTCGTGGGTATAGGTGGTGATGGCACTCACCACGATATTCTCAATGGCATCGTTGCCGCTAACGGGCTGGGGCAAGTTACTTACGCTCCCCTGCCGCTGGGCTCCGGTAATGACTGGGTGCGGACGCTGCGAACGCCCCGCAGGCTGGAAAACTGGCTCACGATGCTGGAACAGGAAAAGACCATTGAGCATGCCGTTGGGCAACTCTCTTTTAGCGACCAATACCAGGACCTCGAAGCGTCACGCAGTGACCTTCGAGCGTCCGGGTTGAAGCGGACGCTCGAAGACCCCTCAGGATCAAACAAGCGGACGCTCGAAGACACCTCAGGATCAAACAAGCGGACGCTCGAAGACCCCTCAGAATCAAACAAGCGGACGCTCGAAGACCCCTCAGAATCAAACAAGCGGACGCTCGAAGGTACCTCAGGATCAAACAAGCGGACGCTCGAGAACACCTCAGGATCAAACAAGCGGACGCTCGAAGGCACCTCAGGATCAAACAAGCGGACGCTCGAAGGTACCTCAGGATCAAACAAGCGGACGCTCGAAGGTACCTCCGCTTCGCTACGGGACGCTTCGAGGTCCGCTTCCCAAGTCCGTTACTTTCTCAACGTTGCGGGCATGGCCTACGACGCGGAGGTTCTCCGCCGCGCGGAGAAGAGCCCCATTAAGCATCGGCTCATCTATCCGGTACTGACGCTTCTTTTCCTGCGGGATTTTGTGGCCCCGACCGTACGCATCACCTACGACGGGCAGCTGTGGGAAGGCCCCGTGCATACCATTAACCTCGGCATCGGCCGCTACAGCGGCGGCGGAATGCGCTTAGTCCCCCAGGCGGAGCCGACGGCCAGGACGCTGGCCCTCACCTTCGCCCAGCGGCTGTCGGCCTGGAGAATCATCGCCGAATCCTGGCGGTTTTACGCCGGCTCCATCGGACAAGTGAAGGGGGTAACCTTAACCTCCGCTACCTCCGTTCACATTACCCCGCTCAGCGGCAGGCTGGAGCTGGAAGCGGACGGAGAATGGTTGGGAGATGGGCAGGTAAAAGCTCGATTACTGGACGAAAAGCTTAGGGTCGTCATTTAAAGCTACAAGCAGGCCATTACGGCAAAATGATCTGAGGGATAACGCCGTTACGGACTTCATCGATTATTCCTTTGCTTTGATCGAACACTTTTTCCTGCGTTCAAAGCTAAGCTATCTTGCTGGCAAATCCATTTACCCATGTCTAACTACGAGCATAAATCTCTTATCTATTCCACCAAATTCCGGAGCGCTACCGACACCGAGGCATTCGATAAAATCATCAATGATTCGGCCAGCAATGGTTGGGAGTTCGTCTCCGCCACCTCGCTGGCCACCAACATGTGGGATCACGGCAAAACCAGTGGTGTACTGCTCACTTTCCGCCGGGAAAAATCCTATCGCAGCGACCTTATTTAGTATGTTGGTTCTTTGGGCTGCCGCACGTTGGATGCACCCTTCTATGCAGCTGGGGTAAGCGGGCTCAAATTATAGCAGGTTTCAGGATACTTTCACCTGAAACACCTCCCAAATTCGGCAGCCCCAAAAGACCGACGAACCAAAAGACCAATTCTACTCCGTCCAGAACCAGGCCTTCCGCGCTTTACGGGCTTTCCCGTTGGGCTTTTCATCCACGGAAAGAAGCAGGGTCGGGCTGGAGGCCGCCTGAAAGCGGCCCGTTTTCTCCTGTCCCAATTGCCGGAAGGTTACCTCATAGAATTCTCCGATTTTCAGCTCTGAGGTTAGTTTATCCCAATCTTTGGTGGAGGTTACCGGCTGCCCGTTGAGGCTTAGGATTTCGCTGTTTTCATCAAGTCCGGCAGCGTAGAGCGGGTTGTTTTCTGCAATACCGCCGCGGACGGACACCACCCCATCATTCTCCCGCAGGCGCAAGCCCATGAAGCCAACCGAGTCTGGTTCTGCCTGCGTCAGTTGCAGGCCGTAGTTGTCCAGCAAAGCGCCGATGTCGGGTAATTCGCTGCGGTAGACATGATCGGCAAACCAATCTTCCGCCCACTGCTGATCGCCAACGACATCGCCGAGGGCCAGTTGCAGATCACGGATGTGATAGGGGATTTCAGTTTTACCGTAGCGCTTCCAGATTAGCTTCATTACCTCATCCAGGTTGTGGCCCCGTTCGCGCAGGGTCAGGTCGAGGGCCAGGGCAACCGTGGCTCCGTAGGGATAGTAGCTCACGAAAGTATTCGAGAAATTATCCGGATCATTTGCCGTAGCAGCATCCACAAAGGGTGCCTGCTGGCTCATTTCCACGGGGCTCCGGTAGCCTCTTCCCGGGCGCAGCAACACATAGTTGAGTTGGCCGGTCAGGCCCCTGGCGTAGTCTTCCAGGCTCAACACCCCGGCGCGGACCAGTGAAAGATCATCGTAGTAACTCGTAAATCCTTCGGCGAACCAAAGCTCCCCACTCATATTAGCGTGGTCAAAACTGAAGGGTTCCAGGCTGGCCGGCCGGATGCGTTCTACGTTCCAGCAATGGAAAAACTCGTGGCTGACGGTACCGATGAGTCGGCTCGCAAATTTTTCCAGCCCAACGGGCGCTGAGCAGATAGTGGAATTGCGATGCTCCATACCATCGCCTCCGATCCAGGGATTATAGCTGCACAGGAAGGTGTACTTGCCGTAGTCGAAGTCCGGCAGTTCGCCGTATACCTTTTGCTGGGCGAGCACGATGTCTTTCGTCCAGGCCAGATAGTCATCGAATTCTTCCTGGCTTCCTTCGTGCATCATGGCCACTTCGATGGTTTGCTGCTTACCGTCGGGGTTTTCTACCCTGAAGTCGCCGCGCATAATGTCGCCAACGATGGTGGGCGAGTCGAAGAAATAATAGTAGTTCGGCGCTGCGAAGCGGCGCTGACCGAGGTCTACCAGCTGAGTAGCTACTTCCCAGCCGGGCCGCTGCCCCGCTTTGATTTGCAGCATGACCGGCCGGTCATTGAGTTGCTCACCGTACAGGAAGCTCGCCGGCATATTGAGGTGCAGCTTACGATCGTCAATACCGGAATAAGTGCCGTCTCCACCATTAGCGAAGAGCGTGTACTCCAGCCGTACGAAACCGTCGTGGCCAGTGATGGCCCATTCCGTCAGGTCTTCCTGACTGAGATCCAACACGGAGCCTTCGGAATCAAAAGCAGAGAGCTTATAAACGTTCTTGGCAAAGTTGTGCACTGCATAGCGCCCGGGGCTGGACTGCGGCATCTTAACCGTAAACACTCCCGGCTTTACGGCCGGGAACTCGACCGTGATACGGAGTTCATGCTGCTGCACATTGCTTAGATCGAGGGTGTACGTGATGGTTCCCGGGTGATCAGCGACCCAGTCGAGCTGGGCAGTGAGCGTCGTCAGGCATAAGCAAAAGAAAAGGGCGAAAAGAAGGCGCATAAGGGCAATGGATTGATCAGGAAAGCGAAGGTAAGCAATGAGGGGAAGTCACTCTGCTCTGCCTTCCAACCATCATTGGACCTGCGTATGCGCCGCCTTATATGCTGATCAATTACAAAGCTCTGCCTCCAGGTCAGCCTTAGCCTCATCCACTGCCTCTCGCCAACTGGCGGTATAGAGCACGGTACAATTTTCGTAAGCCCTGATGGCATCCAGCCACGCCAGGCCAGAATCTTTGTAAGCTGCGCAGTTGGCGGGCGTGGGGTCATTGGAGTAGGCCGATGCAGCCTCCTGCCACGCCGTCAGAGCCGGGTTAACCTCGTCATTAAACAAGGCAGCATTACACCCATCCGGGTTGACCACATTTTTAACGCATCCGGAGCTTAAAGTGAAAAGGAGGGCAGTAGCACAAAAGAGGAATACATTTTTCATTCGGTATATGGGTTTGTTTGCCCCTTTATACCAACGAAAAGAGAAGCGTTACAGGCTCCATCCGATTTTTTTGCCCCCTCTTTACAAAGTATTCAATGGCCGCAACCAGGGTTCGCGGGCGCCCATGCTCACCATTTTTTGCTTAGCGCTATCAGCGGCAGCACGGGTGGCATAAGGGCCTGCGAGAATCTTAAAGGCCGTTCGCCCGTTGATGCTGCTGATGTTAACCAACACTGGCAGCTGGTATTTACGCTCCAGGTTTTCTACTTCCTTAAGCACATTGGCAAATTCGTTATTCACCGAAATTTGCAGCCCGAAACCGCTACGTGCCTGTCCCTGAACACTGAAACGGAAAAGATTCGTGCCGGTGACGGAGGGAGCAGAAGGCGGCGCTGGCGCAGGTGCTGTGGGAGTTGAAGGTGCCGTGGGAGTTGTCGGTTGAGTGACCACCGGCGGAGTTGGAGTGGGAACGGTTGGCGTTGTTGGCGCAGTTGGCTGTGTGGGTTGTGTCACCGTACTTCCGGTGCCTTTCAGGCGCAGGGCTTCCGTGACCGCCCGTTCGGCGTTAACGCGGCCGTAGCCATATTTGGTGGAGTAGCCGGAGGAGTCATAGTCCCAACGATTACCGATTTTATCAGCCGTGCTTTCCAGAATTTGCTTTACCTGAACGCTGGTGAGATTGGGATTGGCGGACAGGATAAGCGCACAAATACCGGCAACCAGCGGAGTGGCCGAGCTCGTCCCCCCAAAATGCTTATAATACGGCCCGCGATCAATGCCATCCACATAGTATCGCTTGTTGACGGGCATGCCGGCATTTCCCTGGTCCCAGCTGGCGCGGGCGGCCAGAATCGGCCAGCCACCGTCAGAAGGTGCGACGACGCTCAGTCCCCGCCCCCGGTTACTGTAATTAGCGTGAGTGTCGGAGCTGGTACTGGCCCCTACGGCAATGACGCCCGGAATGTTGGCGTAGTAATTGATGTATTCCCGCCCTTCGTTGCCTGCGGCGAAGACCACCACACAGCCCTTACCGTTACGGCCGCTGGTGAGTGCTTTTCGGATAGAACGTTCGTGCTCTGCGCCCGGGCGGTAGCGCGGGTCGATGGTTCCCCAGCTGCAGGAAATAACGTCTGCCTTGTTGCGGATACAGTGGGTAAACATCCGCTCGGTGAGAAATTTAGAGAAGGTTAAGCCGTGCAGGGGCATCAGCCTCGCCAGGGGTGCGGCACCTACCAGACCGCTGCCATTGGCGGCGGCAACGGCCACACTTGCGCAGGGGGTGGCGTGATCACCGAAACGGGAGCCCGTTGGCAGGGTACTGCCACCACTACTAATGCTTAGCGGTGCTACGGACTTGCCGCGCAGGTCCGGATGGTTGAGATCAAACCCATTATCGATCACCGCAACGATGATGTTGGAGGAGCCAAGATTGCCCAGTTTTCGCCAGGCACCCTGAACCCGGGCATCAGCCCCGACTTTCAGCGGAAAATTGGGCACATCCGCAACGCGGCCATCATTCTGCAGGTGCCATTGGTGGCCCAGGAGTCCGTCCCGGGGCGCAACGAAGTATTGATCCAGGGGCACGTCCAGGTCAGGATAAGCCTTCCGTATCATACTCAGTTTCGTCAGCGCCGCAGATACCTTGAGTGGGTTGGGGCTGTTGGCGGTTACCTTACAGACTACGACGCCATCTTCGCGATCTTCCAGGATGTCGAGTGCGAAGGCATCGAAGATGACCTGTCGTTCGTCCATCCCAACCCCTTCGGCCATTTCTACGTAAAGAACACCGGTGGCCACCACCGGGCGGTTGTCTCCTTCCGCAAAGTAAACGTGGGTCCCGACCTCTACATCATCGTGGGCCCGGGCCCGGTCCAGCGCCTCGTCAACGTTTTCATTCGGATCAAGCGTAACGACCTCAAAGCCCCCCAAATCCGGGATCACTTTGCTTTCTACCGCCTCCATATCAGTCCCCTCTACTTTCTTCTTCAGGCCAACTAATTTAGTGGACTTGGTAAGCATCAGGTTACCGTTCTCTGAGGGGATATTAATCTGGGACATGGGAGGAGTGTAGTCTTGTGGTTCAGTAGTCTTGTTGGCTGCCGCAACCTGGAAGTGCGGTTTTAACTCAGCAGGCTTACGGCGGGTAAGATAGGGCTTTGAGACAAAACGCGTTTTTGGTAATATGAGCCTTTCCCTGTCTGCCGCTTCTGATCTCACATTAGCCCGGGGATAACGTACAGCATTTCTGTAATCAAACAGATTTTCCTGCCGGCTTACTTGCAACAGGCTTTTACCCAACAGTGATTTTTGCCGCTGGACTGGTCGCACGATTCGATTACGCACCAATGGCTTTTTCTGCCAATCTATCCGCACCAGTCTTTTTTTCATTAGGGTATTGTTTTGCGTGCTTATCAAGGATAGGCCACGCTGAATCGAGGCATAAGATACTGCGTGCGGCCTTTTCTCAGCGGATACACCAGGGCAAAAGATACAGCGGATGAGCCGTCAGCCTTTCGTTTCAGCCAGTTCTTTTCCCGGATTAATGGCCCACCAAAACCAACCGAGCCCCAAGGCATAAAAGAGATAATCCCGTTGATCGTACACAAAGGCAGGTTGCCAAAGCGGCAGGAGTTCCTCCGCTGCCAGTGCAAGCGCCAGGCCGGCAACGACGGTTTCCAATCCACTCATCCGCCGACGCCCAAAAAACCACCAGCGCTCCTGCAGGAATAAACCCAGCATAATGGGCAGAAAAAGCAGTGGGTCCAGGTAGGCGTCTGCTAAAGCCAGTCGAATGCCAAAGCCATATTGCAGCATCTGATGGGCGGCAAAGACCAACGCCGGCCCCCACCAGGTGTATTTGCCCAGCACCCTCATCAGGCTACGGCCAGAAAAGCGAACATAAAGCCTAGAATAATGAGCGGAGAAAGTGCCAGAAGTACCAGTATACCAATTACCCGAACTAAAATCTTCACCCCACCCAACCACAGCGGATCATTGGGGTGAAAGGTGGCCAGATTATCCCACCATTCATAGGCGGCTACTGCTTTGGAGCTGAGTTCTTCGCTGGCGGAGGGGGACGGTTCAGTGGGTTTTTCGGAATCAGCGTTTTCGGGCTCTTTTTGGTTATTGGTTTCCATCGTAAGAATTGAATGACTGGAGGTAAAATAGCGATTATGTGATTAGGAAACAATGGTTTGTAGCGTCGACTTCCGTCGACGAAAAGCTGCTCGCCACGCCGACTGAAGTCGGCGGTACAAGCAGCCTCACTCCACCACCAACTCATCCAAATAAATTCGAGCCCGGCTCCCAGCTTTATGATGGCCAGCGGGGATGGAGTTGAAAGTCTTCAGTTTCACCCGCAGACGCGTAACCTCCGCTGCTGGAAAATCAATTTGGCTTGAGACTTTGTTTCGCCCCTGGAGCGCAGCCGCAGCGGCTTGATCCAAGCTTGCCAGAGAACTAAACTTTGCACCTGCGGCAGCGCCTAAAACTTCGACCTCCACTAGCGGATAAATACCAGAAATGGTGTAGCGCAGCGTCGAAAATTGTAGCGAGCTCACCTCCGTTGGTTCATCAAACTGCAGCGTTAAGGTAACCTCATTTGCCGGAAACTTATGCCAATTCGTATCCACCGGCGTCAGGCGGGCATACTGAAGATTGCTCAGCTTGGGCAAAGCCTTTCCTTCAGCATCTGCAACTGCCATGCCGGCCGCTTTATGAATGGGCAAATCAAGACTGGCCGTATAGCCCACCGGTTCGCCGTTAATGAAAGATTGCGCCCGGACGATTCCTTCAGGACCAATCCGAAAGGGCATGGTGTACGGAGCAGACGAGGTGTCCGGCACACTCCCGTCCAGGGTGTAATGGACGTCCAGCCCATTGGCTTCCGTTTCCAATCGCACCTCAATACCATCCCCCACCCCAACATGATGTATCCACGGAGTGAAGGCACTGCCGGCATAACGAATCCCCTGCCCATCAAGGCGTTCATTGGCGTGTAAAAGACGTTGAATGAAGTCGTCCCAATTCTTCCGTTCCGGGCTTGTCCAGGCATTTTCCGCAACGGCAAATAAGCGCGGGTAGGTCATGTAGGTGTACTTGCCCCAGTCGCTGATGGACTCCGTCCACATGTTCGCCTGAATTCCCTTGATCATGGCGGCTTGTTCCGGCGTGAAGCCCTCGGGGATAACCTCGTAGTTGTAAACAGTAGACAGATGGGCTTTGGAGTAGCCGAGGTTCGGCTCCATATCATCATGCCCTTGTTTCAAATCGAGATAAGTGTATTTGCTCGGCGTCATGATGACCTCGTGACCTGCCTTCGCTGAGGCAATGCCCCCTTCTTCGCCCCGCCACGACATTACAACGGCGTTGGGGGCCAGACCGCCTTCCAAAATCTCATCCCAACCGATCATCTTTTTGCCCCGGGCGTTGATGATTTTCTCCATTCGGCGGATGAAATAACTCTGTAATTCTTCTTCCGTTTTCAGGCCCTGCTCCTGCATCATCCGCTGGGCGTCAGGATCAATTTTCCATTGCTCCTTATTGCATTCATCACCGCCGATGTGGAGGTAGTCATAAGGAAAAAGGTCCATCACTTCATTGAGTACCGCTTCGGCGAAAGCGTAGGTTTCTTTCTTACCGGGGTTAATGGTGTTGTATCGAAAAACACCACCGGTGGCCACCGCGGGAAGCGCCTTCACGCAGCCGATTTCGGGGTAGGCAGCCACGGCGGCCTGGGCGTGACCGGGCATATCAATTTCCGGAATAACTTCAATGTACCTGGCCTTGGCGTAGGCGACGACCTCGCGGACTTCATCCTGGGTATAGAAGCCGCCGTAGGTCGGCTTTTCGTCAGGCTGCAGCGGGGCGCGGCCCCACCAGTCGGAGATATTTTCATCAGTATTCGTTCGGTCAGCGCGCCAGGCGCCGACGCTGGTCAGTTTTGGGTAACTCTTGATCTCGATTCGCCATCCCTGATCGTCAGTCAGGTGCCAATGGAAGCGGTTCATCTTTAGTTCGGCGATGTTGTCGATCACCTGCTTGACTTCTTCGACGGTGAAGAAATGACGGGAGACATCGAGCATATAGCCGCGCCAGCCGAAGTTGGGCGCGTCTTTGATGGCGACGGGGGGGAGGGCGAGGGCGGGTGCCGGGTGCGGGGTGCCAGATGCGGGGTGCGAGGTGACGGGTGCCGGGTGCGGGGTGCCAGATGCGGGGTGCGGGAGTAGTTGATGTAACGTTTGAATGGCGTAGAAGAAGCCGGCATTATCGGCAGCCTTTATCTCCACCTCTTCAGGCTTGACGTCAAGAAGGTAGCCTTCTGGTGGTAAGCTGCTATCGGTCGTTAGCCGGAATTTCGTATCCCCCTTTACCATTACGCCGGGCCGTCGGCCAGTGATGTCGTTGACCTGGTCCAGAAAAGAGACCAGCAGGCTACCCTGGGTTTCATTTTCAACGCTGATGACCAGGTCTTCAGCAATCGCGAAGTGGCCCTGGCCTTCGGTTTGCTCCAGGGGTTGTGGTATGATCAGCGTTTTCCCAACGAGGAGCTCACTTTTCGGGGCGCGGCCGCAGGTGCAGAGGAGGAAAATCAGGAGCAGGGGGAAGAAGAATCTGAGCATGGGCTCGAAGTTAAGGGTTCCGATTCTGTTCTTATGACACATTTCAGGGCCGGAGGCCGGTCAACTGATCGGGGCGACGGCCCGGGGCGGGCTGGTGAAGTCTTCCGTACACTGCGGCCTCCTCGATGGTGGCGCGCTCACTGTGCCGGACCTTACGGTTTTACACATCGATGAACTTTTGCGACTCCGTCAGCAAAAGATGCAGCCGATGAGAAAACCTGGCGAGGGCAATACCGCTGAAATAAAAAAACCAGCATCACTTCACCTCCGATGCATCGAGCCGGTGGCGGATGAGGGGAGCTCATCGGTTCTTTAGTTAAGAACTATGCTTTTTTATGCGTTTGTATCCACAATCTGAGATCACAGGATTTCAGAAATTTGAATAAGGTACGCTCTAAGCATCTGGAAGTCCGGAGACAAAATTCAAGAGTTACTTCCTCACAAAAAAGTCGTTTAATCATACTGCCTCTCAGCTTATGATTAAACGACGTGAAATTCCTGAGTCTTTCGCTGTAGCCACTTTTTCCCAACAACGGGATGGAAGCTTAATGCTCATCCTGTCTTTATTCCCCAAACGAAGCGAGATCATCTTTTTTTTCCTTTTTAGGAGGATCATCTTCAATATCTGCGGGAACAACCTCGTCGGGGGGGTGATCTAATCTGCTTTGCTCAATGGCTGCTTTCAGGTCATCAAACAAGCGAGTAACCCGGAAGTCCGGAGAGATGAGAAAGTGTAGCATGCCAGCCATGACAACAAGTAGAAGCACCCATCCCACTAAACCTCCGTCTCCGGAGGTTGACTCAGCAGTTTTGCCAAGGTTTAGCCGGCGCAGGGTGTAGCCAATTCCTGCAATAAAGAGGATCAGGCCACCAACGATAAGTAATAGAAATTGAATCATGTTGAGTGAATTTTGCAATCTAAGTCCGGGAAATCCGGTATAGCAAAATTCCTCAGCGAGGCATTCTAAGTCAAGGATGTCGTACTTCATCGTGGGGACCTGAAGCAGCCTTTATCTGCCCCGAAAGTTCCTGCTTTTCTGCCTGATAACCCTGCGACTGCACTCTTTCCCTTCGGTACGGACATAGAACGACCCTGACATTGGCAAAACGGGAAAAAGATACTCTTACTTAAATTCAAAGTACTCCCGCAGGTAACGTCGGTGCTCGTCGTTGTAGTTGCTGTTAAACAGTAAAGAATGCAAAAAATAATCGCGCCACCATTTAGGCAGACAATCTCTTTCAAAATCGGACGCTTTTTCCAAGATACTCATTTTATCAAGAGAGGACAGTCTCCCTTCTCCGGGTAGCCCATAGATAAAAAAGGATCTCCGCAAAAAGCGAATAGCCGTTTCAGGTTCTCCTGGGTTGGCAAGTCGCTTATCAGAAAAGCTGGTTACACAGTTTCGTGCTTCTACAATGGAGAAGCGCAAGAACAGCAATAGCCCCATCACCACCATCCGGCCAAAGCAACGATCAGTAAACAGATTAAGCCCCGTCGCATCAGTAGTTGTAATCTGTGATGAATACCGAGTGTTCCCTCGCAGATTCATCGCCTGATTCCGTAGCGTTTTTATCCGGAAATCCATGTCTTTATTGAACTTCCCAGCAACAGCTTTTGCCGCTTCCAACTGTGCAATTACCGCAAGAAACTGAATAGATTCATTAATTCGTTCGTGCTGCTGGCGCATCAGTTTATTCTTTCGGACCCCATTAATAAAAATTCCATTATACAGCGCCAGTGGATCTACCTGTATTCTCGTCCCGCTCCAATCTTGAGCTCCCGCAATTTTTTTAGGCCTGAAATAGTCGACAGGATACCCCCGATTCAGGTTCCAGCTTACAACATCGGGAGTTTCGAAGCTACACTCATCTCCAATTATACTATGCTGGTAATACCATTTTTTCACGTCACCTAGCCCTTGTAACTCCCGGTCAAGCGTAGGATGCAAAACATACCAACCGGAATGAGGTAATACCCTCTCCTTCCTAAAAGCAAAAGTGGAGCCAGGCACAAACCGCTGTACTTTCCCATCAATTGAGCCTAATAAGCCAACCCGGTATAAGTAATCTGTGGCTTCTCTTGAAACCTTGCGTAATAGTGTACTACGGTCAGCGGCATTACTGACTATATTAGTCACAAACTGCTGCACATAATCATTCCTAAACCCTAAAATAAATTCCTGTTTATAGCCATGAAGGATTTCTGACCAGGCTACATCATTGACCTGTTCCCTGATGCTTTCTATCAGGTTGTCCGTAACGGGTAACTTTACCTCAGCGGTTCGATTGAATTTATCATACAATCGCTTTCCAATCATCACTATTTCACGCGGCCGGTGGAAGGTGTGCCGAAGAATGAAATCGAAGACAGACTCCGTTTGCGCCTCTCCGTGTTTATCGCACGCTGCAACGTGCCTGATTTTATCAAACCCAAAAAATCGCATAAAAGGCGAGTCCCCTTGTTTACCCCGCAGTTCCCGTTCGCGCATAGCAGCTACGTTATGAATGAAGATCTCCTTCAGCGCTTCTTTGCTGTATTTCAGTCGAACACAATAATCCTTGATATTAATAGCTTCCTGAGTTGGCATAGTCAAGGCATCTTCTCTGGCAGTAGAATATATTCGTACTCTTCCCTTATGCTTGGTATTGAGAGAATAGGCTACCCGCAGCAGCGCATATTGAGCATTTCGCCAGATCAAATAAAGGGTGTCGGGCGCATCTTCTATTAGGTACTTGTAATCTTCATTAAGAGCGTGTCTAAAATTATGATTTCTTCGATATAAAGGCTGTCAGTCGTATTTTGTAAGTCGCCAAACTATACAGAATATGACCAAGCAGTGGGC
>NZ_FOFB01000034.1 GCF_900110645.1 Neolewinella agarilytica
GCAACGGTGGCCGAAAGTACGGGATCATCCTAGTCTCGTTGTAAATCTAAAAATAAGTCGGCAGATGCTTGCTTGTTATCAGTATAACTTCGCTGCTCATGGTAGGCGGCACCCGGATCCCGACGAAAGCATTACGTTTCAATACGGGCAGGTAGTTGCCGAGGGCGCCAAAGAAAATACCCATCAGGATGGATAGCCCGCCCAGACCATTGTAACTCCCGGCTTCCGCACCATAGATAATGTAGCAGATCATCAGGGAGCTGAACGCAAGGGTGATGAAGCCGATGCTGGCCGACTTTGGGGAAGCCGTGCCTTCAGCTATTTTTTTAGTGATGGCGGCATTAACGAGCATTACCAGTGGAATCAGGATGGTGGGCACCAGCCAGAGGATGTATTTCGGGCCCCAGCCGTCGGGCTGACCGCGCCAGTCGAAGTGAATCGGAATTTGCTCCGGCAAATCACCATAGATCGAGGCGAGGTAAATGAAGGGGAGAAACACGAAAATCAGGGAAAGGATAAGCCGATTACTTTTCATGGTCCGGAGAATTTAGGTCGATGACCCACCGCAGCAGATCTTCCACGACGGTGGTGTTGAGGTGATGGCGAAGGAATTGTCCTTCGCGTACGACGGTGATCAGGTCGGCCCGTTTCAGCAAATCCAGGTGGTGGGAAATACTCGGTTTGGAGATGTCAAACTCGTCGGCAATCTCACCGGCAGTAAGCGAGCCATCCCGCAGTAGCTGCAGGATTTTACGGCGAGTGGGATCGCGGAGGGCTTTGAAGATTTCGTCCATTTGCATATTTAGACAAATGTCTAAATGATTTTGTTTAGATGGAGCATTACTTTTTTGGACAGAACGCTCGGAGCGGGAGGTTTACCGAACGTGAAAGCTGTAGTAATTTTTCCCTTCAGAATAGACTGCTCCTGTAAGCGGATTTTTTCCAAAGAGTGACATTTCCAACACTTGTTTACCTCGACGAGTAGGCTTAAAAGAATAGGCTTCTCTCCAGCCTCGCTCCAAACGTAGTGTATCACTATTTATGACGATAAACATCTCTTCAGGATTTAGCGAATGGTCCAGCTTTCCGATGCTTATGGTTGTCGTTATTTCCTCTCCCAGCTTTGGGTCAGAGAAGCCATCCTGTATTACCGGAAAAAAGGATGGAGGGGGGAAACAGATCAGCATTTTACCACCAGCTATACTAGATATATTCTCTACTAACTGAGTCAATGTGGTCAAATACTTGAGCGTTAGCAAGTCTCGCCTGATAGTAAAGTCCGATGCTGAAAGACCTTCTGTCATTGGCCATGCATCTCCTCCCCAAAAATTATCCTGATAGTACTTCAGTTTGAACTTCAATTCATTTTCAGAGAGATCCATCTGCTCACCAAATTCGGCCATAAAAACAGTTGTTCGTTCTTCCAATACATCAAGGTGAGAAGTATATAACTCCTCTAGTTCTTGTATGCTGTATGGGGCATCTTCAATATCGGCTGAAGCAAACTCCAGATATTCCTTAAACAGTTGTCTCCTTTCATAAAAGAACGGAATCATAGGTTTGAAGCGATCTTTTTCGTCCTCTGACAAAGTTTCCTCAACCTCTTGGATCAATTTATCTAACTGTTGTTGCTGGTGTTCGATTAAATTATGGTGAGCACGCTCAACAAAAGCCGCTTTTTCTATTTGCCCCTTGCTTAGGAAACGGTACTACAAATAGAGTAACCCACTGATGAGGAGGAGGATGGAGCAGGTTAGGCTGACGGCAAAATTTCGGGTCATGGTTGATAGAGTTGGGAAGAAGCCGGGGAGATTAGGATTAATATGATTTGGGTAGGATTTTCAGGATTCTCTGGTTTTGTACCGCCTGCTTTTGTTGGCGAAACAAACAAGGACACTTCAATCAACTCTGTAAGTGTATTTACCTTCCTGGGAAATCGTGTACCCCGTCAGTGGGTTAGTGATTAAACTAGAATATGAAATTGTATTTACCCCGCGATGCCCGGCCGTAAACTTGTAATCTACTTTACCATCATCTTTAACTTGTAGCGTATCAGAACCAACTATGATCTTTGAGTATTCTGGTAGCAGGCAAGTAGAATAGCCACCAATAAACAAATTAGCATTGACGGTCTCTCCCGGACGAGGATTTTCCATATCTGTAATCATTACCGGAAAATATCCGATACAGGACCCGGTAGATTTCCCCCCAGCCATTGAGGTTATATCAAAAATCATAGTCTCAGTGATAGATAAATAGGCAAGTACTAATATATCCCGCCGCTGAAAATGGTTTCCAGATAGAAGGTCTTGCATAACCGGAGCCATGCCTTCTTTCATAATGGATCCTATAAATTTTTTCTTCGCTTCTACTTCCTCTTTATTCAAGTTAAAACTTTCTCCGTAGTCATTCAGTAAGTCGAAATAGGCTCGTTGCAATGAGGCCAACTCTAAACTTAAATCATTCGCCAACTTTCTCAGCAGATGGCTCTGCTCCCTTTCGGGAAGCGGACTCCCCCAACGGTCTAAACCCATTGCTTGGTAACTCTTGACAACACCTCTGTACCCTTCGCTTGCCGAAACGATGACCGGTATCATTGGCTGATACCTTGCTTTTGATGGATCCTCTAGTTTGTCTTCAACATCCCCTATAATTTGGTATATCCGCTCCTCCCCCAACTCAATTGCCTCCCAAACCGTCTCCCGCTCAAACTCATAAGCCTCCGCCAGCGCCTCCTCCACCAAATAAAAATGCAGCCAAACCAAACTACCGAAAATAGCAATGGCAAATACAATCAGGGCGTAGGCGTAGGAGCGTTTCATGGGCAGCGGGTTTGGAGATATTAACCCATTGGCTGCCACGATATTGAGCCAAAGGAAAAATTAACGTCTTAACCAAACCAGCGGAGGTGGGGGAAGGAGGTAAACAGGCTTGCTTAGGCCCGCTCCAAGCGTCCGGGTTACCCCCATACTATCATTCCAGCATTCCCTCTATTCACTAACGCAGCACCCGTGTATCATAAGTACCAATCCCCTGCTCCTTCAACCAGGCCTGCTGTGCCTTGAGGCGGCGCAGGAAATCTTCGTAGTTACGTTTGGGCTGCGGCGTCCAGGCGAGTTCTGCTAACGCGAGGAGGCGGGGGAAGGTGAGGTAATCGATGTCTTCGATGGAGCGGATGGTCTCGCCCCAGAGCGGCGCTTCGATGCCGAGGATGTCGGCGTCGGTGATACCGTCGACCATCGAGGCGGGGTCCCAGAGGTAGGCGGAGTCTACCTCGATGTAAGCCGCCCAGTGGAGGCCGAGGCGGCTCGTACTGTCGTATTGCATATCGAGGTAAGTCCGGGTGGCGGGGCTGAAGAGCACTTTGTTGCCCGTCTTCTGGGCGATCTGAGCGTATTCGCTATGGTTCCAGAGCTGGGTGAGGGTGCCTTCGGCGAGGCCGGCGGTGGCGACTTCATCCCAGCCCATCGGTTTTTTACCATGGGAAATGATGATCTCCTGGGCACGCTGAACGAACTTGACGTAGTCGTCGTGCGGGGTAGCGTCGCTCTCGTCGCCGCCGAGGTGGAAGTAAGGGCCGGGGGTGATGGCGGCGATTTCCCCGACGACCGCGTCGACAAATTCGTAGGTGATTTCCTTGTTCGCATCCAGGGTGCTGAAGCCGACCCGCGTACCGGTGTAGGGGTCCCGGGCCTTGCCGTCGAGATTGAGTTCGGCGTAGGCATTGAGGGCAGCATTGGTATGACCGGGCATATCGATTTCCGGCACAATCGTCATGTTACGGCTGGCGGCGTAGGCGACGATGTCTTTGTATTGCTCCTGGGTAAAGTAGCCGCCGGGGGTACCGTCAACTTCAAAGCGGCCGCCGATTTCGGCCAGACCGGGCCAGGATTTGATCTCGATGCGCCAACCCTGATCGTCGCTCAGATGCAGGTGCAAATGGTTGATCTTGTAGGGCGCCAGGCGGTCGATGACGGCCTTAACGGTATCGACGCCGAAGAAGGTCCTGGCTACGTCCAGCATATAGCCGCGGTAGGCATAGCGGGGCGTATCAGTGATGGTGCCGGCGGGCAGGAAGTGCCCGCGTTCCGTGTTGGGGCTGAAGGCGATGACTTGCTCCAGGGTGGTAGCGCCGTTGAAGATGCCGGCGGCGTCTTTGGCAGAAATTTCGATGCCCTCCGCCGTGATTTGCAGGAGGTAAGCGCCGTCAGACAGGGTCAGGCTTTCATCAACGGAGGTCTTGAGTGGCAGCGCGGGCACCCCCTTGCTCTTCAGGTAATCCACGGCACCTGCGTCTGCGCCGGATTGGTCGTATTCTCCTGCCGGATCGATGTATAGGTAACCCTCCGTGGCTGACATTTCCACGGGCAGCGGCACCAGTGGCAGATCGTTGAGTGGCGCCATGGCGGGTGGCGGTGGCGGGGCATCGGAGCCACAGGCAAACAGGAAAATGGCGAGAGCAAAAATGGTCAGATAGCGCATGATCGGGGGTTGTGTGGGGGAAAGATAGGGAATTGGGGGCGACGGAGCGCGGGTGCGGGGGAGGCTCGACCAGAGCAATGGTTCCGGGCGTGATTTTTCCCGTGCCGGAAAAAAATCGAAGATCGAAAATGGAACATCTCCGGTAAATTTCCGATACGGGAAAAATCCACCCCGTATCTTCCCCCCCATGTTTCGTTTCCTTTTCCTCCTCCTGCTTTGCATCAGTGTCGTTCGCTGCGAGCAAGCCCCCGAAACCGCTACGGTGCTAACGGCCGCCTTCCCGGTCGAAGTTCCTCCTCCCCCGCCTCCCCCACCGCCGGTTTACGACTATGATACTACGCAGTGGGCGGAAATGATCCGACTCGACTCCAGCATCCGGCTCGACCTGCGGTACGCCACCGACAATAACTTCATGAAGCAGGTCATCTACGACTGCGGCCGTTGTTTTTACCGCCCGCAGGTAGCCCGGGCATTGCTAAAAGTACACCAGGGCCTGAAGGCGCAAAACCTGGGCCTGAAGATGTACGATTGCTACCGGCCGGGGCCTTACCAACAGCGCTTGTGGGACGTGTTGCCCGACGCCCGTTACGTCGCCAACCCCAGAAAAGGCAGCCTGCACAGCCGGGGTGCAGCGGCGGACCTGACCATCGTTCACCTCGACACCGGCGAAGAACTGGACATGGGGACGACCTACGACTTCTTCGGCGAAGAAGCCTATACCACCACGACCAATCTTCCGCAGGAAGTGCTCGACAACCGGGCCCTCTTTCAGGCGGCCATGCGCGCGCAAGGGTTTCTGACCATCCGGACAGAATGGTGGCACTTCAACTTCAGCGGTCCAAGGTTACCGCTCAGCGATTGGGTGTGGGAATGTGACGAATAAGGAGCCACAGCCGCCTGGCAAGCTGAAACAGCAGGGATGTATGCCCCGTTGCACACCTAAATCCTGCCTGGCAGCGTTACCTTTACTACCGTACTATTAAGACTACCCTACTATCATACTCTATTCTTCAAGCCCCTACAAATGCTGTTACGCAAACTATCTCTCCTTCTCGTCCTGCTCTGCGGCACGGTAGCCCTTAATGCCTCCACCATCCTCATTCCGATGGATGATAAGCAAACGGACCATCTCAAGGCCTACGGCATCGCCTACTGGGTGCTCGATAACCAGATCGATGCCTGGTGGCTGCTCAACTACCGCGGAGGCAGCTTTGCCTTTACCCACAGCCGCGCCTTTGAGCGCGAGTGTCTGACGCGGGGCGTCAAGTACGAGGTCATCCCTGACGCGAAGTTCAACGCCATCCTGGAAGACATCAGCAACCCCGAAAAAAACATGGACGCCATGCGCCTGGAGAAGGCGCCGAAAGTGGCGGTCTACACCCCCGAATTTAACTTTCGGGAGGGCACTAAAGTCCAGCCCTGGGACGATGCCGTAACCCTGGTGCTCACCTACGCCGAAATCCCCTACGAAACCGTCTATGACGATGAGGTGCTGGGCGACAAGCTCGCCGAATACGACTGGCTTCACCTGCACCACGAAGACTTTACCGGGCAGTTTGGTCGCTTCTACCGCAGCTTCCACACGGCCCCCTGGTACCGCCGGCAGGTCGCCTATCAGGAAGAGATTGCTGAAAGAAATGGTTATGAAAAGGTGAGTCAGCTGAAGCTCGACGTTGTCAAGAAAGTCCGCGAATTCGTCGGCGGTGGTGGCTTCATGTTTGCCATGTGTTCGGCTACGGACAGCTATGACATTGCCCTGGCCGCCGATGGAGTCGACATCTGTGCGCAATACTACGACGGTGACCCCATCGATCCACAGGCACAGAGTAAGCTGGATTTCTCCAAGACCTTCGCCTTCGAGAACTTCAAGCTCCAGCGCAAACCGCTGGAATACGAGTTCAGCAGCATCGACCACAACCCACGCCGGGTTTCTCAGAAGCAGGATTACTTTACCCTCTTCGACTTCAGCGCCAAGTGGGATCCCGTGCCCACGATGCTGACCCAAAACCATACCCGGACGGTTAAAGGCTTCATGGGCCAAACGACGGCTTTCCGCAAGGAGCATATCAAATCAAGTGTCCTCATCCTCGGTGAGAACAAGCCGGCGCAGGAAGCCCGTTACATCCACGGCAACTACGGCGAAGGCTTTTTCTCCTTCTACGCCGGCCATGACCCTGCCGACTACCGCCACCTCGTCAATGACCCCGAAACGGACCTGAGCCTGCACCCCATGAGCCCCGGTTACCGGCTGATTCTGAATAACATTTTGTTCCCGGCGGCGAAGAAGAAAAAACGGAAGACGTAGGGAGTTAAGGAGTCAGATAGTCAAGGAGTCAAACAGTCAGACAGTAGCTACCGCAAAGGGGAGTTCGCTTCGCTCATGGGGGAAGGTCGCTCTTTGACTACTTGACTCCCCGACTGCTTGACTATCTGACTACTTGACTATCTGACTCTTTTCCTAAATTTGCCTCCATGGAAACAGAACAGATCAACTCCTATTTAGACACGGCCGGCAACATGATAATCGAATACGCCCCAAAGGTATTGGCGGCTATTGTCATTCTGTTGATTGGAATTCGAATTATCAACAAGGTCGTCAGCATGGCGATAAAGTCAATGTCGGCTAAGGGAATTGGTGGTGACCTGGCCCCTTTCCTTGGCTCGATCGTGGGTATTGGGTTGAAAATACTACTGGTCTTTACCGTGGCGGGAATACTGGGTATCGACGTAGCCGCATTTGTTGGCATTCTGGCAGCAGCCAGTTTCGCGGTGGGGATGGCCCTGCAGGGTAGTCTGGCCAACTTTGCGGCGGGCATACTGATTATAATTTTCCGCCCCTACAAGGTGGGCGATTGGATTCAGGTACCGGGCGAGTTCTTCGGGCAGGTGGAAGAAATTCAGATCTTCAACACCATCATGGTTACACCGGGGCATAAGACACTGATCGTACCGAATGGAGAAGTAATTAATGGCGTAGTGACTAACTACAGCGTAAAGGGACACATCCGCCTGGAGTTATCATTCCTGATGGCCTATGAAGAGAGTTTCCCGAAGTTGAAGGGGATTATTTCCGACGCACTTCAAGGGCTGGAATACATCCTTGACGAGCCAAAACCACAGATTGGCATCGAGTCTTATGACACCCACAACATCATCGTAGCCGTCCGCCCATACGTTGCCCCTGACAACTACTGGGAAGCCACCTTTGAAGTAAATGAACGAATCAAAAATGCGCTTTCCGCCAACGGCATCAGAATGGCCTACAGCGAAGGTGTAGAACTGGGGTCAATCGGGGAATAAACAGGTTGAGACTGACACAATACGGCATAAACATGAGTCATCCTTAATTTTTGGATGAGATGACCATAGTGCCTGGCAAAGAACAAGATTTTAGCGATCAGCGGGCAGCATTCAGGCAAAACGGCTCTGAATGCTGTCCGCTGATCGCTTTTATACCGACCGAACTGAGTACAGGGTAGAAAACATAGAGAATGTTGCCCAAACTCCGGGAGGGCTCCTGTTTTATGCCTTACAAAGCAGGCCCTTTAGCCTTCATTGCACCTGCGGTAAGCGCCCTATGTTCTGCCGCCACTCTTACCGCAGAAAGTACACTTCCCGGTTTCCCCAGGCTTAGCTTTCACCTCTTTACCGCCCAGAACACCACCGATATTGGCGATAGTGTTCTTCATGCGAACGAGCTTATCCCCCACACTCATTTTCAGGCCACAGCGAGGGCAGCTATCGGGCCAGAAGTAATCTTTCAGCGGGTATATCATAGATCAGAAGTTGAAGTTCAGCCCTGACCGGAACTGGAAGGGGCTGTCACCAATGCGGTCCGCAGCCGTAAGCCGGAAGAGGATGAGAATTTCGAAGCCCGCCTGGCCCGGGCCTCCGCCCTGGCTGATACCACCGCCGAGGAAAGGTACGGCACGGGTTGCCCGAATGGCATCATCACCGTTAAAGCCTTCCACTTCGTTGAGCAGGCTGTACTCACCATGAGCAAAAAACTGGCCGAACACTTTAGCACGCGCAAAAGCACCAGCTGACCAGGTAACAAAGCTGGCTTTAAAATCTCCGCCCGTACGGGTCTGCCGGTAGGAGTTGTAAGCAAAACTTCCTCTGGGGCCAACACTCAGCACCTGGTTAATCTTGTAGCCAACGATGGGCGAAAGGCCAATCTGAAAAAAGCTCTCAAAGTTATTAGAGTTAAAGCCCAGCTGTGCGCCAGTACCCCACCAGATTTGACTCCCCAGCCTGCCATCATCGAAGTTGGCGGGGCTTTTGTCACTATAGTAGTCCAGATCCTCTTCGGCTTCTCTCTCCGTCGTTTGAGCGAAGGTGACAACAGAACAGGTAAAAAGTAAGAGTAATGCGAAAACGAATTTCTTCAACATGGAAAAGCAGTTTAATGACAAATATAACGGCCCAATCATTTACGGGGTTGTCCGCCTTAAGGATTTGCTAACGTTGCAGCGTCGGCAAGATTGCTTAACTTGACCTCATGACCGACCGACAAAAGACCGGGCAGCTTGGTGAAGCCATCGCTAAAGCCCACCTGCTGGCGCTGGGGCTGGAAGTGGTAGCCGAAGGCTATCGTTATAAAAGAGTGGAACTGGACCTGATCGCCCGTCGGGAAGACGGCTGCCTGCTCTTCGTAGAAGTCAAAACACGACGCGGACTGGCCTGGGGCCATCCCTCCGGAGCGGTCTCCGCCACGAAGGAACGAAACATCGCAAAGGCGGCTTCGGCTTACATGCGGGAAGTAAATCACGACTGGGAAGTTCGCTTTGACATCATCGCCATCCTCCTCCACAAGGATGGCAGCCATACGTTGGAACACATTGAGGACGCCTTTTTTCCGGGTTTGTTTTGAACAAGGTAATTGGGGCGCTACACGCAGGTGCAGGGTGAGGTTAAACAGCCCTGATACTTTCTTCCTAAAGGTGAATTATCTGGCCGTCTACGTAGCTGCCATGGTAATCCAGGAGGGACGTCTTTCGTAGCGATGCCCGACTGAAGAGCTAACGGTTCGTAAGGTGCCCATCGCGAAAAATGTGGTAAACATTCTCATTGCTTCGTCAACTCAGTCCACCATCGTATCGCGAAAAACCCAAAGCGCCCCGTACCTTGCACCCAAGTTAAAAACCTCCCGCTCTCCGTGGCCCAAACGCCTCTTCACGACGATCTCCTCAGCACCCTCACCCTCGGCACCGCCCGTAAAGAGGCCGGGCAGATCATCACGAACTGGCTGGCCGAGCGCGACGCAACGGACCCGATGGCGGATGACAGCGAGCAACTGCTGGCGGCCTGGGCCCTCCTGGAGCGAACAAAGCGGTTACAGCCCTCCGCTAACCAGGTACGCGAAGCCATGCCCCTTGCTCCGGAGGAAACCCTACCCTACGCCAGCGGCCGGCTGGCTCGTGGGCTACAACTTATTCTGAAGGGGACTTACCCCGGCGTGTTGCCCGAAGCCCTGGACCTACTGAACGAGCGCCAGCAGCTCGTCCCGCCTTACCTGCTACCGGACATTCTCGACCGGGCAACGGCGCTACGGGACAGTGCTCCCGAGTTGTCTGACCGGCTCCTCCTCGCCGGCGGCCAGCGCGCCGGCTGGCTGGCTGCCCTGAATCCCGAATGGGCCATCATTCACCCTGATTACGACTTCGCCACTGCCTTTCAGCGAGACGTGACCCCCGGCAAACGGCTACCGCTACTCCGCCGCTGGCGGCGGCGGAATCCCAAAGCCGCCCGCGAAGCATTGGCGGCGGTCTGGGACAAACAATCTCCCAAAAATCAGGAGAGCCTCCTTTCCGCGCTGGAGATTGGACTCTCCGCTGAAGATATCCCCTGGCTGCGTGCCGGCCTGGCCCCAAAACGAAAGGGGGTTCGCCGGCAGCTGCTGCGGCTGCTCTTACTGGCCGGTGAAGAGCGGGCAGCAGACGACCTGCTGGCGCTGGCCGCCAGCGCCCTGACCGACGAGGGGAAACTCCCCACTGTTCATCCTACCGCCGAAGGCAAAGAGGCCATCGTCTCCTACGGCGGTCTGCGTAAAAACGAAAGCCTGTCCGAGTTCCTTCTGTCTCAGCTGTCGCCAACGGCTATCCCCGACCTCCTCGGGCTGCCGGCTGCGGAATACTGGCCATCCCTGCCGAAGGCCCAATTAAAAGCCGCGGCTACGGCTATCCTTGCTTACGCAGATACTGACATTTGCGCCGACTTCGTCCGCTTCGCCCTCATCGCTAACCCGGCACAACTTCCGATGGAGGAGATCGCCAGGATTACCGCCGCCCTGCCCCAGCCGGCCTTCGAGGCCGTATTCCACGAAGTACTTGAGCGAGAAAAAAAGGTCTTCCATTATGGCGGCGTCGCCCGGGTACTGGCGCTAAGCCGGACGGAGCCATGGTCCGCCCGCATCAGCAAAGCCTTCGTGCTTCAGCTCGTTGCTACCCTTCGCGACATCCGGGATCTGCCCTACGGCCTGCAGCGTGACCTGCAGTCGCACTGGAAACTCAGCATTCCGTTGCTGAACGCGAGTATCTTTCAGTGGTCGCGGACGCACTTGCACGCCATGACGGAACGGTCAGATGTATTTGGTAAACTGGCAACGGAGATGTTGCAAATCCTGAGCTTTCGGACGGGCATAAGAAAAATTTAATTCCCGACACCTACCTGCGCAGCTACCTGTCCCGGAAGGACATCTGTCGTAGGGATGGCTGACTAAAGGGCCAACGGCCCGTGAGGAGCCCACCGCGCATTTCGCGATGGACTTCCCCTCAGGGCTAATGCATACTCGAAGCCGGACCCTCACCGCGAAGCAGCCCCGAAGGGAAAGGAACATTTTATCCTTCGCTCCGCTACGAAAAATGCACACTTCGAGGTCCTAAATTGGCAGTCTAGGACCTCGAAGTGTGCTCAGCCATGGAGCCGGAGGCGAAATTGCTGAGTTCCTTTGAGCGTCCGGTGAGTATGCGTTAGCCCTGGAACTTCCCCTTGACTTATTAATAATTCCCCTCATCGGTTTCGCCAACTCGGTCAACCATCGCTACTGAAAAACGTCCTTCCAGGGCTGGCAGGTCTAATAAATCTATTAATTCGTACCAACAATTAAACCATTGCCCCCCGTCGACATCAATATTGCAGTATACTATTCTAAATGCCCCGACACACACACCTGCTTCTACTCCTTTGTTTGCTCGCCTTAAGTCCACTGGCCGGGCAATTACCCCCCGTCTGTCCACCCGAAACGGTGCCGGAGATGACGCCTTTCTGCGCCGAAGCCTGCATCATTTGCGACATCGATGGCTTCACCGGCCGGAACGGGCGAGATGAGAGCTATGAGTTACCAGCCACCTTCTGCACGCAGCAGGCCCACAACGGGAAGTGGATCGGCTTCGTGGCGGGGAGTGTAGACTTATCCATTCGGCTCACAGTTTCCAATTGCGAACAGGGAGACGGACTCGAGATTGCCATTTACGAAGGTATCGACTGCCAGAACTATCGTCTCATCAGCGAATGCTTCGGCTCGCGGGATGCCGCGCAGCCCAACTCGTCCAGAACCTTCAGCAATACCGAACCACTGACTATTGGCCAGTACTACTACCTGGTGATGGACGGCGCCAGGAGCGACGTTTGCGACTGGCGCTTTGACGTCATTAGTGGCTCCACGGAACTGGCACCGCTCGACCAAACCGGCGCGATCGAGGGGCCGCTTACGGTCTGCCCGGAGGTAAGGACGGAATTTTCCACCCCCAGGCTCAACGGCGCAACGGAATACACCTGGACGGTCGATGACGAGCAGGTAGGCCGGGACACGACGCTTTCCTATGCCTTCAACGAAGTGGGCGATTTTGAGCTCTGTGTCCGGGCGGTCAATGCCTGTGACGCCGCTTCCCAGACTTGTACGATGGTTACGGTACGTACTATTCCGGCACAGCGGATCGATACGGTATTCTGTGCCAACGACACCATCTTTTTCGCAGATACTACCCTGACGACAACGGGGGAATTTGACTTTTCTTTTGTCACCGCCAGCGGCTGTGACAGTATGGTTACGCTCAACACTACCGCCGTACCTGCCCAGTCTCAGGAAATAGATGCCTTCGTTTGTTCAGATGATTCTCTTTCGGTCAATGGCATCGTTTACACCCAAACGGGCACCTACACCCAGGAACTAACCAATCAGTTTGGTTGCGACAGTACACTCACGCTCAGCCTGCTGTTTATCGAGTGTGACATCCAGGCGGTGGGGCGCGAACGCGGGGTGCAATGTAAGGGGGAAAGCAGTGGGGGCTACAGCTTTGCAGTTGAGGTAGGAACGCCTCCCTTTAGTTACGGCGTCATGCGCCTCGGCGAAAATGCCTTCTCCTCCGGTACAAATGTCGGGATCCATGAAGAGGTCGATGTCTCCGGGCTTTCCGTAGGACAGTATCAACTAAGTATTGCGGATAACTTCGGCAACACGCGCCTGCTTTCCTTCCTCATCACGGAACCCGAGGAGGCCCTGAGTCTTAGCGCCGTGCGGAGCGACTATGCTGGCAACAACCTCAGCTGTCCGGGAGCGGATGATGGCACCATCACCCTACAGCCCGCCGGCGGCACCCCACCTTACTCGGCCCGTTGGGCCGATGGCACAATGGCCCTCAGCCGGGCCAACCTCTCCGCCGGCAGCTACCCGGTAACGGTATCGGACGCCAACGGTTGTAGTACGCCGGGCACTTTCACGCTGACGGCGCCCGACAGTCTCCGGGCGACCTTTCAGGGAATCAATCCCGACTGCTCCGGATCGAACTCCGGGGCCATTACCGTCCTCGACCCCAGTGGTGGCGGTGGCGGATATACCCTCTTCGATGCAGCCGGTAATGCGGCTGATAGCAGTCTGACCTTTACGGGCTTGTCCGCCGGTACTTATTCGCTCGCGCTGGTGGATGCCAACGGATGTGTACTGAACGGTACCGTCGTCCTCACCGAACTCCTCATCCCCACCCTCTTTCTCCCGGAGCAACTGCAAACCCAACTCGGGGAGACTTTCTCTTACAACGTCCAGGCCCTGGACGCAGAAACGATCAATTTCACCATCCCCTCCACTTTTAGCGTGGAGGACAGTACCCGCAGCGAGCTTCGCCTGCTGGCCCTCAACGAGGGCCAGCTATTCGCCACCGCCACTTCGTCCGATGGCTGCACGGTAATGGATTCTACCCGGGTCATCGTCCTTAAAGACCGCCCTGTTTATGCCCCGACGGCCTTCAGCCCGAACGGAGACGGTGTCAACGATCGCTTCCGCCTCGAGTCTGGCCCGGCCGTAGAGGTCGTAGAATTTCTCCGCGTCTATGATCGATGGGGTGGCCTCCGTTATTCGGGAGACAACCGACCCGGCTGGGACGGAGAGCTTGCTGCCGCAGGTATTTATGTATGGGTTGCAGAGGTACTCTTCGTGGATGGCGAGCGTCGGCAGCTGCGGGGAGACGTTATGTTGGTAAGGTAGCCCTGGCCATTGCCCGGAGATTATGATACGGACGTTTGACTTTATCCCCACCAGAAAACGGGCCGCAGGCCCGGGTAAGGAAAAACATTGCACCTGCGGCCGCGCCACCAACCAAGCCTTCCGAAAACCACCTTGCCCCCGAAGACAGAAACCCGTAACTTTGCGCCCCGAAAATCAGTCTACGCATGTCTCCGCGCAAACTCCGCAATCAACTAAGTCCTGAAGCATTACGGGCCCGCCTCGAAGCTGAGACGGACCCACGCATCACCTTTTCTTTCTACCGCTATGCGCACATTGAAGATCCGGAACTCTTCCGTAATGAGTGCTACCTGCGCTGGACAGAACTTAGTGTGTTCGGCCGGGTGTACATTGCCAAAGAGGGGATCAACGGGCAGGTTTCTGTGCCTGCGCCTAACTTTGAGGCCTTCCGGGATGCGCTCTACAGCGTTGATTTTATGGATGGGATGCGTCTTAACATCGCCATCGAGTCGGAGGCGGAATCCTTCCTGAAATTGAAGATCAAGGTCCGCGATAAGATCGTCGCCGACGGCCTCAACGATGAGACCTTCGACGTGACAAAGCGCGGTCGCCACCTCAATGCTAAAGAGGTTAATGAACTACTCGAAGACGACGATACCATTGTCGTTGACATGCGCAACCATTACGAGAGCGAAGTGGGCTACTTCGAGGGCGCGATCCGGCCGGAGATCGATAATTTCCGGGACCTGCTCCCCGCTGTGGAGGAGATGCTGGCCGATAAGAAGGATGCCAATATCGTGATGTACTGCACTGGTGGTATCCGCTGCGAGAAAGCCAGTGCTTATTACCTGCACCGGGGATTCCCTAACGTGATGATGGTGGACGGTGGCATCATTGACTACGCCCGCCAGTGCCAGGCACTGGGCATCGAGTCGAAGTACCTCGGTAAAAATTTCGTTTTTGATGAACGACTGGGGGAACGGATTACGGAGCATGTAGTAGCGCATTGCCATCAGTGTGGTAAGCCTTCCGACCGGCAACTGGACTGTGCAAACGAAGCCTGCCATATCCTCTTTGTGCAGTGCGAAGCCTGCGCGGAGGCATTTAATGATTGTTGCTCTACGCAGTGTAAGGAATTTATTGAACTACCAGAGGAGGAACAGCGGAAGCTGAAAATCACGACGCAGTTTAACGGACAGCGGTTTGGGAAGGCGCTGCGGGCCTCTTTGGTGAGGGAAGGGACGGCTCGGCTGGAGTAAAGGTCGCTGCGCGACTGGGTTTCACGCAGAAGGACGCAGAGGAAGAGGTCGCTGCGCGACGAAGACAAGTTCGGGGGCTGAGCAACATTAACCACGGAGGGACGCAGAGGGAATCACAGAGGGACGCCGAGGGGCTGCTGCGTAGCTGAGTTCTTACCACAGATTACACGGATTCGCACAGATAAAAGCACAGATTTTTTTACCGCTGCCCATCCGGCACCTCGTACCCGGTACTACGCACCCATTCACAACCATTCTCCCCTTCCACCGTTAGGCCGGTAAAGAAAATTTACTATGGCAAACTATCTTATTGTGGGCGGCAGCTCGGGCATTGGCCGGGCACTTGTTGATCAGTTACTGGAAGCGGGGCATTCGGTTTCCGTGTGGGCACGGGAGCAGCGTGACTTACCGGCCTCTGTTTCCTTTACCGCTTATGACGTTACCGGTGAAAGCGACCCGCCTAAAGATAGTATTACCGACGAGCTGGACGGGCTGGTGTACTGCCCGGGCAGTATCAATCTGAAGTCTTTTCGTAGCCTGAAAGCGTCTGCCTTCCGGGAATCTTTTGAGTTGAACGTGGTAGGTGCCGTTCGTTGCCTGCAGGCCGTGGAGCGACCGTTGAAGAAATCTCCTTTGGGGGCAGTTGTTTTCTTTTCCACCGTTGCGGTGCAGCGGGGCATGCCGTTTCACGCCAGCGTAGCGGCGTCTAAGGGAGCTCTCGAAGGCCTGACGCGGAGCCTGGCGGCGGAGTATGCACCGAACATCCGGGTCAACGCCATTGCTCCGTCCCTGACGGATACTCCGCTGGCGGAAAAACTGTTAGCAACGGAAGACAAGCGACAAGCCAGTGCTGACCGTCACCCCTTGAAACGGGTAGCGGACGCCTCGGAAATTGCCGCTATGGCAGCCTTTTTGCTGAGCGAACGGGCAGCCTTTATGACCGGACAGATTGTTGGTATGGATGGGGGGCTGGGAGCACTTTAAGTAAGAAAAAACCCCTCTCCCGAAACGCGGAAGAGAGGCCATCCCAAAAACCGATTTAAGATCTTTCTCCGATGAAAATGCCCGTAAGGACCTGAGCAAAGGAGTACCGTATCCTCAAAGAGGACTGGTTAAGAATTCGTTGGTTTTGTAGATAGCATTGCCCCTTGTAGAGGAGGGCGGGATAACTCAAAGTCTTGATCCGCAGTACAACTATATGCTGCTACTGCTCTTCAAAGGTAAGTAAACGACTTAATTCGTGCAACCCGGGCAGGAGAGTTCTCCTAAAAGGCCATATTCACCCGGTGAGAATTCCTGCTGAACCCAAGGGCAAAACCTTCAACGGCCAGTATTTCGGGTGTAATTCCCGAATACTGGCCGTCGAAGATAGCTGGCAAAAAAGCGTCGTGCCAGCCTTAGCGATAGAAGGCTTATCTCAACTTCTCTTCCTGCACCTTACGCTTACGGGAATCGAGGATGCTACCACGCCCGATGGCGTAGCCAACGGTTAGCTCGTGGCTACCGTTGTTGTACTGCTGAAAATCACCAAACCCGAGGTCAAAAGAATAGTAAAGCTGGAAGCCATTGATCTCTGTTCCCAGGAGAAGGCCGATGGCTTTCAGGTTGCGGTAGCTGAGGCCGGCGATAAATTGATCATCCAGAAAACCTGCCTGCAGGTTGAAATCAAAAATGAAGGGGTGGCCGTCTTCCTGTATGTTCCGCATCATGATGCTGGGGGTAAGATTAACATCCAGGTCTTCTATCCGGAAATGTTGGCCCAACAGGAAGGTGAAGTTGAAGTTATCGCTCGTTGTTTGCCCGGAGATATTATCAAGACGATTACTCACCAGGTTATTGATGGTCAGGCCACCAAATACGCGATCAAGATAGGTACCGTAGATTCCGATACCGGCATCGAACTGATTCCGGCCGTCGAGGTAAGCCATAATTTCCTGGTCACCGGGTTCGTATTGCGGATTGTTGATGACGTCGGCATCAAGCGAAAGCCGTTGTACAAGCGTATAAAAGCCAAAGGAAGCCTGGAAAGGCTGCTCGCCCTTAACTTCTTTCCCAAGACCGAAGCGGAAGGCCACGTCGAGCTTTCCCTTCAGGCGATTACGCTGGGCTGCACTTTCGGAAAAGACGGAGGCGCCGATGCCAAAGCTTTCGCCAATGGGTCCGTTTACCCGAATGACGCCCGTTTTCGGAGAGTCTTCAAAGCCGGACCATTGGGCGCGGGTGTTTAACTGAATGATGTATTCATCCGCGAATCCGGCTGCTGCCGGATTGATGATAATCGGGCTCTGGATGTAGTGGTTGAAGATAGCTTCATCCTGAGCATTCAGGACCGACGCCATGGCTACCAGGAGCAAAACGAGGGTGGGTAGCATTTTTTTCATAATAAGCGTTGCTTAGTCGTTTTTGGGAAAAAGATAGCCGTGGCGGGTAGCTATTGTAGCGGTATCCGCCACGGCTGGTATCAAAATCAATCGGTAGTCTAGTCACGAATAATCGTAAAGGAGCCACGCTGCTGCATACGCTCCCCAAGTGGGTTGGAGAAATTGAAGACATAGTAGTAAGGGCCTTCGGGTAGTACCGTTCCGTTGTTAGTCAGACCTTCAAAACAATTGGTTCCGGTCTCATCGGCGCTACAGTTGTAATCATTTACTTCGAAGACCAACTGGCCCCAGCGGTTATAAATTTCGAGGTTATTATCAGCGGCATCAGCGTCTTCAGAACAGAAGATTACGAGCGTTTCGTTGAGTCCGTCACCGTTAGGCGTCAGGACTTCGCGAGTGCTGAGACAGGGGAAGCGACGATCCCGAACGGTAGCGACCATACGGACGGTCTGACAACCGTTGTCATCGGTTACTTCAATCTCATAGTCACCGGGGCAGAGGCCTTCGGCGAATGGGTCATTGCCCTGGTTCGGGAGTTGTGGCCAGTTGAAGCGGTAGTTTCCGCTGCCGCCGAGCGGCAGAATGCGGACACTGCCATTACATCCGTCTGAAGCATCCGTTGCTTCAAAAGTAACCGCCAGGTCTTCAGGGGCACTGACGTTGAAACTTTCAACTAATACACATTGGTTAGCATCCGTAACGGTTACGGAATACGCTCCTTCACTCAGAGACTGAATGGATGCCCCGCTACCGTTGTTAGACCAGCTGTAGCTGTAGGGGGTGATACCACCGTCAACGTCAATAGCAATCAAGCCATCGTTTCCGCTACCACAACTTACGTTTGTAACGGTTGGTGTAATACTCAAAGCCGGAGGAGCTGTTACTTCAATAGCACCAACAATTTCACAGCCTCCGTCATCCATTACGGTTAGGGTATAAACACCAGCAGCTGCATTTTCCAGTACACTATCGATACCGACAATCTGTTCACCAATCATGTACTGGTAGGTAAATTGCCCCTGGCCACTAATGGTGGTAACAATACGGCCGTCCGTTGCGTCAGGGCAGCTAACTCCAAAGCCACTGTAGTTGGATACTACCGACGCATTGACCGTGAAGCCTGCGGAAATACCGACAGTGTAGTTTCTTACTAACATAGCACCGGTAGCGTCCGAAACGGTCAGCGTGTAATCGCCGGGGCCAACACCCATTAGGTCTTCAGTAGCTGCCAGGCTTTCTGCTTCGCCGGTTCTCGTCCAGTTATAGACATAAGGCTCAACGCCACCCGAGATGGTTACTTCTATCTGCCCTTCAGTGCCGTCCTGACAAGCGACATCATCGATATTATCAAGTGTCTCTTCAATCCGGGCAACCGTAAAGGTCTCTGTGGTAAACGTACATCCGTTCTGGTCAGTCACTGTGGCAGTGTAGTCTCCTGCACAAAGCTGACTGATAGTCGCTCCGGTTTCTTCATTACTCCAGCTCACCATATAAGGAGCCGTTCCTCCCGCAATGTTTAAACTGATCATTCCGGAACAATCGGTGTCTTCTGTATCTGATGTAAGGGTAGCAGGAGCGGCGATTGCATCAGGTGCTCCTACCGTAAGTTCAACATCGATTGCTCCTCCCTGTGCATCCGTTACGAATACCTGGTAAGTACCCGGAGCAGCAGGAACTTCAATGTCGTTTTCATTGAAGGTCATTACAGTTCCTGTTGGCTCCACCCGTACGCTGAAGGGAGCAGCGCCATTATTAATTACTAATCGAATTACACCGTCCGTCCCATCCGAACAGCTAGATGGCTGTGTAGAAGTAGAGACAAAACTAATGGCGGCAGCGCCAACAGTGTAGCACTCCTCGGTTGTACACCCACTATCGTCCGTAACGGTAACACAGTATTCACCGGAAGCCAGGTTGCTCCGGTTCTGACTTGTTGGTCCATCCGCCCAGGCAAAGCTATAGGGTGGGTTCCCGCCGCTTGGGGTAATAGTAATAGCACCGTTATCGCCATCCGTTGCCGGAGTAACGGTACCCGGAGCCACAATCTGAGTTGGTGCTTCTACGGTAATGGTAGACGAAATTTCTTCCGTCCCGCTGGTAATCATAACGGTATAATCACCTGGTGCCAGGTCATCGACATCCTGCAGATTGGAGAAGGTATTACCTTCGAAAGTCCACAAGTAATTATAGCTACCGTTTCCTCCAACCACCGTAAGGTCGATGGAGCCATTGTCTTCACCGAAACAGCCTGAGTCAACTACAATGCCACTTCCTGCCGCAAGGCTGAGGGCCTGTTGAACAGCGAAACACTGGGTCTTTTCACAGCCATTATTATCGGCAACCGTCAGGCAGTAAGTGCCAGGAATAACAACATCATCAATGTCTTCTACGGAAGCCGTATATCCTTCGGGCCCGGTCCAGGCATAAGCAAACGGCATCCGGCCTCCCTGAACTACGACGTTAACGCCACCAGGATCCTCCGTAATACTAATGGGCGTACCACCGATAAGAACCTCAGCGGGTTCTCCGACCATAATATTCATTTCTTCCCGGACACAGTTGTTTGCATCCGTAACGGTTACGGAATAGGTTCCGCCATCTAATCCTGTTTGGGTGAGAATATTATCAGGCAGGTTCCCTTCCCAGTCAATGGTGTACCCTGGTGTACCACCAATGGTAGCAATCGTAATCCGTCCGTCAGACTCTCCATTACAACTAACACCGTCAACATCCGTAACCGTCAGAGAGAAGGGATCGGGAGCAGTCAACATATAGGAGCCCGTCGTGGACTGCCCGGTAGTAGGGTTAGTGATGGTTACACTATAAGTTCCTGCACCAAGTCCGGTCGCATTGGCCGAAGTGGAAACGTTAGGAGACCAGGTATAGGTCAGGTTACCTCCTCCAGACACCGTCAGGTTGATGGAGCCGTCGCTTAGTTCTGAACAGGAAGGACTGCTCACCGCAGAGTTTTGAATAGCAGGAGCGGGAGAACCATTTACCTGGCCGTTGATCAACTCCGCATTAACGATGCTGTTAACATCTTCAAATTCAATAGCCGTCGGCGAATCCCCGAAGCTTACGATACCAAGGTCTGTTCTCAACACTCGAAAACAGAGAGAGTATAGTTTACTTCCGTCAGCGATGGAGTTCCCCTGGGCCTGAGCATCAGCCCAGACGATACGCAGCACACCCGGCAGACTGTTATTTACGGATAAAGCACCGCGGAAGGCAAAGTCATCATCGGTACCGACATATTCGAGAATAAGCGGATCGTAGTTAACTGTATACTGGAAAGCAATCAGGTCGACTGCCTCGAAGCCGATAACCGACAAGCAAACAGTTTCTCCGGCACCTGCCTGAGCAGAACCGATCTGGAAGGTCAGTCCGTCTACCGAAGGTGCATTAGGGTTAATGCTTCCACCAGAGGGAACAATGCCTACATTTTGCCCATTACCGTTCCTTGCCTGGATGAGTACAGGGCTATTCGCAAAGTTCAGGTTAGTAGCAATCAGGCGATCTACCGTGAAACACAAACTCAACAGCGTACTGCCGTTGGAAAGTGTTTGGCCTGTACTACTGGCAGCATCCCAATCGAAGGTGATCGTTCCGGGAACGGGGTTACTAACGTTAGCTGTCGTAACACTTCCCAGGCCAAAGTTATTTGCTCCGTTGAAAGTGACGATAGACTCATCATAGTTAACGGAGAAGCTAAGCTCGGTAAGAGACGTAAAGTCGGTAACGAGGAGGTCAATACAGACTTCTTCGCCTACGCTTCCGGCTCCGTTCGTCAGGTCCATTACCAGATTATTGGGGGTACCACCACCGCCACAACTTCCCGTACCACCGTTAATTGTTCCGGGAACAACATCGATTGGGCTAATGGGCTGATTATTTGAATCCGTGGCCCGGATTCGGAACTGAGGCAAATCAACAATCTCAATGGGCGTTTCACAGACTTCCAATACGGTAAAGCAAGCCGTAAGAATGCTCTGACCGTCATCTACCGAGTTAGAGCCTACATTAGGGTCAAACCAGATTACCCGGACAACACCAGGTTCTGGGTTAGCCACTTGTAGCCCCTGAAGTTCTCCCGTTCCTACTGCATTGTTGAACTGCAGGCGGGTGGCATCATAGGTCACGGCAAACTGAAGGCCGGCCAGTCCCTGAAGCTTGAAAACGGGGAAGTCAATACAGACCTCTTCACCCATGGCGGCGCTCCCGTCACCGGCCACGATGGTAAAGTTATCAAACTCGATTACGCCGCCGGAGTTAACCGTTCCACTGGAAGAGGACACCGTCAGGTTGGTCCCCATGTTATTAGTAGCGGTTGCGTTTGTAACACTTACTGTTGTTTCGTCTCCGGTTAATACCGTCCAACAGACGGTAAACAGGGTTGAATTGCTGGCCAGCGTTCTTGGCGTAGCAGAAGAGTAGTTCACGCCAATCTGACCATTCGCGGTCGTATTGAAGTTCCCCGCACCAAAACCAGGCAGTGCCGGATTAGCCGTTACGGAAGACAGCTGCAATACCGCCGGATCGAAGTTCAGGGTCATCGCCAGATCGGTGATGTTCGTAAAGTCAGCAACCGTAACGTTCACACAGACCTGCTGGCCAATCTGAGCCGTTCCATCGCCTACGTTTACGCCAAGAGGATTCGTGGGACAGGCTGCACAGTCAGGGCCTCCACAGTCGACACCCGTTTCGTTACCGTTCATAATACCATCAGAACAGGTCGGCATCACCACACAGGGCGTACAATCGGGGCCGCCACAATCGACGCCCATTTCGTTACCGTTCTGGATACCATCAGAACAGGTCGGCATCGTTGTTGTACAACCATTGACGGAGCCATCGCTGGCAACGGGGCTGGGCAGTTGTCCGCTCGTGCTGTTTACCTGGATATTATTTAGGTCCAGCGCAGTCGTTCCTGCTATGTTGTTGGTGAAGCAGACCGTACCGATCACGTCACCGTTATCAAAACTTACGCCCGTCTGGCTTCCCTGGAAATACAGGAGGCGTAACTCGCCGGCGTTTGGCATATTAGCCTGAATGGGGTCCCCGAGCGCGGGATCGAAAGTAATACTGGAGAAGGTGAGCGCACCGGAGGAGAAATTAATCCGTGCGTTAAAAGCTGTAACGTTGGTGAAGTTGCCAACCGTAATGTCTACACAGGCCGTAGCGCCACTGGCGATATCACAGGCATCACCGAGGCACATGCTCACGGCACTGGTACCCATACCACAGTTCGTGTCGGGTCCGCCGGTATTTCCACAAGGTGCACAGTCGGGTCCGCCACAATCGACGCCCGTTTCGTTGCCGTTCATGATGCCGTCCGTACAGGTCGGTGTTCCCGGGCAGTTGGAGTTGGCAGCACCGGCGGAGCCGGTGACGGTGAGGGTTTGCCCTATTTCATTGAAGGCCCGTAGCCTGCTGCCGGGATCAACAAAGGTGATCGGGGTTGCAGTGGTATTATTCGCCGTGAAACAAAGTTCAAAAGCGGGGTTGTCAGCCGGGAAGCTTACTCCTTCCCCAGTAACATCATTCCATACTACTCGGATTTCACCCGGGACGGTCATCCCCGGATCAGGAATACCGTCTTCCAGTTCGGAAGCACGAATGATTCGGCTGTACGTTAAGTTTGTCGTGTTGTACCCGAGTACCATCTGAAAGCCGCCCAGGGAGTTGAAGTTTCCGACGAAGACGGGGATACAAACCTCTGCACCTGCGTCCGCGCATTCACTGCCTACGCAAATTTGCACATCCGTCGTTCCTTCACCACAAGTGGTTACACAGGGCGCACAGCTTCCGCCGCAGTCCACACCGGTTTCATCACCGTTCATGATGCCATCATTACAAGTTGGCATGGCCGTACAGGGGGCACAATCAGGGCCGCCACAATCGACGCCGGTTTCATTACCGTTTTGTACGCCGTCGGTACAGGTAGGCATGGTGCTGTTACAGCTGCTGTCATTAATCGTTCCACCGTTACCTACGGGGTTATTGACCGGGCCACTTAGCGAGTTTACCTGCAAATTATTAAAGCTAAGGTTAGTGCTGTTTGCAGTCTGGTTGGTAAAGCATAGCGTACCAAGGATGGTGCCATTGCCTACCGACACTCCGTTCTGAGAACCCTGGAAGTAGAGTAAACGAATGGTCGAAGCATTAATAATGTTTACCTGGATATCATCCACCAAAGGTGGCGCCGTAGTGACGCTTTGGTAGAAAAGGTGGCCGGCTTCAAAGTTGATGTCCGTAGAAAAGGCCGTAACCCCCGTGAAGTTCCCTCCCGTAATATCAATACAGACCTGCCCGTTTTGAGGGATAGAACAAGCATCCCCCAGACATAGTGTCAAGTCAGAAGTACCGTTTCCACAATCGGTATTGGGGCCACCACTACTGCCACAGGGCGCACAGCTTCCGCCACAGTCTACCCCGGTTTCATCACCGTTCTGGATGCCATCATTACAAGTTGGCATAGTCGTACAGGGGGTACAGCTACCGCCACAATCGACCCCGGTTTCATCACCGTTCTGGATTCCATCCGTACAGGTAGGTGTAGTGCCTCCCGGACAATCGCCGGCATTCACGCTACCATCATTTACAATGGGGTTAGCGACCTGACCGGCCGTGGAGGATACCCGAAGTTGTTCTCCCTGGATGGTGGTTGAAGCCGTTGTTTCGTTAGTAAAACAAATCGTGGCCAGCGTCTCGTTATCGTCCAGACTTACGCCCGTCTGAGAACCCTGAAAGTAAACCAGTCGTACTTCACCATCGCTGAATTCATTTGCCTGCAGTGGATCTCCAAGATCTGAATTGAAGGTAAAGCTTTCAAAATCCAGGTTCGCACCGGGATAGAGCAGGTTCACCTGCATGGCCGTTACGTTCGTAAAGTTGGTAACCGTCAACTCAACACAAGCCTGTGCCCCAACGGCAATGTCACAAATACTTTCAATACAAAGATTGAAGGAAGCGGACCCTTCGCCACATTCCATATCGGTCGTACAAGGTGCACAGCTACCACCACAGTCTACTCCTGTTTCGTTACCGTTTTGAATCCCATCGTTACAGGTAGGGCAGGCCGGACAGTCCGGGCCACCACAATCGACACCTGTTTCATTTCCGTTCTGAATGCCGTCAGAGCAAGTCGGAGGGCAGGCGGCACAGTCCGGCCCGCCGCAATCGACACCCGTTTCGTTACCGTTTTGCACTCCATCGCTACAAGTTGAGCATGCCGCACAGTCCGGGCCGCCACAATCGACTCCCGTTTCGTTACCGTTCTGAATGCCATCATTACAAGTAGGCATTGATGTCATTCCTGAGTTGATCGTACCATTGGTAATGGTTACATTCTCAATGATCTGATTCTGATCATTTGTAAACTCTGTAGGAATCGGCGTATCCGTAATCTGAACCTGGGTTTCCGTTGCGGCCAGCACGTTAAAACAGACAGTAGCCATCGTAAAGGGGCCGGCATCCGTAAATCCTGTAGTACTAAACAGGTTCCAGGAAGTACGGATCGTACCTGGGTTACTGGCCCGATGAACCAATGACATATTCGTTCCGCCAATATTACCGCTGGCAGACACATATTCCAGAATAGCAGGATCGTAACTGATGCTGAATTGAAGTCCGGAAATAGCCGTGAAATTGGCCCCGATAATGTCAACGCAAACTTCACTCCCAACGGGTCCGTCAGCATCGGTGATGGTTACGGACAGGGGTTGAGCACTCAGGCCTACGGTCAGGCAGAGCAAAAGCCCGCTGAAGAGCAGTTGGTAAAAATTTTTCATCTAAATTTCAGTTGTTGGGATTAAATCGGATGTCCTTAAAAAAATGCTGGAGAGACGCTTATCTGCCGTTCCGTCGCACAATCACCTTACGGTGGAGCTGCTCCCGGTCGGTCGTTATTCTCACAATGTAGGTGCCATCAGCACCAAAATCAGTGGCATTGAGTTCAAACGTGTTCGCACCAGGCCGCAAAGTATAAGGCTGTTGCCGTAGCCTTCTGCCTTCGATGGTCAATAATTCCAGCGTTGCATTCCCGCCGTAATTGAGTTGAAGCCTTAGTTGACTGAGGTCATGGACGGGGTTAGGCGCAACGGTGAAACGTGGGTCCTCTGCGAAGACAGAAACACTGGAGGGGCCTTCAATGGTGACTGTACCGGGCTTTAGCTCGGGTTCCAGGCGATTATTGTCGCTATCGTTTGCACTTGTTTTGAAAGGTATGCTGTCAAAGACAACGGCTGTCTCCAGACCTACACTCATTTTAGGCTGAAAGCGCAGACTGAAAAGAATCGTACTGTCCGGCAAATCAAAACCCATCAGGCTACCGTCCACTTCGAGGTAGCCAATCCGACCAGTATCCAGCTTAGTTTGGTTGAAGTTCTCCTCCAGAGAACCGTCCATCGCAACATTGGCGACCCCAAGAAAGTCAAGGGCTTCAATGTCCCATGACAAGGAAAGCTGCACGCCGACAACACTTTCAATATCAATTCCCCGCACGTTCACCAACACCTCTGACTCTGTGTCAGTAGTGGCATCTTCTACAAAGAAGCTGGTCGTTTGAGCAGAAAGAGGGAAGGCACTAACCAGCAGCAGCGAGGCCGCGGTAACGCGCCAGAAAAAATTGGGTATGTTCATCGATTCGGGATTATAATATATTGGTGGCCGGGGCCGCCTCTCTAAGACAACGCTAAGGTAACTAATTTAGGCCAGCTGTTGGCAGCAAATTGGCAGGTCATTTTTTAGCGGGTAATTTAGGCGCCGGTGCGCAGGTGCAAGGGAAGGTTAAAAAGCATTGATGAAACGGGGAATACAGATGTTTAACGGCCCCGACAGAAAGATTCCGTCGGGGCCGTTACAAAGAGATATTTGTTGCTTCTGCTACTAGCGAACCAGTAATTTGCGCGAAGCTTTGAAGTCTCCTGACGTCAGAGTATACAGGTACATCCCGGCTGAACGGAACTGCTCCCGGTTAAGAATCAACTGATTAGCTCCGCCAACGGCATCAATTTTTTGCTCCAGAACTATGCGGCCCGTAATGTCACGAACCGTGATGCTGGCAGCTGCCGCTTCGGGCAGCTCAAACTGAATGGTCGTTGCCGAAACCAGTGGATTAGGCGAAGCGCCACTCAGGTGAGGCTCCGAAACCTGCCCCACCGCAGAAGGCAGGAACGAAATGTTCAACAGATTAGCCCGACCGTTGTTAGCGTAGGCTTCGCTGAAGACCAGATCATCACTGATACGCAGTACCTCACTCAGGCTCGTGTTCTCTGAGGCGGTAACTTCCAGAGTTAGCAGGTCAGATACCTCCGTCAGCTCGCTGCCGGCATGGTAGCTAAAGGCTAACCAGCCACGGCCCAGCAGCCCCGCATTCAGATTAGCCGCCGTAAGCGCACCACCATCAAGCAGGGTTACGTCTACGGATTCATCAAAGTGGAAAGTACCCTGCCAACCAGCTAAACCGGCCACATCACCAGCTTTGATCCTTACAACCTGGCTTTCACCAGCGATGAGCTGAACGTCCTCCGTGAGGAAGTTAACGGCTTCGCTTCTGGGGCGGCCGGACTGACCAAAGTTGTCCGTACCGTTGCCACTTACGTCACCCACCATAATACCAATAAAGTCAGCATCGAAAACATTTCCATCCAGGTTGTTTTCATTGACTACTTCAGGGAAACTGGTTGCCCAGGGATTGTCAACAACCGGGAAGATGAACTTGGCATCAATAAAGCGGTAGGCAGTGTTATTGCGGTAGCTATCGTCTAATCCAAGAATCAGTCGGCGAATCGCGATGATGTCCTGAACCGAAATCTCCTCATCCGCGTTAGCATCCGCCGCCAAACGGCGGTAAGCAGAAGGAATAGGCTGAAGCCCCAAAATGTGACGGGTAATCAACACCAGATCAAAGGTAGAGACCCCCTGGCTGTGGTTGATGTAGACGTCCAGATCGGCATCGATGGTATAATCCTCGCCTGCACGCAGATTTTCAAAAAGGAATTCTCCGTTGTCATCAGACAGTGTCCCTTGCTCAAGATCAATTCCGGAGAGCTGCATAGAGACACCGCCAATAGCGTTTCCACTCTCTGAAATCACCGTGCCGGCAATATTACCTAAGCGGCTCTGATCACAGGCATTATCCGTGCGCTGTACCAGCGTGAACACAGAACAGTAGTCACCACGACCGGCGGGGTCAAAGGCGTAGACACGAACCGGAACGGTCTCGTCACTATCACAGTTAAGGATGATACCATCCCGACCGGGGACGGGATTGAAGCCAGGCAGCGTAGCTTCCAGCTCCGTGTAGATAGAGTAAGTTACTTCACCAGAACAGTCTTCCACGTCGCTGGCGATGAAGTCAGTGGCCCACATCGCAGCGGTACCACCACCCTCGCCGTCAGGCATCAGGGTAACCGTAAGCTGACCGATACAAATTGGTGTTGGGGCTAATGCGTCCGTTACGCAGAATTCGATGATCTCATTGTCAACATTACCACATCCGTCTGTACCCTGTACGCGGACTGCATGGGCACCAACGGGAACGTTGGCAAGGCTTATGGTATAATTGCCTTCGGCATCAGAGGTAATTTCACTGTCCAGTAACAGACGTGTGCGGTTAAACCCATCCGCTACGCGGTAGTCAACATCCAGCTCGACACGAACGCCTAATTGGTCTTGAGCAGTACAGGCATCCGTGAGTTCGAAAACCAGGCTTACATTACCCGTACAGTTAACGCCCTGAGCGGGGAAACAATCTACGGGGTTGTTCTCGGTGATCTGAGGAGCAATTTCATCGTGGATCTTAATGAACTGCTGGTAGAGGAAAGCTCCACGGCTGTTATCCGTTCCGTAAGCCTCGTTATCCTCATTATCAGCGCCGTTGTTATCATCCGTACCATCGGTATCATCTCCGTCATCTACTGGCCAAACGAAACCACCATTGTTGCGGATCGCATCTCCGTCAAGGACGGCAGAGTCATCCGTACGGTCACCGGGCACATTAGGGATTACGTGCAGGTAAGTCCGTTCCCGGAAGTTGTTATCACCGTCAAAATCCCGTGGGATCAGGTAAGGCTCGCCCAGCGTATTGTACTCACACCAGTTGATCAGGCTGTGGTTAATCCGAAGTTTGTAACACTCGTCAGCATCACTCTGGAAAGTGTCGATGGTGATTTCGCGGGTAATCAGGTCACATCCTGTTTCAACGATGATTACATCATCAATGCTAGGCGTCTGCATACAGAACGCTTCGGCGTCAGCGGGGAAGCTGATAGTATAATCGTGTACACCCTCAACATTGATTCGTTGGCGGCAGGGGTTAACGTTCGTGAATCCTTCACCATCCGTAGCGGTGAACGTACGGGTGAAAGAACCAACGCCACAGTTATTTACACTTCCAACGATGCTTTGAGAAACAACCACGTTACAATTGTCCGTTCCGGTAGCTTCACCGAAGGCAGCATTCAGTTCATCATCACTCGCTTCCTGGATAGTAGCTGGCAAACCAACGGCCTCGTACTCGATGCAGGTAAGTTCCATCGGGCCCGGAGGCGTACAGGTAGGAGCAGCCTTGTCTTCGACCAGCACCGAAAGCCAGCAGTAGTTTTCGTTACCCAGCTCGTCCGTTACCCGAAGGCCAACAAGCACGCTACCCAGATCTTCACAGGTGAGGGAAATTGATGAACCATAAGAAAAACCGGCAAGAAGGGAGTAGGAACCATCAGCATTCTGGCGAACCCGAGCGATGGCAAGACTTACGTTACCGCAATCGTCATAGCTTCCGGCATCCAGCATTTCGGGCGTAAGGATAGCCAGTCCCGTGCTGGCGCTCTGGCCAGGCAGCTGTCCGGAAGTGATACTCACATTGAGGCCATCTTCACACACTGCAACGGGAGCAGTGCCATCCTTTACCAGAATGTCAACATCCGTAAAGTCAGTATTTCCGCACTCATCGTTATAAGTGTAACGTATTACGTGGTTACCCACCGGAATGACGGAGGTTATTTCCGCATTGTTATCGTTTAGATCGACCGTGAAAGTGCCGATAGGTGCAGAAGTATTCCCGTTAGGGAAGACATCCGCCCGTAACTCCAGGTCGTTGCTGCAAGCATCCGTCAGACCGATAGAAGCCATGTCAAGGCGGATGTAAGCACCACACTGGTTACCTGCATTCGTCAAAAACTCCAGAGGGCCATCATCGGCCACGCCGTCAAAGTCCAGGTCCTGAACCGGAGCGGTAAAGACAGGTGCCGTAAAGTCACCAATCTTCACAATCTGCGTGAGCGTTCTTACGTCTGTTGGCACACACCAGTCAATGACGGTGTAGGTACGGATCACTTTATAAGCCAGGTCACAGGTTACAATCGGGGGGGAATCCTCAAAGGTGATACCAATGTTACAGAAGCCACCATTTTCACCCAACGTCAGTGGAATAGTAGAGCCATTCGGCCCATCGAAGAAGGGAAGGTCCTGAGGGCGGGGATCCGGCAGATCGCCGAAAGCCAAACCCATATCTTCCAACTCATCACATTCTATGGTGATTACTTCAGGAATGTTCGTAACATCCAGATCATCAAGGCCGGGACGAGTGAAAGTGATCGTGTAACTCGCCACGGCAGGGTCGTTAGCTTCTCCGGAAACCGAATTACAGCTACCGTCTCTCACCGTGAAGGTTCTGGTGAGCTCCACGTCGTTACACTGTGGGTTAACGGCATCGCGGGTGATGATATCATTGACACAGATTTCTACCTCCTCGGAGCAATTGTCCGTAGCCACGGGCAAGCCACCACCGGCCATCAGGCGCTGGCGCAGCTGGGGGTCCAGGGTACCGGCGACCACCTGACCGGTAAAGGTGTTAACCCGGTAGCAACGGGCAACAGTGTTAGGCAGGAGGCCCAGGTCAATCCCTTCAATTTGATTACAGTATAAAGGGCCGGCCGGCTCTTCGGGGATCGCCGTAAATTCCGGGGAGGTTTTGTCCTCCGCATTAACGATACCCCAGCCTACGGTGAAGCCCGGTACGTCATCTGCCGTAATCCGGAAGGTATAGGTTCCACAACGGTCAATGATGGCACCGTTCTCGGGGTTTCCGTCTTCCACCAATATGGAGAAAGCATCAAAGGGGATGACAACGCCATCTCCGTCAGCATCAAAATCTCCCGTCAGGACTTCCTGGGGGATCAGCAGTGCTTCACAATTATCATTTAGGGTAACGTTTATCTCTCCGATAACCGCCAGGCGAACCAGGGTATCAGTTTGCGCTGACAGCGCACCCGCCATAAAGACGATAGAGACAAACGCTAAGTAGCGTAAGGCTAATTTCATAAGATCACGATTCTTGAGATTACAAAAAAACTAAAACCATTGCCCGTTTTTCTCAAAGCGGTGGGATGCTGATAAAGGCATTCCACAAATTCAATTTAGTCGGTTTTTGCCCGGGCAATATCCAAACAAAGGTAGGAAATGAGATGCTAACCTCCCAAAATTTAACGCTTCGCCTAGGTTTCTGCTTTCGCAGCAGCGATCAGGCTGCGAAAGACGGGCACAATTTCGCGCTCAATCCAGGGGTTCTTACGGAGAAAAATCCCGTTTCTGGGGCTGGGGTGCGGAAGCACAAAGTACTCCGGCAGATAGTCTTCAAAAGAACGGACCGTTTCGGTTAATGTCTTCTTTTTAGCCTTCCCCAGGTAGTGATGCTGTGCCCAGGCTCCGATCAGAATTTTCATACGGAGATCAGGCATCATAGCCAATAATGGTGCTTGCCAGCGAGGGGCACATTCCGGGCGGGGAGGCAGGTCTCCTCCTTTTCCTTTCCCCGGGTAGCAGAAGCCCATTGGCAAAATAGCAAAGGTGGAAGCATCATAAAACTCTTCGTCGCTCACCCCCATCCAAACTCTCAATCTACGGCCGCTGGGGTCGTCCCACGGGATGCCTGACTCATGCGCTAGCCGACCGGGAGCCTGACTGATGATGGCAATTTTCGCTTTGGGGTGGACGCTGAATATCGGTTTGGGACCAAGCGGTAAAGCCTCTCCGCAAACGGTACAGCCCTTGACCTCCCGCAGGAGAGGATCATCCAGAAACGGAGAAAACGGAGGGGGAAAATCTGGCATTCAGGAAGAGTAGGTTACCGCAATGAAGGGGCGAAGCCTGGCTTTACACCGCTTTTCCAACGTCCTTTGCACCCCGTAAGGAACAGGATCTTGGACCTGCGTCAGCGCCCTCCTTTTTGTAGCTCAACAGGCAAGATAAAAAGGAGGACGACCACGCCATTAGAATATTAGTGTTTCACAAAGCGGAGAACGTCCGTTCCGTCCTTGTTTTCCACCCGCAGGAGGTAAAGACCCGGCCGGAGATCATCCATGCGCACAGAAGCCATGTTCAGGCTCAGGTCGCGGAGGTTCCGCCCGTCGGATGTCATAAGACTCACCCGCTGAACGTTGTCCAGGCTACCGCGGAAACGAAGCTCCCCGCTGGTTGGGTTAGGGTAAATATCAAGTCCTGTTGCCAGGAAGTTAGCCGCCACCGGACCATAAATGGTTGCCGTACCGTCAATATCAAGCTGGCGGAGTCGGTACAGGTTAGTACCATTTAGCGGGCTGTCATCCACAAACTGGTAGCTATTACTAACGGACGCTCCTGCTTCAATTGTTCCCAGCCATTCCCAGGCAGCACCATCAGCACTCCGTTCTAGTTCAAAACGGTCATTGTCCAGTTCGTGAATACTGGACCAGTTGACGACAACCGATTTCTCCTCCGTCTCCGCAGTGAAAGAAATCAACTCAAGGGGAAGCGCTACGGTTTCGTCCTCATTGTCAAAACACGGTGAAGACAGGACAGAACCATCACCAATAGTTCCATGCAGTTGGAAGGTTCCCGCCGGGTCACGATCCGGCACCCGGGCCTGTGATTCTCCGGAGACTACCTGAGCCCCCGTATAGGTGTACTGAGCGATAACCTGCCCGGCGGGGTTTCTGAAAATCAGATCGTCTCCGGAATCGTTTAGCCCAACGCCATTGACGATCTCCACCGGGCAAGCGCTTGTGGGCGGTGTCCCGGACCCAAGGAAAAGAACAACCCCCTGGGTTGGTAGCAGGGTAATTGCCGGCAGATCCTTGGCGTTACCCGTTCTGTCCTCAAAAGTGTAGCCCGTCAGGTCGAGGGGGTCCGTAGCGATACTGACCACTTCCACAAATTCAGCAGCAGAGGGAGAGGCCAGAAACTCATTAATCAGCAGAACGCCTTCGGCGCACTGATCAGCGGAAGGTTCGAGCGGAACGGTAAGCATACAATCCCCTCCGTTAATCATCAGCGTGTAAGTCATACCTTCCGTCAGGCCACTGACGGTGATTTCACCGTCTTGTATGCTCGCCGGGTCATCCCCGCCAACGGTACCGGCAGAAGCCGTTACGACTGCCCCTAATTCTGCTCCGGAATAGGGGATCACGGCCGTTACCATATCCGCTCCTGCCGTTAGGGCAGCACAGTTATAGGCAATGCTAGCCGGGTTGATGTTTATGCCACAGACCGGCGTACAGCTCCCATTGGTGCCGGTAGCCAGCAGCCGTACGTTGTCAATACCGAAAGACTGTGGGCCGTTAAGGACGACGTAAATATCCAGTCTGGCAGTATTGGCCGTTCCGGGGATATTCACACTCTGCGTCACCCATCCGGCGGAGGTACCATCTTCTACTTCAACGTCGCCTTGAGACAGCCCGTCTAGATAAAGAGTATATCCCAGCACATCCGTCTGGTTAAAACCATCCGTATTGTAATCGAATGAGAAGCTTGCACTGGTCAGATTGCAGATTACGCCAGCATCGAAAGACAGGATACTCTTTTCTCCGGAACTTAAACCACTGGTTGGGTTTATTAAATCCGTCCCTCCCCAGAAAGAACTACCGTCGGAGGCCGTCATGATGTTACCAATACTCATCGTAACATTCCAGAAATCATCCTGCCCGCTTACCGGGCCGTAAGCTGCCGGACTGGGAGAGAAGGCAAAATCATCCGTTGCAGCTCCTTCAAAGCTTTGGAGCATTTGAGTTGTCTGGGCGCTGACGCAGGTGCAAAGGAGGAAGAACAGGAATGTAAGGGCGCCGGAGGCAGAGTAGAGTTTATTCATCTGTTAGCTGACTTGTGTTGGTAAGAGGGAGTTATTCAAAGCAAAGAGGATACAAAGCACAACTTTTCTCAAATTCTCTTTGGGGAAAGCAAGCCATACATCCTTACAAAGTTAATCGCCACAATGTAAAGCAAAGTTTACCTTTTCTACTGGCAATCAAGGGGATAGTGGAAATTATCGATTCGTGCAACGAAAGAGACTATTGATAACCTTTTTAAGGCATCGAATTATTCCACCCCCCGGACCGATACAGCTCGTCGGAAACCTTTATCTTCGCCCTCCGATATGATTTTTCAGATTCGCGACAACGAACGCAAAATTTTTGAGCTCATTAGTAGAGCGGCCTCTGAATTGGGCTACCCCACCTACGTGGTAGGCGGATACGTGCGTGATCGCCTCCTGGCCCGGCCCAGTAAAGATCTGGATATCGTCTGTGTAGGCAACGGTATTGAGTTGGCGAAAAGGGTAGGTAACAGCCTCCATCCCCGTAGCCGCGTGACCGTCTACAAACGGTTCGGGACCGCAGCGCTCAAACATCGTGACCTGGAGATCGAATTTGTCGGAGCCAGAAAAGAGAGCTACCGCTCAGATAGCCGCAAGCCAACCGTAGAGTCTGGCTCGCTCAGCGATGATCAAAACCGGAGAGACTTCACCATCAACGCCCTGGCCATCAGCCTGAACGAGCATGACTACGGCAATATCGTTGACCCTTTTAATGGCCTGGAAGATCTCGAAGCCAAAAAAATTATCACTCCGCTTGACCCCGGTAAGACCTTCAGTGACGACCCCCTTCGCATGATGCGGGGAATCCGCTTTGCCTGTCAACTTGGCTTCACCATTGACCCCAGCACGTTAAAGGGCATAAAGGACAATCGGGATCGCATCAAAATCATCAGCTGGGAACGGATTGCTACGGAGCTCCACAAGATCATGCTTTCCCCTAAGCCGAGCGTTGGTCTTCGGCTGCTTAATGACACCGGACTACTGGAATACGTACTGCCCGAACTCGCCGCGCTACGCGGCGTGGAAAGCCGAAACGGGCGCAAGCACAAAGACAACTTCTTTCACACCATTAAGGTCGTTGACAATCTCTCGGAGCGCAGCAGCGATCTCTGGCTGCGCTGGGCAGCGCTGCTGCACGATATTGGCAAAGCCCGCACGAAACGCTGGGAATCCACCGCTGGCTGGACCTTCCATGCCCATGACGCCGTAGGCGCAAATATGGTACCCCGTATTTTCCGCCGGCTTCGCCTGCCAAATGACAAGTTAAAGTACGTGCAAAAGCTGGTGGCTTTGCACCAACGGCCTATTTCGCTTACGCAGGAAGAGATCAGCGACTCTGCCGTCCGCCGTATTCTCTACGAAGCCGGCGAAGACATCGATGATCTGATGACCCTCTGCGAAAGTGACATCACCAGCAAAAACCCCCAGAAAGTAAAACGCTATCTGGAAAACTACGAGTTTTTACGGGCCAGGATGGCAGCCATTGAAGAAAGCGATCACCTGCGCAACTGGCAACCCCCGATTAGCGGAGAATTGATCATGGAGACCTTTGGCATCAAACCCAGCCGGCAGGTCGGCATCATCAAAGACGCTGTTCGGGAAGCGATTCTGGACGGAGACATCCCCAACGACCTCGAAGCCGCCAGGGGGAAAATGCTGGAAGTAGCCGCAGAGCTCTCTCTATTCCCCGTTTAGCCGGAAAACGAGCAAAAACTACCGGTCTTAACTAATTTTAACACACTTACCCCCATCCACCCCATTGGCATGGGGTGCCCTCCCCCCTCCCCCGCTGCTACCTTTGTAACATCGGAAGGAATGGTGCAACATTCTTTCCCTGGTTTTTCCAAAAAACGTGTTCAATTATTTTAGGCGGTAGATTGTTGGTTTTCTCCCGTCATCTGAAAGGTTTTTGTTTTGGCGCATAGCGCCCTAGATTCCAGTTATTACCAGGTAGTTTGAAAGCTACAATATAAGGTCCTCGACGGTGCAACGTCTGAGGATCTTTTTTTTGCCCAATGAGCAGCGATCCTTCAGACAGAAGCCTCAACCACCTCTCCTTCCACCAGCACAAAGACCTGATCCCCCAGGCGGGCTTTCACTTCCGCACAACCCGTGAATTCTCCGAATGCAGGCAGAATGCCCCCTTTCTCCCCAAAAAAGAAGGCCGGCAGCCGCAGGCTGTTTCCCGTCGCATCCAGCAAGCGGACGCAGGGGTGAATATGACCATATATATTGTAAGTTCCAGTGGGGCGCTCCTGATCCGATAGCGGATGGTGGCTAAGTGACAAATTGCCAATAGTGAGAATTTCCGGCTGCCGGATCATTCTGGCTTCCTGATAAGCTGCTGCGGGTAAAATATCGTGGTTGCCCGGAATAAGTTCGAAACTCACCTCAGCGTGTTCATGGGTAAAAGCGCAGAACAAGGGCCAAACCTGATTATAGTCGCTATGAAAAAGATCTCCCAAAAAGAGAACACGCGCGGGCTTAAACAATTTAATTAAGGAGAGAAGCCTGCTAAAATTGGCGCCTGAAACGGCGCTCGGCACGGCAATGCCAGCCCGTCGAAAGTGGGCCCCTTTACCTAAATGAAGGTCTGACAACAGCAGCGCCTTTTCAGCTGGCCAATAAGCCGCCTTCTCCGGATGCAGAATCAATTGATTACCCTTGATGTTTGTGCTGACCATACTTAGAGACCGAAAATCCCAAAGGTAAACGTCATTATGAACATGAACAGGAAGCGGGTGGATGAGACTTCTCTCCATTCACCTCATAAACTGGGTTGTATCTTCTCCAATGGCACCATTCTATTTGGAAGCCTTTCGTAATAAAGCAATTTTACCGTCGTTCATTACTTAAATTTAGTGCATGATTAAGTTTCTTTTTTCCCTTTTCCTTCTCTCCTCCACGCTCTCAACTGCTCAACAGGCAACGATGGTCTATGACCTCTCCTCTCCCGATCTATTAGGAGAGATGCCCAAGGAATTAGCCGAAATTTCAGGACTTTCCCTGGCTGGCCAAAAGGTAAATGAGCTGCTTGCTATTCAGGATGAATCAGGAAAAGTTTTCCGTCTCAGCGCGCGAACAGGAAAAATGATCTCTTCTATCACCTTCTGGAAAGATGGTGATTACGAAGGCGTTGAAGCAGTCGGTGATGACATTTGGGTGCTGAAAAGTACCGGAACGCTTTATCAGGTTATGAATATAGGCCTGCCCAGTCAGCAGGTAGAAAAATACAATACGGCATTAACCGGAGACAATGACGTAGAAGGACTTACCTATGATCCTACTCAAAACCGGCTGCTGCTCGCTTGTAAGAAGGATGCCTCCAACGATGGTAACAGCAAGAACGGACGCTACATTTTCTCCTTTGACCTGGCTACCAAAACTTTAGCAGAGAAGCCGGTCTACGCCATTGAACGGGAGGCCGTACAAAATTACCTGCTATCCTGCGAGAAATCCACCTCTCATAAAAAGCTCTGTGATTTCTTCCTGGCCCGTGACGAATTCGATCTGGCCCCTTCCGCCATTGCCATTCACCCGATAACCGGACAGCTTTATATCACTTCCTCAGTGGGTAAAGTACTAATGGTGCTCAATACCAACGGAACGATAGACGGCTTGTACAAACTGGAAAAGGATTTCTTCCCCCAGCCCGAAGGACTGGCCTTTGACCCCGATGGCACCTTATACATTAGTACGGAAGCCAAAAAGAAAGCCCCTGCGCGGATATACCGCCTGGCATATCGGTCAAAGTAAAGCAGCCTCATTCCGACTTTACTCTCCTGGCGACTTGGGCGGCAGTGTATCCTCCACCTCAGGCTTGGGAAAAACCTCTTGTTTGATTTTCACTTTCTACTGAAAGTTCTCGTCCAGCCCCTTACCTTTACCCAAACCCCAATATCCCCATGGGTCGCAAACTGGATGAGATAAAGCGCCCGATCGCTACTGAACTTAACGCTTTTGAAAAGCGGTTTAGGGAAACCATGCGTTCTCCGGTAGCTCTGATGGACCGGATCACCTACTACATCGTCCGGCGAAAGGGGAAGCAGATGCGACCGATGTTTGTTTTCCTGTCCGCCAAAGCTTGCGGAGAAATCAATGACAACAGCTACGTTGCCGCCTCCCTCATTGAAATCCTTCACACCGCCAGTCTGGTACACGACGACGTCGTCGATGAATCTTATGAGCGTAGAGGCTTTTTTTCTATCAATGCTCTTTGGAAGAATAAGATTGCCGTCTTAGTAGGTGATTATTTTCTTTCGAAAGGCCTCCTGGTTGCCCTGAAACATAAGCAATACCGCATTCTGGAAATCACCTCTACTGCCGTGCAGGCCCTGGCCGAAGGGGAATTACTACAGATTGAAAAAGCGAGACGCCTGGACATCGACGAAGCTATCTACTTTGAAGTCATTCGTCAGAAAACGGCCAGCTTAATTGCTGCTTCTACCGAAGCAGGCGCAGCCTCCACAACAACCAATGAAGCTACCCTCCAGCTGATGCATAAGTTTGGCGAAAAGATCGGTATCGCCTTCCAGATCCGGGATGACCTCTTTGATTTTGGGACGGATGACGTTGGTAAACCGAGAGGCATTGACATCAAGGAGAAGAAAATGACTCTGCCATTGATTCATGCGCTGAATCAGGCTGATCCTTCTGATCGTCGCCGAATTATCCGGCTGATCAAAAAGTACAGTGACAAGCCGGAAAAAGTCGCGGAGGTTATCCGCTTTGTTCACGAAAGTGAAGGACTTGCCTACGCTGAAAAAGCAATGTACCGCTACCGGGACGAAGCCTTTGAACTCTTGCACCAATTACCCGAGAGCCCCGCACGGCTAGCCCTGGAAGAACTGGTCAACTATGTGGTGGAGCGAAAGTATTAGTTCATTGGCATTTTAGTTCGTTGATTCGTTGGTATTTTGTGCTCCCGCTATTGCAAGGATTGGAGCCAAAGGTTCTTCTCATTTGCTCTCTTAATTTGCGGCAGATCAAAAGACTAACAGCCCAAAAGACTAACTATGCGCTACCCCATCGGCCCTTTTTCTCTCCCAAATCACGAAACAGCCGCTGCCAACCGGCTGGATTACGTTAAATCCATCGGCGGATTACCCGAAGAATTTGCCGCCGCCGCTAAGGAGCTCAAAGAACGCGGACTATTGGATGAAAGCTACCGGGAAGACGGCTGGACGGCCCGGCAGGTTATCCATCATGTGGCGGACAGCCACACCAATGCCTACGTGCGCCATAAGCGTACGCTGACGGAAGATCACCCCACCATTACGCCCTACGATGAAACACGCTGGGCCGAATTGCCTGACGTTACGGCTGTGCCGGTTGAAGTTAGCCTTGACATTTTGCGAGGCCTCCACCTTCGTTGGGCCACGATGCTGGCCACCTGCTCGGATAAGCAATGGGAGCGTACCGCCTTTCACGCAGGCTCTGGCTGGACTTACCGTCTGGACACCCTGGCGGCACACTATAGCTGGCATGGGCAACATCACTTAGGCCATTTAAAAGTTATCTTGTCCAGATAATGACTATTCCAGGCGACAAAAACAGTTTTATAAGCACGTAATAGATCCTATACCCTGACGGCCAGCCTACTTTTAAGTCAAACTACTCTTCTCTTGAAAAATTTATACTTTCTCTTTGTCTCCTTTTTCCTGCTGTTTTCTGATGTCTCAGGCCAACAAGTCCTCAACATGAGCCTGCTGGGAACCTGGGATGACCCGGGCCTGATCAGCGCTGGCAACCGGCGCTACAGCGACGTCTGGGGCTACGCGGCCAACGGGCGGGAATACGCCTTACTGGGCTCCAGAGAGTTTGTCATTATCCTCGACGTAACCGACCCGGCTAACATCACGGAAATAGCCCGGCTCAACTCAATTGCCAATTCCGCCACTACCTGGCGGGACATTAAGGTCTACGGAGACCACGCCTACTTTATGGTAGACAACAACTCAATGATGGAGGGGCTTCAGGTCATAGATCTGAGCGATCTGCCCAACTCCGCCAGCATCGTCTATCAAAGTGCAGATGACTTCCGCACTTGTCACAACCTCATCGTGGACACGACTTCCAACCCCGTTCGTCTGTATGCTTTCGGCACCAACTCCGGCGCACAACGTGACGGCTACATGGTTTTTAGCCTGGCCAACCCTGCCATTCCAAGCCTGATGGCTTCCGTCAATCTCAGAGATGGGAATTTTACCGGGGGGTACATCCATGATGGTTATGCCATTAATGACACACTTTATGCCAATAGTGAAGGCCGGGGAATGTTCGTATACGATGTATCTGACGCGGCAGCTCCCATTGAACTGGGGGTCTTATCTAACTACGTCAATATCGGGTACAACCATAGCAACTGGCGAACGGCAGATGGTAAGCACGTCATCATGTGCGACGAATCAAATAACCGCCCCGTAAGAATCGTCGATGTGGAAAACCCCGCGGACATGTCTATAGTCAGCACCTTCCAGTCGCAACTCCGCCTCCCCGACATTTCGACTCACCTGGCCCACAATCCTTACGTATTAGGTGACAGCCTGGTGGTAATGAGTTACTATGACGATGGCGTGCAGGTATGGGACATTAAAGACCGCACCAACCCTCAACGTCTCGCTTACTATGATACAACGCCAGGTACTAATAACCCTTCAGAAGGGGTCTGGGGAGCTTACCCTTACCTCCCTTCCGGGAATATTCTGGCCAGTGACATGAGGAACGGGCTTTTCGTGGTCAAAGTCGACAATTTTGCCGCCCTCCCGGTTTCTTACAGCAGCTGGGACGCCATCCCGAATGGCAAAGATGCCCTCCTGAACTGGAGTACGGCCAGCGAATCCGATAACGCCGGGTGGGAAGTGGAGCACGCTACGGTAGCGGGGCAATTCACTTCCGTAAGCTTTGTAGCCGCCAACACTGGCGGCACCTATACCTTCACTCACGATGCGCCGGGCAGTGGTACGCACTATTACCGTCTGCGGCAGCGGGATTTTGACGGAACAGAGCAGCTCTCTGACGTCAAAACGGTAGTCTTTAACGAAGCAAATACGACTCTACGGGCCTACCCTAACCCGGTTGCCGAAGGAGCGGTTGTGTCTCTAGCGGGCATTGCCACGGATGAAAGCTGGACACTGTATGACCTTCAGGGTCGTCAGGTTACGAATGGCCGGGGACAACAGCTCCACAAGGCCCTTCCCGCAGGTGTGTACCTCCTGAAAACAGCAGATCAGGTCATTAAACTGGTAGTAGAATAGGCGGCGCGGGACCGCAGGTGCAAGAGGGAGGTAAATGAGCATTGATTCTTGACCTAACAGGAAACGTGTAGCCTAATCACTTTCCACAGGCTTACAATTCATCCGATATAGGGTGAAATAGTATTGATAGTATGATTGCAGGCGGCCATATGATGTGCGGCAGCTACTATCATACTATCACTACTACCCAACTGTCATTTACTACTCCTTCTCCGTTAAGTACTTCCAATACCGCTTTGGCACGTGCTGCAGGTGTAGTTTCATATTCCGGCGCTCGGGGATGTCAACGGCCTTGAAGTAGAGTTTCCACAAATCCTGATAATCCGTCTCCGCCTGGGTCAACAGCTCTTCGGAAAGATGGCGCAGCTTGCCGTCATTTGTGTCCGTCAGGGTAATAAAGTCTGCCTTTTTCACCGTCGGGTCCCAGTGCAGACCGAAATGCCGCTTTGTGTCATAAATGAGCCAATGCATAGCCGGGTAGCGAGCCGAAAAATGTGGTCCCAACAGCGGCAAACAATTGAAGTCGGGGTTAACCAAAGAGACAAACATCCCGTCCGGTGTTTCCTGAAAGCGAACGAAGGCATGCATCCGGTGTACCTCTCGTCCCATTTGCTGGTCCAGGCGCTGGAGGCGGCGGACTTTCTCGTCAGAAGCATCCTCACGGACATCCTTATCGCTCTCCATCTGACGCCGTACGAAGTGGTAAATAAGCCGCTCCGTTCCTGATTGTTCCGTGAGAAAGGCACGACGTAGCCATCTGACAACTCCTTTCCCGCTGCGGGCCCGCAGCCCTTTCATTACTCTTTGGGCATGTTCCTCATTAGTCTCTACGTGAAGGGCATCCGCGAACAGTTGCTGCTGATAAACGTCTTCTGCAACGATGTCCTCTACCTCCGCTTTGAGGCGGTAGGCTTCGAAAATGGCGGAGAAGAGGCCGGGGAAGGTGCCGTCGTAGGTGAAAGTCACGGGGTGGTTCTTTGGTCTTTTGGTTCGTTGGTTTGTAATTGACCTTACAAACAGGGCCTGCGCCTTCATGTTACACATCCGATGAACTTTTGCGGCTACGCCAGCAAAAGATACAGCGGATGGGAACATGAAATCAAGCGAGTAAATCACTAAGCGCGCCATCAATTTCCGGGTGTTGGAAGGTGAAGCCAGCGTTAAGGAATTTTTCAGCGGAGCAGCGGGCTCCATCCAGGACGGTGTGGCTCATCTCCCCCATCGCCAGTTTCATGGCGAAGGCGGGAGCCGGCAGCACAAGGGCGGGTTTCCCTTTAGCGGGCCCGAGGGCCGCAGCCAGTTTTTTGTTGGTGACCGGAACCGGCGCAACACCATTGTAGATCCCTTCCAGCTGCTGCCCGATGGCAAAGACATAAGTTTCCACCATATCATCGATATGGATCCAGGAGTAGTATTGGCGGCCATCTCCGAAATAGGTCGAGACGAAGAAATGCAGGGGAATGAGCATTTTTTGCAGCGCGCCCTCTTTGGGATGCAAGACGATGCCCGTTCGGTTAATGAATACCGGAATGCCCAGGCGAGCGACCTCTTCGGCACTTTCCTCCCAGAGGACACAGCTTTTGGTAAGAAAACCTTCGCCAGGCGCCGCATCTTCCCCTAGCCATTCACTGCCGCGATCGCCATAATAACCAATTGCACTGGCGGAGAGGTAGAGCTTAGGCTTGACTCCTAATCTGGCAAAAGTTGCCGCCAGCAGGCCGCTGCTGTTGACCCGGCTGTTAATGATGACCTGCTTGCGGGCCTCCGTCCAGCGTTTATCAACGATGCCGGCGCCAGCAAGATTGACCACGTAGTCAACGTCGGTGAAAGCAGCATCGTCAATGGTCTGTTTCTCTACGTCCCAGACGAAGGTCTTGAACGCGCTATCCGGTCGTGCCGACCGGCTGAGGTGACGCACCTCGTGGCCGAGAGCCTGTAATCGTTTGCTGAGGTGCTTGCCGATGAATCCCGTGCCACCACCGATGAGTATTGTTGCCATACAGGATAAAGGTTAGTCAGGGTGAAAGTGTTCTGAAGAATACAGAGAATATTCTCCGGGCGTATAAGCACTCCCCACATTGTTGCTCCCACCTTTCTTTGCACCCCGTAAGGAACGGGATCCAGGACCTGCGGCATCGCCCAAAAAATCCGTCGGCTCATCCTTTAAGCTTTCCTTAACCTGAATGAGGGAAAAGCAGGGGTAAGGTTTCTCTCATTACCGCAATCAGAGAGAAACAAAACCCAATACCATGCAACGCATTTTGCTTCCTTTCTTTCTTATCTTGTTCTCTGTTTCCATGGCTACCGGCCAGAACATCCGAACAGCAGAACCGATTGGCTCAGCCCCTTCTGACAAACAAGTCGTCCAGGGATTATTCACCCCCAAAAAAAATTGCACCTCTTGCAGCATTAAGGTCATCCGTCAGAATAACCGGCCGGCCATTGAAGTGAGTCTGGGTTGCTCAAAACAACCCCGGAACATTAAAATTAACGGCACCGTTGTTCCGGCCAACCACTATTCCGGTAGTACTTATATCGCCGTACTTCAGAATGCTCCCCGCGGCAGTTACCACGTTAGCGTAAAGTCTCAGTGGGTCGCTTTAGGAGCTTATTATGCTGAAGGAGGAACGAACGTTTGTGTTCCGAATGACGTATCCGGCTCAGCCGCCTTCGTGGAGAACCTGCCCCAATATTGCAGTTCTACGCCAATAAATATCCGATCCGGCTTCAGGAATGGCACCACAACCAATTACCGATTCCAGGAAGTATTACCGGGAGGTCGTCATCCACAAATTGGCAACCAGATCCTCAGGAATGGCAACCCACCCAGCCAATTCAACCTGATGGAAATATTCCGGGCGGAAAATGGTCGTCATCTTCCACCTGGAAACTACCGGGCTATTATTTCCGTCAGCAATAGCGTTAGTGACAAGCAAACCACCCTGAACTTTACTATCAGGGAAAGTTCACGTGATAATCCCTGTGATATTATGACCAACGATAGGATGGAGGCCCGCCGACTGGGAGGATTATAACTTTTTGCTACGCGAGTACGGTTTCCGAAAATTGCCCTAACTCCGCTTTCAGCTGGTTAGGGCAATTTTCAGCCTGTAACTAATCTCCTTTTGCCTGGAGGTCGGCCCTAGCGGAAGCGGGTCAATCTACAGGCGAACTGATCTGAACCCCCTCGACTTTTCCAACCTTTCGGAAGACTTACCACCAGTCTAATAAGCCCGCTCGTTACTACCAATCATATAGTTACAAAAAGCCTTATTCACCACCCGGAAGCCACCCGGCGTCGGGTAATTGCCACTGAAGTACCAGTCTCCGTTATTATCCGGGCAGGCTATGCGCAAGTCCTCGATGGTCTGATAGATGACGTCAATCTGTGGTTCAGTACCCTTCGGGGTAATGATTTTGGCGATCATGTCACTCACCTGCTCATAGGAGAATTGGTCGTATAGCTCCTGAACCACATTCCGTTGCTTCGCGTCTGGCTTTTTCAGCTCTTCCAGGGCTTTTTTGTGTACCTGCTTCATCAGTCGCTTCTTACCCTTTTTCTCCAGCAGGGCTTCCATTGCCTTGAAGGCAACAAACTCCCCCATCCGGCTCATATCGATGCCGTAGCAATCCGGGTAGCGAATCTGAGGCGCGGACGAAACGATGAGAATACGCTTAGGCTTAAGCCGGCTGACAATCTTAATGATCGAATCCCGCATGGTTGTACCCCGCACAATGCTATCATCCAGCAAAACGAGTGTATCAACGTTGTTGCGAACGATACCGTAGGTGACGTCGTAGACATGGCTCACCATATCTCCCCGGCTACTCGTATCGGCGATGAAGGTTCGGGTCTTACCGTCTTTCACCACAATTTTTTCATTGCGGACTTTGGTGTTCAGGATTTTGCTCATCCCGTTTTTACCCTGCTTTTGCTTTTTCTTCAACGCCTTCTTTTTCCAGGCGGTCAGCTCTTGCTCCAGGCCCTCAATCATCCCCTGGTAGGCCGTCTCGGCCGTATTCGGAATATAGCTGAAAACCGTGTTATTGAAGTCATAATCAATGGCCTTCACAACGGCGGGAGCCAGCAGGCGCCCAAGTTCCTTGCGTTCGAGGTAGATGTCCCGGTCTGTTCCACGGCTGAAGTAAATCCGCTCAAAGGAACAGGCAGCGCGTGGCAATAACTTCGTGAAGGGTTTCATCAGCATATCCCCGTTCTTCTTCATGATCAGGGCATGACCGGGCTTCACCTCTTTGATCGTGCCAAAGGGTACGTTGAAGACGGTCTGCAGCGCCGGCCTTTCACTGGCGACGGCGATGAACTCTTCGTTTTCAAAGTAAAAGGCAGGGCGAATGCCTGCGGGGTCCCGCATGACGAACCCGTCACCGTGTCCAATCATTCCCCCCATCACGTAGCCCCCGTCAAACTTTTTACTGGCTCGTTTGAGCAGGCGTTGCACGTCCAGTTCGTCCGCGATAATGTCATTAATCTCGATGTTGGAGTGCCCATCAGGTTTATGCCATTGGTGAATACGCTGGACTTCATCATCGAGGAAGTGGCCAATCTTTTCCAACACCGTTACCGTGTCAGATTTTTCCTTAGGGTACTGCCCGAGTTCTACCAGTTCCTGAAAGAGTTCATCTACGTTGGTCAGGTTAAAGTTACCGGCTACGATGAGACAACGGGTTTTCCAGTTACTCTGCCGCAGGAAAGGGTGGCAGGTTTCTATGTCGTTACTCCCGTGTGTGCCGTAACGAAGGTGCCCCATCATGAGTTCTCCGGTATAGGGCAGGTTCATTTTGAGGTAATCCGGGTCGGCGAGTTGCTCGGGGGATAATTCGTCAAAGCGTTTGTAAACACCTTTCCAGAGATCGTCGAGGTAATTGGTTTTATTGGATCGCTTTCGGCTGATGAACTTCTTCCCGGGCGGATGATCGAGCTTGATGGTGGCCATGCCGGCGCCGTCTTGTCCACGGTTACGCATTTTACGCATCAACAACTGCAGGCATTTCAGGCCGTGAAGCGGGGTGCCGTATTTCTCCTGATAATAGCTCAGGGGTTTGCGGAGGCGGATCATCGCCAGGCCGCATTCGTGGTGGATAGCGTCACTCATGTAGGGAACCCGTTTAGGAGTAAGTTGCAAAGATAACAACAGGTGCTAAGGGTAATGGTGGCAAGAGAGACTTTTTTTGAAGAAGGTTTGGGTAGCGGCCCCAAACGCCCGCTGGCAACCACTTCTCCCCCCAGACGTTACCCCTCCATGAACCTTCGCAACCTTCGTCAGCGCTTCACAGGCACGCCGGACTCGGGCACGGCCAACGATTTGGGCCTGGGCAACAAGATCGCCCGCCAACCGGGCACCCGCCTGATCAATGATGATGGCAGCTTCAATGTCGTTCGTCGGGGTCGGTCCATCTTCACCCCCTACCAAAGCCTGGTGGAAATGAGCTGGCCGATGTTCTTGTTGTTCTCGCTGCTCACCTATGTGGTGGTCAATCTCTTTTTCGCGGCGGGCTTCCTCATCATTGGCACCGACTCTTTATCCGGCATCCCCCAGGAAACCTCCTTTTGGCACCGGGCTGTTTCCAGCTTCTTCTTCAGTATTCAAACCTTTACGACCGTAGGGTATGGTGACATGGCCCCCGTGGGCATGGCCGCTCATGCGCTGGCATCCTTCGTGGCCCTTTTCGGATGGATCGCCCTGGCCATCGTTACGGGTTTGTTCTACGCTCGCTTTGCCCGCCCGCAACGCCTCATCCTCTTCTCGGAGCACGCCATCATCGCGCCCTACGCCGAAGACGGCCAAAGCCTGCAATTCCGGATTGCAAATAAACGCGACAGCCACCTGATCAACGTCTCCGCCCGCGTCGTTCTCACCTGGCTCGAAAACGGGCAGCGACTTTTTGCTCCGTTGGAACTGGAAAGAGATAATGTAGCCCTGTTCCCCCTCAACTGGACGGTCGTTCACCCCATCACTGACGAAAGCCCGATGGCCGATTGGAGTGAGTCCGATTATTGTAGCCGACATTCAGAGTTACTGATCACCATTGACGGGTATGATGAGACCTTCGCCAAGAACGTTCACATCAATAATTCCTACCTCCACAATGAAATCATCTGGGATGCCCGATTTGAGCCCATGTACTTCGAACGGGAAAAAACCACCGAATTACACCTTGACCGGATCGGGCGCTACACCAAACAGTAAGCATCGTCAAGCGTCATTATCGAAGCTCGGTGGCTTTCAACTCTTTGGGGGTAAACATTTTGCCCGACACACTGGACCGTAGCCCGCTGACGATAGACTTCCAGTACAGATTAAAGAAAGACTTCCCCGCTTCGTGTTCGTTGTATACCGTTCCGTGAACCAGGTCTCCGCCCGAACGGGGATTGCTGTCCCGGATGGCGATATCTTCCATGATATTTTTCAGCCAGGCTTTTTTCCCGTCAAGTTTGAGTTCCAGGCCGTCGTAGAGAAGCAGGAGTTTCCCGTCAGCGACCTCGTTGGTAACGGAAAAATTATAGTTTAATTTGTTGAGGTGCCCGCCCTCCACAAAAGCTTCTGCCGCAACGGACATAAAGGGGTTGATATCCGTCATATCATAATCCCTGAGCTCTCCCGTGGCACTGAAATGACGGCCACCACCCGATTGGTCCAGGGCAAAACGGGCCTGTAGCGGAGACCTTTCCCCGAAAGTAAAGTCGGCCGTTATCACAGCAGAATCCCCCTGTGGATAGGTACTGAAATTTTTCAGGCTCAAACTCCCTTCCCGAAAGTTAATTTCCTCTGCACTACTCTCTTCCAGCAATACGCCATAGGTTATTTCGGCCCGGGTAACCCGCAGTTCCTGCAACAGAACGGGCACTGGAAGCTTGCGAAACTTTTCTACAAAGAAGTCCTTCTGCTCACTTTCTTTTTCGGATGGCAGAGCGGGATTTTCAAAAACCAGAAGATTAAAATCCTCCACGCTCACCTTCGGCAAGACCGCGAGCCCACCGGCCATCAGGCTATCGAATGGTACGTCCTCAAACAATACATCATCCAGGCGCAGAGCTAACCAGTCATCTTTCATTTTCAATGCCGTTAGAAAGGGCCGGACTGCCTGTCTGGGCGATAGCTTTACGGTCCCCAGCTGCAACTGCCCCCGGTCCGTATCCAGCTTCACCTCACTAAAGGACCAATCTGCCTTTTCTTTCTGCGGAATAATGAGACTATCGGAGCTGAAAAGCAAAGCAGGCGCGGCCGCAGGTCCTGGGTCCCGTTCCTTACGGGGTGCAAGGGGAAGTTGAAGAGCAGTGGATCTTAGCTGAAGTCCGAGTGCCCGCAGGGCAAGCCGCTGCTGCGCAGTGTACCAGTCAAAAGAACCATCTTTGATGATGGTCTCTCCGATCTTAATGTCCGGCCCGTCGTCGTCTTCCTCCTGATTCATTGTGTCCTTTGCCATTGCCCGCAGGATTATTTCCGGTTGCTCAATCAGCACCTCGCTAATCCTGATCCGATCATTCAGGAGCAATGGGAAAAGCTTGAGTCCATTCACCTCTAAGTGTGCAATGGTTCCTTCAAGTTGCTGCCCGCCCGGGCGTTGATTCAGATGAACACTGTCTGCGCTAAGGTTGAAATGAGTTAGCCGAAAAGCCAGCGTCCGGCTTCCAATGCTAAGTTGGCCACCATCCTGATTGGCCTTTTCTATTAATCGATCCAGCTTTTTGCTGGCCACCACCGGTACGATCAGAAGAATGGCCAGGAAGAACAATAGCAGGCCTGCACCAATCCGAAGTAGCTTTTTTTGCACGGGGAATATTTTTGGTAGAACGGCCACAAGAGGGGTGGATGTTCGGGCCGACGGCTACACGGCTCTTTTATTAAAACCCTGCACCCGTAAGGATCGGAATCCAGGACCTGCGTCCGCGCCTTATCCGTCAATCCGTTTGGCTACGTGACTGCCCCGACGATCTGACTCCTTAACTATCTCCCTCTCTGACTACCTTTACAGTCTTTCATAAAACAATACCCCGCCTCAGTTCGTCTATACACCGGTATACCTTTTCTTTCCCCCCCTGGACTATGCAATTTCTCTACCCCTCCTTTTTATGGGCCCTGGCGGCACTCGCCATCCCGATCATCATTCACCTGTTTTACTTTCGGCGCTTTAAGAAAGTGGCCTTTAGTAATGTGAAGTTCCTGAAGGAGGTCAAGGAAGAGACGAGCATGCGCAGCCGGCTGCGCAATCTGCTGGTGCTGGCCGCCCGCTGTCTCGCACTCGCCGCACTGGTGTTTGCTTTCGCGCAGCCCTTTATTCCCTCAGCTAAAGAAGTATTAACCGGACGCAAGGCCGTTAGCCTTTTCGTGGACAACAGCTTCAGCATGGGCGCTGAAAGCGACCGGGCACCGCTGCTGCAGATTGCAAAAGACCGGGCTCGTGACATCGTGGCTGCCTACGGGGTAGAAGACCGCTTTCAGGTGCTGGACAACAACTTCAGCGGGCGCAACCAACGGCTGGTAGGCCAGGAAGAAGCCCTCGAGCTCATTGAGCAGATCAAGGTCGTCCCCGACTCCCGCCGCCTCAGTGTTGTGGCTTCCCGCCAGCGCTCCGCGCTGGCCACCGAGAACATCGACAACCGGATCAGCTACCTGGTCTCCGACTTTCAACGCAACATCACCGACCTTTCCGCCGATCAACTCGACACTTCGGTACAACTCAATCTGGTCCCGCTCGCCGCTGTACGGGAACGCAACGTAGGCATCGATTCCGTCTGGTTCGAAGCTCCCGTACCGCAGATGAATCAGAATAACCTGTTGCTCGTCCGCGTCCGTAATTACGGAACCGAAGACCTGGACAACGTCCGCCTTTCCCTCAACTACCGCGGGCAGAATAAACCCGAAGGCACCCTGGCGATCCCCGCACGGGATTACGTAGTGGACAGCGTTTACCTCAACATCTCCGAAGCCGGTGTGGGTAGCGCAGAACTCCGTATTACCGACTTCCCCGTTCAGTTCGACGACGTCTACTACGTTACCTTCCGAACGGCAGACAAAGTAAAAGTGCTCAACATTGACGATGATGGCTCCCCAAACCGCAACCTGCGGGCTGCTCTTGGCGGGCTGAGTGTGTTCGATGCTACCTACGTTGGCAACCGCAACATTGATTATGGCGGGCTGGCGGACCATGACCTGATCGTGATGACGGGGCAAAACAGCATCGGATCCGGCCTGGCGGAACAACTGCGGCAGTACGTAGAGAATGGCGGCAACCTGCTGGTATTCCCGCCCAAAACGGCGGACGTGAATGGCTATAATGCCTTCCTGCGTCGCCTGGGAGCGGACGATCTGACCGCCTACGACGAAACCGCCCGGGAAGTAAGCCGGCTCAACAACCGGGAGTTCATCTTCCGCGATGTTTTCCGTAACCGCAACGCGAGTCTGCGCCTGCCCACGACCCAAGCCAACTTCCCGATCGGCCGCGTCGGCAGCCGCCGGCAGGAGGCTCTGCTGACCTATCGGGACGGCAGTACCGCCCTGGCGAAATACGCCAGCGGTGAGGGCAATGTCTACCTGAGCGCTGCCCCCCTCGATGCTGACATCAATAATCTACCGCTCAACGCAGAAGTCTTCATCCCGATGCTCTACAAAATGGGCATCAGCAGCGGGCGCCGCCGACCGGCAGCTTATACCATTGGCACCGACGAGGTGATCCAGACCAGCAAACGCGGCGCTACCGCCGAACTGGTGTACAAACTACGCGGCCCCGGCGGAGAGTTCATTCCCGAACAACGCACGGTGGATAGCCGGGTAGTCCTCGGCCTGGGTGGAAAGGTACCCGAAGCAGGTGTATACGACCTGCTGCTGGGCGACGAAAAAGTCGACGCCTTCGCCTTCAACTACAACCGCAGTGAATCTGACCTGACTTACCTCGACAGTGATGAGCTGGCGGACCTCGGCAGCATCGCCAATGTTTCCGTGCTGGATGCTGATAACCAGGCCAGTCTCATCGGCGAAATCCGCGAACGAAACGAAGGCACCCCGCTCTGGCGCTACTTCATCTGGGCGGCGCTGGCGTTTTTGTTGGTGGAAGTACTCTTGTTAAGGTTCTGGAAGGCATAATTGTAGCGACGGCTTCAGCCGTCGTTCGGGCAAGGGAGCGAAGCGACTTTGCCCGTGGGACGCCTGTCAAACCATAAAGCGACCGCACTTACCCGCTCCGGGAGCCTTCGGCCCCTTTCGCGATCGACGCAGGAGCATCTCAACCAAGAGGATGCGGGGTACGCCATAGAAAACAATTCCTCGATCAAAGCGCAACCCAAGCTCGCCCCAGCGGGTTACTTCTCCGATGTCTTTACCCGATCCTACCCAAAAGCTCTTGGAGCGCTATGCGGAAAGCCCTCGCGTAGCCGAAATCGCCCGTATCTGTCAGGAAGGAACGGCTCCGCGGTTACAGTTAAAAGGTCTTGCTGGCGCACTGGAAAGCTTTCTGCTCTCGGCCACTTACCGACACGCCGGTGGGCATTACCTCGTGGTGGCAACCGATAAAGAAGAGGCTGCCTACATCCAGAACTCCATTGCGGCCCTGCTACCGAAAAAACAGGTTCGGTTACTGCCCGATAGCTTCCGACGGCCACTCTACTTTGAGGTCTTGGACCCCACGAACGTGCTGCTCCGCACGGAAACCATCAACTACCTGACCCACTCCAAATCTAAAGGAGAGATCGTGGTCACCTACCCCGAGGCCCTGTTCGAGCAGGTCGTTGCCCCGGCGGAGCTAACCAATGCCCGCATCGAACTCAGCAAAGGGGAAACCCTTGACGTAGACACCATCATCGACGTGCTGGTCGAGTATGGCTTCAAACGACAGGAATTCGTCTACGAACCCGGACAGTTCAGTATTCGCGGCGGCATCGTGGACATCTTCAGCTACGGCAATGAATACCCCTACCGCATTGAGCTCTTTGACGATGAAATTGAGAGTATCCGGACCTTCGACCCGCTACAGCAACTGTCAGTAGACAAGGTCGAGTACGTCAGCATCGTCCCGAATATCAACACCAAGTTCAGCCGGGAGCAAAAGACGAGCATCTTCGAAGTTCTGCCGAAAAACACCACCATCTGGATGAAGGACTTCCAGCTGCTGATGGACCGGTTGAACGAATGTTTCCGCCGTGCGGAAGAGTTTGGGAAGAACCTGACCGTGATCGACGATCAGGAGCTGGCGCAAATCTTTCGTGACCGGGCCTTTATCCGCCCCGGGGAAGTGCTGGAAGATGTGAAGGACAAGCCCATCGTCTTCTTCACCAACTACAAGCAATCCCTGCCCATCGATCATACGATCGACTGCCGGGCTAAGCCCCAGCCGAGCTTCAATAAGAATTTCGACCTGCTGATTCGCAACCTGCTGGAGAACACCAGTGGCGGGATTACCAACTACATCTTCGCCAGCAACCCTAAGCAGATAGAGCGCTTCTACTCCATTTTCAAAGACCTGGACGCGGGCGTTCGCTGGGAGCCCATCCCGATTGCCATTCACGCCGGTTTTATTGACCCGGACATGCAGTCGGCTTGCTACACCGATCACCAAATCTTTGAGCGCTACCACCGCTACCGCCTGAGAAAAGGGTTCACGAAGGACAAGGCGATGAACCTGCGCATGCTGCGCGACCTCGTACCGGGCGATCTGGTCGTTCACCTAGACCACGGCGTAGGCCGTTTCTCCGGTCTGGAGAAATTAGACATTGCCGGCCGCAGTCAGGAGAGTGTTCGCCTGATCTATAAAAACAACGACGTGCTCTACGTCGGCATCAACAGCCTGCATAAGCTGTCGAAATACAGTGGTAAAGACGGCGCGCTGCCGCGCCTCGACAAGATCGGCGGCGAGGCCTGGAAGAACCTTAAGAGCCGGACGAAAAAGAAGATGAAGGATATGGCCGGCGAGCTCATCAAGCTCTACGCCCAGCGCAAGGCCACCCCCGGCCACGCCTTCCCGCCCGACGGTCACCTGCAGAACGAGCTGGAAGCCAGCTTCATCTACGAAGACACCCCGGATCAACTCAAAGCCACCAACGCCGTTAAAGAAGATATGATGAAGGCCAGCCCGATGGACCGCCTCATCTGTGGTGACGTAGGCTTTGGCAAGACGGAGATTGCCCTGCGGGCGGCCTTCAAGGCCGCCATCGATGGTAAGCAGGTCGCCGTACTCGTACCTACGACCATCCTTGCCCTCCAGCATTTCCGCACCTTCAAGGAAAGGCTCGAGCCCTTTGGCGTAACGGTGGATTACGTCAACCGTTTCCGCACGGCAAAAGAGAAGACCCAGATTTACAAAGACCTCAAGAGTGGAAAGATCGATCTGCTCATCGGCACCCATGCCATTCTCTCCAAAAAAGTGGAGTTCAAGGATCTCGGACTGCTGGTTATTGACGAAGAACAGAAATTCGGCGTCAAAGCCAAGGAAAAGCTCCGGGCAATGCAGGTCAACGTTGATACGATGACGTTGACGGCAACGCCCATTCCCAGAACCATGCAGTTCAGTCTGATGAACGCCCGGGATATGAGCGTGCTGCGCACCGCTCCGCCCAACCGGCAACCCATCCATACCGAGGTGCGACAGTTCAGCGACGAGGTGATCAAGGAGGCGCTGGAGAATGAAGTCTTCCGGGGCGGGCAGGCCTTCTTTGTCCACAACCGCGTAAAAAACCTGGAGGATATCGTCGTTATGCTCCGCAAGCTATGCCCGGACGTACAATTCGCCACCGCTCACGGGCAAATGGATCCGAAAAAGCTGGAGCAAACCCTGATGGAATTCATTGACCGCCGCTACGATGTCCTTGTTTGTACGAACATCATCGAAACCGGCCTGGACATTGCCAATGCCAATACCATCCTGATTAATAATGCTCACCAGTTCGGCCTGTCCGATCTGCACCAACTGCGCGGCCGCGTCGGCCGCTCCAACAAGAAGGCCTTCTGCTACCTCATCGCCCCGCCTCTGAGCGTGCTCACGCCCGAAGCCCGCAAGCGACTTCGAACGCTGGAGGAATTCAGCGACCTGGGCAGCGGGTTCAACATTGCAATGAAAGACCTCGACATTCGTGGAGCGGGGAATTTGCTGGGCGGAGAGCAATCCGGCTTCATCGCTGATATTGGCTACGAGACTTACCAGCGGATTCTGGAGGAAGCCGTTCGGGAGCTCAAGCAGGGGGAATTCAAAGACGTCTTCGCGGAGCAGCTGACGGAGGCCAGCGACTTCGTCCGGGAAGTAAACATCGAAACGGACACAGAGATGCTCATCCCAACGAGCTACGTGGAAAGTACGCAGGAGCGCCTGCGGCTCTACCAGGAGCTGGATGCCATTCCCGACGAAGAAGGACTTCAGCAATTCGCCGCCGGCCTGGCTGACCGTTTCGGAGCCGTGCCCAAGCAAGTAGAAGAACTCTTTGATGGGCTACGCCTGCGCTGGCAGTGCCGCCGGCTCGGTTTTGAACGGTTGGTGTTAAAAAATAACCGTCTGATCTGCTTCTTCGTAGAGGACGCCCAGAGCATGTACTATGACTCGGCGGCTTTCCGGGCGTTGAGTGGTATCATCGCCAAAGAGGGCGCACTGCGGGGGCTAAAACTCAAGCAAACGCCCCGGCGCCTGTCCGTCTCCAAAGAGCGGGTGGCCAGCCTGTCCACTGCGCAGGATGTACTGGAAGGTCTGGTAAAGAAGATGGAGGAAGTGATGGAAGCGGAACGGGCGGAGGCGGCGTTGTAGTTTTTGGGCGCGTACGCAGGTGCAAGGGGAGGTTTTTAGAAGCAAAAAAGGTGGCCCCTCTTATTAACAGACATAGATTAAGCGACGGTCCCCGGTTGAGAGGCTCCGCCTCGAAAATTGTTTGCGCAGCAAACGGGGGTAAGCCTACATAATCGCAAAAGCACTGGCCTCCGCCCCAAAGGGAATAACGTCGTGGTCTGCGCCCCGCAGTGACCGGTAATATCCATCCGTCCCCATTCCTTGCTCGCTTATTTTCCCCAGACCAACCATCGTACGGCGAAGGAAGAAGCGGAGGTAAGCGTCTCCCCGAACCAGCTCTTTCAGCGCATCAGATTGCAGCAAAAAATTCTCTACAACCTCTGAGAGTACGAGGTCGGGCTGTGCGTAGCCCAGGTAAACATGATCCGTCAGCTTACGCTGCCCGGCATCCCTGGAGGGTCGGGCGTAAGGCGCAGACACCCAACCGGAGAAGTCAAAATCGTAGCCAACGGGTACCAACTGCCCGCTGGCCTTACGAAACAGCTTTGCGTTGCGGCCCAGGGTCAGGTTCCAATCTCCGTTAGAGATCAGATACTGGAAGAGTGCATGGGTTACTTCTGCAGCGGGATCGAAATCCTTCTGCATGTTTCCATAAATTTCCGTTACTTCTTCCAGGCCCATGCGGTCAGCGAACTGGCGTTTACTCTCAATCAGAAAAGCGGGGAAATGGCGTTCTTCGTCTCCTTCCCGGAAAGACAACTCCAGCAGTTGCGTCCGGAAGCTGTAGGGCGTAAGCAACCCGTAGGCCTGGTAGGCGAGGTATTCCCGCATCAGGATGCGCTCACCTTCCTTGCCGGGGTGGCAAGGGACGACGAGCTTATACTTATCGTATTCCGCCAGCCCCGCTGCGCGTAACTCTCCCTTTTTGAAGTTCAACTTCAGCGGTTTCAGTGTACAATGATGACGGCGAAACTTGCCACGGGGCGACACCTCCACGGATAGGGAATGTGTCTCCTCCCCAAGCCTAAAAGTAAAAACGCCCGGACGCTCTCCGTCCGCAGGAATCATACCCTCAATATCTAAGGTAGCACTGGTGCCCCTGGATTCTTCCAACCCCAGTTCATCAAACAGGGAAGAAGGAGTAGTAGCCCCCAGGGTAAAGGCGAAGAATAGAAGAGCAAGCGGAAGGAAGCGAAGCATGTTAATTTATTTGCTTCAAAGATGCGGGGGATGCATCCTCAGCGGCCTACCAATTTTTCCCGCGAGCGGATGAATTATTCCTTTCTTTCCTTTTTTAGGGTCTTTAAGAGCATGTCTAAAAATTTGAGTCTCGGTTTCTACTGATCGACGAAAGAACCATCTGAATATTGGCCGCTAGAATGAATCCTGCCGAATTTTCTA
>NZ_FOFB01000008.1 GCF_900110645.1 Neolewinella agarilytica
TTTAGTGAAACAATGGACGGAAGCTAGGGTAACCCTTCAGAGAATTACAAGTATTCTTAAGTGAGACGGGGGAAGTTGGACGGGGTTTGTTCAACATACTTGTATTCGTAACTCTTACGCATACAGCCAATATCTAGACCACTCAATTGTGCATACAGACCAATATCCAAGGGGTAAAGCACAACTCCTGGTAAAAGTGACGCATTCAGCCCAAGTTACGCATACAACCCCATATTCGGCACTGTATGCACAACTTCACCCCGCAAAATCCAGCAACAACCCATAATCCCCCCCATCCGCCGCCCGCAGGGCCGCGATATACCGTCGTCGTTCTTCCGAAGCAGATACCATTCCCGCTGCTCGCCAGGAGAAGGCGGTTTGTCCGAATACATTTTCCATCAATACATCCGCCATGATGCGGGAGTGCCGGCCATTCCCGTTGGGGAAGCAATGTATGCTGACCAGGCGGTGCTTGAAGCGCAGCGCAATTTCTGCCGGCGGGAAAGTCTCGTTTTCTATCCAGAATAAGGTGTCATCGAGTAAAATCCGGAGCTCGCGCCCGATCATCACCCAGCTCACGCCGATGTTTTTTTCGGAGCGACGAAACACGCCCGCCCATTTCCAGACGTCGCCGAACATCTTTTTGTGGAGCTTTTTCAGAAAGGCCTCGCTCAGCGCGGCTTCGGGCGTAAGTTTTTGCTTTTTGAGCCAGATTTTGGCCTTCGTGATGTTCAGTAGCTCAAATTCATCGAGCTCCCGCTGTAGGGTGATGGATTTCACCTTCAGGCCCGGCATTTCGTCTTCGCTGATGGGAGTTTGCCCTTCTTCGTGGTTGTACTTCAGTCCCACAGCTTCCGGTCTACCTTTCGCACCAGTTCCGACGCGATCTCCTTGACCATATAAGCCGCTCGTTCCTCGTTCACCATCTGGTTCTCCAGGCTCATCTGCTGGTTGGCGCTGCTGATGATCTCATTAGCCAGCTCGCGGGCGCGCTTTTCCACATAGTTTTCCAGGGTACCGTCTTTTGGGACGATGGCGTAGACCAGGTGCATATCAAGAGCTTCTGCCGCTTCGCGCAGATTTTGCAGGCTGATGCTTCCGGCAGCCTCTCTCGCCTCCAGTTGACTGACCGCCTGCCGGGAGATACCCATTTTACGGCCCAGCTGTGCCATCGTCATGTTCAGGGCAGACCGGATCGCTGCTACCCAACCGGATGGCGGGAGCTGCGAAGACTTCAACTCTTCGAAAGGAGCAATCTTCTGACTCAAGGAATTAACTTCTAAGTTTTTAGCATTCATGGCTTACGTAAACTTATGACTTGACAAATATAATGCTTTTGTTAAGCTTTAAGTTGACAGAATAAACTACAAAGTAAAGCTATGGCTTGCTCTATTTAAATATAAAGCAAGCGATAGGTTGCTAAACGCGGACGCTCGAAGGTCCCGCAATACTGCGGGACGCTTCGAGGACCGCTTAGCCCCGCCAAAGGGACCTCAAAGCGTCGTGGAGCGCGCCTTTCTCCCATTCACTCATTCAAGCATTCAAGCATTCACTCATTCACCTCCAACCGCTCCGGCCCCTTCCCGACCCGATCCGCGAGGTACATCTTGTCTTCGCAGAAGTAGAGTAACTCCTCGCGGATGAATTGCTTCACCTCTGCCGCTACGGCGTGGGGATACAGCAGGTGCAGGTTCGGTCCGGCATCCAGGGTGAAATACAGCGGATTGCCCGTATCCGCACGATAGCGATGAATTCGCTCGATCACCTGCAGGGTATTCGGCCGGATCAGGATGTAGGGCGGGTGGCTGCTCATCATCAGCGCGTGCAGCGTCAGCGCTTCGGATTCAAGGATTTCGCCGAAACGTTCCACGTTCCCGTGTTTCAACACGGAAAGCATCTCATCCGTTCTCCGGTTGGCCTGCGCGTAGCGCGCAGTGGCGTAGGGGTTGCCCTCCATCAGGCCGTGCCCCGCACGGCTGCTGACGGACTTCTCTGATTTAGAGATCAGCAGTATATCGTCGTGGTAATTTTTAAAGACCTCGTGCAGGCTCTCCGTTACGGAGACGGCGTACTCATCACTACTCCCGTCCAGGCCCGGGAGCTTGCCCCAAACGGCCGCACCGCCGTAGACGGATCGGCAGGCGCTGCCAGAGCCCAGTCGGGAGAGGTAACTCGCTTTCGCCAGAAACTCGGCCCGGTCCGCAAAGGGCTCAAATAATTCCTCTTCCAGACTGACCAGGCAAAGCGCTAACGCACTCATGCCGGAAGCAGAACTTGCAATTCCTGCCGAATGTGGAAAACTGTTGCTTGTTTCAATCGTAAAGCTTAATTGTTTTAAAAACGGATAAACCGGCAAAAGCTTCTCCAGGAAGGCTTTTGTCCGCTCCGTGAAGCCCGAATTTGGCGTTCCATCGAGCAAAAGGGCTACTTCGACGCTCTCTCCGGCCTCCTGACGGCTTTTATAGCGCAAGGTGGTATCAGTAGCTGCCCCACTCAGCGTAAAGCTCACAGAAGCGTTCTGTGGGAGTTGGTTTCCGTGTTTTCCCCAATATTTTACCAACGCAATGTTTGAAGGACTCCGCCATCGAATGGCTCCGGGAATAATTTCACTGCTGATGACGGTGAGGCTGGGGTTGTGGTAATTCAAAATATTACTATTTTTATAATATAAAATTGGTCGGGCTTTTATAACACCCCCCTCCCAACCGTTCGCTTCGCGTCTGCCTGCGGCGGTCCCAAGGGGGAGGGTCATTAAAACGCTAAGCGTTTCGGATAAAAATGATCGCAACTGCTCTTTCGTGCAACCGCCCGCAAAATACGAAGGGCCGGGTCAACCCGAAAGCTGCCCGACCCTAAGAGATCAAATTTGAAGTAGGTGATCTATCCCGGAAGGTTACTAACGATTAGAACCTTCCTTCTCTTTAGCCCGACGATCGCGCTGCATGGGGTTTTCACCGCCGCCACGGCTACGGCTCTTGTACAGGTCAAAACGACTTACTTCCGTTTGGGAAGGGTAGTAGTTGTTGCTACGGTCCGTGTCGGCTGTTTCCAGGAAAGGATCGAGGTTGATACTTTTTACTTCCTTGGTGAAGGGGAATACCTTACTCACCTTCTTGTAGTCCTTTCTCCAGATTTCAGCGGGGATGCGCTGTACTTCCGTCGTACCATCGGCAAAGGTAAACTCAAGAATGATGGGCATCACCAATCCACCCTTATTTTCAAAGGTAAGTTCGTAGTAATACTTGTTAGCGGCCAGCACGGCGCGCTCCGCGTCGTTCAGACCTTTGAGGTACTGCTCGTACTCTTCTTTATCCAATACGGTGCTGGACAGTGGATCGTATTCCGTGTAGAAGTCCCGTAGCGTACGGTCCTGCTCATCGTAGGTTTGGGCGATCTCTTCCCGGTTGCGGATCGTGCTGATGTTTTCCTCCCGGGCTTTCATCTGCTGCTTCGTCATTTCGTTTTCCACCATCGGGTTGCGGGTGTTAACCCGGAATGGCTCAACGCTGCTCAGGGCAATGTCGGTATGATCAGTGGTAAAGAACCAGCCGCGCCAGAACCAGTCGAGATCAATGCCCGAGGCATCTTCCATCGTCCGGAACAAATCAGCGGGGGCGGGGTGCTTGAACTTCCAGCGGTTAGCGTACTTCTTAAAGGCGTAGTCAAACTGCTCACGGCCCATGATCGTTTCCCGCAGGATGTTCAGGCCAGTAGCGGGCTTACCGTAGGCGTTGTTACCAAATTGCCAGATAGACTCGGAGTTGGTCATAATGGGCGAGATGAACTTCTTGTCACCTTTCATGTAGTCGACAATCTTATGGGCGGGGCCACGGCGGCTGGGGTAGTCCCGTTCCCACTGCTGTTCGGTCAGGTACTGCAGGAAGGTGTTCAGGCCTTCGTCCATCCAGGTCCACTGACGCTCATCGGAGTTAACGATCATCGGGAAGTAGTTGTGGCCTACTTCGTGGATGATTACCCCGATCATACCGTACTTCGTTCGTTCGCTGTAGGTGCCGTCTTCTTCGACGCGGCCGAAGTTGAAGCAGATCATGGGGTACTCCATACCGATGTTAGCGGCGTTGATGGACCATGCCACGGGGTAGGGGTAATCGAAAGTGTAGTGACTGTACCACTTCAGAGTGTGCGCAACGGCCTTCGTACTGAAGCGCTCCCAGAGTGGATTACCTTCTTTGGGGTACATAGACATCGCCATGACGGTGCTGCCGTCAGACTGCTTTACGGCCATTGCATCCCAGATGAACTTCCTGGAGCTGGAGAAAGCGAAGTCCCGTACGTTCTCGGCGTTGAAGTGCCAGGTCTTCTCTTTGGCAGACTTCGTCTTTTCGCGCTCTACGGCTTCCGCCTGGGTGGCGATGATGACGGGCTGGACGAATTCTTTAGCGGCCTCGTCCAGGCGCTTCCGCTGTTCACGCGTCAGCACGTCGTTCGGGTTCTGCAGGGTTCCGGTGGAGGCTACGAGGTGATCAGCCGGTACGGTGATCTTCACGTCGTAGTCGCCAAAGGTGAGGGCAAACTCACCACTGCCCAGAAACTGCTTATTCTGCCAGCCTTCGTTGTCGATGTAAACCGCCATCCGGGGAAAGAACTGGGCGATGGTGTAGAGGTAGTTATCGTCCTCTTCGAAGTACTCAGAGCCGGAGCGGCCACCGCCGTCTTTCATCCGGTCGTTGATGTTGTACCACCACTTTAGTTGCAATTCAGTGCTGGCGCCCGGCATCAGTGGTTCGGCCAGGTCTACCCGCATCATGGTTTTCTCGATGGTGTAGTTGGCGGCTTTACCGCTACCGTCTTTTACGTAGTCGATCTTGAAGCCGCCATCAAAGGTGGGCTCCAGGCGGGAAAGGCTGCGCAGGGTCATCCGTTCATTGACGTTGCTGGTACCAATCTTATAGGTATCGCTGTCGAGGGCACGAACGTTCTGGTCCAGTTGAATCCAGAGGTAGTCCAGCGCATCCGGAGAGTTGTTATGGTAGGTAATCTTTGAAGTACCGTAGATCTTCTGCTCGGCGTCGTCCAGACGAATTTCCATTTCGTAATCAGCCTGCTGCTGCCAGTATTCGTGGCCGGGTGCGCCGGCAGCATTACGGTATACGTTGGGGGTGGGAAGCTCGGTGTAGAGCTGGCGGAAAGGATTCTTATTGACGTTCTCCGTCTGGGCAAACAGACCAGCAGAGAGAACCATCAACAAGGCAAACAAAGTAATTCTCATTGGTATGGGGGTAATTGATAATAAGTGCTAAGGTAACTAATGGTGCTAACACAGATCAGACAAAGGTGTTCTACGGTCCTTTAGCATACATAAGAGGGCGCTACACGCAGGTGCAAGGTTGGTTTGTACCGCCGGCTTCAGCCGGCGGTGGGCAGACTAAACTCGGCCCTACAGCTCCCCCCTGCACCTGCGTGTAGCGCCCCAATGTTCCACGTGGAACAAAGGGAGCAGTGCCAAAAGAAAGAGGGTGATGTTCCACGTGGAACATCACCCTCTTATTACTCGTGTTTGAGCAGGTCTAACCAAAGGTTTTCCGCAGCCAATCCTTCACCGGCTCGTAGGCAGTGCTCATTTGTTTGGCTACCTTTTGCTTGTGTTCCAGCTCCTTCAGGCGAGTGGGAACCTCAATAGGATGGCCGAGGATACGCTCAACGTCAGGCTTGAATTTACTGGGGTGAGCTGTTTCCAGAATAACCCCACGGGTGTTGGGATTTTCCTTCTGCCACTCATTGAGCGCCAAATAACCAACCGCTCCGTGAGGATCAATAACGTAGCCAAAGCGTTCTTCTACTTCCCGTACGGCCTGTTCCGTGCTGGCGTCATCGTAGGCGTAGCCAGAGATCAGTTCCAGCATGGCAGCATGGGTAGCGGGGGAGGAGGCGTCTTTTCCGTTGACGTGACCGTAGAGATTGAGCATGCGGGCAAAGTTGCTCGGGGCTCCTACATCCATCGCATTGGAAAGCGTAGCTACCGAAGGACGGGGACTGTAGACACCACTACTCAGGAACTCCGGTACTACGTCGTTACGATTCGTAGCCGCAATGAAATGACTAACGGGAAGCCCCATTCGCTGCGCCAGCAATCCCGCCGTGAGGTTGCCAAAGTTGCCACTGGGAATACAGAAAGCAACGGGATCGCCCGCAGCGCCCAGTTGTTTATAGGCTTCGAAGTAGTAGAAGGACTGAGGAATCAGGCGGGAGATATTGATGCTATTGGCGGAACTCAGGCGAATCTCGCTACGCAGTTGCTCATCCAGGAAGGCCTGCTTCACGATGGCCTGGCAATCATCAAAGGTCCCGTCTACCTCCAGGGCGTGGATATTATGCCCCAGGGTGGTTAGTTGTTTTTCCTGCAAGAGACTCACCTTCCCCTTGGGGTAAAGGATCACCACCTGAATGCCCGGGGTCTTATAAAAGCCAGCCGCTACGGCACCACCGGTATCTCCGGAGGTAGCCACCAGAATGACTAATTCTTTATCGTTCCCTTTATTGAAATGCCCCATCAGGCGAGACATGAAGCGGGCACCGAAGTCTTTAAAAGCCAGGGAAGGGCCGTGAAAAAGCTCCAGCACGTAGCGCTTATCGTCCAGCTTAACTACGGGAGCGGGGAAGTTAATGGCGTCGTAGACCAAAGCTTTCAGCTCTTCGTCGGGCACATCATCTTGCAGAAGATGGCGGCTTACCTGAAAGCCGATCTCCGCAAAAGACATATAGGGTAGCTCCTTGAAGAAAGCTGCGGGCAGCGGCTCCAGGCGTTCGGGCATGAAGAGGCCATTGTCTGCCGGTAAGCCCCGGAAGATCGCTTCGGGTAAATCAGCCTTTAGCTCGGGGTTGTTAGTACTGTAAAACTGCATAGTTCAGATAGGGTAGGGAGGCGGTTAAAGAATAACGACGCCGTCCTGATTGATGGGAGAAACGTACAACTGGCTATTGACGCCATGAAGCGCAAAGGCCTCCTGCATACCCTGGCCCGCTGCCTGCGCCAGGTAGCCAGAATCACAAAGGGCAAAGACGGATGGGCCAGCACCACTGATGCTACAGCCCAGTGCCCCGCACTCGAGGGCTGCTTTCTTTACGTCGTCAAAGCCTTTGATCAGCTGCTTGCGCTGTGGCTCAACGATGTGGTCTTCCAGTGAGCGCCCGAGTAAGGGGAGATCATTGGTGTATAGTGCAGTGATAAAACTGGCGAGGCTTCCCGTCTGCCGGATAGCTTTCTTAAGGCTGATCGTATCACTCAGCACCGCCCGGGCATCCCGGGTGAGGATTTCAATGTCAGGGTGCACCACCGCAACCTGCAGGTTCTGGGGTACGGGCAGGTGATGAATATCCAGCGATTCGTTAGAGCGAATCAGGGTAATACCACCTACGAGAGAAGGGGCTACATTGTCTGCATGAAAGCTACCGTCCGCTACTTCTTCACCCAGGACGGAGAAGTAGAGCAAAGACTCCCGGCTCAGGGGTGCGCCCAGCAATTCATTGACGGCCACCACTGCGCCGGCTGCGCTGGCGGCGCTGGACCCTAAGCCACTGCCGAAGGGCATTTTCTTGTGCACCTCCAACTCAATACCCAGGTCTTCTTTTCCCAGATGCTTCAGCAAGGTGTAAGCCGCTACGCCAGCGGTATTCTCTAATACTTCGGTGGGCAAAATCTTATCGCCCGTGCCGGTGATGGCAACGATCTTAAGCCCTGTAATATCCGGGTTGAGCCGAGCGACGATCTCGTCTCCGGGCCGGTTAATGGCAAAGCCCAGGATGTCAAAACCAACGGCAACGTTGGCTACCGTAGCCGGTGCAAATACGCGTACTTCTTTCATTGGGCCTTAGCTTAAGAATTTACCGATCTTGATGATTTCTGCGAAGACACCTGCTGCCGTTACTTCGGCTCCGGCACCGGGGCCACGAACAACCAGTGGGCGTTCGCGGTACCGGTCCGTCGTGAAGACGATCATGTTATCGCTGCCACTCAGGTTGTAGAATGGACTGTCCGTATCAACGGCCTGCATACCAACGCTGGCCTTCTCGCCTTCCAGAGTAGCAATCATCCGTAGTACTTTGCCTTCGGCTTTAGCGTCAGCCTGGAGCTTAGCGAAGTAATCCTGATTGTTTTCCAGCACCTGGAAGAAGTCGTCTACGGACTCCGCCTCCATCGCTCCTTCGGGGAGGAAGCTCTTCAGCTCGATGTCTTTGGCTTCCAGCGCAACGCCGGTCTCGCGGGCAAGGATGAGAATCTTACGACCAACGTCTTTACCGGAAAGATCAACCCGGGGGTCCGGCTCCGTGAATCCTTTCTCTTTGGCTTCGCGGACGATCTCGTCGTAAGGTCGGCTACCATCGAAGTTGTTGAAGATGTAGCTCAGGGAGCCACTCAGTACTCCCTCAATTTTCCGGATGCGGTCTCCGCTGTCCAGCAGATCCCGCAGAGTAGAGATGACGGGCAGGCCGGCACCAACGTTGGTTTCGTAATGGAACTGTACACCGCGCTTAGCGGCGATGGCCTTTAGGCGCTGGTACTGCTGGTAGCTGCTGGAGGTGGCTACTTTATTAGGAGTAGAGATACTGATGCTCTCATCCAGAATGCCTTCGTAGTAGGTCGCGATTTTATCGTTCGCGGTGTTATCTACGAAGATGCTGTTGCTGAGATTGAGGTCCCGCATCCGGCCAACGAAGACGGCCAGGTCTGCTTTGGTCTCACTTGCCTTCAGGCGTTTCTTCCAGTCTGTATCCAGCTCCAGGCCTTCCACATCGAAGATCATCTTTTTGGAGTTGGCCATACCAACAACCTTCACTTCCATCCCCAGCTTTTCGCGGAGGTATTCGTTTTGCTCTCGGATCTGGCGTAGCAGCGTACTGCCGATTAAGCCGACACCCACGATGAAGAGGTGGAGCGTTTTATAGTCCGACAGGAAGAAGGCCTCGTGCAAAGCGTTGAGCGCTTTGTTTTCGTCTTCGCGGGGAATGACGACGGAAACGTTCAGCTCGCTGGAGCCCTGAGCAATGGCCACGGCGTTGATACCGTTCTTGCCCAGCGCCTGGAAGAGGCGGCCGGAGATGCCCGGCTGGTAGCGCATGTTCTCACCGATGATGGCAACAACGCTGAGTTCACGTTCAACTTTGACGGCGTTCACGACGCCTCGTTCGATTTCGTACTCGAAGGCTTTCTGTACGGCCTTCTTCGCTTTATCCGCATCGTCCGGCTTAACGGCGAAGCTGATCGCGTGTTCGCTGGAGCCCTGGGTGATGAGGATGATGTTGACCCCTTCGGTTGCCAGGCCACTGAAGAGCCGGGCGGAAATGCCCGGCACGCCGAACAGTCCGCTACCCGAAAGCGTCAGCAGTGCAATGTTGTTGATGGAGCTGATGCCCCTGACGGCTACACCATCCCGACTACTCTCCTCACTAACTTTAGTGCCCGGAAAAGACGGATCAAAAGTATTCTTAATATATAACGGAATGCGTTTGTGTAGCGCCGGCATCAGCGTTGGCGGATAAATCACCTTTGCCCCGAAGTGGGACATCTCCATGGCTTCCGCATAAGTCATCATCGGAATGGTGAAGGCTTTCTTTACCCGGCGCGGATCAGCGGTGAGTACGCCGCTTACGTCCGTCCAGATTTCAATAGCGTCCGCCTGCAGGCCCGCTGCGATGAGAGAAGCGGTGTAATCTGACCCACCACGGCCGAGCGTGGTTGTCAATCCGCCTTTAGCCGAAGCCACAAAGCCCGTAACCACCTGAACCTTAGGGTGTTCGGTGTAATAATTACGTATTACCTGGTAGGTTTTGTCGAAATCAACCTTTGCGCTGCTGAAGTTTTTGTCCGTCCGGATAATTTTACGGGCGTCGAGGTACTCAGCGGGGATCCCTGCGTGGCGCAGGGTCTGGGCGATGATGTAAGCCGAGGAGCGTTCGCCAAAACTGAGGACGTAGTCCATCGTCCGTGGGCTGGCTTCCCGAACGAGAAAAATACCGTAGAGCAGGTTCTTGAGTACTTCGTGGGACTTCTTCATCTTGTCTGCCGTTTCCTTGCGGAGGTCTCCGGCAGGCAGCAGTTCTTTGATGGCGTCCTGATGCCGTTTGGCAAAAGCCTGGAAGGCTTCGCCGTAGCGATCGTCTCCGGTAGCGGCAATGGAGCTCATTTCAATTAAGCTGTCGGTCACTCCGCCAAAGGCGGAGAAGACTACGGTGAAGTGATCACCGGAAGCGTAATAATCTTTGAGGATATCAACGATGCCGCGAATGCGTTCCGGCTTAGCGACGGATGAACCGCCGAACTTGAGGACTTTCATGGGAAATTTTCACTTGGCTGGGGGCTGGCGTTACGCAGCCCACTAAAAAGTCCGTAAAGATGTGGAAATTAAACGTTTCTCTCCCGCTTTGCCGATAACAATGGTGGGGGGAATTACGATTGGAGAACCCGTATTAACGATTAACAATCTTAAGGAGAGGCCGGAATTCGTATAAAGTAGGGACACGTGTCGTACCGGGCCTGCTTATTTCAACAATGCGGTTTTGCTCCAGTTCTTTCAGTATCCTGATTAATGTTCTCTTTCCAACTCCGGGTAACTGATAAAAGGTAGTGTTACTGAAAATTGGATTACTAAAGATGAAATCCTGCGTACTTCCTGCGTGCACAGAATTAGTTGCTTTAGCAATAACTGACTTCATTTCCTCATAAAGATCTAGTGTACTCTTTGCTTGCCCAATCGTTTTTTGTGCTTGCTCTACAACACCGTTTAGAAAAAAAGTTATCCAGCCATTCCAGTCTTCACTTGTGCTGATTGCTTGTAACCGATGATAATATTCAGACCGGTTCGCCTCCAGGTAATCACTCATGTAGAAAAAAGGCTGGTGAATCACTTCCTTATGATACAGGAATAGCGGAATCAGAATCCTGCCCAACCTACCATTTCCATCAAGAAAAGGGTGTATGACTTCAAACTGAGCATGCATAATCGCCAATTGAATCATGACATCTTCACCTTCTGCATGCAAATATTTTTCCCATTCATAAAGTGCTTCCAGCATAGCTGGTGGAGATGGAGGTACGTGTGATGCTGTTTCAAGCGTACTTCCTGGCGGGCCAATCCAATTCTGTATTCTACGAAAGTTGCCACGGTCACTATGTTGCCCCCTTACACCATTCATCAATACACTATGAATCGTTCGAATAACATTGAGTGTTAAAGGCAATTTTTCCATCTCGTCTTTACCGGCCAACAGTGCCGTACGATAGTTTAAAACCTCTTCAAGGTCATCTTTGTCCGTACCTAGAGGCGTACGTTTTCCGTCAAAACTAGCGATATCCTCAAAGGTCGCTCTGGTACCTTCAATCTTGGAGGACAAGACTGCCTCCTTATTTCTTAGCGGCGATATTAGTAATTCAGGACTAACGACTGCTCTTAATATACCGTCATACCGTGCTACAGATCGATTAGCCTTCCCCGCCAGAGGAATTAGCTGACGAAAATTCAGGTCCTTAATTGGCAACCGATGTGGAATAAAAGGCTTCACTGGTCGAAGATAAGAAAAAATTAGTGCCAAAAATTAAAAAAATGGCACTAATAGCCATTAATAATCCCCATTAGTGACACGTGTGTCACTAATGGGGATTATTAGTGACACGTGTGTCACTAATCCCCATATCATTGCTCATCCAGTTAAACTCCCCCATTTGGGGCCGGGGCGGAGCCCCGAATGGGGGCTGCACCTGCGTCCGCGCCCACTACTCCAAAAGCTCCTCCGGCCGTAAGCCCAAAGCCCAGTCCTCTAACCTGCGCATTTCCACTGCCTCTTCCTCCGTCTTATCTCCCTGCCCACAAAGATGGAGCACCCCGTGAATGATGACCCGGTGGAGTTCATCCTGATAAGCGACCTGCAGGTCAGCCGCGTTATCGGCAACCCGTTCCGTAGAGATAAAAAGATCTCCGGAAACCAGGGGGAAAGTTTCGTAGGGGAAAGTGATGATGTCCGTCAGGGTATCATGATCCAGGAACTCAACGTTCATCTGGTGCAGGTACTCGTCTCCGCAAAAAATATAATTGATGGCCCCTGCCTGGCCTTCCTTCTGTTGAATAACGGTTTCAATCCACTGCCGTAAAAGCGGCTCTTGTGCAGTCGGTACTTCCGTACCTCCTGTTTCGGTGTGGAACAATATGTCCTGCTCCAAATTACTTAATCTTAAACTGCATCTCTACGGTAGAACCACCGTTGATGTAACGAATCTTATCACAGAGTTGATTCATCAGGAACACGCCCCGGCCACCACATTCGCAAAGGCGTTCGGGTGAGGTTGGGTCAGGAAGCTGGTCGTAGTTAAACCCGCAGCCCTGATCACTGACGCGTACGGCCAGACCGCTGCGCGTCTGTGCTAGTTTGATGCTTACCATTTTGGACCGATCCTGCTTGTTACCATGAATGATGGCATTGTTTACCGCCTCGGTGAGGCTGATGAGCATGTTCGTATGCTTTTCCTGATCTAGTTTATATCGATCAGCAATTTGGCTGACGTACTTCTCCACCTTGGTAATGTTACTTGGATCTGAAGCTAGCTTTAGCATATAAGTCTAAATAAGTGAGTTGAATTCTGACAAAAACCTCTTGTGGGTAATATAACAACATTACTCAGCAATTTGGTTGACTTTACCGCAAACTGATTTTCAGGAGGTCCTGACACTCAGCGACTAAAGCACCACGGCACTAGTACCGGATAAATTCGATAATGTTCGAATTTTCCTCCTGTATCTTACTTATCTCCACGCAGGGAGCGGAAGTATTCATCCACCAGTCCCTGGAAATAAGGATTCAACTCAGGTGTTACCCGCTTGAACATTTCAATTTCGGCTTTGCGCTGCTTCAGGTATTTTTCCAGGCTTGGTGGAATTTCCTTACGCTGCTGCTCGGCCGTTTCCGACTTGCGTTTTTCTTCCATTTTCTGTTCCCGCTCCGCCCGTTCGTGCTCGAGCATTTTGCTAAGGATTTCCTGCTGCCGCTCCATCATCTGATTGGTCAGGCGCTTATTCACCAAGTCCTCTTCGGCCTGATTCATTTTATCAATCAGTTCCTGTAGCTCGGGGTCCGTTCCTTCGCCACCCTGCTGCCGGGCTTTCTGCTTCGCTTCGAGGGCCTTGCGCAGTGCCGCCTGCCGGGCGGCCATCTTAGCGAACTCCTTACTGGAGCCACCTTCACCGCCTTTGCCGTCTTCTCCTTTTTTCAAACCTTCCTTCATGCCTTCCATGGCATCGTTCAGACTACGCTGAGAATCGCTTCCCGGATTATCGCTGGGTTTTCCAGGTTTGTTCCCCTTGCCAGAGCCCGGGTTTTCACACTGCTGGTCACCAGCCATCATACCCGCCATTTGCTGCTGCATGTTCTCCATGCTCTCGTTGAGCATGAGGGCCAGATCGTTCAGACCGGTCATCGCACGCTGCTGCACGTTGGCCGCTTGTGGCGTCCGGCGTTCTTCCAGTTCGCTAACCGTCTTTTTCAAATTACCCCGAATCTCCGTCACTTTCTCCGTGATGAAGGTTTCGATCTGTGCGTTACGCTTAGCCAGCGCATTCAAAGAATCGCGGACCAACTCAAAGTCATTATTGATCTGGAACTGATCCTGAACCAACTCTACAAAACGAGGCGTGTTGACGGTCGTCTTGTTGATGTTATTCATCGTCTCTTCCTGGTCGAAACTCAGATCAACGATATTCTCCAGCAACTGACGAAGCGCATCCATGTCCTCTTCCATGCCTTCCTGCTGCATGCTCTCCATGGCCGCACTCATTGATTCGGCCATTTCCTTCATCTTCTGTCCGGCCTTCTTCTGCTTTCCGGCGGCGGCTTCGTTTTCTTCTTTTTTCAGTTCTTCCTGAGCGCCCTCCATGTCTTCCTTGACTTCTTCCTGGGCTTCCTCCTGCGTATCGAGGTCCATTGGCTTTTCGAGCTCTTCGTTTTTCTCTTCCATTTCCTCCATCTTCTCCTGGAGTTCCTCGAATTCTTCCTTGATCTCTTCCTGCTTTTCTTCCAACTCTTCCTGAGGGGTTTCTCCCTTTTCGGTTTCCTCGGCCAGCTTCTCCTGCTCTTCAGCGAGTTCTTCCAGCTTTTCGATGGTTTCCTGCATCTCTTTTTCTACCTCCAATTGTTTGAAGAGTTCGAGCATGCGGTCGAGTTCGGCTTCCGTTTCTTCGTCGGAGAGTTCCATCTCCTCCATTTTCTCCAGGGCCTCATCTTTTTCCAGTTCCTCCATGAGTTCCTGAATCTGCTGCATGAGCTCCTGCATCTCCTGGTTCAAAGATTCTTCGAACATCTCCTGCAGCTTTTCCTGCTTTTGCAGAATCTGCTCGTCCTGAGATTTCTCTTCGTTCTGAATGTTTTCTTCAAAGGCTTTCTGAGCTTCATTGATCTGCTTCTGCACCTCCTGCTGGCGTTCGGCCAGCTTTTCGAGTTCCTTGCGCATCTTCCAGTCCATCTCCTTTTCCTGCAACATTTTTTCGCGCAGTTCCCGGGTCTGTTCCTGAAGGTCCTTCGTTGCTTCGAGGGCTTTTTTCAGTTCTTCCTTTACTTTATTGTCGTTGGCATCCGCCTGCTCTTCGAGCTCTTCTTCGCTGGGGCTGCGGAAAGCCATTACGCCAGTACGGGCACTTTTGGCACCGTTAACGCCGTCGTTGTCAAAGGTTTCAAAGTAGTAGGTTAGTTCATCACCGGGCTGTAGGTCCAGGTCGGTGTTCAGATCCCAGACGTAGTCATAGGGCGTTTGCTTTCCGGCGGGGCCGCTGATGGGGATGATCTGCTTGTCCGACTCTGCCCCCGTTTCTCCATCCTTAATGATGTAGACGAAGTTCAGCTTACTGATGCCATGGTCATCACTGGCTTCGCCAACGAAGAAGAGTAACTTCTCGTCGGTGCTATCCCGGAAAGTTTCAACGCTGATCTGCGGGTAGAGATCGGGAATAACGTTGAGAGTGTAGCTTACCGAATCGGCCAGTGGCAAACGTTCGTTGCCGATAAAAAGCGTGTAGCGATCATTTTTCATCGCCCGTTTATCGAAGCTGTAGAGGTTGCTGCCGTCGCGACGAAGTTCGTTGTACTCTCCTTCACTACTGAAGCGGAGATCAATGTTATCGGTGTTCTCCGTATCAAAGGACCATTTCAGACGGGTGCCGGCGGGAACGGTCAGGTCTCCGATGTTGGCCAGCTGCTCGTCGCGGCGACCGAGGTAGCCGGGGTAATCAACGTCTACGGTAAAGGCCGCGATATTGGGCTTGGGTAATACCTCGAGGGTGTAATCCTTACTTTCCACTTCCGCAGCGGAAAGTTTGAAGGCTGTATTCTGTTGAACGTTGCTGAACTGATAGGTAAAGGTTCCGGCATTTTCTTTCTGCAGACGGTAGCGGTAGCCGTCCACTTCGATGTAAGCTTCGGCGGGCAGAACATCACCGTCTACTTTCACGGTGAGGGGGAAGTCTCCGTACTGAATGACTTCCAGATCATCGGATTGTTCCACGACAAAAGAGAAGGGGGCGGGCCGTTCGAACACTTCGTTGTTGCGAATCAGACGGTTAGTAGAATCCTTGATCAGGCTCGGGGCAACGATCATAATGCCCGCCAGCAAAGCCAGGGGCGGTAGTGCATACTTAAGGTAGCGGCGGTTTTGGCTCAGATCAATGGCGGAGCGGAAAGGAACCGGGCTGATTTCAGAAGCTTTCTGATCAATGGAAGCCAGCAACAGGCTAGTATCCGCGGCACCATTTGCCTGCCGGCGAAGTTGAAGTACATTAAGCAGCTTATCCTTTACGTTAGTAAAATGCTGACCGATAATGTCCGCCGCTTTATCGTGACTGATCACAGCTCCCAGACGGAAATAACGGGCCAGGGGTAACAATACCCAACCGGCAAAAGCCACGAGGCTAAGTCCGACAAAACCGAAGAACATCATCTTACGCGTTCCGGGGTTGAAGAAGAACTGAGACTCCAGCAAACTCACCACCAGAAAAAGTGCAAGCACAAGGCCGACGGTGTAGAGCAGACCTCGGATAACGCTGTTCATGTAGTACTTGCGCGTAAAGGCGTCAAGTTTGGCGATCAGCTGGTCGTAATGATTCGATTGGGGCATAATTGGAAAGCTTCTGTAACACTCAAGGAGTCCGTTATAAACGGGCTCAAAACGGTGAACAAGATACGGAAAGCGTTTGGTTTACTACTAACGTAGTTTTAGGCGTTAAAATTAGGCGTTTTATCGGCCCTATGTCGGGGTTTAACAAACCATTGGGCGCTCACCGCGGGTGCGGGGGGAGGTTTTCAGAGCAGGGGGGCTCTCTATCCTATGCGATATATTGGTAATATTGATGATTCCCAGCGAGGAACGTAATCGCCGCGCAGCGGACGATGGAGTTCCTCGAAAACGTGGCGATACATCTTCATTCAACGCTGTTTACGCCCCCGCCGCCCATACATCAGCCCCCCCACCCCGATCAAGTAGACAACCGCTAAAGCCTGCGGCCAAACGCTATCGGCAACGCCTAGTTTCCCCAACAGCAGATCAAAGTTCTTAGCTGCCAGAAAGCCGGCCACCAGCAAACCTGCCATATTTTGCCAGTGGGCATTGATGTTATTTTTCAGCAGCTCCCGATCGTTAGCGAAAACCAACACAATGGCAGCGATGAAAGGAAGCAGAAAACCATTCGCTACCTGTGCGGCGAGAATGACACCGATAATATCGAGCTCAAGACAAGCGACCAATAAGCCGACGGCCAGCACCCCGCCCCAGATGATTCGGAAAGGCGTTGAGGTATTCCCCATCTCGCGGCCCAGCAACTCCCGGCCGGCAAGGCCGGCCGCCAACGGCGCCGTCACCGCGGAGCTAAAGCCGGCGGCAAAAAGCCCGAAGCCCAGCACCCCCTTGCTCATTTTACCCAGGCTTGCATCCAGCGTCCGCGCCAGATCCGCAAAAGTGGTGAAGCTACCCGCTACACTTGCCACCAAAACAATACTCATCGTGATGATGGCCCCTACGATAAAAGAGCCCGCCAGTCCCATCCGCATTTCGTTAAGCTTTTGCCCTTTGCTCAGTCCTGCGGCCAAAAAGAAATTATAGGGCACGATCGTAGTGCCCACCAAACCAATAATGGTTGCCGTAGCCACTTCTCCCCCGCCGGTCAGTGAGCGGTCACTAAACAGCAAAAAGACCGCGGCGATTACAAAAGCGATGCCCATCAATACTACAATGTTTGATAGTGCTTTACCAATTAGTCGGGTGTCTCCCTTCCACAAAATCAAGACCGCCAACAGACCAATTAACAGTACCCAAAGCCGGTGAACGGGCATCAGTAACTGAGCCCCGCTTAAGGCGCCCAGCAAATTCCCGGCCTGATAAGCCATACAGCCTAACACTACCGCCCCAAAGCAAGCGTAGGCCAACAACTTTCCTCCTTTTCCCAAAATCCCCCCCAGAGACTGTTCGCTCACCAGGGTTATTCTGGCCACCATCTCCATCAGCAGCAAACCCGCAACGGCCGCCAACAAAACATAGGGCAGATAATACCAGCCCCCCTGGCTTCCTGCTTTAGCCGCAGTGGTAACGGTGCCCGGACCAATAAAGGCAGCAGCGATAAGAGACCATACAATCGCACGGGAAAAAGAAGACTTCGACATTAAGAGAAAAGATTGAACGACGAGATGACAGCAAGTTAGTTTTAATTCGTCGTTAATCAAGCTCCCCCCGGCTAGCCCTCCCGTTTTACTGTCCTTCTTTTATCCGGCCAGAATAGCAAAAGGCAAAAGAAAAATTCGGTGGAAAAGTACCACCTGAAATGGCGAACTTTCGCTGCATAAGACCCCGTCTTAACAATAACAAATTTTTTAAACCACATTTTCCACCGTTTTATCCACAGCTTTCAACAGGGTGCCGGGGCGGAACAAATAGTTGAGGTAAACGATGGCTCCAACCAGGGCAATTGCCCCAAACTGATGGGCAACTCCAAGGCCTACCGGCACCTGTCCCTGACTACTCATTACCGTTGCTATTCCAAGAATTGCCTGAGTTATCAACAGGATTATCAACAGGGTATTCGCATTCTGCGTATATGCCCCGATTTTCGCCTTTCGCGTCTGTAATAGATAGGCTATCACCATGATTATCAGTGTATAAGCGGTCATCCGGTGCAAGAACTGGATTAAGGCTGGTTGGAAGAGGCTTTGCTCGTAATACACCAAGTTATCCACAGTCCATGCCGAAGCATCGTGTAAAATAGGCGGCACAAAGTGTCCATTCATATCGGGCCAGGTCGGGTAGGGCAAAGCTGCTTTCGCTCCACTCATGATTCCGCCCAGTATGAGCTGAAGAAAAAGGACGATATTCAGGGGCCAAAGCCACTTATCCACGGCAGAATGTGGAAAAGCTCTTGTTTTTGGTTGGATTACTTTTAGGATTGTCCACAAAAGGTAGGAAAAGAGGGAAATCCCCAGGCAGAGGTGAATCGTGAGCTTGTAAGCATTCACCCAGGGACGATCAATAAGCCCGCTGGCGACCATGATCCACCCAAAGCTGGCCGCCAGGGCCGCCAGCAGTACCGTAATGCCCAAACGACGCATCAGCGGGCCATCCAGCCACCCTTTACGCCAAAAGATGGCAAAGCCTACGGCGAAGACCAATCCCATCATACGCGCCCACTGCCGATGGAACCATTCCCAGAAGTAGATAAACTTGAAATCCTCCATCGTGATGTCCGCAAAGATCTTCTCATACTGAGGGCTGGCCTGGTACTTCTCAAACTCAACCTGCCAATCAGCCGCGTTCAGTGGCGGCATGGCACCACTCAGAGGTTCCCACTCCGTAATCGAAAGCCCCGACTCCGTCAGCCGGGTAATGCCACCAATTACGATTTGCCCCACCACCATGATGAGCCCAACGATGAGCCAGATCTTAACTGCGCGGTGATAGCCTCCGCCGATCAAATTCGGTTGCCCGTCCGTTTTTTTTACACTCGCCTCCATCTCTTAATAGTTATTAATACTTTTTCAAAATTTAAATCCTTTTATCGTTATTAGGACTGTGGAAACGGGGAGAACTTCTTGCCTTTTCATTAGGTCTTGCCGTTCTGCCCATTATTCCACGTCTTTTCCACGGTGGCCTAACAGTGAAAAGCCTTTATTGATCAGGCTTTGGCAAAATTATCCACAAGAGCGACTATCATTGTCAACAGAATAACTTTTTCGCTTCTGAGTGGGGAAATATGACGGCAAACTGTCAGTGGACTGTTAGGCGACAAGGGCAAAAAATGTGGAAATGTGGATAAAGTGGCCGTTTTGGTGACCATGGGCAAAAGCACTGTTGATAAGTGGGGAGTACTCCACGCTTCTCCACTTTTAGAGCGTGGAAAACGCGATTAGCTAAACAGCTGGTAAACAATGCCTTTACGTATACTTAATCTTGGGGCTGTGGAGAACGGTTTTTCGGGTTGGAGCTTCCGTCGGGTAATTAGTACAGCGTATACCGAGGAGCGAAACCTCTGAAAACACCTTCGCCATTGCCAGCTATTAAAACCTGCCGCGTTGTGTTATGGATCAAAATAGAATCGCCGCTGTATTATGTTAAGTAGGTTGATTTGTGCAAAAGTCTTTCATGAGCACTAGCGGATCCCTTCAATCCTCATGGTCTCTCCTTCCAGCTGCAGCCGGGTGAAATCGCGTAGGTTATCGGTATAGAGTACTTCTGCCCCGGCTTTAAGGGCGGCTTCATAGTGGAGGGCATCATAAATGACGGAACTCATAAGACCCAACTCACTGCAACGGCTTATGGCTGCCTCATAATCGGCTTTAGTCAATTCCACAATAGTCAAAAGATTACCAATACCATTTATGATAGTTTCTGCAGCAGCGGCTGGAGAAAGATGTATGCCAAACTTTGTGGGCTTGGTAATATTACGGTACAACTCAGCATAAGCATGTGTGGTAGTGGATACTGCAGTACCACTGGAAAGAGCCTTTTGCAAAGTCAACTTAGCTTTGTCGTGCAGCTCATGTTTAGTGATGAGAGCTGCAAGTAAAACGGAAGTGTCAAAGTAACTAATCATCTAAGCCAAGGAGTTTTCTACCACGCTCTTCATGGCCTTCATTGATGAAGTTTTTAATGTCAAAATAGACCTTCTCTTCCTCCTGGTACATAATAACGGGCCAACCCCATTCCGTATATTCTACATAAGGCTGTACTGCGGGGAACTGCTTGAGAATGATAGAATTGGAGAAAATATCGAACTCAAGTTCGAATTCTGTTCCATTATCTATTCCTGCCTCATCACGCAGTTTTTTAGGAATCAAGACCCGACCAAATTTGTCAATTGTAGCCCTCATTACACTAGTAATTTGGCAACTAAACACTTTTTTGGCAAAAAAAGTTGGCAAGAATCATCATTATTGCCAACTCACCGCAAAACCGTCACGTCCCCCGAAAACTCCAGCACGGAACCATTAATATAGCGCACGGAAGTGTAGTAAACGAAAACGGCGGGGTTGACGGGCTTGCCGTCTACCTTTCCGTCCCAGCCGAGGCTGGGCTCATTGGGCAGAAAGTCGTTGCGTTCGAAAACGAGGCCGCCCCAACGGTCATAGATACGCAGAGAGTTGATTTGATCCACCGCCCGGCCGCCGAATACGGTGAAGCCGTCGTTGGCACCGTCTCCGTTCGGGCTGAAGACGTTGGGAATGTAGAGCGGTTTGTCTTCGATCACTTTCACGGCGACCATCGCGGTATCCTGGCAACCCGCAGGGTTGGTGCCAATGACCGTATATATGGTAGTGGCAACGGGGGCGGCGCGGACGCGGGTGCAGAGTGCGTCCAGACACAGCAGTGAATCCGGGCCCCAAACATAGCTCACCGGCGTATAGTTACTGACCGCCCGGAGGATGGTGTCAAAGCCCAGGGTAATGGTTCGCTCCGGACCGGGATCAATGATGAATTCCCGGGGCTCGGTCAGGGTACCATCAAGGGAGTCAATGCAGCCATTAGCGTCCTGCACGTAGAGGCGGTAATCTCCCGCCAGCAAATTTTCCAGCAAGGGGCCTGTCTGGAAGGTCTGCCCGTCAGCACTGTACCCATAGTCCGGCGTACCGCCGGTAGCGGAGAGCAGGAAGGAGCCCGTAGGCTCACTATTACAGGTCAGGTTGTTGGTCTGCTCCAGCACGGGAAAAATCTCGTTGGGCTCCGTCAGGGTTTCGGTCAGTGTTCTTACGCAACCGTTTTGGTCGGTGAGGCTGATGGTATAAGTGCCGGGGACGAGGTCCGTCCGGACAGAATCCGTCGTGCTGCCATCTGACCAGCGGTAACTGTAGCCCGGCCGACCGCCGCCGGATAGCACGGTGATGCGTCCGTCGTCCGTACCAAAACAGGTGCTGCCTTCGGCATCTCCCACCAGGGTAATGGCCGGTGGCTCCGTAATGATGATCTCGAATTCTCCGCGGCAGCCCGTCGCGTCGAGCGCCGTAACCGGGTAAGTGCCAGCCGCCAGCCCGCTGCGAACATTACTGGGCTGGAACCCGTCGCCAAAATCAAACTGGTAGGCGGGCTGGCCGTTGGCCAGCTGGATCTCAATCCGGCCCGTAGCTTCGCCAGCGCAGACCGGCTCAGTAAACACCGGTACCCCCTGCACCAGGCCGAGTTCAAGCTCGTTCACCTCAATGTCTTGCTCAACGGGGCAGCCATTGGCATCCTGAACCCGGACGTTTACGGTACCGACGGACAGGTCAGTCAGCTGGTTGTTGGCGCTGAAGGGGCTATTGTTTAAGCTGTATTCGTAAGGTCCTTGTCCGCCGCTCAGGACGGTAAATTCCAGTGCCCCGTTCGTGCCACCGGCGCAGTCGGGCATGGTGATCAAGGTATCAAAAGTGAAAACCGGCGGACCACCGACGCTGAAGGAAAAAGCCTCTTCGCAGCCGGAAGCATCGCTCACGGTGACGGTGTAATCTCCCTGGGCCAGGTTGTCCAGGTCTTCGCTCATTTCGCCGTTATCCCAATTAAAGGAAAGTGTTGTTGGTGAAAAGCTACTGCTGGCTGTCAGGTTGATGGAACCGGTGATGTCGTTAGGGCAGAGTACATCCGTAGTCATCGCCGTACCCGTAAACTGACCGTCACAGCAGATGACATTTACTTCCTGCTGGTTGAGAATCTCGCGGCATTCGCGGGAGGTCTCGATGATGAGCGAAACTTCAGGACTACCCGGCACGCCGAAGACGACGGAGTGTGGGCCCGGGCCGCTGGCCGTCTGGGGCGTGGCCGTTGGGCCAAAGTCCCACTCCCGGGAGACGATCATGTCCAGCGAAGTAGACTGATCTTCAAAAGTAAGCGCATCGCCCACGCAGACTTCGCTGCTGCTGAAGGTGAAGGCGGGCTCCGGGCCAACGAAGGTTCCGGTGCCTTCAAACTCGATCGAGAAACCGTCTCCGGAAGCAGAGAAGTTGAAAATTACCACAGCGTAGCTTCTCCCGGATATCATATTGATCGCCGACGCAAAATTATTGTTTCCGGTTTGGCAACCGCAGCTTTCAGAGACGTCCGGATCGGTAAGGCTCAGCCCCGTTGGCCCCAGGCAGGGAAGGTTTGCTGAATCCGGATTGCCTCTGGTTTCGCCTGAATACATACAACGTAAAGTTTGCCGGGAGCCACAGTCGTCTAGCCCATTGGTAAGTTCATATACCGCAAAGTCAATGTCTTCGTTTACTGCCGGGCCAAGTGGGGTAATGGTAAAACCAAGAGTACCGGATTGGTCACAGGTCCATTTATACCAGGAAGAGTTATCTTCTGTCGGAAGGCAATCATTATCCACACAGCCTTGTGCCTGTAGGTCTTCACGAATAAGACCATTCCCCGAGAGAGACTGTACGCTAAAGGGAGATTTATCACAAAGAACTACGCCGGTGGAACAATCCGCGTTTGGTTCGGGAACGGCATCAAACTGATTGACACAGAGCTCGAAAGTACCGTCATTACCATTGCGTGCACCAACAAGAATAAGATAGGTTTCGCCTACCACAAGGTCCGTGAGGATAGCATTTACGCCATGGACGTTTTCAAAGGGAGATTTACACACCAGAGCATCCGCATCGGTTAGGGAGCCGCAACCATTTTCATAAACGGTCATTTGTGGTTCCCGAAGAGTCCCGCGCTGGTTGCCGGGTATGATACCGTCAACGGTAACCGTAGCAGAATTACGCAAGGCAACGAAGGAGTACCATACATCCCGCATTTGATCAGGCTCACTGATACAGACGTCGTATCCATTTTGATCAAAAGACGCGCTGGCCCCTACTGTAGAAAAAGCCCCGTTTCCGGAGCAGAAATCCAGTACTTCAGGAAGAACGATGGCATCAATACATTCATCGTTCGCCTGCTGGGCAAAGGAAACGAAAGAGCAAAGGCTAAAAAAAGCAATAAAAAAGTAACGTGATTTCATCGGAATGGAGAATACGTGAGAACGAGAAAGGACTGACAAGTTAAGAGACTTGCCTAAGGATAACATCTTTTCAGACGTCTGAGGTACGTCATTTAGTTGGTAAATAGCGGACTAAATACACGGTTTACGGGTTTGATAACATTTTCCAGTCTCTCCATCTTCCTTGCAGGCTGCGTACCTTGGCTCTCGTGAAAAAGTGGATCCCCAACTCAATTACGCTGCTCAACCTCTTCTGCGGTTGTGCGGCCATCATTAATATTCTGGACCATCAGTTCGTTCCGGCCTTTTGGTTCTTGTTCGCTGCTGGCTGGTTTGATTTTGGTGACGGGCTGGCGGCCCGTCTGCTCAACGTTAGCTCTGAGCATGGTAAAGAGCTGGATAGCCTGGCGGATATGGTCTCCTTCGGGGCGGTGCCGGGGGTAATTTATTATACGCTGCTCTTCATCGGTCAATCCTCTGCACCTGCGTCCGCGCCTTCCGTCACCTGGTCCTGGTATGCCGCCCCGGGCTTGCTGGTGGTTCTTTTTTCCGCCCTGCGACTGGCTAAGTTTAACCTCGACACCCGGCAAACAGAAAATTTTATGGGGGTCGCTACGCCAACGAGCACTGTTTTTGCGGTAGGCCTTATGCTCATTTATGCCCTTGATCCCTTCGGTTGGTCAGCCTATGCACTCAGCCCCTGGGTGCTCTACCCCGCTATTGTGGCCTTCAGTTACCTGCTGATCAGTGAGCATCCCATGTTTTCTTTCAAGATCAAAGGCGCGAAGTGGGTTGGCAACGAGACGCGAATTATCTTTGCGGTTCTTGCCATCGCCCTGCTCATCGGGCTGCGGACGGCGGCTTTTCCTTTCATCGTCGGCGTCTATCTGATCATTAACCTCATCTCGCCGCCGCAATCTTCTCCTACATGAAGTTTCTCGCCCACATCAACGTTATGCCCAAGGCCGAACTACTCGACCCTCAGGGTAAAGTGGTCGTCAAAAACCTGCCCAACATCGGTATCGATGGCGTCGATGATGTTCGCATCGGTAAGCACGTCACCATCAGCCTCTTTGCCAAGAACCCGAAGGAGGCCAATAAAAAAGTAGAGGCTGCCTGCAAGAAGTTGCTCGCCAACGTAATTATGGAGAGCTACGACTTCGTGATTGAAGAAGTAGAGTAAAACGGTGCTTGTCGGCAAGCTTAGGCGCAGCCAACGAAGTTGGCGTTTATGCTGAGCCAAGCCGAAGTACGGGTGCAAAAAAGGTTGATGTAGCAGGGTGCTCGTGATAAAGTGGATTGATGGAAAAGACGTCTGAAAACCCTCCTCCGTTTTCGCGTGTTTCCATGGTATGAAATCTGCTGAAAACTACAATTCTCTTACACCCGAAGAAGAGCGCATCCTGGTGCACAAGGGCACCGAAATGCCCTTTACCGGCGAGTATAATAATTTTAAGCTCGACGGCGTCTTCGTCTGCCGCCGTTGCGAAGCACCTCTCTATGACAGCAAAGACAAGTTCAGCAGCGGCTGCGGCTGGCCCAGCTTTGACGATGAGGTGCCGGGCGCGATTGAAAAAATCCGCGATGCTGACGGCCGGCGGATAGAAATTCTCTGCAACAACTGTGGTGGCCATTTAGGGCACGTGTTCGAAGGCGAACGTTTTACGCCCAAGAATACCCGTCACTGCGTCAACAGTCTTTCGCTCAAATTTATCGGGCGGGAGAAGTACGAGGCCAAAAAGGCAGCGGAAAACGCTGACTGAAGGGCAAGGCTCTATCTGGCCAGTGGCTGTTTCTGGGGGCGGGAGTTTTACCTGCGCCAGTTGCCGGGAGTGATCAGTACCCGAACGGGCTTTGCCGGCGGGCATCTCCCCCACCCCAGTTATCAACAAGTTTGCACTAAGGAAACGGGCCACGCCGAAACGGTGGAGGTGACTTATGACCTTCGCCTGCTATCGACCAAGGCCTTGCTCACGGAGTTTTTCGTGTTACATGATTCCTGCATCGACCGCAGGGCAAATGGAGGCCAATACCGCTCGGCAATTTTTCTTGAGCAAGATGGTAAGCACGCTGATGAACAGGAGTACGTGGCTAAACAAGCAATAAGGAAGCTGCAGGATAATGGTGTGTTATCAACCACCGAAATAAGCAGGATAAGGGGCTTTTTTGCCGCTTCGTCCCGCCACCAACAATACTGTTCCGTGAAGGGAATTGTCCCCCAAAGGCGCGTTTCTGAAGAAATTAGGCAAATTTTAACACTTTAGTTTCAGCGAATTTTCGTTCCGTTTTTCCTGAATTCAGGAGAAAGTTTATTCTGTAGAAGTGGGTCCTGCCGACGGAAATAGGGAGAAAATTCCGAATGGCGAAGAAATAAAGGGAGATCAGTGCTTAGCGCGAAACAGCCCTTTGGCACATTCCCTGCCCCTTAGGCGTTGAAAAACAAAGCGTTAGGCACCAAAAGCTTGCCTCGCGGTGTTGCATGACCCTATCTTTGCGGCCGCTAGGTAAGAAGTTGATCTTACCGCGATATTGTTTTTAGCAGTCATCCTTACCCCAGGTGGCTAATTGAAATGCTGATCGAAGAGCCGCGCCCCCCCATGAACATAGCGGCAGTGAGGCGGTCAGTGATTGTTTAACGAAATTATTCTTAATGAGCAAGCTACTGAAGTACTTGTGTCTGACCCTCCTATTGGCGATGACTGTTAGTGCAAAGGCTAACTCGATTGAAAATTCGACTTCCTTTTCATCCGACAACGACCCTACGTCTGAGATCAGTCGTCGTCTTGCCGGATTAGAACTTCCCTTAACTACTAAAGCTTCCGATGCTCACCTGCAGCGGAAGATCAACGATTACCTGGACAAGGGTAGCCACAGCACCGAGCGTATGCTTGGCCGGGCTAATCAGTATTTCCCGGTTTTCGAATACTACCTCCAGAAGCATGATATGCCCGAAAGCCTGAAGTATCTGGCCGTCGCGGAGTCCATGCTGGTGCCCGGAGCAGTATCCTCTGCGCGTGCTGCCGGTCTCTGGCAGCTTATGCCTTCCACCGCCCGGGCCATGGGCTTGCGGGTGGACGGTGTTGTGGACGAACGACTGGACATCTACCGGTCAACGGAAGCTGCCGTTATTATGCTGAAGGCATTGCACCAGCAATTTGGTGACTGGCACCTGGCGATGGCGGCCTATAACTGTGGCCCAGGTCGGGTACGCCGCGCTATCCGCGCAGCTGGCGGACATACTTACTACCCGAAGGTTCGGCGCTTCCTGCCAAAGGAATCCCAAAAGTACGTAGCCGCTTACGTGGCTGCTGCCTACACCGTAAACTACTATGACGACTACGGACTGACGCCCGCCTCCTTCCTGCTGGAAGATAGCGTAGCCTCGCTGACCGTCTACCGTTCCCTGAACCTTCGCCGGATGGCGAAGGCCTGTGGCATCCCCGTCGCTCAGGTGTATAAAATGAACCCCAGCTTCGTCAAAGCCTACGTGCCCCGTAACCGCAGCGGTTACCGACTCCGCGTACCGCTGGAGTACAAGTTGCAGGTGCAGGAATACGTTTGGGGACAGCCAAACCTGGTAGAGCTCCCGCAGGGAGATGACCCGAAGTTAGCAGCGCTGGTGGCCAATGACCTTGGCTTCGATGCCCGCTCCTGGCTCACGGGCTGTTACTCCCACAATCTGTTGTCTCAACCATCCATTAAGATGGACAACCAGATTAATAACTGGAACCTGAAGGTAGAGGCGGAATACCGGGCGGTGGCGATGTTGTAAAAAAGACTAAACGCCCGCAATTTCACCGAAAAACGAAAGGCCAGCTCCCCAATTAGGAGCTGGCCTTTCGTTTTTAAGGAAGTATCTTTTACAAACTCTTCAAAGCCCGATCCAAAGCCCGCTTATTATCCTTCGCTTTGATGGACTCCCGCTTATCGTGGACCTTTTTACCCTGCACGAGGGCGATCTCCAGTTTGACGAGCCCCCGCTCATTCAGGTAGAGCCGGTAAGGAACGATGGTGAAGCCTTTTTCTTTGACCTTCTTTTGCCATTTATTGAGTTCCTGTCGCTTGAGCAATAGCTTTCGGGCGCGGCGCTCTTCGTGGTTGTGGACGTTCCCTTGCTTGTACTCCCCAATAAAGATGGACCGGCACCAAAGCTCGTCTCCCTGAAAGGCGCAGTAAGCATCCCGAAGGTTGACGTGGCCATTGCGAATACTTTTGATCTCCGTACCCGTTAGCATGATACCAGCTTCAACAGTTTCGAGGAAGTGGTACTCATACTTGGCTTTACGATTGACGAATTCTATGTTTTTTGGCTTTGCCATGGCAAGAGTATAATTAGTGGGGCCCAATATAATGTCTGGAAGGAAGGCAAAGTTTCCAGAAAGCCTGTAAACCGGCTTTTAATACTCCTTCCACTTCTTTAAGTGGATGGACGCTGACGGCTGATCACCGGAAAAGCGAGTCGCAATTTCTGCAAAGCTGGGCGCGCGCCAACGGGAAGGAGGCGGAGTAGCAAAGCCATAAGGCTCGGCGGGGGCGCCAAAGACACTGGTGTCCAGAATACCATTTCCGTTGAGGTCGTGAAAAGCGGCGATCACGTAAGCACCATTAGCCGGAAGGGGAATCTCCAGGGTGATGGCCTTGCCACTACAATCCTTGATAACGGAGAAAACGTTTTGTTTCTGCTCAAAGCCTTCCTCGCTGTCATAAACGGCCAGGTGGATTTGCCCACCCTCCGGGCAGGTACTGGTCAGCGTTACTTCGATGGCTGGCGGAGTGGCCGGCAGGAAGAATAGCCCCGTGAGGAAAAAGAGAAGTTGCATCGTCAATGAGGTGAATCAGATATACCGTCAATGTAAACGCTTTCCGACTACAATTTGTGTACGCTGGCTGACTTATAGTCTTCTTAAAAAAGCAATCTTTAGAAGACAATCTTGCCCAAACAGCGAGCGCCACCCGCAAGACGGATGGCGCTCATTTACTTCAGCTAAACGGGAAGTCTAGCAGTAGCGGTCGAAAGCCATTTTCAGATTTTCGGCAATGATTTCGGCGGAGCGACCTTCAATGTGGTGGCGCTCCAGGAAGTGAACCAGCTCCCCGTCTTTGAATAGCGCAATGGCCGGGCTGCTGGGTGGGTAAGGCAATAAATGCTCACGTGCGGCGGCGGTCGCCTCCCGATCAACACCGGCAAAAACGGTGTAGAGCTTGTCTGGAGATTTCTCGTGGCGAGCAGCCATTTTAGCGCCCGGACGAGCGTTGGCTGCGGCGCAGCCGCAGACAGAGTTGACCACCAATAAAGCAGTGCCTTCCTTCTTTTCCAGCGCAATGTTTACCTCATCAGCGCTCTTCAGGCCAGTAAAACCGTGAGCGGTAAGGTCCTTTGACATCGGGATCGTTAGTTCAACCGGATACATATTGACGTTTTTTAAAAGTAATTTGGATAGATCAGGCAGCGTTCCCGTCAGGATTACGGTTAAATTTGCGGTGCTGATCGCTGTTTTACCTACAAATAAGGTGAACGTTTGGTTGGCCGCTCTCCTCTTTAAAGATTAGTTCTATGCGTTTTTCTTTGTTTCTCGTCTTCCTGACAACGCTATTGCTCTGTATGGGAAGTTGCACCAACGATGCTTTGCCGGAACCCAGTGAAGTGCAGTGTGTTGAAGAAGGATTGACCTACGAGGAAGACGTGCGGCCCATCATTGAAGAGACCTGCGCCTACAGTGGTTGCCACCTTGGTGGAGCACCCGGAGTGTACAATAGCTATGACGGCTTATTGCAGGATCTGGAAGACGGATCTTTTCGGGACCGCGTTATTACCCAGAGAGCAGATCCTAATGTAGGTATGCCTCCTGATTATGCACCAGCTGACCGGGCGGAAGACCTTACGGAAGAAGAACTAACCATCATTAGCTGCTGGCTGGAAGCTGGCTATCCGAGGGAATAAGCCATCATTGCTTTTTAAAAACGAACCTTTGCATCCTGCGGAAGCGCCCCCAGAATGCTTTCGCCGTCATAACGATCAAACATGAATAATTATCTACTTCTTATCCTCGTCTTCCTGGGCCTGAGTGTGCAACTTGACGCTCAGCGGGAACGGGTATATCGTACGTTTAAAGACACCCGGGCCGTAAATATCCATAGCGTGGAAACGCTGCCAAAGGGTAAGCTGGACGTGCGGATCAGTCACCGCTTCGGGGATATGTTCGGAGATAACGGTGGCTGGGCCACCTTCTATGGTCTGGAGACGGCAGAAGATGTTTCCATTGGCGCAGAGTATGGATTCAGTGATAATTTCAACCTGGGCCTGTATCGTGCTAAAGGGGCGGGGGCCACACCGCTGGGGCAGGCCGGCTTACGCCAAAACCTTAACCTGGTTGCAAAACTTCGCCTTTTGTATCAGGAAGAGGAAGGCACGCCACTGTCGATTACCGCTGTTGGAACCGCCACCATGAGCACCAGCTCTAAAATTGAAGGCAACGATGACCTGCTGCGTAGCTTTCCAAAGTTTGCCCACCGCATGGCCTTTAATGGTAGCCTGGTGGTGGCCCGGAAATTCAGCCCGACGTTCAGCTTTCAAATCGTTCCCGGCGTAACCCACCGGAACCTGGTACCCTTTGAAGGGGAGAACACCATCTTCAGCCTTGGGGCAGCGGCCAGGGTGCAAATCACAAAAGTGATGGCCCTCATTGCGGATGTTACCCATCCTTTCAGCAATACCATCACCACAGAGAATGGATACAGTACACCCATCGGCCTTGGCCTGGAGTGGGATACGGGCGGCCACGTTTTTCAGCTGAATTTCACCAATGCAACGGGACTTTTTGAGACGGATTACGTCCCATATACCACCAGCAGTTGGGGAGAAGGTGAATTCCGGATGGGCTTTACCATCAGCCGCTGGTTCAATCTTTAGTTTTTGCGGCCCTTCGATAAGCTAAAGCAGGGCGCGGCCGCAGGTGCACAGTAAAGTTAAAAAAAGCAATGAAGTACTCCTTCCTACTACTACCTTTTCTCCTGATCGCATTCATGGCACTGACCGGCCGGCCGGATGTGCTGCCCGTCGCCGACGGCGACACCCCGGTGAGCGAAGTGCTTCGCTCGCTTGGCGCTCCGGAACGGGCGGACACCAAGGTCCGCCCCATCAACGGAGCCTCCGCTGAGCTGGGGCGGGAAATTGTGCTGGAAGGAAGGCTGACCAACGGCAAAAAACAGAGCGCGCACTTCCAGTGCACCAGCTGCCATAACACGGTGAAGGAAGACCCGCTGCTGACAGCAATGGACCCAGAAAGCCGCCTGGCTTACGCCATCGATAACGATCTCCCCTTCCTGCCGGGAACAACGCTCTGGGGGGCCGTCAACCGGGAGTCTTACTACAACGGCGACTACGACAAAAAGTATGGCGACCTGGTGAAGAACGCCCGGCGAAACCTGCGCGGTGCCATTCAGCTTTGTGCTACGGAGTGCGCACAGGGGGAAGCGCTGAACGAAGTCGAGATGGAATCCGTCCTTGCCTACCTGCACGAGATCGGGCTGAAAATGAAGGACCTGTCCGGAATGACCGGCCAAATGGACCAGATCAACCGTGCCATTGACCGAAAGGATAAAAACAATGGCGGCCTGATCAAAGCGATCAAAAAGAACTATCAACTGGCCAGCCCGGCCACCTTCGTCTACCCGCCCAAAGATCGTAAAGCAGGCTATGCTTCGGTGACGGATCGGGATCCGGTGAACGGTAAAGCTATCTACGAACTGGCCTGCCTGCACTGCCATGAGGAGAAGCGCTACAGCTTTTTCGAGTTAGCAGAAAGAGAGGATCACTATGCTTTTATGACGAAGCATTTTCCCCGTTATACCCGCTATTCGACTTATCAGGTTACCCGCTATGGTACCAGTCCTATTCCGGGGAAACGCGCCTATATGCCGCATTACACTAAAGAGCGGATGAGTGATCAGCAGATTGAAGACCTGAGGGGCTATCTGGCGGCGGAGGCTTCCCGGTAGTTTTTGATGGCTACGGTTCTACCCGCACCGTTCCTACCCTTTCTCTTTCTCTTCCTCTTCTTCCGGCAGGGTGATCAGAATTTCCTCGATACGCCTTTTGCTAAGAGACATGACTTTGAAGCGATACTTTCCACACTCCACCTCCCGCTCGGGCTCAGGGAACTGGCCAAGTATCTCCAGCAATAAACCGGCGAGCGATTCTGCGTCGCCCTTCTCCTCGTCGAAGGTGTTGGTGGGCAGGCTGAGGACCCGGCAGACATCGTTGAGGAGCGTCTTACCGTCGAAGACGTAGTTGAGGTCATCGATTTGCTCGTAGATGAGGTTGTCGTCTTCGTCAAACTCATCCTGGATATCACCGATAACTTCTTCCAGAACGTCCTCCAGCGTCACGATGCCTTCCGTGCCACCGTATTCATCCACCACGATGGCCATATGCATTTTCTGCTGCTGGAAGTCTTTGAGCAGATCGCTGATTTTTTTATTCTCAGGGACATAGAGAACTTCTTCCCGGACGAGTTTCTGCCAGTCAAAAGTCTCTTCCTCCTGGCGGTGGCCAAGGAGGTCCTTTACGTAGAGCAGCCCCTGGACTTTATCAAAATCTTCGCTGAAAACCGGAATGCGGCTGTAGCCATGTTCCCGGATTACGGCGAGTAGCTCGTGATAATTAATCCCCTGTTCGACGGCAACAACGTCTACGCGGGAGCGCATGATCTGACGTACCGTCACGTTCGCAAACTGAACGATGCGTTTAAGGATGTCAACATCCTGCAAGCCACCTTCTTCTCCGTCATCATCGTGGCTTACGGTAAGATCGATCGCTTCGTCAATGTCTTGCTGGCTGGCGGCGGCGGCATCCTGGCTGTGATTGACCAGCCGGCGTTCAACCACGGCTGCCCCATTAACGAGTAAGAAAGAGAATGGCCGGAATATGCCCAGCAAAAAATGGAGCGGCCGGGCCATGGCCAGTGCCAGGCGTAGCTTGTTGTAGCGGGCGTAGACTTTGGGCGCAACCTCCCCAAAAAGGACGAGTAGAAAGGTAACACCGATGACGGTAATCGAAAACTTGATGCCAGTGGCCCATTTTTGCGGGCTAATAAAGTCGAGCATCGGCCAGGAGTCCGTCAGGCTTTCTGCCCAGCCGGTAAACAATGATTCCGGTAATAACTGTCCCAGAAGCCACTCCGAAATAAGGACGATGGCAATATTGATGAAGTTATTGGTAATCAAAATCGTGGCCAGCAACCGGCGGGGAAACTCTTTAAGGGCCAGTACTATTTTGCTGGCTTTGCTTTCCAGCGCTTCCACCTCCTCGTAGTCGTTGGCGGTAAGGGAAAAATAGGCTACTTCAGATCCGGAGATGAGCCCGGACAGGATCAGTAACAGAAGGATGCCCGAAAAGCCAAGCACGAACTGCATGCCCGTGCTCATCAGGAGCATACCATCAAAGAATAAATACGATAAGTCGGGTGGTTCCAACGGAGTTGCGAGCGATTGTTAACTACAAAGATAGGGTGAAAACAGGGGCAGATGCCAACGTCTTCAGTTCACCGGTACTCTTTAATTCAAGAACACTCAATGAATACTCAGTTTACGGGGTGCCAGCAACACTAGACGACCCTAAAAAGGAAGATCTTCTCCGTCTCCGTCTCCATCTCCGGAAGGAGCGGGAGACGTTGGGGCAGCGGGAGTTGCGGGAGCTGCTGCCGCCGTTTTTGGTGGTGGAGCGGACATCGTCTGGGCGGGCTCTTCTTTGGGCATATAGTTTCCACTACCGCTGTTTTCGTTCCGGCTGCTTAGCATGCGGAAATAATTAGCGACTACCTCCGTCGTCTTCCGGGGGTTGCCGTCTTTATCCTGCCATTTCCGGTGCGTTAGCTTCCCTTCCAGGTAAACCAGGGAGCCTTTCTTGAGGTACTCTTGCGCACGTTCGGCCAGGCCTCTCCACAAAACGACATCGTGCCATTCCGTTTGTTCTTGCCACTCGCCGCTTTTGTCCCGGTAGCTCTCAGAAGTAGCCAGGCCGAATTTAGCAACCATAGCACCACTCTCCAGGGTACGTACTTCAGGATCTGCGCCAAGGCGCCCGACTAAGGTGATTTTATTGACCATGTTGGAAAACAGCTTTTGTGGTTAGAACAAGTCTAAAAGTAGACTTTTATCCGCAAAGAACTTATTGATAAGCCGCGGAAATGCAAAGTTAACCAACAGTTTGTTCTTTACGACCTGAGCAGCAGATACTTTTTTGGGCATGGCCTTCCACTGAAACTGATGAAAAGTGGCCATAATGGTCTGGTGAGTCAGTTGTTGCTTAAAAGGTCGGCTTCTTTTGACGAAAGTGAGCTCGCCGGCGGGTAGAAATTCGGGCCAGTCCTGATGGGTGGCCAGGGAGCTGGTCTCTACGTCCGAAGAATTGGTTTCCAGCAGCGGAAACTGGTAAAGATTCTGCCAGATGTCTTTGTCCAGCCGCTGCTCAATGATAGTCCTTTCCTTGTCATCCGAAATAACGAGGTAATGAAAATGACGATTACGGCGCTTGAGTTTTTTCTCCTTCAGGGGCCGTTCATAAACCGTAGCTACACGGTAAGCGGCGCACCTGGCTGCCATTGGGCAGCTTTCACAGAGCGCCTTTTTGGGCGTACAAACCAAGGCCCCAAAATCCATGATCGCCTGATTGAAACGTTTTGCTGAGGTGTCGCCCAATGCATCGTCAACCAACATTTGATAGTGCTTCTTCCCTTTACCGGTATCAATGGGGGTGGAGTCATTGGTGTAGCGCGACAGAATTCGGAAGACATTACCATCCAAAACGGCAACCTGCCGGTCAAAAGCAAAAGAAGCAATGGCTGCTGCCGTGTAGGGGCCTACGCCTGGTAGCTTCAAAAGTCCGGCATAGGTGTCAGGAAATTCTCCGCCGAATTCAAAGGCAACCATCCGTGCGGCTTTCAGCAAATTGCGGGCACGGGAATAATAGCCCAGGCCTTCCCAAAGCTTCATTACCACATCATCTTCTGCTGCGGCCAGTTCATTAACCGTCGGGAAGGCAGCCACGAACCGCTCAAAATAAGGTAGCCCCTGGGCCACCCTGGTCTGTTGAAGAATGATCTCACTTAGCCAGATGTGATAAGGATTATCAATGGCCTTCCAGGGCATAGGCCGTCGGTCAGCCCGATACCATTTCAGTAAGCTTTCTCTGAAAAACGACCAGTCAGGTTCTTCCATATTTACAAAGCTGCAAAAAAATAAGTCATGGCCAAAAGGCCACGACTTATTGAATAATGAAAATAAATTAGAGGCAATTAATAACACATGAACGATAATTCAGAATAGCTTACTGCACTCATTCTATCTAAGATCGTACACGAAGCTTTCCATACTGCCGCGCAATCTGAGCCTTAAGGTCCTTGCGGGCAAAAAAGATTCGACTTTTAACTGTACCCAGGGGTAAATCAAGATGATCAGCAATTTCCTGATACTTGAAGCCCTGATAATGCATCATAAATGGAATCCGGGTGCTGTCATCAAGCAGATCGATCATGCCGGTCAGTTCTTTGATCAGAATGTTGCTGTCGGCTGCATTATCAATGGAATTACTACCTGAATTCAAATAGTAGAGGTTGTCCGTATTGTCCATGATAGTGTTCGCCTTCATCTTTTTGCGGTAGTTATTGATGAAGATGTTCTTCATAATCGTAAACAACCAGGCTTTAAGGTTAGTGCCCGGACGGAACTTATCCCGATTCGTCATGGCACGAAACGCTGTCTCCTGATAGAGGTCTTTAGCATCCTCTGAATTTTTGGTCAGGTTATAAGCGAAGGAGTTGAGTAAAGTGGTAAGACGATTAAACTCCGTAAAAAATTCTACTTGCGACATTGTGTATGGGCCATTAGCCGTTTTGTTGAACCAAATCTACTGGAAAGTTAGATAAAATGCAAGTTTATGGACTTTTAAACGGGCATGTTTTCATACTGATAATGTGTGTTTGTTGTATAAGTTGCTGTTTATCAGTGATTAATGGTTTGTAATTTAGTTTTCAAATTTTCAGAAAAAAATGAAAGATGTTTAAGCTTTGGTGGTCTCACTTTTTGCGTAACAATACGCTTCCGTATTTTGGGCGCTGACGCGGGTGCAATGATTTGCTTGCCAAGGCTGTGTTATGTTGACGGGGCAGCCCTTTGGATAAAGTCATAAGCTGTCTTTCTTTAGGGATTCAGGCTTCTATAATCTATCCCGCCGTCCGCGCGTTAATAAAGAGGGAACTCAATTTGATGGGTTCACTAAGTCTTTTAAAAGCAATCCTATGTCTTCGCGTAAAAAAGCCGCTGCCGGTATTGTCACTGCTCTAGTTTTTGTGCTCTGTACCGCTGCTACCGTCAGCCCCGTTAACGATAAGTTCTTCGAAATAATGAAGGCCATTGAGGTCTACACGAATGTCTATAAAGAGGTGAACACCTACTATGTAGACGAGATCGAACCCAATAAGCTGATGCGGACCGGCATTGAGGCCATGGTTAGCTCGCTGGATCCCTATACCAATTACATCAGCGAAACGGATGTGGAGCTGGCTCGCCTCCGGCAAAGCGGGAAGTACCAGGGCGTTGGTGCCAAAATCGAGTACATCGATGGCTTGCCAACCATTCTGACGCTTTATAAAGACCAGCCCGCGGATGCCGCCGGCCTCAAAACCGGTGATCGCCTGCTTACCGTTGATGGCCGCGAAACTGAAGGCTACAACCGTGAGCAGCTGGAAGAGATCATGCGCGGTTTCCCTGGCACAACCATGCAACTGACCGTTGACCGTCCGGGCGTCGGTAAAAAAGACATCAGCCTCATCCGTGGAGATGTCAATATCCCAAACGTCCCCTATTCCGGAATGCTGGCGGATAACGTAGGCTACGTAGCCCTGACTACCTTCACCCAGGCCGCTGGTAAGAATGTTCGTGATGCCGTCGCTAAGCTCCGCGCCGAAAACCCCGAGCTGAAAGGTGTAGTGCTCGACCTGCGAAACAATGGTGGTGGTCTGCTGAACGAGGCAGTAGATATCGTTAATATCTTCGTTCCTAAGGATGAGCTGATCGTTACCACCAAGGGCAAAGTCCGGGACTGGGACCGCAGCTACTCCACCAAAAACAACCCCCTCGATCTGGAGCTACCCGTGGCTGTATTGATAAACGGTCGCTCCGCCTCTGCTTCGGAAATTGTTAGCGGCTCGCTGCAGGATCTTGACCGGGCGGTACTCATCGGACAGCGTAGCTACGGAAAAGGCCTGGTACAGAATATCATGGAAACAGGCTACGGCAGTCGGGTGAAAATTACCACTGCGAAATACTACATCCCGAGTCTGCGCTGCATTCAGGCCCTGGAATACAAAGATGGTAAGCCCGTCAATATCCCGGATGACCAGCGGGCGGTCTTCAAGACCCGCGCTGGCCGGAAGGTACTGGACGGTGGTGGCGTTGCTCCGGATATCGACCTGCCGGTCCTGGGCGGTAAGGCGGTCACCCAGGGTCTACTGGAGGAGTTCGTCATTTTTGACTTTGTAAACGACTGGGTAACCAGCCATCCGAGCATCGATTCTGTGGCAGACTTCCGCTTTCAGGATTGGGATCAATTCGTCGGCTTCCTCCAACGGGGAGACTTCGAATACACCTCTAAAGCAGAAAAAGCACTGGAAGAAGCACTCCTGGCCGCGAAGGAAGAAGGCTATGAAGTAGCCGATCAACTCCAGGCTATCCAGAAGCGGGTGGATGAAGAACAGATGGCTGCCATTCAGAGTTACAAAGATGAGATCATCAGCATCATCGAAAAGGAAATTGCCGGTCGCTACTACTATCAGCGCGGGGAGGTACAAATGGGGCTGCGTAATGACAGAGAGGTGCAGGAAGCTATATCCGTACTTAATGATCCGGCGCGCTATGCTAAACTGTTGAAGCCTTAATTAAATTGCCAGCCTGTGGTTGTTCAACCAGACGTTTTTACTCATCCAATATCTGGTTTTAATACGGGGTCTACTTCGAGGCACCGTCTGTAATGATTTTGTTGGATTTGGTGATTAGCAACTTTTTCGAGGAGAGGTTTTGACGTTGTCGAGATACTTGCAACGTGGCAAATTTTCCTGTATTGGTGACCTCATGAGGCATCTCCCGTCAAATGGAGGACTGATATTTCAGAAGCCTGCTTTTGGATTACCGCATAGCAATTATCTGGAATCAGAATAAAAACCAACACACCATGAAGTTACTAATCACCTCGCTCATGGCGAGCATACTTTTGTTGTTCATCGCTTGCGGTGAACCCAGTCCATCTGAAGCTGATCTTGCCGCCGAGGCAGAGGCAGAACGCATTGAAGCACTTAATGAAGATGTTTCAACTTCCGTCGAAAAAATAGAGTCTACAGCTGATGAACTCGTAGTTGCTCTTGACTCCCTCGACTTACTCTTTCCCGAAGAAAATTAGGCTTCCTTTTTAATTCATCTACTTTTAAACCAACCGAATTATGTTGATCAGAAAAATTATTCCACTGGTATGTTGCATGCTACTGGCTTTCTGTTTCACCCAACCCGTTTACGCTCAGAATAAAGGCAAAGAAAAACAAGAAGCCAAGGTCAAAGGCAAAGCTGAGGAGATGCAGGCCAGAGGTAAAGACAAAGCTGAAGAGATGCAGGCCAGAGGTAAAGACAAAGCTGAGGAGATGCAGGCCAGAGGTAAAGACAAAGCTGAGGAGATGCAGGCCAGAGGTAAAGACAAAGCTGAGGAGATGCAGGCCAGAGGTAAAGACAAAGCTGAGGAGATGCAGGCCAGAGGCAAAGACAAAGTTGAGGAGATGCAGGGCAGAGGTAAAGACAAAGCCGAGGAGATGCAGGCCAAAGTGAAAGACGGCAGTGCTAAACTGGATGATGATGGATCTGGTAATGCTTACGGTAAGAACAAAGGGGAACTATCCGGAAAAGCTTTTGGCCAGGCCCGTGCCGAGGCTGCCAGGTCAAAGCAAAAAGAAGTGAAGGAGGAGGTCGATGAAGTTACCGAACAGAGTGAGGCGCTGGAATCGGAAGCCCGACAAAAGATAAGCAAGGCCCGGGAAATGCTTGAAAAAGAAAAGGCTGCTGGAAAAGCTTCTGCTGAACAGCTTGCCAGGAAAGAAGCGGCTATCCAGCGTGCTGAAGCGAAGCTTAAGGAGCTCGAAGCTGACGTTGAAGCTGTTAAGCAGAAGGTAGGAAATGGATAATCCTTTCTTTCGGAGCTGATGGCAAGTTCCGCAACAAAAAAGCCTCCGTGTACATCATCGTACGCGGAGGCTTTTTTTGTCAGTATGCTAGTCTAGCTGTTAACTTCTACCGCCAGAATATCCGCCACCTTGTCCTGTACATTAATCAGCCGGTCAAAGCCCCGGGCTTTGAGCAGACTAATGCCGATTGTAGAGCGATAGCCACTACCGCAATGCAGGTGATAGGTCTTTTCCGGGTCCAGCTCCTTCATCCGGGCATTGAGCTCAGCGAGCGGAAGGTTGACGGCTTCTTCCAGGTGGCCATTCTCAAATTCGGAGACTTTGCGAACGTCAAGGATGTGGCTTACTTGTCCGTTCCTGAGTTGATGGCCGAAGACCTCTGCCTTGATGGTGTCAATGGTGTCTACCTCCCCGCCGTAGGCCCGCCAGGCTTCCAGGCCTCCATCGAGGTAGCCAAGAGTGTTATCGTAGCCGACGCGACTAAGGCGTTCAACGGCTTCAGCTTCCCGCCCTGGGTCCGTGACGAGAAGAATGGGCTGCTGCAGGTCTGGAATCATCTCTCCGGCCCAGGGGGCGAAGCTACCGTCCAGCCCGATGAAAACGCTGTTCGGGACGAATCCCCCGACGAAGTCTTCCTTAGCCCGTACGTCCAGAATAAGCGGGCGCTCATCGTTGGCTACCCGTTCAAATTCTTCAGGGGAGAGCGCAACGGCTCCGCGTTCCATTACATCCGCGAAAGCTTCGTAGCCTTCCTTGTTCATTCGTACGTTCTCGGCGAAGTAGGCAGGCGGCGGCAACAGGCCAGCGGTGACTTCTTTGACGAATTCCTCGCGGGTCATATCCGCGCGGAGAGCGTAGTTGGTCTCCTTCTGGTTGCCAAGGGTGTCCTGTGTCTCCCGACTCATCTTTTTACCGCAGGCGGAGCCTGCGCCGTGGGCGGGATAGACGATGACATCGTCCGGCAGCAGCATAATTTTACGGCGGAGGCTGTCGTAAAGCAGGCTGGCGAGGTCTTCCATCGTCAGTGCACCTTTTTTCTGAGCAAGGTCCGGCCGGCCAACATCGCCAATAAAGAGGGTGTCTCCGGAGAAAATGGCGTGGGGGCGGCCGTTTTCGTCGAGCAGCAGATAGGTGGTACTCTCCAGCGTATGGCCGGGCGTATGCAGCACACGGATGGTGAGCTTCCCGAGGGGAAACTCTTCCATGTCCTTTGCCTCATACTTTTCGTAATCCGTTTTTGCTCCCGGGCCGTATACGATGGTGGCGCCGGACTCCCGCGCCAGATCAAGATGACCGCTCACGAAGTCAGCATGAAAGTGCGTCTCAAAAATGTACTTGATCTTGCTGCCCGCTTCCTGCGCCCGCTTCAGGTAAGGCTCCGGACTACGCAGAGGATCGATGATGGCGGCTTCGCCGTCACTCTCAATGTAGTAAGCGCCCTGGGCCAGACAGCCGGTGTAAATTTGATCTATGACCATTAATACATGATGTTTTCTTCATGTATTAAGGTGCGAGAGGGGAGGAAGGTTGAAACTTCATGGTAGAAGATAAAATTACACTCTAACACCGCTCCTTCAACTTGCCTCTGCACCTGCGACTGCGCCCATATTATCGCTCTTTGAAAACGCCTTCCCCGTCATCACCAGCGGTAGCCCAATCAGGATTAATGCCACTAAATTGATCATCACCACATTATGCACGGCTCCGTAAACCAGCGAGATGCCACTGTCAATCAAAAACCAGCTTAGTATTCCCGTCCACATGGCCCGATAAGCCCATCGCTCCTTCCGTTTGAAAGCGTATTCGGAGATGAAAATCATCAATATATGGAACCCGACGATGGTGCCGCCGATGATGCCAAAGAGCCAGTTCTTAAGCTGGATGGTCTCCGGCGTAAAACCGGTCTCGGGGAAAAATACCCGCTCCGTCCCGGCATTATGAAGATCAAAAAACAGGCTGTTGCCCGCGAAGGCAACGAGCAGACCGACGCCGATGGTCATCACATTTGCCCAGGTAAGCCATTTTTGCCAGAAGGAAAAGTGAGATGGTTTCACACCTTTAAAATTAGGCATAAATTGGAATATGGGAAGGCAAGAACTTGTCTCGTAACCGGAGGGTTACAAGTACTCCGTGCCGCTCTCCAACGTGCGGCAGCCTACCAACACCACCAGACTACCCTACGGTACTTCCACTACATTCAGCACTCGTGCAATGATGTCTTCCTGCTTGATGTTCTCGGCTTCCGCTTCATAGGTCAGGCCGATGCGATGACGCAGCACATCTTCGCAGATGGCGCGCACGTCTTCGGGGGTCACGTAACCCCGGCGTTCGAGGAAGGCGTGTGCTTTAGCCGCTTTGGCCAGGTTGATGCTGGCACGAGGGCTGCCGCCAAAACTGATAAGCGGCTTAAGGTCGCTGAGGCGGTAAGCTTCGGGCTCGCGGGTAGCGAAGACGATGTCGATGATGTAGCGCTCGATCTTATCGTCCATGTAAATGTTGCGGGTCGTTTCCCGGGCTTTCAGGATTTCGGCCGTAGAGGCCACGGCATTTACTTTTTCAAAACCCTGAGCGAGGTTGCGACGCATGATCTCCCGCTCATCTTCCCGCGTAGGGTAGCCGATGGTACACTTGAGCATGAAGCGGTCGGTCTGGGCCTCGGGCAGCGGGTAGGTCCCTTCCTGCTCGATGGGGTTCTGAGTGGCCAGTACGAGGAAAGGCTCTTCGAGCTTGAAGGTCTCATCACCAATGGTAACCTGTCGTTCCTGCATGGCTTCCAGCAGGGCAGACTGTACTTTGGCGGGGGCACGGTTGATCTCATCCGCCAATACGAAGTTGGCGAAAACAGGGCCCTTACGAACGGTAAAGTCGTTGATGCTCTGGTTGTAGATCATCGTACCGACAATGTCAGCCGGAAGCAGATCGGGGGTGAACTGAATACGGCTGAAGTCAGCAGAGATCGTTTTTGCCAGGGTGTTAATGGCCAGGGTCTTTGCCAGGCCGGGCAGACCTTCCAGTAGAATGTGCCCTTTACTCAACAAACCCAATAGCAGACGGTCAATCATGTATTGCTGCCCGACAATCACTTTAGCGGTCTCCTGCCGGATACGCTCCACTACTTCGGAATCTTGGTGGACTTTCTGGTTAAGAGCTTCGATGTCAATGCTGGCCATGGAGGTCGTTTAATGCTTTACTTCTTTGGGTAAGGGCCGCAGAATAGTCGTGCAGCCGAAAGTGGACGTTCAAAAGACCATTTTATCCTGCGTTACGCTTAGGAAAATAGGTGCTTCGACGCCCCGACGACCAGTTTTAAGGACCTCGAAGCGTCCTCAAACGTAGCCGGAGGCGGAGTTGTTGAGGTCCTTTGAGCGTCCGGAAACCTTACGATTACCCTGGGTAAGGGCCGCTAAGATAACTACCTATTTAGGAATCGTGAAAGTATAGGAGATACCGAAGGCATTTGCTGCATATTCATCCCCATCTTCACTAACGTAGTTCTGAGCAGTGTAGGTAAGCGCAAGACCCTTATAGCCCGCTTCAATCCTTGGGCCGAAAGCGGCATCAAAGGGGATGTCTGCTCCAAGGCCATCCGCTTTGAATTTTATTCCTGTATGCATGACGAGCCCGCCACCAATGTGAATAGCGTCTGTAATCAAATAGTGAGCCGTAAGGAGAACGGGAACGCGCGTCATTCTGATATTGACGTTTTCGGCAGCAGTTGTAACGTATTTAAAGCCTACTGTACCACGCAAAAATACCTGATTAAGACTTGGGATATGGACTTGGGCTCCTGCAAAAAGTGAGCCTCCCTGACCGGCATTAACAGACTGAGAGTCACCGTTAGTGAATAAAACTTCAGCAACTTCATCTCCACCGAATTCGAGTGCGCCACTCAACACCAGTTTAACAGGGGTAGGTTTGCTTTCGCTCTGAGCAAAAGAAGATAGTGACAGGCAAGATAAAATAAGGAAGATGTAGAATCGTGTCATCGTAAACAGATTATGGTGAAGAAAACAGGATTAGCTAGTTCAAGACTTGTACAAATGTAAGTGTAATTTTTTTGATACCAAAATTTGATTTTATCAATTTTTGGATTATGTTTGCATTGTTCCTCTAATTTTAATTATCTATAGATGCCCGACATTAGTATCCGCCTCAAACGTCTTGGCAAAAAACGGATTCATAGCGTGCCGTATGTCATCACTTCAGAAGTGTCTACTCTTCGGGAACTGATCCGCGCCTGTGTAGAAAAAGAGGTAGACCGTTTTAATGAATCCCGGGAAGAACCCAAAGTCTTCGCTTTTCTGACACCCGCGGAGATTCAATCTCAGTCGCAAGATGGAAAAGTCAGTTTTGGTGAGCTGGCTAATCAGAACAAGGCCGATCAGGAGCAAGCCATCGCCGTTGCTCTGCAAGCGCACGAAGACGGCGTTTTTTGTGTCTTCATTGATGATGACGAAATTCGCTCCGCCAGCGACTCCATCACACTACAGGACGGAAGCATCGTCACTTTTTTACGCCTCACGTTTTTAACCGGTACGTTGTGGTAGCCCTGTCTGGTTCTTAACTGACCAGCGTCGTTCTATTCTTTTGAGTATCGAGACCCTACACGAAAAAACAACCCTGAATGATCTCTTCCGAACAGGCACAAAAATTTCTGAAACAGCATCAGTCTCCGCAGATTGAGGCAAAGCACTTCGCTCACCTCTCTGCTTCCTATCGTCAGCTGGGGAATATCATTACGCTTTGGGATCGTGGATCCCAAAAACGATCAGAGCGCGATGTATTTATCGAAGCCTTCGGAGAAGACCCGACTTTTAATCCCTTCACGACGACCGATGGTGCTAAACTCGCCGTCATCCTTTTCGGTGCGCCGAAGGCGCACCTCGTCCCCGCCATTTGGGAGCTCACCCACCGGATGCCCTACCAGGGCGGTTATTCCCGCCGGCCCTTCCGCCGCAAGCCGGAGGCCAACCCACTGGAACGTCGCCTCGAACGCATGCGGCAAATCTTCCAGGCGGGCAAGCTGGGCTTCTCCGGCCTCGACGTTTTTCAGACCGCGCAGTACGCCGGCTATTACCAATGGCAATCCAGCCAGATGGCACCATGGTTTGCTGCTGCGCTCAATGATCCGGCGACCGCAGACAAATTCCGCACACTACTGGCTGACATCATCGCCGGGGAAGACGAAATCGGTATTGTCAACCGGGGCATCATCAACGGATTACTGCTAACGGACGATCCGCAAAACTGGGCCATCGTCGAAGGGCTTCTCCTTGCCGCTCAGCGGCAGGAAGGTTTACGGCAGACCATTCTGGAGAGCTTAGACGAAACCTCCACTGGAGCGCTGAACCATTTTATCGGCATCGTTCAGGAGCATAAACTGGCGCGTTTCAGCGCCGTCGTCCGGGCCGTAGATACCTGGTTTGGTTTTGGCTGGGAAGCGCCCAAACAGAAGACCATTGAGCGGACCCTTGCCCTGGCCCAGGGCTACCTCAATGATCCGGTTTCCGTAACCGATGGCCTGGCCGACAAAGACTCCCTCGTTTCCTACGTCGCCCTCTGGAGTGTGGCACTCACCAATGTGGATGAAGCCCTGAAACTGGCCGTGAAATTGCTCTTCGGCGAAGACCGGACGAAGAAGCTGCTCGCCCTGCTCTTCATCAGTGAAACGGGCCTGAGCAACACCCGGATAGAAAAGTACATCCACGACCATTTCGGCGAAGACCTGGAGATTGATTACTGGCTGTTGCGCAACGCACCTTCCGGAACGGAGATTACGGACAGCCTCTTCGACCGGATCATCCACTACGGAGACAGCTTGCCGAAAGAAGGGACAAAATTCGTGGGAACAATCTTTAGCTGGCGGACGACGGAGGCTACGCAGACCTACTTCTACAGCTGGCTCGTGCGCCGGGGCGGGAAGGAGCAGTTGCGGCGTTTGTGCGAAGACGTCAGCAAAATACCGTCTACTACCCGCGAGCAATTGCTCCGCCGGGTATTCCCCAACGCTTATAGTTATTCCCTGAACTACAGTAATCCACTCGACAAAGAGACGGCGAAGAAAGCGGCGGGCGAAGACTGGAAGCGGGAGCTCATCCGCCAATCGGCTACCGACCGAAACTCGGCCGTGATGGCCACCGGAGTCCGTTTCCTGGGCGCATTGGAGCTGGAAGAAGCTGACCGGACGCTGATTATGGACCTTCTCCGCCGAAAGGGCAAAGACCTGCGGGCGGAACTGATCAAGGTCATCCTCGGTCAGGATGAGCAGACCCTGAAGGCGATGGTCAGCGAGCTTATCGCCGCCAGAAGCGTCGATCAGCGGCTCGCTGCGTTGGAGATCATGACCGTTCTCTACGAAAAAGACCAACTGACGACCTTCGTCCTTGCCCAACACGGCCTCTACCGGGAACGCGGTAAATTCAATAAGAATGAAGAAGTGTTGCTGGCGAAATTCGATGCGCCGCTGGAAGGGGAAATCTCCTACAACAACGGTTTTGGTATTATCGATTTTGACAATCTCACGCCGCTGATTGAGCCCAAAATTCAGTTTACGGAGAAGAACGCCAGCGGTCTGGCCGGGCGGCTGAAATCGGCAGCTGCCAATATCGTGAACCGAATGACAGCCGGAGGCGGTTTCCTCTTTCCGGAGTTGGTGGACAAAAAGAAGATGCTTGCCGCCCTCAATGATTTGCTCAGTTTGCTGCAAAAACACGGAAAGCACGAGTACGAGTGCTGGAGCAGCAAGCAGTACTCCAATCTGACTTTGTTAGAAAATGATTTTGGCCTCACGGAGGCAAAAGCCCACGATTTACCTCCGCGGGAGCGCTTGAATTATCTGCCGCTTCCGGAGGTGTGGCAAGGCTGGCATGAGCGCTGGCAGCTTACTGATTTTGAATTGATCTTTAGCATCCGGACGCTTAATCAGCACAATGCTTCATCGTGGTATAATGACAGTCCGCTGGCTCCGTTCCTGCAGCAATATGCCCCGGGCATGGCTCCGCCTGACTTGCCGGGAACCCCCGCTGAGAAGCGGGCGATGCAGTACGGTATGTCTCAACTACTGCGGATGTTTTTGGCCGCTTACGGGGACGATGATGTCATTTTTCAGTTTCAGGTAGACGTGCTGGAAGATATGATCGCCCGCCTGCCGGAAAAGCTCAAAGGGTGGATCCACTACAAAAATCAGTACGGCTACGACAATAAGATTTTCTGGGCGGACCAGCTTGCTAACGCCGTGCCGGGTGGCCTGCAGCGGATGGCTAATAGAGACGTAGAAAAACGAGACCCCAAGGTGTTGAAACGGCTTTGGGATTTGCAACTGTACCTGATGGCGCAGAGCATTCTGAGCAAGGAAGAGGGCGACGGGCCGTCCCGCAGTACTGCGGGACCGGGAACGGTAAAGAGCAGTGTACTAGACATCGCCAGGTTCCGCCCTAAGCGCCATAATGGCCGGCACCCGTTTCCGACGGTATGGACCAGCCTTCACCTCCACGAAAAGGGCCTCATCAATGATGATGATTTGCTGGTGCAAAGTCTTCAGCTTCCCGGCATCTTTCAACTGATGAACGGTAACCGGATGCTGTTGCACCGGCAGAACAAAGAGGAGATGGTCATTCCCACCCGCCTCATGGATCCGTTACGGAAGAACCTCCTCGATCTGGAACTGCAGCGCGGAGACCTGGAGACAGACGCGACCCCCTACGTAAAACAGCTACCCGTAGTGGAGGGCATGGATTACGTGTTCCGCACCCTCGAACGCCTGGGGAAAGAGACCCTGCAACGGGGTTACAGTTATTCCTCCGGCACTTCCAAAAAGGAGAGTTTCTCTGCTGTCCTGAAGAAAAGCATTGCTTCCTCAACCGACACGGCACCTGCGTTCAGCGCCCGCGCCAAAACCTCCCCCATTCTCCCTCAGCGCTGGCTCGAAGTGGCTATGTATGCGCCGCAGTGGGCGCCCTGGATTGCCGAGCACCTCAAAATGAAAGACCTCGAGATTGCCGTCTGGTGGTTTCACGCGCACGCCAGCGATTATATGAGCGGGCAAAAAGAAAAAACCATCGCTCAGCTCAGTCCCATTCCGAAAGAAGACTTTGCCCAGGGAGCGATTGACATCGACTGGTTCTACGTCGCCTACGCAGGCGTTGGCAAGCGCAACTGGAAACTACTGCACGATGCGGCTAAATACATCTCAGACGGTAACGGCCACCGGCAGGTGAAAACATATTCATCGGTCATGTTGGGCGAGGTAAAAATCACCGAAACCCTGAAGAGAATTAAGGAGAAGCGCGACAAGGTTTACGTCAAGGCCTTAGGCCTCATTCCCTTCAGCCGGACCCGCCCGGAGAAAGATATCCTGAACCGCTATAAAGTGCTACAGGAGTTCGTCCGCGAAAGCAAACAGTTTGGTGCTCAACGGCAGGAAAGCGAGAGAACGGCGGCCCGCATTGGCCTGGATAACCTGGCCCGAAACGCCGGTTATGACGACGTAACCCGCTTCACCTGGATCATGGAGGCCGAGGCTACCCGCACGATCATGGACCGCTCACTGGTAAGCATTGACAACGTGGCTATTCAGCTGCTGATCGACGAAGACGGAAAGGCGGATATTCGGGTGACGAAGGATAATAAGCCGCAAAAATCCATCCCCGCCAAGCTGCGGAAGAACAAGGCCATCCTTACGCTCAAAGAGCATAAAACAGACCTTCGCCGGCAGTTCAGCCGTACCCGGCAATCGCTGGAAAACGCTATGCTGGCGGGCATCACTTTCAGCCCTGAAGATCTGGTGAAGATTAATCAGCACCCGGTCGTGAAGCCGATGCTCGCGAAGCTGGTTCTCTTCGCCCCGGAGCGCGGCCTTACCGGATTTTGGCGGCACAATCAATTGCTGGACGCCACGGGCAAAGCCCATGATCTAAGCGAGGAGGATCGCATCGTCATCGCCCACCCCGCCCACCTGTACCGGGCGATAGAATGGGACCGCTATCAACGCTATGCCTTCGACGAAAAACTAGTGCAGCCCTTCAAGCAAATCTTCCGGGAGTTGTACCTGATCACGGACGATGAGCGGGAGCAGAAAATTCAGTCGCTCCGCTATCAGGGGCACCAGATTCAACCTAAGAAAGCCGCCGCACTGCTGCGGACCCGTGGCTGGACGGTCAGCGACACCGAAGGCCTGCAAAAGGTATATCACAAGCAAAACGTGGTGGCAACCATGTACGCGCTGGCGGATTGGTATTCTCCCTCCGACGTCGAAGCGCCCGTCATCGAAGGCGTTACCTTCCACAATCGCCGCCGTGAAATACTGCCGCTCGAGGAGCTGGACCCCGTCCTCTTCAGTGAAGTCATGCGAGACATTGACCTGGTGGTAAGCGTCGCTCACGTTGGTGGTGTTGACCCGGAGGCCAGCCACTCTACCTTACAGATGCGGGCCGCGCTGGCCCGCGAGTCTGCCCGCCTCTTCAAAGCCGACAACGTGGAGGTGAAACAACGCCACATCGTCATTGAAGGTAAAATGGGCAGCTACAATATCCACCTCGGCAGCGGAATGGTGAGCAAGGGTGGACTGCAGCTCAACATCATCGCTGTGCAAAGCCAGCATCGCGGCCGCCTCTTCCTCCCCTTCCTGGATGATGACCCGAAGTCCGCCGAGATCATCTCCAAGATGAAACTGCTGGCCGAGGATGACCGAATTAAGGACCCTACGGTGTTGGGGCAGATTTTGGGGTAGCAGGGATAGATTGATAGTAGAGGTAGTATGGTAGTAGTCGCTATGAGTTCAAGCTTCCGTCTTGGACTGGTAGGCGGTGCGTGCAATACGATAAACTAGTAATTCCGCAACACGATAAACTAATTTTTCCGCAGAATGTCAAAAAAACGCCTGTACCTGCGCCCGCCCAACATGCACGGTTTTGGCCTCTCCCGTTTGCCGGCCTTCGTAGCTGAGGGTGAGCTGAAGGTAGGAGCCGAGTTGGCGGGTAGCACCCACATTCCAGAGCAGGTTGCGGCCGGGCTGTAAACCCTGCAGCAGGGCGAAGCCTACGGGGCTGCTGGAATCGCCTTCAAAAGCAATGTCGATCCAGCGGAAAGAAGTCGTGAGCCAGTTTTTGTAGTTGCCCTCAAAGCTGAGTTCCAGGCGATCCGTTGCTTCGTTGTTGCCCGCTGCCAGTACGTTGGTTTCCTGGCCGATCAGTAGCTTGGTTACCAGGCGGAGTTCACCAGGTTGCCAGTTAACGCTGGGCTCCAGGCTCTGGCGCTGAATCTGGAAATCTTTGTTGTTGAAGAACTCCGAGTCCGCCTCCCGGCGGCCAGTCAGGCCCGCTGCTTCGAGGCTTAGTTGATCATTGGGTCGGTAGCGGAAGCGGAGGGTCCAGTCTTCCTGCCGGCTGGACTCATAGCCGGTGGTGAGTACCCGCCGGTTACGGCGGTCGCTGTTGCTGAGCTGGACGTCGTATTTTGGGTTGGCGCGGTTAAAGAAAAGCCCGTGACGACGGCTCAGGGAGAGCGCCACCAGGCTGGAATCCGCTACGGCTAGTTGCAGCGGGTTCCACGATTGGATGGCATCGCTGTCACGGGTCTTGCGGTCAATCTGCAGGTTGGTGTTGAAGCTGAACTTGCGCAGGGTCTTGCGCAGGCCCCTGGCGTCTTTCCAGATCCGGGCGGGATCCCAGTTGAGCTTTTGGTTCAGGGCGACGTTGTCCGTCCGGATGAAGTCGTTGCTGAAGACGGAGACGCGCACGTAATCGGCAATGTCCGCAAATGGGGCAATCTCCATCTCGTTGGGTTGGATTTTGTTGTCGTTGTTATACAGACTGTCCTGCCAAATGTATTGCCCCTGCCCGGCCCCGACGAAAAGGTACTGGAAGTCGACCCGGGGCTCCCGCCCGTTCCCAACCTGATAAGTGGTCTGGGTTCGGAAAGCTTGCTGAATTGCCGTCGTTCGCAGGTCAAGACGCCCTAAAAAGGTGCGGCTGGGCTGATCGTCCGTCACCAATTCAGGGTCTTCGATGGAGAGATCCCGAAAGGTGAAATTACCGCCAAACTGGATGTGTTTACTGGCGGTATAATTTCCCTCTGCACTCACCTCGCTGGCGCGGGTGCTGACGGCTAGTTCGCGGCCTTTTGGTAACTGGTCCGTTCGTTGATTGACGGTCAGTCCGAATTTATATTTATCATTCCCGGGTGCCGTGATGCCTGCCAGGTATTTATCGAACTGAAAGGAGAGCGGCGAGAGGGTATCCTGGCCGGTCTCCTGCCGAATGGACTGCTCTCCTTCGTAACTTCCGCTGATGCCCCAGCCGCCGAGTGATTCAAAGGTTTTACTCAGTTTTACGGACGGGCGGCGGAAGCTTCCCGAGGCTGTAAGATCTTCACTATCGAGGAGGCTGGCTTTTGCATCCAGTGCCCAGCCTTTTGACCGTAGGCTGGCCGCGGCCGCATGCCGGTTACCGGCGTAGCTTTCGCCACGGGTAAATTGCTCGAAGTCGTAGTCCAGTCGGCCCAAACCATTTCGCAACAGCCCGATGCCTGCGCCTACGATCTGTTCCTGTTCCCGTTCGGGTTGGCTGGTGCCCAGGCGGTTACTCAGGTTCCAACTCCGGAAAAATTCAGGAGATCGGTAGGGGTTGATGGTATTGAAGGTCTCCTCCACCAGTTCGTAATGCCCGCGGGTGCTGACGGACCAACCGGCGCTGTCGGGACCGATGCGCAGCGTTCGGTCGGCGTCAATGCGCAGGGCGTTGCCGTTGTCGTCCTCACTGTCTAGCCGGCTGAATCGGTTGCGGTCCAGTTTGGAACGGGAGCCTTCGATGCGGAGGCTGCCTTCACCGTCAAAACGATACTCTCCGCCCAGGGCGATGAGCTGTTGTTGTTCCGGGGCAACAAGGTCGATCAGTGGGGCGAAACTGCCCAGTGGGGTGCAGGTTTCCGGGTCAAAGCCTACGTAGCGGTATACCCGTTCGTTGGCTGGCCGTTCCGGGTCTAATTCATACTGGCCGTTGCCACTTCCCCGATCGGTGAAAGAGGCGATGTAACGACCGTTAGCATCGGCGAGCAGGTAGAAGGTGTCGCGGGTGATGCCACCGCAGGTGTAGGTAGTGTCTACCAACGAATAGGTAGCGCGTACCTCGGAGCGACCATTGAGTGTATCCAGGCTGAAGATGGGGATTCCGCCTGTGATGTCGCCGGCTTCGCTGAGTTGCTGTCGCTGATTGGCGGTTAGTTCAAGATCGCCGGTGGCGGTGCGGCTGTCTTGTTGGGTGTAACCGTTGAGGTAGGCGCTGACGCGGCCATGATCGTAACGGGTGCTGCCGGTGGCGAGGGTGCGGACGTAGCGCTGGTCAGCAAATTCATATTCGGCCGTGATGCGGCTGTCTCGCGTGATGAGCCGTCGGGTAGTGAAGGTGAGTTCGGCCAGGTTGTAGTCGATGGTGTAGTCAGCGTCGAGCCCTCTCCTTAATAATTGGCCGTCGAGGAAGATACGCTCCGTGCCAGCCAGTACGATGAGGAATCGCTGGCCGCCGTCTCCGGTTAGTTGATAAGGACCCTGGTTACCCTCAATGGGTTGAATTTGCTGGCGGGTAAACTGGCCACGGGCAACGGCGATGGAGGCCGTGGTGGTAAGTAAGGGGGGAAGGGAATAAAGAGTTGAGTGGGAAGGAGGAGGCCTTTCACTCTTTGCTCCCTTAACCCCTTTCCCTGCACCTGCGTCCGCGCCCGAAACCGTTGTGAAAGTAGCACCTTCCAGTTTTTTGAAGTAGCGTAGAAAATAACCGTCGGGGTTACGCAATTCGTAGTCTCCGGCCGTCAGCTGCGTACGGTTTTTTCGCAACTGGATGAAAATTTTATCAAACTCCCGCAGTTGTTGGGTAGTGCCTTCGGGTTGCACGGGCAGACTCTCGTCAGTAATGGCCGCAGAGACTTCGATACCGTTGCCCAGCTCGCCGTCCATTTGCAGATTGAAGGCAGAATTCAATACTAAATCCTGGCGGTTACCAAAACTGATGGCCCGGCTGAAGCTGCCGCTGGTGCGTACTTTTCCGTCGTTACCCAGCAGTCCGGAGCGTACATAATCATCATAACCACCGATGACTAAACCGCCTTCCTCGGTCTGCAGGGAGGCAGAGTCCAGCAGCCGGACCCGCTCGTCCAGCGCAAAGGGCAGTACGCGGAAAAGCATCCGTACGGAGTCTGGCAGGTCGACGGATTGCCAGCGGAGGTAACGGCCATTTAGTGCGTAGTCGGTAGTCGGTAGACGGAAGCTGGTGGCGGCGTCAAATATTTCAAAACTACCTGGCGCTACCGTCAGGGTATCGACGAGTTGGCCTGCGGGATTGACGGCAACGGTGGTGTCCCGGAGGTTGGACAGTGGGTGGGACTGGGCCAGCAGACTGCCGCTAAGCAGTAGCCAGAGTGGGAGGGTCCATATCCACGTTTTACATCCAATCACGATAAGGGGAACGATTAGGAAGCTTGCTTTGGTTTGATGCCTTGGGAGATAGCGCCCGTGGCCCGACGTGTTCTGGCATTTAGGCAAGCTCATTGGGGGGCGCGGCCGCAGGTGCAAAGCATGTTTTATAGCAGAGATCGCTGTTCTGACACAAAACCCCTACTTTCGGTATTGTCTACTTACGTTTTACTTAATGTTATCCCAAAATGCGATTTTCTATTCTATATCTGTTGCTGCTTACTGGCAGCGGTGTGTTTGCACAAACGCCTAAGTTGGACAGTCTGGTCGGTATTCTGGCAATTCACGCTACGATGGATACAGAACGGGTATTACTTCATCTTGACATCGCCGAGGTCGCAAAAGACAATGAACCGGAACTACATGCCCTCCATGCCCGGGCAGCCGCTGAGTTGTCTTCTGACCTGAATTACCCTGATGGTATTCACCTTGCCAATGAATCGCTTGGGTTTCTGGCGCTTAATGCAGCAGAATTTGACCGGGCGGAGGAGCTCTTCACCCTGGCACTCGATTACGGACGTACCTCGGGTAACCTCCATTTTGTATATCGTGGCCTGGACCACCTGGGAGTTCTTCACGCCCAAAGGTCCGAAAACAGAAAGGCGACGGAATTATTTGAAGAAGCATTGGCAATAAAGAAGAAGGTTGCTGGCCGGGCAGAGATCGCTGCCTCCTGCAATTACCTGGGACTGGTATCCTTATCAGGGGGAAAGCAGGAATTGGCGGATTCTTTACTCAAGGCCAGCAGAGATGAATACCAGAAAGCGAACGACCCTGCGGGAGTTGATTTGGTGGATATTAGCCTGGCAAACTTGATGATAGATCGTGGGGACGCTGAGGCCGCCGCAGCCACTTATCAGCAGGCTGCGGAGAAAATGCGGGCCTCTAATAAAGCGAACTACTTGCTGGCGCTGAGTGGCTATGCGTATTCGATGCATACTCTTGGAAAGCTCGCCGAAGCAACGGAAGCCTACGGCGAAGTTTCGCTGTTGGCCACTGAGCTGAAACGGCCTTTACGTATTGCCAACGTTAAGATGTCATTTGGGGGGCTGTATCAAATGAGCGGACAAAACGATCAGAGTAAACTCAACCACGAACAGGCACTGGCCATTTATCGGGATGTCGGGCTGTGGGGAGGTGTCGGGGAGGCTTACGCCCGCTTGTCTAATCTGGCAGTTGCAGCAGGAGATGGGGCGGAGGCCTTACGACTGGATCTGCTGGCGTTAGAGGCCTTCGAAAAAGTGGATGACCTCGCCAAAACGAGCGAGCGCAACAGCTCGATCGCCTACTACTACATCGAAACGGGAGAGCTGGAAAAAGCCCGGTCTCACCTGGCTATCGCCAGTAGACTGGCGGTAGAATCCGGAAATCTTTCGACCGTGGCTATGTGCCACCTGAATAGCTCTCTCTTTCATGCGCGTGCCGGACGAATTGACTCGGCCCGGCTGGAGGGAGACCTGGCCATCAGCGTTTTTGAAGAGGCCGACGATCAGGATGGTGTAGCCTTTGGCCATTACCACCTCTACGACGTGGAAAAGGAAGCAGGGAATTTCGCCGCTGCACTGGAGCACTTCGAAAAAGACCGGCAAATCATGGATGCTATGAACAGCGAAAACGCCCGGGAACTCATCGCCCGGGAACGGGCCCGCCAGAACGTAGCGGACGCTGAAGAAGCCCAAATTATCGCCGAAGAGCAAGCCGCTCTGCTGAGTGAGCGCAACCGGCTTTACCTCTTTCTGGCGCTGGCTTTACTTGGCTTAATGGCCGTAGGGAGTTGGTTCTTTTTTCAGCTTCGGCGGAGCAAACGACAGATCGAGGCACAGAACCTCCAACTCCAGCAACTCAACGCTACGAAAGACAAGTTTTTCGGCATTATTGCACACGACATCCGCAGTCCCATTGTTGCCCTCAATGGCGTTGGGGAGCAGATGAGCTATTACCTCGAAAAAGGAAAGACCGATAAACTGGAACGCCTCGCCGACCGGGTAGACGGTACGGCTAAACGGCTGAGCGGCCTGCTGGATAATCTCCTCAACTGGGCACTACTGCAGCAGGGCGTTATCCCCTACCACCCGAAAGCCATCAATATTACGGATACCGGAAACGAAATCTTTGAGATGTTCCGCAGCAACGCGGAAGTGAAAAATATCTCACTCCGCCTGGAAGTAGAGGAGGGGCTGAAAGTCCACGCCGACGAAGCCGCTCTGCAGACCATTCTCCGTAACCTGGTCTCCAACGCCATAAAATTCACCCCGGAGGGCGGCAGCGTCTCCATCGGTACCGAAAGCCAGGGCGATAAAGTCTTCATTACCGTCAACGACACCGGCACTGGTATTTCGGCGGAGAAAATGAAGCAACTCTTTACCCTGGAAAAAACCAGCGAACCCGGCACCGCCGGAGAAAAAGGTACCGGCCTGGGGCTGACCCTGGTGAAGGAGCTGGCCGAACTCAACAAAGGCTCGCTGGCGGTGAGCAGCGAGCCTTTGCGGGGGTCAGAGTTTAGGGTGGGGCTGCCGTTGGCGGCCTGAAGCTTTACTTCAAAAGAGCTGGATGTTCATTGAATTTTAATAATTGCCGTACGAGTTTTTGGGAAGGGAAATCCAATGCCACAACGCCAAAAGCTCCTTTTCTGTCTCTCCAGTTACCCTTCAAGCGCTCGTTGTGGTTGTTACCCGTGTGGTGCCAGTCGCCAGGGGGCGTCATGAGATAGTTGGTGTGGTAAGGAATACCACCGCTGGCTTTGCCGCAAAAGTCCAGTAATACTACCTTTCCACGGGCTTGTCCCAGCGTAGGCCAGTTAGTGCCTAGGCAGAAGGTGGAGCTATAAGTAGTTTTCCGGGCTTCCCATGCTGCGGAAAAGGTCGATTTTTCCGTGTCATCATACTCATCTTTATAACGCATAATGATCGTCTCCTGGGGGTGTGCACTCAGGAAGGCTTTGACGTCCGTCATGACGTCCATCGCCCGGAGTTGCCTGCGTCCATTGAGCAGAAAGACCCGGAGAAAAGAAGAGCCCACAAGCTCTAAAGCTCTAAATGAGGAAATAAAATGGATAGTCACATCAGGGATGAATTAAGCAGCCAAATAGAAAAGAGCGCGGCCAACATAGTTAGTGTTTATACCGAGCGCAGCCGAAGTACCGGTACATTAACAGGGAGTAAAGAGCAGTGCGGCCACGCCCGTTGCTTTACAAAAGTGAGGTTTCCAACTTCCCTGAATTGACCAAAACCAGCGAACGGTAAACTGGACCACACGAAAGGTAAGCCCGGTTTATACCGACGGTCTGACGGCTAAGCCCTACTTTTGGGTAGCCTGTTGTATCCATCATCTCTACTAACTATGTCCTTCAAAATCCTCATTGTAGAAGACGAAGAACTCTACGCCGACCAGCTCGAAATGCTGGTGGAAAAGCTGGGCTATGAGCATCTCGGTACGGTGGACAACTCCGCTGATGCGCTGGCTACAATTGAAAACACGCCCCCCGACCTTATCCTTATGGACGTCCACATCAATGGAGAGCACGACGGTATTGAGTTAGCGGGCCTCATTCAGGAAAAGCAATTAATCCCGATCATTTTCATCACTTCCCTGCAGGATGACCTTACATTCAGGCGCGCCAGCCGCACCGGCCCGCTGAACTTTCTCGTTAAGCCCTTTAACCAGTTGCAGCTGCAACGGACCATTGAGCTTACGGTGCGTAAGCTCACCGAGAATACTCCCGTGGCTTCTCCAACTTCCTCTGCACCTGCGGCCGCGGCCCCTGCTGAGCCTTCCGAAGCGCCCGAAAAAGAACCGCCGAGCAGCAAAAAATCAGCGTGGGGTTCTGACTTCCTTTTCGGCGAGCACTTCTTCATCAAGAACCGCCAGCAACTCGAAAAAGTAGCCGTAGCCGATGTTCTCTATCTCGAAGCCGACGGCCACTACTGCCTGGTGCATACCGATAAACGAAAATTTATCGTTCATCTGCCCATGTCTGAATTGGGCGCAAGATTAGCCGGCGGTTTCATCAGTTGCCACCGCAGCTACATCGTCAATGTCACTAAAATTACGTCCGTCGATATTCAGGATAATGTGGTCAGGTTGGGCGATCGACAGGTTCCCATGAGCCGTCGCAGTAAGGAAGCAGTGCTGGAACGCCTGGATTGGATTTAGGAAAGCCCGCCCGGAATTTTACCATTCAAGTACATTTTTATCGCCGTTAGTGCCTGAGGATACTCCACTGGTGTCATCCAAGCTCATTCGTTAGCAGTTGCCTGGCATCTTTGTCAAACAAGCTGTGGGGCTTTTCCCGCTGTTCGTGAACGTTTTTCTCAGGTGAGACCAGTTGTTTTTCAACGGGGCATCCCGCAGCTCCGGCTATGTAAAGACCTCTTTGAGGAATGGATGAAGCCCGGAATTGTATTGATGAAACCAATGAAAATGCAACACAATTTTTTGCCCCTCTGGCTACGTCCGGAGGGGCTTTTTTGGGCAGGAATCAGGTCCAGTCATCCACCTCGTCCACTCGTTCCAGCGGCACTTCTTCGCGCAAATCCGCCACAAAGCGGCACCAGTCACAATCATCCTCTCCGCAGCCCGTGAATTGCTGCGCCTGAATTCCGTCCCAGGCCTCCCGCATGATGAGGCGCAGCGCGTCCTGATCTTTAGGGCCCATACTTACGCTGACTTCAGGTTGTTTGCCATCGGTGTTTACCAACAGAAAACTAATCTTTCCTTCTTTTACCCGGCGGATATTACCCGGGCGGTTATCGTACAATAGCTTGTAGAAATTGAGCTGCCGCCAGTAGTTGCCACCGTAGGGTTTTGATTTCGTAGGGCCTTTGATTTTAGCGGAGAGGCTGCTTTTACCTGACCCACTGGTCTTGTAATCTACCACCCGTACCCAGGCATCGCTTAAGACATCGACCCGGTCGATCATGCCGACAAGGGGAATACCGTCCACTTCGGCATTACGGATGAGCATTTCCACATCGACGTCCGTCGTCCAGCTGGTATGATAAGTATCGTAATAGCTTCCGAGTTCCAGGGTGCCCTGCCGCAGCCGGTTGCGGAAGCCTTCGGGCGTGAGCAAGCCACGGCGCTTGCCGAGCGCCTGCTCGAAGTTGTAGAGGAGTTCCTGCCGGCTAGGGAAGATGTTGGATGTGTCCCGCTTCATGCGGAGGAAGAAAGTCTCCAGCGCATCGTGCAGGGCTGAGCCGTAGAGGGTTTGCTCGCGCTCCAGGTCAGGGACGCCGAGCAGCTTTTCGTAGAAGAAGGCTGTGGGGCAATTCAGGTAGCTGTAGAGTGAGCTGACGCTGAGGCGGAAGTCTTTGAGGAGTTCTTCTACGGCGGCGGCTTCGAGACCGGGCAGGCGGCTGTCGTCCGTTGGTTGAAGTTGCAGGGTGGCCGTCAGAGCGGTCTCTTCGGCGGAGAGGCCGGCTTGCTCGATCTGTAATCCGGCATCGCTCACAAGTTCATCGAGGAAGGAGACGCGCTGCTGCGCTTTACCCTTGCCGTCAATGTCCGCTACGGAGAGGACCAATTCGGTCTTGGCGCGGGTCATGGCCACGAAGAAAAGACGGCGGCGGGCTTCCTCTTCGCTTTCGGCACCGGTATAGGTCAGGGTGTCAGGGAGCTTGAATTGAGACTTTCGTCCACCGGCAGATTTACCCCATTTCGTTTCGGCGCAGTCGAGCATCCAGACTTTGTCAAACTCCAGCCCTTTGGCGCTGTGGGCGGTTACCAGCAATATAGCCTCGGCCTGATCGAGGTGAGAACGCAGGGGAAGTTGGATGCGGTTGGCGTCCATTTGCCGGAGGGTTTCCAGCAGGTCTTCTAGCATTATTCTGGGGCGGCGGGCGACTTCGGAGACGGTGAAATCCGCGAAGGTGGCCAGGTGCTGCAGTAGTATAGCGCGGTTCGGGTGGCGCAAGACGGTGGGCAGCAGCCCGGAGCCGTTCATGGCCCGCTCCACATATTCCGTGAGGGGGTAGAGGCCAATCTCTCCGATCATATCTTCCAGCCAGTCGGCGGCTACCTGAATGGCGTCTCCGTCGCGGAGGTCCGCTGGCCAGTGAGCGGGGCTTTGCAGGAAGTCTCGCCAGGTAGGGAAGAAGCCATCGCTGTCTTTAGCGGCCAGGCGGGCGCGGTTCATCCGCGCCAGATCGTGGGGCCAGAGGCCGAAGCAACGGAAGTGCAGCACGCGGAAGAGCAGGTATTCACCGGTGCCCGGCCGGGTGTATTCCGCCTGCAGGTAGTGCAGCATGTCGAGTAGCTGGCGGACGGGCCGGCCATCGAGTACGTTCGGGCGGCGCTTGCTGCGGTAAGGGATGCCGGCGCGCTCCAGCAGGTGGATGAGTTCGGCAGCCTGATGGTGCTTGGCGTAAATGACGGCCATCTCGGACCAGGGGGTGCCGGCCTCATTCCAGCGGCGGAGTTGGTTGATGAGGTAGCCGGTTTCCTGGTTTTGGTCGGGGAAGGAGAGGAGGCGGATCGGAGAAGATTCTCGATTCTCGATTCTCGATTTTGGATTCTTGATTTGGCTACCGCTCGTTGGAGGTGCTTCTTTTGGCGCGGCCGCAGGTGCAGCGGAAGCTGAAAGAGCAGGGGGGGCTCCTTTTTTTCCTTGCTCCTTTAACCCCTTACCTTGCACCTGCCGAAGGGCCACCAAATCCGGATTGCTGGCAATAAGCTTTTTGTCTACTTCGAGCTCCGGCAGCTTATTCCCAATGCGTAGCTCGTTCTTCCCGATCAGCGTTGAGGCGGCGTTCAGTATTTCCTGCCGGCTCCGGTAATTCTCCGTCAGCGTCACCAACTTCACGCTATCGTAGCGCTGGAAAAAATCGATCATCGAACGCAGTCGTGCGCCCTGAAATTCATAGATCGCCTGGTCATCATCGCCCACGATAAAGACGTTGGGCCGCTCCCAGTAATCCACCAGGCTGCGCACGATCATGTCCTGCGCACCGTTCGTGTCCTGAAACTCATCCACCAGCACGTACTGGTAGCGTTCCTGGTAGGTCCGCAGCAGGGTCGGGAAGTCGTTAAAGGCCCGCAGCACCCAGCCGATCATATCGCCGTAATCGTAGCGGCGCTGTTTGCGCAGGGCGTCCTGATAAGCCGGAAACAGGTGGATGGCCGCCCGCAGGCGGTTCATGCGGAGGACTTCCTCCGCAATGGCCCCTTCCTTCGGCGTTCCGGCCTCCTTGCCTTTATATTTTCTCTTGTAGACGAATTCCGGGTGCGTCGGCAGGCTGGCCACGTAGCGATCAATCTTCTGTTCCATATCGTCCACCTCCCAGTTCTCCGCTTTGATGGCGGAGAAAAGGTGCTTCAGGTGGGGCTCATAGAAGTAAGGATCGTGGTAACCCTGCCGCAGGGGCGTGTCTTGTTCCTGACCATCGAGGAGAGCCCGGATGATGCTGATCTGTTCCAGCTCCGCCAGTGGCTCCAGGTCCGGCTTACCGAAGTATTGAAGATTCTGCTGAATGAGGTTGCTGCAAAAACCATGGAAGGTGTAAATTCCGATCCGGTGGGCCTCCGGCCCAATAAACTGCAGGAGTCGTTCCCGCATCGCTTTCACTCCGGCTTCCGTGAAGGTCAGGCAGAGGATGTTGTGTGCGCCGGTATCCGTCTCCGTCAGGATGTTCCCGATGCGGGCGGCCAGCAGGTGGGTCTTGCCCGTGCCGGGGCCGGCCAACACCATTACGGGGCCATCTACCTGTTCCACGGCGGCCCGCTGGCCGGCGTTGAGGCGGGCGATTTCGGTCTGGAAGGAGGCGTTGTGGAGGTTGAGTGAGGGGCGCAATGGCTAGAGGCTATGGAGGTTGATGGTCTTTATGCCATCGATATCTTTAAAGTCTTTTTCGTTGCGAGTTACAATCGTTAGGCCCATGAGTAATTGCGGTGGCTGCAATTACCGCATCAGGGAGTTTGATTTTCTTTTTTCGCTTAATCAAAATTGTATTCGCAACAACTTGCGAATCAATTGGAATAGACTTTGATCCGTTTATAAATAATTCAGCTCTTTGCATTTCATCAGGTTCACCGTTGTAACCAAGGACTTCAATTTGGTTGATTGGTGAAATACAATGTTCTTGATTATTCACTTTTTCAATCAGCCAAGACACTCCCTGGGACGGCAAATTACCAATCAAAAACTCAATAATTACATTAGAGTCAATCAGAAATTGCGGTCCCATTCGTTTTTGCTTTCTTCAACGTGGGCCAACATGGCTTCACCTGTTTTTTTCGATATTGAGCCAACCCACGACTCATCAATCTGAAGCGGTTCGCTGGGTTCTGTCACGACACGCAATAGCTGCAATGCCTCTAAGCTACGGATGAGATTGAGCGTCTCTTCATTAGTAACTTCTATCATCATTCTTGTCATGACGTAATGTTTATTGCAATATAACGGTTTCTTGCAAACGCTAGTTGCAGGTTCTTACTTCCTACCCCACAAACAACGCCGAAATCGACTCATTGTCGTGCGTCTTCTTAATGCCCTTCGCGAAGAGGGCAGCAGAAGACAGGACCTTGATCTTGGGCGAAATCTGTTTCAGCGGCACCGCATCACAGACGATGAGCGTCTCCAGGGCAGACTTTTCGATTTTCTCGTAAGCGTTACCACTCAGGATGGGGTGGGTGGCGATGGCACGGACGGACTTGGCGCCGCGCTCCATGATCAGGTCCGCCGCCCGGCACAGCGTGCCGGCGGTATCGACGAGGTCATCGACCAGGATGACATCGGCGCCTTCCACGTCACCAATCAGGGTCATGCCGGCAATCTCGCCGGCGCGCTTGCGGTACTTGTCACAGATCACGACGTTGCGTTCGTAGTACTTGGCGTAGTCGCGGGCCCGCTTCACGCCGCCCATGTCGGGGCTGGCGAAGGTGACGTTGCTCATGTCCTGCGTATCGAAATATGGGATATAGATGGCCTGACTTTTGAGGTGATCCACGGGGATGTCAAAGAAGCCTTGAATCTGGTCCGCGTGCAGGTCAAGCGTCATGATCCGATCGGCACCGGCTTCTACGAGCAGGTTCGCGATGAGTTTGGCGCTGATGGGGACCCGGGGGCGGTCTTTACGGTCCTGGCGGGCGTAGCCAAAGTAGGGCATCACGCAGCAGATGTAACCGGCCGAAGCCCTGCGGGCCGCATCGATGGTCAGCAGCATCTCCATCAGGTTATCGTGTGGCTGGAAGGTGCTGCCGATGATGAAGACGTATTCACCGCGTACGCTCTGCTTGATGATGGGCTGCATTTCCCCGTCGTTAAAACGGGCAACTTCCAGTTCGCCTAATTCCTGGCCATAGGCCGTAGCGATTTTTTCGGAGAGGTATTGACTTCCCGTAACGGACAGTAAGGTCACGTTATCATTCATCGGGGTGAGGCGGGGCTTGTGGGACATGGGGCAAAGATAATGGGCTGATGTCGGAACGTGGATTGTAAATTAAATGATCTCGTTTTATTTTCCGACTAAAGTCGGGGCTGTGTTACGAAGCTCTTCGAGCTGTTCTATCCATGAAAGCTCTTAGAGCTTCGTAACACAGCCCTGCGCTTCAGCGCAAATTAAAGCCATTCTTTCCCTTACTTTTACCCCACAAGCTTCCCTCCCATCGAAGAAATCACTCCCAACGAAGAATACCTCCGCAAATGGCGCCTCATCCTCGGTCAGCAGTCCGAAGGAGAGGAAGGCGACACCATCGATCTGCCCGGCCAACTGGCCGGCATGGACGCGACGCTCGAAGCCCTCTACGCCGATCAGGAGCGCAAAGGCGGCCTCGGCAAAAGCAACCCGAACGTCAACCGTTGGCTGGGAGACATCCGCAAGTATTTCCCGACGGATACCGTGCAGCTGCTGCAGCGGGACGCCCTGGATCGCCTTGGACTGAAGCAAATGCTGCTGGAGCCGGAGCTACTCGAAACCATCGAGCCCGACGTCCATCTGATCGGCACCCTGCTGACGCTGAAAAATTTGCTGCCGGACCGGAGCCGGGAAACAGCGCGGGCGGTGGTGAAGCGCGTAGTGGAGCAAATTGAAAAAGAGTTGAAACGGCCGGTGGAGCAAGCCATTAGCGGTCGCCGCCGGCAGCACAATCGCAACCGCCGCCCCCGGCCCCAGGATATTGACTGGGATCAGACCATCCGCCGGAACATGAAACACTACCAGCCGGAGTATAAGACGGTGTTGCCCATCAACTTGCGGGGGCTCTCTCGGTCTAAGGCCGGGCTTAAGCACGTTATTTTGCTCATTGACCAGTCGGGTTCCATGGCCGCCTCGGTGGTCTACGCCGGGGTGATCTCCTGTATTCTGGCCAGTATTCCCAGTTTGAAAACCCAGGTTGTGGCCTTCGATACGAACGTGGTGGACCTGACGGATCAGCTCCCCGATCCACTGGAGTTGCTCTTCGCCCTGCAACTCGGCGGCGGCACGGATATTGGTAAAGCCCTCCGTTACGGAGAGCAGCTTAACACCAACCCGAAGGATACGGTGATGATATTACTGAGCGATCTGTTCGAAGGGGGATCTGTGGCGGGGATGCTGGCTACGGTCCGGCGCTTACAGCAGACAGGGCTGACCTTTTTGCCCATCCTGGCACTAAGCGATGAGGGGGCACCAGCTTACGACAAAGAAATCGCTGCAGAACTGACGGAGATGGGGGTGACACCCTTTGCGAGTACGCCGGGGGCGTTTGCGGAGGTGTTGTCGAAGGCTTTGTATGGTTAAAAACTAGTATCCACCACCCGCAGCCGTCGGTATTTATTCGGCTTGAATTTTCGCTGACCGAAAATCTTGTTAATCAGGAAGCCGGTGCCAACGGAAGTGAGGGTGATCATCAGGTCCCGGCTTTCGTATTTTGTTAGCGGGTTGCCGTCGGTATAATTACCCGCCAGGCTCCAGAATGACCAGCCGACGCCAAAGGTCATCAAACTGTAGCCCGCGGCGGCGCCGAAGGTCTTGCCCCGGTTGACCAGCTCGATTTCATCGAGCATCACGAAGCGATCGTTAATCACCAGCGCCTGGATATCGGGACGCATCTCCCGAATGGGGCCTTCCTGGTAAAAATTATCGCCCTTCAGCCGGAACTTCAGCCATTCGCCCTCATACATCCGGTCAGATTGAGAAGCCGTCAGTTTCTCGAATAAGAGCACACGTTGGGCACTGGCGTGGTTACTGAGCCAGCCGAACGTAGAAGTGCTAAAGGACAGGATAAGGAGCAGGGTGATGAGTCTCATAACGGAAAGATAGGTTTACCAATTAAATAGTTGGTAGTATCAGACTTTACCTCACTATCAATGTAATTACCGGCTAGGCGAACACCTGCCAGTACTGACCGTTCGAGACTGTACCTCTTTAACTTATTTCATTCATTGATGAAACATACTTACCGCCGTCTATCCATTGCTTACCGCCGGTTTCAAATTAGCAGTTCTCCCCAGCTAAACCTCGTGTGGGGCTTCTTCCTCTATTCGCTGGTCGGTTGGCTTTTGCTGTCGCTTCCCATTTTCCATAAGACGGACATTTCTGTTTTGGATAATCTTTTTACGGCCACCTCTGCCGTTTCAACCACGGGGCTAGTTACGGCGGGAATGTCGGAGTACAATCTGGCCGGGCAAATAATCGTCGCGGGGCTGATTCAGCTCGGAGGCATCGGCTACATGACACTTACCACTTATTTTTTACTCTTCACTACCCGGCGTATGACCTCGTGGCATCAAAAAATAATCGGTGCAGAGTTCACCATGCCCAGCTCCATTAAAATCGGAGACTTCATTAAAAGTGCCATTGTATTTACGCTCATAATGGAAACTTTGGGGAGCATCTGTTTTTACATTGCCTTTATCCAGTCGGGTATGGCCGGAGGCCAGGCAGTATGGTATAGCATCTTTCACAGCATTTCCGCATTCTGTACGGCTGGTTTCGGGCTGTTTGGGGATAGCTTTGAAAGCTATCAGGATGATGTATTTATGAATACGATCATTGCCGTGTTGGCCATTGCCGGATCGCTGGGTTTCATCGTGATTACGGATGTCTGGTACCGGCTCACGGGCCGGTCGAAGCGTATTTCCTTCACAACTAAAATCGTTGTTTACGGCTTCGCTCTTTTGCTCAGTTTGGGTACTCTGCTGATTTACCTAACCGAGCCCCTGATTCAGGAGACGAACAGCCCGGTGATGACTTCCTTTTTTCAGTCGATGACGGCTATGACCACCGTAGGTTTCAATACTATTCCCACGGCTTCGCTCACCCTGCCGATGCTGCTTTTCGTCACCTTCCTGATGTACATTGGTGCTTCTCCTTCCGGCACCGCCGGCGGAATGAAGATTACTACTCTGACGGCCATTCTTGCTATCATCAAAAGCCGCCTGACGGGAAATAAAAAGATTACCTTTTTTAAACGGCGGATCCCTTTTGAGCGCCTTTACGTGGCTACGTCTACGTTTATCCTTTATACTTCTCTCATCTTCCTGTTCACTTTCTTATTGTCTTTTTCAGAAGAGGCATCATTTGACCGTCTGCTGTTTGAAGTCGCCTCCGCTCTTGGTACGGTTGGCCTCAGTGCCGGCCTTACCAGTGAGCTTAGTACCATTGGGAAGCTCCTCTTTGTTCTTATCATGTTCATTGGCCGGGTAGGGGTACTTACCTTCGGCTTTGCACTGCTGGAACGTAAAACTGACGGGCTGGAAGAAGTGTATTCTGAAGGGGATATCGCCGTGTAAGCCCAATGGCGCTGCTTGGATTTTCACTACCTTGTGTAGGTCTAATCAACCACACTACCCAAATGAAAACCATTCACTTTCCCCTCCTTGCTCTCCTCGGGTTCTTCCTCTGCACCTGCGGCCGCGCCCCGGAAAACACCTCTGAGACCGCCACGGAAATGACTGACGAGGAACTCCGCGACCACGCCGACGACCTGGCGCAGGAATACCTCATCACCGACGGCCACGTTGACCTGCCCTACCGCCTGAAGGTCAAAAACTTCAAACTCGACAAAGAGTACCTCGGGATTCCCATCGAAACGGACGCCGGTGACTTCGACTACGTTCGGGCCGTAGAAGGAGGCCTCGATGCGCCCTTCATGTCCATCTACATCCCCAGCGGACTGCAAAAAGAGCCCGGCGAAAGCCCCGCCCTGGCCGACAGCCTGATAAATATGGTCAAAGGAATTGCCGACGCACACCCCGACAAGTTCCGGGTTACCACCAGCACCGAGCAACTGCTGCAAAACTTCGAAGATGGCGTCATGAGCCTGCCCATGGGTATGGAAAACGGTAGCCCGATTGAAGACAAAATTGAGCGCGTGCAGGAGTACTACGACAAGGGCATCCGCTACATCACCCTGACCCACGCCAAGGATAATCTGATCTGCGACAGCAGCTACGACACGACCGCCACTCACGGTGGCCTGAGTGATTTCGGCCGCGACGTCGTCAAGGAAATGAACCGTGTCGGTATCATGGTTGACATCAGCCACGTAAGTGACAAAACCTTCTGGCAGGTAGTAGAGATGACCGACGTGCCCATGATCGCCAGTCACTCCAGCGTCCGCTACTTCACCCCTGACTTCGAGCGAAACATGGACGACGACATGATCAAGCGTCTCGGAGAAGAAGGCGGTGTGATTCAGATCAACTTCGGCTCCACTTTCCTCGACGGAGCATTACGCAGCCGGCAAGACAGTCTGCGCGGCGTGTTTATGGAACGCCTGGCGGCTAAAAACATGAAATACGGCGACGAGGGTACCGACGAAATGCAGGAAGCCTTCCGGGAAGAGTTCCCCACCCTCTATTCTGATGTCAACATGGTTGCTGATCACATTGATCGCGTTGTAGAGCTGGCGGGCGTAGACCACGTAGGTTTTGGCTCCGACTTCGACGGCGTCGGCGACTCCCTGCCCACGGGCCTGAAGGACGTAGCCGATTACCCCAACCTCATCTACACTCTCCTCAAACGCGGTTACTCCGACGAAGACATCCAAAAAATGTGCTCCGGCAATGTGATCCGGGTCTGGAAGGCGGTGGAAGCTGCTGCGGCGAAGTAGGCGGTAGTGTTGTAGACGGTAGTGCTGTAGATATTTACCGACAACCGTTCTACCGTCTACAACACTGTCACACATTGCCCCCTATTGCTTGCGGCAGCCACTACATTACTACCCCCTACATTACAATAATCCCCCGCTCCAGCAAGGACCCCCGTTCGGTCACCCGGGCATCGTCGTTGATGCCCATGATTTTCAGCGTGCCGTAGGCGATGCGCGACAGTGGTTTGATCAGGCCGGATTCCAGTAGTTCAAAATGATCCGCCCAGCGGTCCTGACGGGGATGATAAAGGCGGGTGAACTCGTCCCATTCGCCGGAATAGGCCACGATGCTGGCGCCTTTACTGATATTGCAGGGGCGGCAGGCCAGGGCCAGATTAGGGTAAGAAGTTGCTCCGCCCTGCTTTTCACTGATGATGTGATCGATGTGGAAGCTGGCAAAAGCGACGGCTTCTGGCACCAGGCAATACTCGCAGCATTCGCCGGCGGCGGCGCGGATTTGCCTTCTTAAAATCTGAGGTATGTAGGTCTTACTCACGCGCCCTTCAAACGGCTGAACGCATTGGTTTTGGCCATCCGGACCATGTGCTCGGCGATAAGGTAATGCTCAAGCTCCAACCTTTCGGAAATGGTGAGCGTGCCGGCGGCGTTTTTGGCGGCTAATTCATCGAGACGAGACTCCTCTTCTTCTGTCGTACGCAAAGACATCACCTGCTCGGGAGAGGGGAAATCCGAGATCACATTGACGACGCGTTCGAGTAATTTACTGGTGGCTACCAAGGTAAGAGGACGTTAGTTGATACTAAATTAACGCTTTTTCGGGGGGAAATAGTTCTTTCGGGGCAAGATTTTCCTGTTTGGGGTGCTTTCAGGGGCGCTCACCGCAGGTGCAAGGGGAGGTTGAAGGGCAGGAGGCAGGTCGGTCCGGACACTCGCAGCGAGTCCTACCTTTGCGCTCATGATCCATCGCCTCGCCTCCATCGCGCTGTTCTTTTCCCTGCTTTCCTGTGCCAGCTATCCGCCCAAAACCATCCGCCTGACGCCGGACCTGGCCGAGGCCTCGGGCCTGGCCATTCGCGGAGACCGCTTCGTTTGGCACAACGACAGCGGAGACGGCCCCTACCTGTACACGTCGGACGAAACCGGCACCATCATCCGGCGGGACACCCTCTCCGCCCCCGCCTTCGACTACGAAGACCTGACGGTGGACGGTGCCGGAAACTACTACCTCGGCGACTTTGGCAACAACGCCGGCCGGCAAAAAGAACACCAGATCTACCGTTTTGACCCCACCACGGGCAAAACGGCCACCATCCGTTTCACCTATCCGGGGCAGGACGGTGGCGGCCTCAACCGCCCCGGCAACTACAACTGCGAAGCGATGGCCTTTCAGGGGGGCTACCTTCACCTGTTCACCAAAGACCAGCTCTTCGGCCGGGGCCGCTTCTATACTTACCACTACCGGCTGCCGGCGCAGCCCGGCAGCTACGAGGCGGAGCTCATCGACAGTCTTTACCTCCCCCGCCGCGTTGTTACCGCAGCGGCGCTGGACACTGCCCGCGGTCAGCTCGTGCTCACTGCCTACAACTTCAAAATGCTGGGCGGCTTCTGGCCCAGCGGCGCAGCCTCCCTCCTTACCCTCAGCGATTATCCCGAGGGGAAGTTCTTCCGTGGCCAGCTGCACCGCCGCAACCTCGCCTGGTTCTGGCCCACCCAGTTTGAAGCCGTTGACTTCTACGATGAGCGCTGGCTCTACGTCGCCAGCGAAGCGACGAAGCTCCGAAAGCACGGGGTGGCGAAGCGGAAGAGGCGACGGCGGTAGGCAACCGGTGGACTATCCCTTCCTACCGCTCATACTCCCTGATCTGCTCCAGTATTTCGGCCGACTTAATGATCGGCTCCCAGTCCCGCCCCGACAGAAAGAAATCCCGGACCCGGGAGTCTTCGTTTGTATAATTCAAGCGCCGATAGAGCCAGTAGGCCAGGTAGCTCAGCAGGGCAAAGACCAGCAAGTTAACACCTCCGTAGAGGAAGGGGCTCTCCCTGAGCGCCTCCGCGCTCACCCAGCATACGGACCAGAAGGGCAGCTGAAAAACCGCCAGATTTAAGCCCTGAAAACTCGATATCCGCAGTTTTGATAACTGCTCCTGGGTAGACAGCACTTCCTCATTGTTCTTTACCTGACCAATCAGGTACAACTGGTAAAAATGAATCCCCAGCAAAACGGCCATGATCCAGGCAATTATGCCAAAACCAAAGGCAACAAAGTATGCCTCCGCCAGCCACGCTATGATGGTGATGGCGATCAAAATTATTGTGTAGGGCAGGCCAATGGCCACTGTCGTCCACTTCGGCAAATAAAGCCGGCTGATCTGCTGGTTAAGCTTTTGCTTCGTCAGCATCATTGCTACCTCTTTATTGAGGCTCAGCATGCTGTCCATCTTTTGGTCGTAGGACTTCCAGATGCTTCGTAGTTCATCGTTTTCCATCTTCCTAGTTTTTATGTTGGTCAAATTTGAGTCGCAGCTTCTTTTTGATCCTAGATATCCGGGTGGTGACGTTTGTTTGGCTCGTTTCGATGATCTCGGCAATCTCCTTACTCTTCAGCCCTTCCAGATGCAGTAGGATCAGCGCCCGGTCTATCTCCCGCAGCTCCCGGACAAACTTTCTGAGCAGGACGAAATCGTTGTCCGCCGAAAACTCCTCCGGTGCATCGGGCACATCGATTATTGCGGAAAGCCCCACGGTTTTATCCTTCCGGGTCTTGTTTTTTCGGTAGAAAGAAATGGAGGTATTCAGCGCCACCCGGTATATCCAGGTCGACCATTTATAGTTGTCGTTGAAACGGTCCAGGCTCAGCCATACCTGCAGGATGATCTCCTGCATCAGGTCCTCCCGGTCAGCGGCATCGTAACAGTAGGTATTGGCTACTTTGTAGATGATGCCTTTGTGGCACTCCAAAACGGATAAGAATATGGTCTCCTTTTCGTGCAAGTGGCTGCTTGTTTATAGTATTATTCGCGGAAGCAACGTTTTTGTCACAGGGGGGAAGGAGGCCTCGGATAACGCGGACGCTCGAAGGTCCCGCAATACTGCGGGACGCTTCGAGGTCCGCTTAGCCTGGCTCAAGGGACCTGCGAGGTGCTATGTTTTTTGCCTCTTTTCCTGTTTCAAATATCCTGAATTTCATCACTCACAAGAATGTCAACTACGCGATCACCTTTATGAAAATACTTGCCTACATCCCTATCTAATTTATAAACAAGTCTGTTTTTGATGCCCAGACTTCTTATGGCCATTTCTACTCGCCGTACATCTGATCGATCATTAAAGTCTTCCGTAAAAATACAGATCACTCTTGTTGAATTGTCCCCGGAATTTGGGTTGGCTTTAGATGTGGAAACCTTGGAGCTTGGTCCTAATACACCTTCTGCCGTAGCAGTTTTAATCAGTTTCCAGTACCGATCGACTTCGTCGATACTACCAAAGAGTAACCATTTTCCACTGTTTCTCTCTTCTTTTAGTTTGCTGAATCGGTACTGTTCATAAATGGAAACTAACCAGTAGCGGTCAGTTATTTTTGAAGGAATGCGTTTGTCCATTGTCCCTGCTTTTTAGCACGATTCTGGGTGAGGGGGAGAAATTCTAGTTCTGAGCTATCCATTGGTTTGCCCGAATAACCGTAAGGAGATGCACTCAAAAGCAATTGTACTTTCCTATTTGAGAATGACACTTCTTTGTGAACGTTGCTTATACATGTCCTTAGTAACAATCTCTCTTCGCGCAAATGAGCGATAGCTCTTATTGTCAGGGTTGAAGACACATTCGACCTGGTACTCCATCATTTTTTCAAAAGGGATAAGAAAATCCTTCGTCTCACATTGCTCCATGCCATCTTCCTTAAGCAAATTCAAGACGGTATGGACGGACTCAATCGTACTAAGGCAAAGAGACGTTGGTTGCTGCTTGAGGATAAATTTTGATTTTACCTTATTGTCAAAACTTACTCGTTTTAGCTTTTGTAAATTTTTACTCAGCTTAAGAATTTTGCGAGCGCAGGGCCACGTGCCGTCGAGGATGAAAAGGTGTGGCGCATTGCCCATAAATGAAATGGTTTCTGGGCTTCTTCTGGTTGACAAGTTGAAACTGTCTTTTCCCGGATAAAGTAAAAAAGAACGGCTTCCTTCTTTATTCAGTATTTCATTTACGCGCTTATTGTGAGTGAAGTCAACACCAACTATTAGTTCCGAGTTTTCAAGTTGAAGCTTAGTCATATGCCCCGTTCCGTTTTTCTCCTTTTTGTACTCCTTAGGGTGCATAAGAATAATAAAACGAGTCTTAGTGCGGATGGGACTAATGTGTTGGCAAAGACAGGAGCTTGCAGGCCGCATGCATTGGTAACATTTGATTCTTGGGTTTTCTACTTCTACGCGCACGGTGGTTTTTTATTTTTAGGTGGGTGGAGCTGTCTCGTGTATGTGGCATTGCGAGCCTTGATTTAGACTGGTTCCAATCCTTGAAAGAGTTGAATCAACGTATTCAGGATTGGTCTGTGACTTATAATCAGATTCGGCCACACAGCAGCATCGGTTATAAATCGCCCGTAAACTATGAAAATCTAAATCAGAATTTCTACTTTAGAGTGGTTGCGGCTTAGGGAAAGCGTACAATACCCCCTTCACTCCCATAACCGACTCCCCAGCCGGAATACCATCAGCCGCTGCCCGGGGAAACCGGGCACGTAGCGTTGGAGTAAGGCCCGCTGGGCGTCCATGGTGACGGGCGGGACGAGCTCCCGCCGGAGGAGGTCGTCTTCGTAGAGGTAGATCCCGTCGAGGTAGGTGGAGCGGCGGACGCGGTAGCGGAGGTCCGGGAGGGCTTCGAAGCGGGCGGTGTCGGCAAGATCCGGGAGGGAGGGCTCATTGATGAGGTAGGCGAGCTCGCCGCGGCGGTAGACCGCGGCCCAATCGTAGACAGCAACGGCCAGGTCCAGATCAATGGGGTAAGCGGGCTGACCCGCGAGGTAGGCCTTGACGATGTTGCTGTCGAGGATGGAATTCTCCGTAGCCCAGTCGTTGAGATCGCCGGTGTTGTAAGCCATCAGGGTGGCGCGGAGGACGGGCGGGACGCCCTGCTGTTCGCGGTCCCGGTACTGGTGTAAGCGTACGGTGCAGCTGAGCGAAAGATCGGGGCGGAGGCTTTTCACGGCGCTTAAAAAATCAAAATATGGCACCTGCGTTTGCGCCGTCCAGTCACAATCAATCTGCAACTCACTGAATCCCGCCGGGAGGAGACTTTCTGCCAGCTCGAGGATGTCTCCGGCCAGCTCGTCGGGCGCTTGTGCTTCCTGGCGAAAGACTTCATTGGTGATAAAGACCACGGGGACCAAAGGCGGCAAGCCTGCCGTATCGGCCAGTTCTATCCGGGCATTGGTCGCTACGCGCCCACCCGAAAGGCTGACGTCGAAGGCCTTAACGAATAGCTCCTCACAGCCGTGCTGGACGAGTAAACTCCGCGCCGTTGAATCGGGGGCAAGTGTGGTTTGCCAGTGGTAGAAAGTGGTACTCAGGGTGTTCTCTGGCTTCGGCCCACAGGCTGCTAAGCAAAGAACAATTGCCAGTAAAATAAACAGATGCTTCAACGGGAAACAAGTTTAGAATGGATAGCTCGAAGAGCTTCGTGCCACAGCACCGGCTTCAGCCGGCCGCACCTTGGCACAGGAGCCCTACAACAACCCAAACCTCGCCCGTACCGCCGAAGTTGCCAGCAGGTACACCTTCCTTCCATCGGCTACCCGGATGCGCTCTTCGGCTACCCGCGTTGCCGGGGAATTTTTGATCTTCTGGAATAGCTTGGTGTAGTAAACGTAAGCAAGATAAACCCCCAGTCGCGCGCTGCCGGGCAGCTGTTTAATTCCGGTTAGGGCAAAGTCGAAGTCCGCCTTGATGTCAGCCTCAATCTCCGCTTTTACCTCGGCGGTGAAGTTGTTGTAATCCACCCCGGGAAAATAGACCCGGCCGCGTTCTTCGTAGTCGGACTTAATGTCGCGCAGAAAGTTGATTTTCTGAAAGGCGGAGCCCAGGGCGCAGGCGGAATCTTTGAGGCGTTCGTATTCTGCTTCGTCGCCATCGACAAAGACCTTGAGGCACATGAGGCCCACTACCTCGGCGGAGCCGTAGATGTATTCTTTGTACAGATCATCGTGGTAACGGCTGAAGTCGAGGTCCATAGCCATGCTGTCGAGGAAAGGATCAATGAGGTCACGACCGATATTGTAGCGGTTGGCGACTTCCTGAAATGCCTGTAGCACGGGGTTCAGACTGATGCCTTCTTCCAGGGCGAGGTAGGTATCCTGGCGGAAGCGTTCGAGCAGGGTGGCTTTATCCTTGTCGTGAAAGGTGTCCACGATCTCATCCGCAAAACGCACGAAGCCATAAATGCCATAAATGGGCGCCCGCAGCGGTTTATCGAACACGCGGATGCCGAGGCTGAAGCTGGTGCTGTAGCGACGGGTGATGAGGGAGGCACACTCCCGGCAAACTTCTTGGTAAAGGCTAAACATGATCGGTAACAGGCTGAGGTTTGGCGGTAGATAATTCTTTGGCTCCGGTAATACTCCGGTGAATGTCGCGGGCGGCGACTTCTCCGGAGATAATGCTCGGTGGCATGCCCGGGCCAGGAGTTGTTAGCTGGCCGGTATACCACAAGTTACGCAGTTTTTTACTGCGCAGTTTTGGTTTTAAAAATGCGGTCTGGGTCAGGGTGTTCGCCAGGCCGTAGGCATTGCCCCGGAAGGCATTGTAATCTTCCTTGAACTCTTTGTGCGCAAAAGCACGGCGGTAGACTACGTGCGGACGAATGTCCACCCCCGTCCGCTGCTCAAAGCGCTCACACATCAGTTCCCAGTAATGCTCGCGGCGCTCATCGGTGTCGTCGAGGTCGGGGGCAAGTGGTAGCAGGAAGAAGAGATTTTCGTGACCGGCGGGGGCGACGGAAGCATCCGTCACGGAAGGCGCACAGACGTAAAAGAGTGGATCTTCCGGCCAGGCAGGTTCTTCGTAGATGTCGTGGGCATGCTGGTGGAAGTCCGCATCGAAGAAAAGTGTGTGGTGATGCAGGCCGGGGATTTTCCGGTCGATGCCCACGTAGAACAACAAGCTCGAAGGTGCCATCACCCGCTTCTGCCAGTAGGCCTCGGAGTAGACACGGTCTTTAGGGCTCAGCACTTCCTGTTCGAAGTGGTGGTAATCTGCGCTGCAAACAAGGATGTCAGTAGCGAAGGAGGTGCCATCCGCCAATGTTACCTGGCTAACGATTCCCTTTTGGCTTTCCACGGATTTTACCGGTGAGCCCGCGTGAATCTCCACTCCCAGCCCTTTCGCTACCAGAACCATCCCTTCGATGATCTTGTGCATGCCGCCGAGCGGATACCAGGTGCCGAGTTTCAGGTCGGCGTAGTTCATCAGGCTGTAGAGCGCGGGAGTGTTTTCGGGCGTTGCGCCGAGGAAGAGTACGGGAAATTCCAGCAGCTGCCGCAACTGCGGGTGCTTGAATAGCTTGCGGACGTAGGTGCCCATATCCGTCAGCATCTGCAGCTTCATGGCGGCTTTCACGACCCGAAAGTCAGCGAAGTCCATAATGCTATGGCCGGGCTTTTGCACGAATTCTCCCAGCCCGACGCGGTATTTGTATTCGGCTTCGTCGAGAAATTTCTGGAGGTTCGCCGAGCTGCCCGGCTCCAGTTTTTCGAAGAGGGCAAAGAGCTCTTTGGTGTCGGCCGGCACGTCCATCAGGTCGTCTTTACCGAAGCAAATTTCGTAGCTGGGGTCCAGGCGTACGAGTTCGTAGTGCTCGGCGGCCGAGGAGCCGAAGTCGTTGAAAAAATTCTCGAAGACTTCCGGCATCCAGTACCAGCTCGGCCCCATGTCGAACTGAAAACCGGCTTCCTGAAAAGTACGGGCACGGCCGCCCAGCCCCTCGTTTTTTTCGAGGATACGCACCTTATACCCTTCACGGGCGAGATAACAGGCGGAAGACAGGCCGGCGAAGCCGGCCCCGACGATGGTAATTTGCTTGCTCATTCCATGGCCTAACAGCGGAAAGGGCGAGTGGTTGCGAAATTTTGCCCCCAACAACCAGTGCACGTCAGAGTAATGTAGCTAAACGGAAATCGCCAGGCGATTAATCCCGCAGACGGATCGTTTGACGCACAGTCGTCCGACAAATCCTTTTTCACCTGATGAAGCCGGTGGGAAGTTTGCCTGACGACAATATTATTCCTTCTTCTTTTCTTCCTTCTCCGGTGCTTTTTCCTTCTTCTTTTTCTTCTTCCCCTGGTTAAATTTGTTCATGGTGTTCTGCAGTCCATGGGCACAGAAACTAAGCGACATCTCCGCCGCCGTTTTCAGCAATTCGGGCAGCCCTTCCCGCTCTTTACTGTTCCATTCGCCAAGTACGTAATCTGCCTGCTGGCCGGGGTGGAAGTCGCGGCCAATGCCGCAACGCAGGCGGGCATAATTGTTTCCACCGGTGAGTTGATCGATGGATTTCAGGCCATTATGGCCGGCGTCAGATCCCTTGCCGCGCAGGCGGAGCTGGGCAAAATCCAGGTGCAGATCATCCACAATTACCAGCACGCGCTCTTTGGGGATGTTCTCTTTTTGCATCCAGTAGCGTACGGCTTTGCCGCTCAGGTTCATAAAGGTGTCGGGCTTGAGCAGCAACAGTTGCTTGCCCCGGTGCTTGATCCGGGCCATGTGGCCATGGCTGCACGAAGACCAGTCTTCGCTCAGCTGTTCCAATACCCGGAAGCCGACATTGTGGCGGGTGTTTTCGTATTTCGGGCCGGGGTTGCCCAGGCCGACGAGGAGAAATTTCATAGCGGGATCAGTTGCTTCGGAGGAAACGGAGGAAGGGCTGAAGAGGTTGCGCAGGAAGGAGAGCATAGGGCGAAGGTAATGGGAAGTGCGCTAGGCCGCGCATCGTCTGACCAATTCTTTTGGCCTGACGTAGTCGGTTAAAAGTTGGTCCGGCGATTGCGGCACAATTACTGCCGTCACCTAATCAGGGTGCCGGAGCCCTTTGGCAAGCTCAGGCGCGGCCGCAGGTGCAGAGAAAGGTAAAGGGGCAATGTATGGCTACGCCTACCGCAGCAGCATAACGCTGCCACTCTGGGCCACCGTCTCCTGCCCGTTAAAGTAACGGAGCTCGAAGACGTATACCCCGTTCTCCGCCGGGCGCTCCCGGAAGGAACCGTCCCAGCCACTGAAGCGGTCTTCAGTGGCGAAGACTTCTGCGCCCCAGCGGTTGAAAATGTGGAAGGACCAATCGGTGATTGCCCGGCAGTCATCTGGTGAAGGAGCAGGCATAAAGCGATCATTTACCCCGTCGCCGTTGGGGCTGAAGGCATTGGGGTAGTAGATGAGGCAGCAGTCCTGAAAGCGGACTTCGAGCGTCGTGGTCGCTTCGTAGCAGGCATTGGCCTTCAGCAGCGTGTAAATGCCCGCCTCGCGGAAGGTGCGGGCGGGGCCATCGGCCCCGTCTTCCCAGCGGTAGCTCACTGCCGGGTCTGTTGTCGGGTTGAAGTTCAGACTGTCCCCCAGGCAGATTATTTCCCGCAGCTCTTCATCGGGCAGGCTTCTGTTCTCTGCTTCACTAACGGTGACGACGGCCGAATCCCGGCGGCAGGCGTTGGTGACCGTCAGTCCGTACGTTCCTGGCTGACTAACGGTCAGCATGGGGGTGGTTGCTCCGGTAGACCAGCGAAAATCCGTCGCTCTGACTGTGGCAGGATTGAGGGCTAAGGTGTCTTCGGGGCACAGAAGCGTGTCTTGCGGCAAATTGATGGTCTGTTCCTGGTTAGGAACAATAATGAAATCAAACTCGATGGGAGGGGCCACCAGGCAGGCTTTGGCCGCTCCGATGCGAATGCTCCGCAGGCCGCCGTCTGTCAGCTCACCCATTATACCATATTCTAATTGAGAGAGTAGCGCCACCAGTTCATCCTGGCTCATTGATTCGCTGATGCGCAATTGAATTTCCGTAGTGCCATTACCCGTGATGATGGCGGAGCCCGGATCATTGATGCGGAGGAATTCCCCTGCACCTGCGGCCGCGCCCACCAACAAAATGCCGAGGGTCGTCACGCTTTCCGCTGCGGATAACACCCGGGCGCTTTCCAACAACCGGAAGGGAGACTCGTAGCAAATCGCGGAAGACAGGTCTTGTGGAACGACTTCTACCCGTGGGCAGATTTTGTCCTCAAACTCCGCCCCCACCGCCATCAGGGGCGGCGGCGTAAAGCGGGGGTCATCCCGATCAAATAACTGACCGGTGCTGGCCGATCGGAAGTTCAGCTCCGTCTGGACGATGGTTCGATCTGTAACCTCACAGTTTTCGTCTGCCACCTCCAGGTTTTCATTAGTCCGCAGCAGCAAAAAATCGTCGTTTCCGCCACCAGGGCAAATAGCGCCGTGACCGTAGAGCCAAAAGCCACCGCTGCCATCCGGGAAACCGCCCGTGATGGTGTTCTCTCCCGGAGACTCATAGAACTGCCAGTCCCGAAGCTCTGCTTCGGCCCCTAAGCGGATAGCAAAGCCGGTCTCATTTTCTTCGGAGAGCGAAGAGATGGCCCCAAACAGCAAAAAGCCACCATCTGCTAAAGCCCTGAGGCCCTGCGCGAAGCCGGGCCGGGAGGTGCCGCCTGAGGTAAGTATCACCAGATACCTGTTTGCTGACCGTAAGGTGCCGTCACTGTTTATCAATAATGCCAGGGGTGATTTTCTGCCCGTCGGCTGTACGTGCCGATCAGCCAGCACCACGTTCCCTCCGGGCAATACACAAAGGCTGGTCGCACCACTGGGTACCTGCTCCGGATCATCCTCATCATTGTACTGCCGGCTCCAGATGAGCTCTCCCGCAGCGGATATTTTGGCCAGGAAGTAGCCCGAAAAACTGCTCTCACTACGGAATTGGCCGGCGGTGAGAAGGTCTCCGTCCGGTAGCAGTTCGACGTCCGTAAAAATGGTAAACAAATTGCCGGGGATGGAGAACCCTTTGCGAAACAGCTCGTTGCCGTCAGCATCGAGTCGGGAGATAATGGCTTCGTTGAGGTCCCCGGTGTTACCAACTACGGTAACCCCACCATCCGGCATGGCCTCCATGGCTCGGATTTGTTCGTCCACATTTTCTGCTCCCCAGCCGAAGCCCGTGGCCTCTCCGGTGTAGGCGTTGACGCGATAGACGACCCAGTCATCAACAATACCTATGGGGCTTCTCCAGGCGCCCATCCAGAAAGTAGAGTCAGACTGGCGGGCAATGGCCTCTCCCATTGTGCGGAGGGGATAATCAATGGTGGCAGAGGATACGAGTGCCCCCTCACCGTCAAGAACCAGTATGGCGCAATGGGTCAAACCGTTGCTGTCCTGAGAGCTACCCACCATTACCAGTCGGTCGGGCGAGAGCATCACCGCACTGCGGGTCACGTCGTTCCCGTCCAGCTCAAAGTAACGCTGAAAGGTGGCTTGCCCGATCAGTAGCGCCGGGCAGAATAAGAGGAGGTAAGTCAGGTGTCGCATTTCTATCCGTAAGATACTTCTAAGGGGGATAACGTGGTTCATATCCGCGTCTGGATTATCTTCGCGCCCATGAAATTCACCCTTCACCAGACCGATACTTCCACCGCAGCCCGGGCCGGAACACTCACCACCGATCACGGAGAGATCCCGACACCGATCTTTATGCCCGTAGGCACGATTGGTACGGTCAAGGGCGTCCATCAGTCAGAGCTAAAGGAACAGGTGAAAGCCAAAATCATTCTTGGTAACACTTACCACCTCTATCTCCGCCCCGGAATGGAAACCATGGAGGCCGCCGGCGGCCTCCACCAGTTTATGAACTGGAGTGGGCCGATCCTGACCGATAGCGGTGGCTATCAGGTCTTCAGCCTCGCCCACCGGCGCAAGATCAAAGAAGAGGGCGTCACCTTCGCCAGCCACATTGATGGCAGCAAGCACTTGTTTAGCCCCGAAAGTAGCCTCGGTATTCAACGCAGCATCGGTGCGGATATCGTGATGGCATTCGATGAGTGCCCGCCTTACCCCAGCGAGAGAAAGTATGCCGAGAACAGTATGCACCTGACGCACCGCTGGCTGGAACGCTGTGTAGCCTTTATGAAGGAGTCTCAGCCGAAATATGGCCACTCCCAGGCACTCTTTCCCATCGTGCAGGGGAGTAGCTACGATGATCTGCGTCGACAGAGCTGTGAGTTCATCGCCAGTCAGGATCAGCCCGGCAATGCCATCGGCGGACTCTCCGTCGGGGAGCCCATCGAAGATATGTACCGCATCGCGGCACTCTGTTGTGAGGTGTTGCCTAAAGACAAGCCCCGTTATCTGATGGGCGTCGGTACGCCGGCCAACATCCTGGAGTGCATTAGTCGGGGCGTTGATATGTTCGACTGTGTGCTGCCCAGCCGCAACGCCCGCCACGGGGTGATTTACACCCGCCAGGGCATCATCAACATCAAGAATGCCCGCTGGCGGAATGACTTTTCAGCCATCGATGATTCGGCTACGGCAGCGCCTACCTCTCAGGCCCATACCAAAGCTTATCTGCATCACCTCTTCCGGGTCAATGAATTGCTGGGGCCACAGATCGCTACCCTGCACAATCTTGCCTTCTACCTGGCGCTCGTCACCGAAGCCCGGGAACGGATTCTGGACGGGAGCTTTAGTAGCTGGAAAGAGGGTGCAATGGCCGGACTGGAGCGGAAGTTGTAGCGGAGATCTTTGCATCTTCCCATTGTTTTGTAATGATTCCTCCAGAATCACTGGTGGCCTGTTTTTTGCCTACCGGGATGGCGGAGGATCCTCCTTTTCCCCCATCAGTCGCTCTACCAGCTTGCGGTGATAGCCGAAATAAGTGGAAATCCTTCCCCGTTCATCAATCCCAACGTAATAAGGTAAGGCAGGGTGACAATTGAGCCGTAAACAGGTTTTGGGGGTGTTCTGGTAAAGCGGCAGAGAGAAGCCAGAGGTATCCACAAATTGCTGTAGCGATTCCGACGTGTTGAACCGACTCACTACCGCAATGTCGATTTTATCGCGTTCCGCAGCGGGCATGGCTTTATACAGGCTGTCAATCTTGAGTATGCTCTGGTTCTGATGATTAAAGCCAATGGCGCAGAAATAAATCATTAACTCTTTCCCCCTGCTTCGCTTGAGGTAAGTTTCTTCTCCGTCCAGCGTTTTCACCTGTACTTGTTTATACGTCAGGTCGAGTTCGGCGGTCAGGGGTAAGTCTACGTCTCGCTCCAACTGGGTAATGATCATTTCCCCCTGCTCAGCGTCAAAGTATTTTAGCGCGTACTTGTTTCGCCCCACCCGAAAGACGGTCTGTCGGGTGATTGGTCCCAGGTTATCCTGATCAAGTGCGATCGGAAACCGTCGCTGACCGGGCAGTGTAATGAGTAAATAATCGGGATAGTTCAGGGGGAATTGCTGCCAGTTGAAGGCCCGGTCCACTACCCGGATAATGCCAATGCGAACGGAGTCATTGCCCAGCAGAATATCCGCCGAAGGAATGTCAATAAGCACCCGCTCCCGGTCTTCGGTCAGCATCGCATTACTGCCTGGGGGCAAAGAATCGAAGGCACGCTCCCAACCCGGATAGGGTTGTTTGGCGCGCAGGCCGGTGCCGTCCTGCCAGAACTCGTACCAAATACGCTCTGACCTGATCTTGAGATACCCACCTTCCTCTACGATTGTATCCGCAAGGCTAACCGTTTGTTCCCAGCTGGCACTGTCCCTGAGTTTCCAGTATACCTGATAATATCCTCCTGCCTGATTAAAGGTGGTATCCTGCAAACGAATATGGTATTCCCCCGGAGGCAGGTCTGGCCCGCAGGAAAAAAAACAGCTCAGGAAAAAGCAGGAAAAACAAGAAAACAGGAAAAGGCGCATATCCGCAAGTTCGGTAGGGCGTTTGTACCGGGCAACGCCCGCTGTGTCAACGATTGGTTAACGCATCGATTCCACAAAAGCCCGCACGGCATGATGGCTCACCGTTTTTCCATTGAAATGGCATTCAGCCTGCGTGCGCTCTTCAGTGGTAGCGTTGAAGGAGGAGAGAATGTTTTGCAGGTGCATCTTCATGTGCCCTTTCTGGATGCCGGTAGTGACAAGACTACGCAGAGCGGCAAAGTTTTGGGCCAGACCGGCGGCGGCCATAACGCACATAAGCTCTTCGGCGGAGGGCTGGCCCAACAGCTGAAGTGAAAGATTGGCCAGGGGGTGAAGTTTCGTTAGCCCGCCCACGGTCCCCAGGGCAAGCGGTAGTGTAAGCTCGAAGTGGAAGGTGTCACTCGTCAGGCGGCAACGGCTCAGAGAGCGGTAAGTACCGTCCTGGGCGGCGAAGGCATGGGCTGCGGCTTCGATGGCACGGAAGTCATTGCCGGTGGCCAGCACCACGGCGTCGACGCCGTTCATGATGCCTTTGTTATGGGTTACGGCACGGTAAGTATCCTGGCGGGCAATGTCTACGGCCAGCTTGAACCGTCGCGCAAAATCGGCGGCATCCACCCCGCTTCCGGGAACGTTCATTTGCTCGATGGGGCAACTGACCCAGGCGCGAACGACACAGTTGGGCGTGTGGTTGCTAAGGATGGCCATGATGACTTCCAGGTCGCGTTCATCGTCGGTCAACTCAGGGCTGTCCGTTGCCCAGCGGCGCAGTTCCTGCCCGTAGGCTTCGAGGACGGTGTTGATGAAGTTGGCGCCCATACTGTCGGCGGTGCCAAAGCTGACGAGCAGCTGGTAGCAGTCGGGGGCAATTTCGGGAAGGTGCTTCCAGACGATGTTCCGGACCCCGCCGCCCCGGGCGTCCATCCGTTCGGTCAGGTGAGCGGTTTGGGCGCGGACGCGGGTGCAAAGGGAAGGTAAAAGAGCAGCGCGCCGCTCGGGGCTTCCGCTCCAGCGGAAGTGAACCTGGCCGAGCTTTTCGGCGGAGAGTACTTCGGCGCCGAAGCCACCGCGCGGCATCCAGTATTTCGCCGCCGCGCTGGCGGCGGCCACTACGCTGCTTTCTTCGATTACCATCGGTACGGCGTAGGTCTTGCCATTAACGATGAAATTCGGCGCTACTCCGAACGGCATCGGGAAGTTGGCCACCGTGTTTTCGCTGAAGTTATCGAGTACTTCCTGCAGAGCGCCGTCAACGTCGAACTGAGAGAGTACGGTAGCCGCTTCTGTATCCAGGAATTGCTCCCGGAGCCAGTTGCGGCGGCTGGCTTTGTCTAGTCGGCTAAAGCCATTGATGCGTTTGGGGTCGTTCACGTCTGGTGGGGAAAGTTCTTGATGGAGGAAGAGGAAAGCTTAAAAACGAGGCCGAAGATAAGCATGCGCGAGCTCCAGCCCGCGCAGTTGGGTTTCCACATAGCGCTGGAGGGTGGCGTAATCTTCCCGCGCGTAGCGCAGGAAGGCAGAGGCTTGCCCGTATACGGCTGGGAGCTGAGACTTTTGTGTAAGGTAGAAACCATCCAGAAAAGTCTGGATGCCACCACTAACGATGAGGTGCTCACACTGCACCTGCGGCCCCGCGCCCTGCTGAGCTTGTCGAAGTGCCCGTACCTCCTGGTTAATCATGTCTACCATCTCTTCCGCCGAGTGGCCCAGCTGCACCACCGGTGCGTAGGCCTGCGCGCGCAATTCATCACCCCGCAGCAATTCAAGCTTGCTGAAATTGGTGCCGCCGTTGGCTGCCGTATCAATGGCGAGCAAGGGCAACTTGAGTAAGGCGGACAGGCTGGCCGGTCCCATTCCCTGCCCCACAGCCTTCACGATGACGGGAAGCTCCGGAAGCTCCGCCAGTGTGTCTTTTACCGTTTGTAGCGGTGTTGCCGTGAAGCGGTCACCTTCGGGCTGCATCGCTTCCTGCAAGGGGTTCACGTGAATGATCAGGCCATCCACCCGCAGGGCAGTCACCATCTCGGAGATTTCCCCGATTCGTCCTTCGTCCAGCAATTCCTGTACCTGAGCAACGCCGAGGTTAGCATACAACGGCACCTCATCTCCCGTTATGGGGCGGATGTCAAAATCTACCAGTCGGTCATCACCATACAAGAGCGGCCGGCAGGAGCCGAGGCCCATGCCCAGTCCGAATTCAGCGCAGGCCCTGCCCAGATTCTGATTGATCACGTAGGCCTTTTCCGTGCCCCCCGTCATACTGCTGACCCAGAGAGGAGCTTTCATAGTCTTATCTCCAAAAGGACTGGAGGGTAACGAGCCCGGCAAAGGGTGGGCCGCCAGCATCGGTTCATAATCGAAACGAGCATCCAGCTCGATACGATTTACCTGAGAGCGGAAGGCCAGCTCAATGTGGTCTTCTTTGCGGCTGGCTGCCGTAGGATCTCCTGGAGGTTTCTGCATACTTTGGGAAAGTAGTTCGGACATGACAACCGCAACGCAGGTTGAAAAGAATGGTTCAGGAGTGCAAAGTAAGCACCCTTGATAAAAAAAAACAGGGGCACCTAAACGGGCGCCCCTAAAAACGGTCTTTCCAAAAAGCAAACACTTGAACAATTCTTGCGTATAAACCAGGATAGCAACTGGCATTCCGTACTTTCGATGTGTCAAAACTTCGATGAGTACGTCTACACGCTTAGACAAAAATGCAAAAAAATGGTTCAGTATTGCACATCTTGGGCTAAAAAATAGAATTTTAACTTAATTGACATATGAAGAATACCTCCATTCTGATCCCTATCATATTGATCGGCTGCCTGGCGGCCCTTATCTATCTGTTTTTTGCGGCCCTCCAGGCTACTGATGGTGAAGATTCCTCCGGAACAGATCGTATTGTGCTGAATCCCAGCGACTATACGGACGAAGAGGCTCCTGCAGATATTGGTCAGGATACTGATTTTGAGCCTTATTTTCAGGAAGTTCCCGACAGTGAAAAGGTAACGGCCAGCCAGGAAGATGCTGCGTCACGGACGGGTTCTGCTACTGCGGGGAACGATGATCGTTACAACAGTGGCAATGGTGGCCAAACCAACGAAAGTGGCTCTTCAACGGCTGCCGGATCCACCACAACGGTCCCTCAAACCGCTCAGCAAAGTGGTGGTTCTTCCTCTTCCGTCAGCTCTGTTGGCCGTTATTTGGTGATCGCTGGCAGTTTTCGGCAATTAGAAAATGGAAAGGAACGGGTGGCAGCTTTGAAAGCTGCCGGTTTTCGGGATACCCGACTGGAAAAATTTAACCGGGGCACTTTCGCCGTCGCACTGGCCGGCCAGTCTGACCGCTACAGTGAAGCCAATCGCTTGGCGGAGCGGGTTAAGGCGGCAGGCTTTGAGGCAAGGGTGATGCGGAGACGGTAGAGTTCTGGGGCAAACGCAAGTTCGGAGAGCGCGGACGCCTTAGTAGTCTTCTCCGAACAGTAAGGTGTGGATAACAAATTGCCGGTGGCCCCCTTCGACTACCATCTCGACTCCCTGCGGTCGCTCGATGTTCGCTCAGTGAACGGTCATACTTTGGCAGTCGGTCCCCGAGCGTAGTCGAGGGGCTTGTGGTCATTTATTCCTGCAATTTGTTATCTACCCAACAGTAAGGCACATAAGACCAAGTAACATATCTTTGCGCCCATGGCCGGATATACCATTAAGCTTCCCCAATTTGAAGGGCCCTTTGACCTGCTGCTCTTCTTCATTGAGCGGGATGAGCTGGACATCTACGATATTCCGATCTCACAAGTGACGAACGACTTCCTGGCCTACATGCGGCAGGCGCAGGCAATGGATATTGACCTGGCCAGTGAGTTCGTGCTGGTGGCTGCTACCCTCTGCCGGATCAAAGCTAAAATGCTTATCCCCCGCAAGCCGGTGGATGAAGAAGGCAATGAGATTGACCCGCGTGAAGAATTGGTGAGCCGTTTGTTGGAGTACAAACGATACAAATCCGTTCTGGAAGAACTACGCGAGTTGGAAACAGCCCGTGGGATGCGGAACTATCGGGGTAACGTTACGGCTGAGTTGGCCCAGATTGCTACCCGCGCCCTCGTTGACGTTGAGCTGGAGAGCGTAACCTTATTCAAACTGCTGAAGGCTTATGAGCGATTACTCAGCCGGATGGAAGAAGAAAGCAATCGGCCAGCGGTGCATGAGATTGCTCAATTCAGTTACACCATCGAGGAGCAGCAGGTTAGGATAATGGACCTCGTCAGTGGAGTAACTTTTGGAAAGTCACGGCCCGGTTTTTCTGACATCTTCAGCGTGTGTGTCACCCGCATCCATGCCATTGTCACCTTCCTCGGTTTGCTGGAATTGCTTAATGCCCGGGAGATCAAACTCATCGCTGGTGAAGGAGTCAATAACTTTTGGCTGGAACCGGCTTCCGCGACGGAGGAAGAGTAGCCTCGCGCTACTGCCACAGGACCCGGCCGGTGAATACCTGTCCTTCCGCGGTTCTTGCCTGAACGATATACATCCCCGGTACTTGTTGACCAAGGTTAATTTGCTCTGCAGCCGATAAGCGATGCAGGCGCTTCAGCAGTTTTCCGGTCAGGTCGTATAATCTGAGTTCTTCTAATTGCTCGGTGGGCAGACCGCTTAGTTTCAGTATTCCCGAAGTAGGGTTAGGGGATAGCTGTAATGGTGTAAAAGAAAGAGCGGATTCGGTAGAGGTCAGGGTCTGAATCGCGCCATCCATCCAGTTCGTTCGCTCCGTCAACCAGTTTTTGAGGTAGACAACTTCCGCCTCGTAAGTGTCCCCTACGAAGACGTTGGGCCATATGGCTTCGCCAATAACCGGCCAACGATTAAAATTTCGGTCAACGGCGTTGCCCATCTCTGCCACAAGAGAATCGATGGTGCCATTGAGTCTTTCATCACTGAATAAATTTCTGCGCAGGCTCTTCCATCGGTCATTGAGCAGATCCAGAAAGATGGGGTCCTCCCGCAGCCGGTCCCACCAAAAGGGAAGTTGCCAGAAATCATCAGGGCAGTTGATGCCGAAGTCATATCCCCAGCCCCTCGCGGCGGCTCCTCCGCAGTAATTGGCGTTGCCGAAGGCCAGGTTAAAATCCCACACGGGGCCCATCATTAGTTTTCCTCCCTTGCTGTCTTTGTCTTTGGAGAAGTAACTGCTCAGACGGTAGCCGTCTACGTTTCGGGAAATCTCGTTGATAATGAGGAAGTCTACAAAGGAAGGCAGGTCCACATATTGCCGGTAACCGTTCAATGAATCGAGAAACTGATCACCCGCCAGAGCGTCTTCAAAGCGATTCATCCAGTTTTCGATGTATACCCGCTGGTTAGCGCTAATGTCTTCGGGTTTGGGGTAGTGGTAGAGGAACCGGATCGTTTGCTCCGATTCCGTGTCTGCATTAAAGCGGGAAGTGAATTGTACGGGGAAGTCATCCGTTTCCCCGGTAAACTTGTCCAGCTTCAAAATATAGCCTCCGGTAAGATCGTCTCCCGTGTTTTCATCTGGCGTTAGTTTACTGATGTCTACCCTGTTTTTATCCCGTTTGATTCGTTCCGTAAAAAGGTAAATACCCTGGTACTCTCCATCAATGATGAGTTCTGTCAGGCGAATTCTTGGCGCATAGTCCATGATTTGCCCCGCCAGATGATAGGCCAGTGCGTTTCGAATCAGGCTTTTATCGGAGTAAGGGCCGTGTAGTACCCAGTCTTCTTCTTCCGGAAAGCCCAGAAGGCTAACGTTCAGATCTTCGCCATCGGCGTCCCGGGTTTCAATGCCGTAACCAACTTTGGGGAATACCGTCTGAGAGGTGGAGCCCCGCCGTTCAATCCCGATAAAGCCGTTGTAGCCAGCAGGGTCATCGATCGTTGCGTTGAGCTGGCCAGGTCCGTTATCAATGATCTTCATGCTGGCCCTTACTTTGGGCTCGTCGGGAATGTTGTCGCCTTCCGTATCAATGATGATAATGGGAAGATTCGAGCTAAAGTCCGTCTGAGCAGAAAGCATCGATAATGTAGCCAGAAGGATAAACAGAAGGGGTAATCTTATTTGCATGATCAGAGGCTTCAACAAAAAAAGGAGCGCCAGTTTGACAAAGATTCTTGTCAAACTGGCGCTCCTAAAGGTACGAATGAAGCGTATGCGTCGCAGCGGTCAGCTGCTTAGTTTAACACTTCCGGAGATTCGTGTAAAAAGCGGGGAACCTCTACCTGAAAGTACTCTTCGTTGCCGCGGGAGTCCATTCTTACCATCAGGTAATTGCCTTGCATGGCCCCGATGGGCGTTTCGAACTGAACCCAGCTCGTGTATTCATGCGCGTGGCCGGGCAAAATTTCGGGCTGTTGACCCACCACGCCTTCTCCTTCAACCAGCCGCCGGTTACCGGCAGCATCAATAACTTCCCACGCCCGGCTGAGTAAGCGAACCATTCGGCTCCCTTTGTTCTCGATGCGAATCAGGTAAGAAAACACAAACTGCCCTTCGCCGGGCTTGCTGTAGCTTTCCTGGTAGTGACTCTCGGCGCTAACCGTTACGTCCTGGGTTGTTTGGCTGAAGATCATAGCGTGAGTAATTAATTCTAGAAGGGTAGGTCATCCGATGCCTCGGCAGCGGGCTCCTCCCCGGCGGTCGGGAAATCGTTGAAGCTTTCTTCTGCTGCTCCGCCGGCAGGGGGAGTGGCAGCCTTGCTCAGGCTTTCTACCCGCCAGGCATTCAAATTGGTAAAGTATTTTTCCTGCCACTGGCGGCCGCGAAGATCAAAGTGTACCTTGATTTCATCACCTTCGTTAAAATCGTCGATGATGGCCGTACGGTCCTGGGTTGTCTGGAACTTCACGAAATTGTCGTACTGCCCACCGTCGTTGGCTTTGATCACGAAGTCACGGACACGAAAGGACTCTCCTTTTGTTTCCACTTCATATTTCTTAACGAGGGTACCAGTAATTTCGAAAGACATAGCTGTTGTTTTCTGTTGTTGTAAAGGCTGGCAAAAATAAGTAATTTGTTTGTATTTGCCAACGAGTTGCCGGGCTGCGATTAGTCCGGCGTATTATTTTTTCTGGTTTTTTCGCACCCCCCGGCACAATTTCCGTATAGATTAAGAGAATGAGAGGTTACTTCAAAGTTCAGAATTTCTCCCATCATGTTTTTAATCTGCTGCACCCTGGGATCACAAAATTCCAGCACTTTACCACAGTCATTGCAGATCAGATGATCGTGCTGTTTGTAGCCATAGCTTTTTTCGTACTGAGCCAGATTTTTACCAAACTGGTGCTTCTTCACCAGGTCGCAGCTAACCAATAGTTCCAGGGTGTTGTAAACCGTCGCCCGCGAAACCCGATAGTTGTTAGTCTTCATGTGGATGTAGAGAGACTCCGCGTCAAAATGATCATCCCGGCTGTAAATCTCTTCGAGAATAGCATAACGCTCCGGCGTGCGCCGGGCCTTGCGTTCCTTCAGGTGAGCGCTAAAGATGTCTTTAACAGACTGTATGTTGGTAGTAGGATTGGTTTGCATGCTATTTAGCTAAGACGGGTATTGGCCCTTAGGTCCTTTTTCGGATGGGGGCTTATTTGTTGGTTGTTCCTCTTCTGGCAGTTAATAAGATCATCGACAATCTATTGCCCGTCGACATTTTCAGACGAAAAAGAGAACCATCAGATATTACTCTACTCTGGAAACAGTAGATATGTGATCTAAGTTTTTAAGCCCTTGTATCGCCAGGTAAAGCTGGTCGGTGTTTTTCACTAACAGGCTGATGTTAGCCTCGAAGAAACCATCCGTTCCATTGATGCTGAAGCTACGGATGTTGAGGTTCATTTCCGTGATCTCCCGGCTGATGCGTTCAATTACTCCCTTGCCGCTGTCCAGACCGGTCATCCGCAGATTGACCACAAAACTGCTTTCGGTAGTGCTCACCCACTCCGCCTTCATTATGCGGTAGCCATAGTTGGCCATCAGGTTCTGGGCATTGGGGCATTTACTCCGGTGAATCTTCAGCCCGGCATTGGCCGTCAGGTAAGCAAATACCTGATCACCCTGTACGGGGTTACAGCAGGTAGCCATGGTGTATTCGAACTGGTTACCCGGCTCCCCGTTGATGAGCAGTTTGGAGTGCCCCTTTTCTTTATTGGCACTGTTACGCCGGCGGGGGGCGGAGAGGTCCTTTGCGTCCGTTTCCGGCAATTCAACGGCTTTAGCAACCAGTTTGCCGTTTTCTACGATGAAGGGTTCCAGCACCTGCGCAATGGAGATGTTCTCCTGGGCGATGTTGTAGAACAGATCAATGTGGCTGTTTTCGTAGTGATACTTGGACAGTGCTTCCACTGCCGCCCGGGTATCATCAATACGCAGGTTTTTAAATTTCCGCATCAGGGCCTCCTTGCCGAGTTCTCCCTGTTCCCGGCGTTCTGCTTTCAGGGCCTGACGAATTTTAGCCTTCGCCTTTCCGGTCGTCACCAATTTCAGCCAACCTTCGTTTGGTTTCTGCTGCTTATTAGTGATCACCTTCATGCGGTCACCATTCTGCAGTTTGTAGCTCAGGGGGACAATACGCTCGTCTACCATCACACTCTGACAGTGGTAGCCTACCTCCGTATGTACACTGAAGGCAAAGTCCAGCGCACTGGCGCCCTTTGGCATCGTCTTCATGTCACCGTCCGGGGTCCAGACGTAGACTTCCTCATTGAAGAAGTTGTTGGCCCGGAAGTCCCCCAAAAACTGAACGGTATCGCTGTTCGGGTCATCGAGAATATCCCGCACGCTATCGAACCACTGCTCATAAACATCGGGCTGATTACTCACACCCTTATATTTCCAGTGCGCAGCGAAGCCGCGCTCGGCGATCTCGTTCATCCGCTCACTCCGGATCTGAACTTCCACGAAGCGGGCATCCGGGCCCGCCACCGTGGTGTGCAGGCTTTCGTAACCGTTTGATTTCGGGATGGTCACCCAGTCCTTCAGGCGCTCAGGGACGCCCTGATAAACATCCGTCACCACGCTGTAAGCACCCCAACAGGCAAGTTTCTCCTTGCGGACGGGTACATCAACAATGATACGAACCGCAAAGAGGTCATAAATCTGCTCGAAGGGCACCTGCTTCTTCTTGATCTTGTTATAAATGCTGTAGATCGACTTGGGTCGGCCGAATATCCGGTAGGTGTAGCCCAGCTCGTCGAGCCCCGCCCTTAAGGGGGCGATGAAGCGGTCAATGTATTGCTCGCGGGAAGACTTTGTCTCCTGAAGCTTTTTGGCAACGGCCATGTATTCGTCCCGCTCTAATACCTTCATGCAAAGGTCCAGGAATTCAGAACGGAAGTTGTAAAGGCCCAGCCGGTGCGCCAGCGGTGCATAGATGTAACTGGTCTCGGCAGCAATTTTAAACTGCTTATGCTCCGGCATGCTTTTGATCGTCCGCATATTATGCAGCCGGTCCGCCATCTTGATGAGTACGATGCGAACGTCGATAATGAGCGTGCTAAGCACTTTTTTGAAGTTGGCCGCCTGCTGACTTTCGTTGGTGTAGGCACTGTCGAGTTTCGTCAGGCCGCCCACCATTTGAGCGATCCGTTCCCCAAAGTCTGCCCGGATATCTTCCAGTGTGACGGGGGTGTCTTCCACTACATCGTGCAGCAGGGCGGCGCAGATGGCCGTTGGACCAAGGCCAATCTCCTCCGCGCAGATACGGGCTACGGCAATCGGGTGGTACATATAAGGCTCCCCGGATTTTCGCCGCTGGTAGCGATGGCTGTAGTTCGCGAGCTCATAGGCACGCAACATCTGTTCACTATCCTGCGCATTGGGCGGGTTAATGAGGCAGGCGATCATCGCCTCGTAAGCTTCCCGAAGTCCGGTTTGCTCTTCAACACTGGTTTCAATCACTTCGGCCATGCCGGTAAATCATCATTTTGTTCGTAGCGGAAAGATAGTTCGTAATCAGAAGGCTTTCCTGGTTTAGAGCCGTCACTTTTCAGGTTTAAGGCTCTAATCACCACTGCAGGCAGTCTGATTCGCTCTGGTAAAAGAACAAGTTAATCAATGATTTGGGTGCGAATGCCCGAAAAACAGCTCCAAAGTATGATATTTAGTCATTCTGGGCGCGTTCGCAGGTGCAAGGGCGGTTGGAGGAGCAATGAATTAGCGTAAAAACAGCCTTTTGACTGAATTTCGTCAATTTGACACCTAATCCTACATTTTTGCATAAAAAAGATAAACACTTTCGCACCTGGCCGTGAACAGGCAGTTGAGAGAGGCAGAAAGCACGCCGAACGAGGGTGCTGCCCAAACCTATTCATTCGCTACTCTTTAAGCCTTTCATCATGAAAAACACTCTACTCTCTTTATTTTTTGTTCTGTTCAGCTTTGGCCTCAGCGCCCAGTCCGCCACCGAAGACCTACGCGTTTTCCCCAATCCGGTTACCAGTTACTTTGAGATTGGTCATAGCGACCGGGTTACGAATGTTCGCGTCATCAACATGGCCGGCAAGGAGGTCAAGCAGTTTGATTTCCGCCCGAATGAGACCTACGACATCGCCGAACTACCCGCCGGCATGTACCTCGTTCAGCTACGGGACGCTGCTGAGAAGGTGATCCACACCCAACGGGTAAAGAAAAATTAGGCCACGGGCCATCCCAAAAACTAAAGTCTTACGATTTTCTGAGATTACGTTATCCTTTTTGATTTATACTCTCTAAACGGGTTCTCTAAGCAAATTTCTTTCTTCAAAGCTCACCGGTCAGTAGGATGACGGGTGAGCTTTTTTACTTCACACTGCTCTCAAAACACCTCCTTGCACCTGCGGCCCCGCGCCATAAAATTTATCATTCTGAAAAAATTCTTGCTTTCGCACAATAATTTTGTTATTTTGCCATTGTGCAAGTCTTTAAATAAGTTTTTAATCCTCATGTAAAATTTTTGAGAGCTATGATGAATGAAGAAGTAAGGACCATTATGTCCAAAAAAGTAACCACAGCATCACCCCGCCAAACCGTTGGCGATGTACTGGCGCTGATGGAGCAGAAGCGGCTGCAGCAACTGCCCGTAGTGGAGGGAGGGAAACTCGTTGGCCTCATCACCACCTACGACCTTTGGCATAATTGCCGCCAGAATCCCGGTTGTCATGAAAAGCTCGTCAGTGACGTCATGACTTCTCACGTCGTTAAGCTTGCCCCGAAGGATAAAGTAGGAACCGCCGCAGAGTTGTTCATGGATCGCCGCTTTAAGACACTACCCGTCGTTAACCTGCAGGATGAACTAAAGGGGGTAGTGACGGCCTTTGACGTTATAAAGTACAGCTTCAAGAAGGAATACCCGGAGCCCATCCTGTACGCTGATCGCTTATAAACAGCGGGGTACACGCCGTCTAAAAGGAAAAATTGGTAATTCAACAGGAAGTATCGGTAATTGGAAGCTGCTGTCCGGCCCTAAATTTGTGGATGTAATTATTAACCATCACAAAATTTATACCATTATGAAATCGATCACTTCCAATAAACAATTCAATGCCATTGTTGCCAGTGGACGTCCTTTTGTTCTTGACTTCTACGCCGACTGGTGTGGCCCCTGTCAGGCACTGTTACCTACGGTAGAAAAACTAGCCGATGAGTTCTCTGACTCCGTCGATGTTTACAAAATCAATATTGACGAGCAGCGCGACCTGGCGGCTAAATTTCAGGTGAGAAGCATTCCTTCTCTCTTCTTTATGGAAAGTAACAAGATTAAAGACAGCCTGAAAGGAATGGCTTCTGAGCATCAGTTGCGTAAGAAGATTAAGGCACTGGCCTGATAAACGATATTTTTTAGAGACGGGCTATCCAGCAATGGGTAGCCCGTTTTTTAGTTTCATCTCTTTCACCTCGAAGAATTTTAGCCAGTCGGGCGGAAGCCGACAACGATCACATTGAGCGGGAGTTTACCCGCCACTAAGCGGCACATCATCGAGGTGCACCATCATAGCTGTAAGGAGCGCGTGTACCGACTAAGCGCCGATCAATAGCGCCCCACCCGATCAATGATGCGCCCTTTAATCTCTTCGCGCCAGGCAGCGGCGGGGTCACTGCTGGGCTCCGTGTAATAATAGAAGTAGTGAGTTTCCCGGGCGAAGGGGCTATGTTGTACTAAAAGAGTATCGGTCCGCTGAAAAAACTCTGACGCAGGCTGGGGGTAATCTTCTACGGATATTTGCCGGTCAAAGGTCATCTCCCGCGGTACCCAGAGGATGAAACTGGCGTTATAACTGACCGGCTCGGGCAGGTCGTATTTTTTACGGTAGAAAGACAGCGCTCCGGCCTGGCCGTAGTTGCCGCCATAGATGAAGCAGTTGGCCTTGTCTTCGGGAGCCAGCTGATGATACTCTTTGGCAACGGCCTGCACCATTTCTTCCCAGCCGTGCATGTCGGCGTAGTCCTGGCTCAGATCGCGGTACTCTCCATCTTCCCAGCGGAGCGGAGCGGCGAGGCCCACCTCGTCGCGTATGAATACGCCGAAGGTTTGCATCTTGTCAATTGGTAAGACCGGTAAGCCAAAGGGGATGAACAGGAAGTTTACGGCAAAGACGGGTAGCAGCCATAAGCTTTTTTGCCCCACCTTTTCTTCCCAGAACAAACCACCCGCTGCCATCAGGGAGGTGTAAGCCCCCATGGTATAGTAGGCCTTACCGCTGAGGGCGATCAATAAAAACATCAACAATAAATAGGCCCAGGCGAGGGAGCGATAGGGGTGTAGTCTTTCTGCGGTAAAGAGATAATACAAACCGGGAATCCAGACGAAAACCCCTGCGGTATGGAAGAGGAATTGCGGCAACAGAAAATCGGCTAAAGACAAGTTCACCAGTTGGGTTTCGGCCAGTTCCTGCATATGGCTGACTACGGGAAAGTCATAGTAAAACTGCCAGGCCAGGTTAGGCAGCCACATCAGCAGCGCGATGGCTGCGGCGCGCCAGAGGTATTTGCCGGCGAGTAATTTCCGTTGCGGCGTAAGCAGTATGCCTACCAATAGTGCCAGCAGGTAAAACACGACGCTGTATTTGGTCATGAGCGCCAGCCCGGTTACCAGCCCGAGAATGTACCAGTCTTTCGCCCGTTCGTGATTCACCACCCGGACCCAGGCCAGGCCGATGAGTAACCAGCAGAACTGGTTGAAACTCACCGGCTGAAAGAGCGCGTTAGACCCCAGGAAAACGGGAGACAGCAACCAGGCAACACCGGCAATGAGTTGGCCGCGTTTACCGCCACCGAGCTCCGTCACCAACTTTAATAATAGGTAGAGACTAAGCATTCCGACGAGTAAGACCGGAAACTTCGCCGCCCAGACGGAGGTGCCGAACACCAGCCGGCTCAGGCCGGCTACCCAGCCGATGATGGGCGGCCCTTCCATGTAGCCCCACATGGGGTGGCTGCCTTCGGCGAGGTAGAGAAATTCGTCGCGGTGAAGGCCGTAGCCGTTGAGGACGGCGACTAGGTGCAACAGAAATTTGCTGACCAAAAGACCGATCAAGGTATTCCGGTGAATGGACGGCTGGGAGGAGGAGTTCAAGAACAGGTGAAATTAGTGCCTGGCTAAAATAGGGAGTGGATCGATATGGAAACATTAAAACCGATGTGAACCCCGCTGGCTTCGACCACTAAAGGTTCTCAATCCATCAATCCTGTAGCTGGCCCGGTCGAGGAATTGTATTCCGAGCCCTGACGAAATAAGAAAATAGCGACCGGTACTCGGAGTGCAACTCCTCGACCATTACGGTTCTCGTGGGATTTGACCGCCGCAGGCAGCCACGAAGTGCACCCATCATTCCACGCCCCCCTTTCCCCTTTATTCTCGCGGTTCCCGCGGGATTCGACCGCCGCAGGCAGCCACGTAGTGCACCCATCAACCCACGCCTCCCTCCCCCCCTTTTTCTGCGGTTCCCGCAGGATTTGACCGCCGCAGGCAGCCACGTAGTGCACCCATCAACCCACGCCTCCCTTCCCCCCCTTTTTTACGGTTCCCGCGGGATTTGACCGCCGCAGGCAGCCACGTAGTGCACCCATCAACCCACGCCTCCCTTCCCCCCCTTTTTTGCGGTTCCCGCGGGATTTGACCGCCGCAGGCAGCCACGTAGTGCACCCATCAACCCACGCCTCCCTTCCCCCCCCTTTTTTGCGGTTCCCGCGGGATTTGAACCCACAACCCACGCCTTAACAAAGCGTCGCTCTACCATTGAGCCAGAGAACCAAAATGACCCGTCACGGGCGGCGTGCCGGCGTTGTTCGCCGGGCCGCCCGTCGGGTTCCAGGATGATTTATCTTCGGACGAGGAATTGCATTCCAAGTCCAACCAGGCCAGTGCCGTAGGGTGAGATATTCGGAGTACAACTCCTCGACCAATGCGGTAACGACGGGGCTCGACCGCCGTAGGCAGCCGCGAAGCGCACCCGCAACCCAGCAAAAAACCTTAGTACGTGCGGTAACGACGGGGCTTGAACCCGCAACCCCAGGATAGACAATCCCGAATTCTACCATTGAACTACGTCACCGAAAAAGTCCCGACGAATGGATTCGAACCAATAATCGCTCGCGTATCAGGCGAGTGCATTAACCGTTATGCTACGTCGGAATGTTGGTGTGGTGGGGCTCGAACCCACGACCCACGGTTTAAGAGACCGCTACTCTGCCAACTGAGCTACACACCAAAATTTGAAGATTGGTCAGGCCAATAAGGCCCACCAAAAAGAGCAGTTCTCTTACTGCTAAAGAATGGTCGAGGGGGGAGACAGACCGGGCTTAATTATTAAGCCCCGGTGAAGGGACTTAAGCATTAATGACCCGGCGAATATCTCGCCGGTCGAACCGTTTAATTTTGATTGAATTAATCATGGTTGTTGCTTTGTCTGGACGGTAAATGCCTTAAGCGAATCGATTAGTTGCGACGAGGAAGAAAAATTTCAAAACTTTGCTCGTTAGCCATCTGACAACCGGCAACCTGTAACCTGTATCCTGCCCACTCCCTCCCTACAACCAAAAAACCTTCCCCAGCGCCCGCTCCGTTACGCCCCGTTCCAAGGCGTAGCCCAGCAATACACCGCCTCCGCCGGCTCCGCAAATTTTCAACAGGTAACCTTTGCTGGCCCATCGTTCGTGGAAGGAGGTGGGAATAAAGCCGGGAAGCTCCCGGAGTTGAAATTGGCTGATGGTACGCCAGTTAGTCGTCAATGCGTCCTGATCGTTGTTCAACAGTGCCTCAATGCAGCGGTTAGCGGGTTCGAGCCAGCCCGCATCCGTGGCTGCTTTAAAGTTTGGTTCCTCATCGTATCGCTGGGTGAACTTCTGAATATAATCAGAAGCTTTACGCTCTATCCCCGTATCCACTAAGAAGAAGCGCTTGTTCCAGCCTTCCGGCAATTCCACCGGTTTTGGTGGCTGACCGCCGCCCAGGCTAACGGGCTGATTGAGATAACAGATCAGGGGATCCGTTCCCGAGCTGCTTCCGTGAAAGTGCTGTTCCATTCGGGCCAGTACATCGCGCAGAGCCTCTCCGCGAAGACCAAAACCACGGCTGGTGGCGAAGCGGCTCCAGATGGCGGCGCATACTGCACCGCTGCTGCCCAGCCCGTAGCCAACGGGTATATTCCCTTCCAGCCGCCAGTCCGCCAACAGCTGATCTTCCAGTGCTCCGGCGTCGAGTAATTCCGGAGAGATGGCCACCTTTAGGTAATCCGCAAAAGCCAGGAGGCGTTCATCCGGTGTGCCTTTCGTCCACCGTAAAGAGAGCTTATCATAAGGCACTGCCAACCCCCGGCCGCCACGCAGCACGGTGTGCTCGCCGAAGAGTAGAATTTTTGCTGAGTAGGAACGGGACATGAATTAGCAGGTTGCAGGTTGCAAGGTACAGGTAATGGGGATAATCAACTTGTCGTTACTGAATACGTTAGTGTCAGTATTCAACCATCCGGCGGACGGCTCAGCCCAAAGCCGTCGGTCCGCTACCCAAGGAACGAGGGGGCGGTCCGCCGGCTGGGTTAACATTTAAAAGCAAAGCTATCTATCCCATGCGCCTAGATCACATTGGCATCGCCGTAGGAGACCTCGATGCAGCTGACGAACTCCTTGGCCGCCTCCTCGGCCGGCCGGCCTATAAGCGGGAAACCGTAGCCAGCCAACACGTCTCCACCAGCTTTTTTGACGCTGGCGCCGAAGGCGCCAAGATAGAGTTGGTCGCTCCCGAAGGAGCAACCGGCCCCATCCAAAAGTTTCTCGAAAAACGAGGCCCCGGCATTCACCACCTCGCCTTTGAGGTAGACGACATTGAGGCCGAAATGCGCCGGCTGGCGGAAGATGGCTTTGAACTCCTGCAGGAGAAACCTTCCCGTGGGGCAGACAACAAGCTCGTCTGTTTCCTGCACCCCCGCAGCACCAATGGCGTGTTGGTGGAAATATGCCAGAGTATCCCCGGAGGCATGACCAAAGAAGAAAACGCGCAGTTCTGGGCCCGGCGCTACGCCGAAGAAAAGACGGGCTGGGACATCGGCTACCCCTCTCCGCCCATCACCAACTACCTGGACAAACTCAAGGATAAGGACCTGAAAATCCTGATCCCCGGAGCCGGCAATGCCTACGAGGCAGAGTATGCCTGGCAACAGGGCTTCCGTAACGTTTTTGTGCTCGATGTTGCCGCCGCTCCACTGGCGGGGCTGCAGCAGCGGGTACCTGATTTCCCGGCGGAGCAATTAATTCAGGGCGACTTCTTTTCCCATGCCGGGCAGTATGACCTCATTCTGGAGCAGACCTTCTTCTGCTCTTTTGAGCCCGACCCGGCTACCCGGCAGGCTTACGCCAAACAGATGCATTCCCTGCTCAAACCCGGTGGCAAACTGGCGGGTCTTTGGTTTGACCTCCCAACGGGCACCTCCCGTCCTTTTGGCGGCAGCAGGGAGGAATACCTCTCTTATCTGGAACCTTACTTCAACCTCCTGGCCTTCGCTAAAGCTCCCGACTCCATAAAACCCCGCGCCGGGAATGAATTTTTCGGCGAATTTCAAAAACCTGCATGATCAACGAAAAGAGGTTACTCCTCATCCTGGCGGCCGTTCAGTTTTGCCACATCATTGATTTCATGATCATCATGCCACTGGGCAAAACGATCATGGAAGTATTTAGCATTACACCGGGGCAGTTTGCCTGGGTGGTGTCTGCTTACGCAGGAGCGGCCCTGACCGGCAATCTCATCAGTACGGCATTTATTGATCGTTTTGACCGCCGGTCAGCACTCCTGTTTCTTTTCGTTGGGTTCACGATCGGCACGCTGGCCTGTGCCTTCGCACCAAGCTATCTGATGTTGCTGGTCTTCAGGTCCTGCACGGGTGTTTTCGGAGGTACCCTCGGTGCGCTGGTGCTGGCGATTGTGGGCGATGTCATCCCGCTGGAGCGGCGGGCCTCGGCTATGGGCTGGGTAATGACGGCCTTTAGTGCAGCCAGCGTGGTAGGCGTTCCTTCGGGTATATGGATTGCCTCGGAGTATGGCTGGCAGTCGCCCTTTTTAGTTACGGCAGGCATTTCCGCCCTCTTTGTAGGGATGGCCTGGCTCTTCGTGCCATCGTTGACCGGGCATCTGGTAGCAGAGAAGGAGGTGGCACTTCGGCAGGCTAAGCAAGGGGCGCACACGCCGGATGCAAAGATTGGTGAAGGTGCAATGGCTGCCGCACCGCTCAAGGGCCTTCGCAAAGTTATTGATCCCTTTGTCCGCATTTTTTCCGACGGCAACCAACGGGCTGCCCTCCTTTTTACCCTGAGCCTGATGCTGGGCCACTTCACCATCATCCCCTTCATCGCGCCGTATATGCAGATCAACATCGGCTTCGAAGACAAGCAGGTAAGCCTCATCTACTTTATCGGCGGACTCCTCACCGTGGTCCTTTTACCTTTTTTCGGTAAACTGGCGGATCGCTACGGGCGAATGCTCATTTTCATGACGGCCTCCTTTTTTGCCCTCGGCAGCATCTGGTGGCTCACTAATCTGGATACGGACTCCTTGCTCGTTGGCCTCCTGGCCACCTCCTCCTTTTTTGTCGTAGCCAGTGGTCGTAACGTGCCAGCCACAACAATGATCACCTCCGTCGTCCGCCCCGAAAACCGCGGCGGCTTCATGAGTATCCGCCAGTCTGTCAACGAAATGGCCCTTTTCGGCAGCACCCTAATCGCCGGTTTCATCATCACCGAAGGGCCGGACGGAAAGCTGGAGCACTACGAATTACTGGGATATTTCACGATGATGATGAGTGTGGTGGCCGTGCTGGCGGCTAGTCGAGTAAGAGCTGTTTCATAAGGCTGCGAAGATTGAATCAGGGTTAACAATGAATCGCCAATTCAATGTTTCCGAAGAATCCGTTTATTTTTACGGACACAGTCAGCTTCTGACTTCCTCAACGTTGTCAAATTACTCCTTTCACACAAATCAGTACTCCATGCGTTTAACGCTACTTTTTCTTTTTACACTCGCCCTAACTTTTTTGCACGCACAAACTACCCTAGCAGTAGGCGACCTTGCCGTAGTTGGCTACGCAGCTGACAGTCCTGATGAAGTATGCATCGTAGCTCTGGTCGAAATCGACGCTGGTACTATGGTAAACCTGACGGATAAAGGCTGGCAGAGCGACGATACTTTTATTTCTTCCGAGGGAGCCGGCTCGGTCACCCTTCCCGCTATGACCTTCGGAGATGTCTTCTGCATAGAAGGAAGTGACTTACCTACTTCTTTTAATCTATCAGGATCTGGAGATCAGATCATGCTTTACACCGGAACGGAGGCTTCGCCGACCTTTATCTATGCCTTTCAGTTGGAAAGGTCCTCTTGGACCACCTCAGGGACAATAACCACCAATACCAGTTACGTCCCTACGGGAACTATCGAGGGTACAACTGCGGTCAACATTGGCGCCATTGGAGGTAGTCAAAAGCAAAATGCTTATTATTCAGGACCTGACCTTGTCGATAAAGCTGCCGCTCTGGCGCTCATTGCTGACGGAGATAACTGGACAGGAAACGATGCACGAGTTGATCCAAGCGATAACCTGCCGGTTAACTTAAGCGTATTACTTCCCGTTTCTCTCAGCAATCTTAGTGCCAGTCTTACGGACAAATCCGTCCTGGTGAAATGGTCAACCGCCACGGAGTCTGAGAACGATTTCTTCGCCGTTGAGCGTAGCCTTGACGGACAGACCTTCTCTGAGATTGGCCGCGTAGCCAGCGAAGGCACGACCACCGAAGTAAGCAACTACAGCTTCATGGACGAGAACCCCGCCAACGGCACCAGCTACTACCGCCTGCGGCAGGTAGACCTGGGCGGCACGCAGGCTATCTACGGCCCTGTTGCCGTTTCCCTCACGGGCCTGAGCGTAACGGCTTACCCCAACCCCGCCAGCCAGGAACTATTCCTCGCGGGCCTGAAGGAGAACACGACGGCTACGGTACTGGACATCAATGGTCGGGTACTACAAACAGCTCAGGTTTCGGGCAACAGCCTCAACGTAAGCCAGCTTAAGACCGGTACCTACCTCCTCCGCCTCGAGAGTGAGACGGGCACCGAAACGCTGCGTTTCGTACGGAAGTAATTCCCGCTACGCTCTGTTCAAGGCAACGACGGCCGGCTTCTCCACCAAAGGAAAAGCCGGCCGTTTTGGTTTCCCTTGCTCCAAATAGCTTTCTTTGCACCTGCGTTCGCGCAGTATTAGTCAAGCAGTCAGAGAGTCAGGCAGTCAAATAGTACTGACCTGCTCTTTGACTGCCTGACTCTCAGACTATCTGACCACTTGACTCTCCCCCATGAAACTCGCCCTCTTCGTTTCCGGCACCGGCTCCAACGCCCGCACCATCATTGATCGCTTTCAGGCACACCCTGAAGACGGCGTTGAGGTGGTATTACTGGTCAGTAATAAATCCACCGCAGGCGCACTCACCATGGCCGCTGAGCGGAACATTCCAACGCTGGTATTGAACCGCCAGGAATTCCGGGAATCGGAAGTATTGCTGACGGACCTCGCCCGTTTCCAGGTAGACTTCATCGCCCTGGCTGGTTTTTTATGGCTTGTTCCCGCTTACCTGGTCGAGGCTTTCCCGGATAAAATCCTGAACATCCACCCCGCCCTATTGCCTGATTATGGTGGAAAAGGGATGTACGGCGCGAACGTCCACCGCGCCGTCAAAGCCGCCGGAGAAACCGAAAGTGGCATCACGATCCACTACGTAAATGAGCGTTACGACGAAGGCAATACGGTTTTTCAGGCCGCCGTCCGCCTGGATGCTGAAGACAGTCCGGAGAAGATAGCCGAGCGTGTTCTTCGCCTGGAACACGCCAACTACTGGCGGGTAATTCGACGCTTAGCGCTTGCGGCGCATCAGGAGGAAGGGGGCCAGGATTAAAGCGATCAGGCAAAAAATCCAGGCCAGCCAGTTGATCGATTCATTTCCCATCTTCAGCGGAGCGTTGCTGCCGTAATTAACGAGGCCAGCCCAGTAGTAAGGGTGGCCAAAACCGGGATTTGTGACGGCCTGCCGGTAGTTAACTCCGGCAAGGTGTAATGCCGTTGCGGGCCCCATTTGCTCACTAAGCCCGTCGTAGGTAGAGTTAAGCAGTTCCGCCGTGGTTGCATCATCAATGGACCAGAGACTCATCACCAGCCCCGGCGCTCCGCGCCGGGCAAATCCCCGTCCCAGGCTGGCTACTCCCTCTCCGGGCAATGCTTTTCCTATGCCGGTTTCGCAGGCTCCGATCACTACGAGGTCTGCCCGCAATTGATGGTCAAGCAAATTCGCCATGGAATAGCGGGCGGGCTCCGGGTCGTGAAGCAGAAAGCTGCCTCCATCGGCCAGGTAAGCATGTGTTCCCAGGTGGAGCAAACTGTAAGCATCTGCTTTCTCCCGAAATGCCCTTCGGTTGGCAGCGGCGTTGACTAAGGTGTCCGCTGGAAAGAGCGTCGCTAGATGGCGGACCGTTCGTAGTGTAGCGGGCAGCTCCAGCTCAGCGGGCAGCTGCCCGTCGGCCCTCAGGCGGGCAACGGGCGCCAGTGCCAGCGCCCGGCCGTTACCGCGGCCCCGCCGCTGGCGGGCGAGATCCAGGAGTTGTACGGAAAAGGCATAGTTGATCTCCCGCTCATCATCCAGCCAGGGCCAGTTTTGGTAAGCAGCGTTGCTGGAAGGCTCCGTGCTTAACAGCGCCCCGAAGGGCAACAGGTATAAGTCTCCGTCCGGAACGATCGTCAGAGGTGTCCCTTCCGCAAGGTCCAGCGGAGCGATGAGCTGCTCGTACAACTGGCGGGCATTCTCTTTGCCGAAGGGCTGTCCGGGGCGCTGCAGGTCATCCCGCAGGGCGCGCAGGCTTTTCCCCCAGACAGAAAGCGGCGCTAATTCGGTAAGCCCAAGCCCTCCGTCAGGAGAGTAAGTAAGCGCAATGGTCATATCTTCTCCTACATAATACTCCACCAGGGTTCGGCCGTTCAGCAGTTGACCAATGGTGGCGGGGTCCGGAGGTGGTGCCCCGATGCTGGCATCCCGGTAGGCGGGAAAGGCGGAGAAGATACTGTCTTGCAGCTGTCGGAAGCGTTGGGTAGCAGCGGGAGTGTTTCCGCTAAGCCGGGTCATTCTGGCGACTTCAGCAAGGCGTAGGTTGACGTCGATGGGGAGTTGCTCACTAGCCATCGTTGTACTTAGCTCATCCAGTAAGAGCCGGCTTCGGGCTTTCTCCATGAAGTAGAAAGCTGAGTTCGGGTCATCCGTTTTCATGGCTACGTTTAGCGCCTGGTCATAAAGGCTACGTGCATCCGCTCTCCAGTAATTACGGGTTTCATCCAGCAGCTGATCCCGTCGCATAGCGTCCAGCAATTCATCCGTACGCCGATAGGTACTGAGTGCCTGTTTATAGTGGGCTGGTTGGCCGGTATCTCCCATCAGATGGTGCACCTTGGCGAGGTCCAGAAGGATGGTCAGTAGTCTTGGCCGATCGGTCATCATTTGATCCAGACCGGGCAAGACTTCCGTTCCGGAAAACTTAAAATCGGGAGTCGCTATCTCCAGAGCCCGTTGCGCATAGTAGAGGGCACTGTCTAACTGTCCGGAGAAGAGATGAGCGGTAGACAGATTATCGAGCGTACCCGCAACATCCATGTTCGGGCGTTGATCTGCATCAGAGAAAGAACGGGCCAGTCGCAGAGCTTTATGGTACTGCCGCAGGGCAGCCTCCGGCTGCCCCGAGCGCCGGTAGGCCATGCCGAGATTGCCGTAGATAGCCGTTAAGTCTTCGTCTTCGATTTCCATCTCATGGGCGAGCGCTTCGGCTTTGAGGAGGTGGCCGATGGCCACCTCTTGCTGGCCGGCATCACTCTGGGCCCAGCCCAGTAGGTTGAGCGTTTCCATCTCCCCGTAGGTGTATTCATCCGCCCGAAAGCTGGCCAGTGCGCGCGCCAATGGTTCCCGGGCAGCTTCCCCTCCACTGGCGTTGGATTTGTTCACGTGCATCAGCCCCAACTGCTGATCCAGATAAGCCCGTTGGTAATCATTACCCGCAAAGGGAGGCAGCGAGGCAGCCCGGGCAAAGGCTCGTTCACTGGCTTCAAATTCTCCCGTTCTCCCGTATACAATACCACACTGGTAATGCGCCACCCCTTCTTTCCGGTTCGGTGCCCGATTGAGGATAACGGACAAATGATCGAGCGCCTCTCCGTATTCTCCTACCTCAGAATAATAGGTTCCAAGGTTGAAGGCGGAGACCAGTACTTCATCCGCGAAGTCATCTTCGTGGGAAAGGCGAATGTCCAGGGCTTCTCCGGTAGCCCTAATGGCGGAGCGGTAGGCACCAAAGGAATAGGCCGTCCGCCCGGCCTGATGCAGCAACCATGACCTTCGCCCAAGAGAATCTTCTGGTAACTCCCGGGCAAGACTGATCAGGGAATCATATTCCATCCGGTCTTCCGGATATTCCCAATCATCTTGTGCCTGGAGAGACCCCAGCAGTAAAAGCAATACACCAATCGTTAGTCTTATGCCTGATTTCCTCATAAAAAATGCCTTACCCTTCGGTTAGGAAAGGTAAGGCACGATGAGCAAATGCTGGTATCTGGCTACGGAAGAGTAACCCAGTTAAACACCTTATAAGGTAATACCTGCCCGCCGTAGTTCACCGTTGCGCCAGTTCCCTGAGCTTCGATGGTGGCCAGTAACATGTTACGGAGCGTAACGGGTCCGTCATTGGGGTGCAGGTGGCGGTAGTGAGCCGCCAGGGCTGAAGCAAAGGGAACCGCAATCGAAGTCCCTCGCTTACGGGCAAGGTTATTATTATAGCCCATGTGATGAGGCATCAACCCGAGTAAGTTGCCGCCGGGAGCTGCCATGAAGTCACTCCCCGGAACGCCAGGGTTAGACCGGAAATTCGTCAATGGCCAAAGTAAAGTCCCCGTCCGCGTAGCCGAAACGAAGAAGATGCTCTGAATGGGATTAGCCTCCAGCGCAAATTCAGAAGGGTAGTGACGGGTACTGCTGAGGTCGCGGCGGTAATTACCGGCGGAGTTCATGGTGGCGACTCCACGAGACTCAGCATATTCAAAAGCTCCCCTGAGGATATTGTCCGATTCGCCATAAAAACCCCAGCTGGCGTTGATGACGTCCGCCTGATGATGGGCGGCGTAGAGTACGGCACAACTGGCGTGGAAGGTGGTTCCCACACCATCATGGTCCAGCATTTTGAGGGACATAAAGCGGTAGTTCACGTCCGGTGCGTTGTTCTTGAGTTGTTGAGCAATGCGACTGGCGATGTGCGTACCGTGGGAGTGATCATCAAGCGGAGCGTTGTCATCATTGATGAAGTCCCAGCCAAAAATATCGTCATCGAAGCAGAAGGGATCGTCCTGCTCGTCTTCCTCGTTTTCCCAGAGGTAAAGCGGGGCCATACCATTGGTGGTTTGTGGATGCTGGAAGTAGGGGTCAATACCACTGTCCAGAACGGCAATAGTAACGGGGGCGTTTCTATTCGTGCTGGGAATGACCTTGAAGTTAGGTGGCAGCTGGTTGAAGTCCAGGTTGTTTTTCAGCTGGTCCAGTTCCGGAATAACGTAGAAGTTCGGTTCTACTTCTTCCTGGCCAATAGCCTGAGCCACTTTGTTTTTTCCGGCTTTGCCTCTTTCTTCTCCTCCTACGTTTTTCAGGTGGATGTTGTAGAGCTGGAACTCGTCGGAGCAACCACACTCCCCGATCAGGGAAACGTTACGGGCACCGAAACGGCGTTTCAGCTTAATAAAGTCTGCCTGAAAATCAGCCGCGGCATTTGCCCCGGTGTATTTGAGGACGTACTGACCCGGCACGTAGGCGGCGTTGCCCGCACGGCCAACGGGGTAGCCGAGTTCTTCGAGCTTTTCTTCGTAGTCCTGAAAGATGGGGATGTAACGATTCTCGATGGGATCGGTTTCCTGGGCGGAGAGGAAGAGCGAAAAACAGCTCAACAGAGAAAGGAGAATAAAACGTTTCATAGCATTAGTAATTTTGGCTACTGCATGGCCTTAAGAAGAGTATTCGCGCGTTGGGCGAAGGGGGATGACGGAGAAGAAGAAATATCAGTAAGTATTTGCCTGGCAGCATCTGGCTGTTGACTGCGCAGTAAGGCAAGTGCCTGGTACCAGCGTGCAGTGTCGCGGTAGCTGGCGTTGTTATTAGCGAGTTCGTCAAAGACCGGGATAGCTTCCCCGGCTTTGTTGGCACCGAGGAGACTGATGCCGTAGTAAAGACGGGCAGAAGCAGGCGCGGCCGCAGGTGCAGAGGCGAGGTAATCGGCAAAGGCAGTTGCCGCCGCCGCGTAGTCGCGGCGATCGTAGGCGAGGCTGGCAGCCGCCAGCTTTTCATCCAGCGATGCCGGGCTGTCTTCGCCGCCCATGGTCCGGCTATCGAGCTCATTGGCGTAAGGAGTAAAAGCCTCGGCGTAGAGCGCTTCATAGTCCATTGCCGGCTGGTGAGTAAGCCACCAGGAGCCAGCAGCAATCAGTAAAAGGATTGCAGCAGCGATGGCATACAGCCGGCTGAGCCGGCGAACGGTGGCCCCTTCATGGCTCTTCGGATCTTTCTCTGCACCTGCGGTAGCGCCCCCTACTGAGCTAGTCGAGGAACCCTCTTTTTTATCGAGGTCACCAAACTTAGCCGCAAAGGCCAGGTCGAGTTCTTTCATCAGCTCCGCTGCCTCGACATCCGCTGATAATTCTTTACGCCCACGATCTGCGGACCGCCCGAAGTCATCCATATCGGGAGATTCTTCTCCCCGGATCCATCGTTGCCGGTCTTGCCTGTTAGGATTGCTCATGCGCCATTTTTTCGAGATTAATACGAAGGTTACGCCGGCCGTTCTGCAAGTAGCTCTTTACCTTCTTGAGGTCATACCCCGTGGCTTCGGCCACGTCATTATAGGATTTCCCCTGGAGGTAAAACAACTTCACGCACCGTGCCTGCTCCGCGGGCAGTTTCGCCAGCGCATCGGGCAACATGGTTAGCCGTTCTTCACTTAAGGGACGGTCAGCATCAATGGATTCCACAACCAGCTCCGACGAAATTTTACTTTCCCGCTCCCGAAGCCTGATTTTTTTGCGCAGGAGATCAATACAGTGGTTCCTGCTGGTATAGAATAGCCAGGCCCGAAAAGTCTCAATGGGTTGGTTACAGACCTTTAAAGTTACTTTCTCAAAGACGTCCATGGTAGCGTCTTTGGCCGCTTCGCGGTCCTTCAGGTAGTCCAGGCAAAGACCTACCACCAAATGCCCGTACCGTTGATACAGGATGCCTAATGCCTGCCTTTCGTCTTGTTTACAGAAGGCTGCCACCAGCTCCAGGTCCGTGGCTGATTGCATATCAAAAAGAGTGTCTTAATAAAGAAGGGATGCCGGCTTGCACCAAGCCAATTGTTAGCGTTTTATTCCTTGTTGTCACTGACGAATTTAAGGAAAAATCCCTTGGGGTTATGGATTCCCTCAGCATTCCTCGTCCCTAGAGCGAATTTTCAATCACCCTGTCTTTATGAAAAAAGGCAATAACCCAATCATCCGTTATGATTTTCCGACTATTATTCTCCTGCCTGATTGTTTGTGGCCTGGCCGTTTCTGTTGCTGCTCAGGCGGGCTCCAATCCTTGTGCCACCATCGCCAAAAAACATCTGGGAACCCTGGACCAGCACCTCGACCTGGACTACAACCAGATGAAGTGCCTCAAGGAAAAAGCGGTACAGTTCTGTACGGCCAACAGTAATAACCCTGCCAGCAGCAAGGCCCAGCAAAAAAAGCGATTAGCCGCCTTCCAGAAGGCGCTACTTGAGTGTCTTAACCCTCGTCAGCAAACCAAAGTAAAAACTCACTTCCGTAACAAGCGGGATGAGAAAGAACGCAGAAGTATCCTGCAAGCCTTTCTTGAAGAGTTTGGCGACGAGGTAATCGTGATCAAAAAGCGAAACTAAAAAAGACCAGCATGCGCTTACTATTGATTAGCCTGCTCTTCATCGGTAGCCTTCCTCTTCTGCTTGCGCAGGAAGAGGAAGGTTACGGGGAGGAGGAAATGACCATTACCGCTCCGGCTTCTTCCCCCGTGGGGAACACGCTGGCCAAAATTGCCACAAAACTTCAACTGACCGACGAGCAACTACCGCAGGTAGAAGCTATCCTACGCGAGTTTCAGTCCACTCCAAAAGCAGATTCGCCTCAGGCGAAAAAAGCCCGCCGCCGGGCCCTCCGTGCCCGGATCTCTACCGTCCTCACTCCCGAACAACAAACACTGATGCGCCAGAACAGTCGTCCTTCCAGCACCGGAAATGCACGTCCGCAAACTGCGGCAAAACGAAACTGGCTGGATGTTTTGATCGACGACATTGCCGCACCACTGATTGATAAACGGCGAAGGAAAGGCCGGCAAAAAAATTAGTGCTTCCACATTCATTCAAATTCAACAACTATGAGAATCTCTTTTTCCGCACTACTCCTTTTCTTTTGCTTTGGGTTAGCACATACCCAAAGTTGTAAATCAGCCCCGAGCGTGGTGTCTGACCTCAATGGTGAAATATCCCGGATACTTAAGGCTAAAGGCTGTACTCCTAACAATTTCCCGCAGTGTTTATCCAACCCCAGCACATATTTATACCTGACTGACCAAATGGTTAAGTTCTGGAACCGTAAATCTTCCTCCTGGGCAACCATCGGTCCGCGCCGTCTCAACTTTGGCAAATGGGAGCAAGGCCGGATAGTCTCCAGCGGAGGCCGGATGTACATCAGTTCGGTGCCGTCCAATAAGAGCAAACTCACCGTTAATATCCGGGAACTTGACGGCAAGGGAAAAACCAGCTACGTTATCTGTAAAGTAAACCGTAATGGAACCTACACTAAGCTGAAAACAGGGTGGTTCAACGAAGTGAATTCTCAAAAAAGCAATAAGCGGGAAACCCGCAGCCATACTCTTTCAGGCGTGAAGGGCCATTTGATCAGTATACATTTCGACGGCAAGTCAGTGGGAAATACCTTTCAATATAAGGTTAAGGTCGAGTAGTCAACTTTTCAGGCTTAGGAATGCTGCTGAAAGCAGGTAAGCCAGAGACTACTCCCCATAAAGGAGAAAGCCTCAACAGTACGGATACTGTTGAGGCTTTCTCTTATTTGGAAACCAGGATTGGCTATTGGGCCATTTCCAGCATCGTGATGTACTTGTCAGCGGAAGCAGCTTCCGGGCTCTGACCGAAGTCGGTCTTAAGGCGGCGGAAAGCAGCCAGTGCTTCGTCCGTACGGCCCTGGCTCCGTAGCAGCAGGCCAAGCTTGTTGAGGTAGTAACCACCCGTGACGAAGTTTTCGCCAGCAGCACTGATGGCACTTTCGTAGGCGCTGATGGCAGCGTCCGTATTGCCCAGTTCACTTTCAGCATCACCGATGATGCCGTATTTCATGGCGGGGAGCAATTGCCCTTCCGCACTGAATGCTTTAGCGAAGTCAAGTGCTGCTTCGTACTGACCGAGGTTGAGGTAGCTAACGGCTGCGTAGTAGTTGGCCAGGTTACCAGCTTCCGTACTTCCGTAATCATCAATGATATCGAGGAAACCGAGGCCGCCCTGACCGGGGTTAGCCAGTGCCAGACTGAAGCTGTCCCGTTCGAACTGTACCTGTGCCTGCTCCATAGCAGCAGCGGCATTGCGTTCAGCGGGTTGCTTAACGAAAGTCTGGTAAATGAAGTAAGCGGCAATTAGTGCACCAATCAGGAGCGCGCCGTAAATGATCGTGTTACGGTTACGCTCAAAAAAGTCGAGGCCCTGATCACGAACTTCAACAATGTCTACCAGGGTATCATCACCCTCAATAGTGGGGCTAGCAGTTCCGCGAGTCCGACCTGTGCTTGGTGTTCCCGTAGGACGACGACCAATGTTATTCTTTTTTGCCATTATCTCAATAATTTGAAAGGCCCCGTATCAGCGGAGCCCCGAAAGCGAGCGCAAAGATAAGGAATGTCGGGATATTGTTGAGTTGATGGGGATAAACAAACCTACGGGCACAAAAAAAGCGATCAGCAGGGGAACATTTCGGTGCTCTTGCTGATCGCTCTGGGTCCTGTAAAAAAAGGACTATCTCCTTATTTTCTGACTACGTCAGGAAGGGGTAAGGCTCGGAGTAGTTATCCGTGTAAAGCTCGGAGGCGTCCGGCCAGGGGCTTTCTTCAGCAAACTTGGCTGCCTCGGCAACTTCTTCCTTAACGCTGTTCTTGATGGCTTTGATTTCATCTTCCGTAGCGAGGCCGTTATCGAGGATCAGTTTTTCGGTCACCTTGATGGGATCCCGATCCTGGTATTCTTTAACTTCTGACTTTTCGCGGTACTTGGCGGGGTCAGAAACGGAGTGTCCTTTATAGCGGTAGGTCTTAATTTCCAGGTAGTAAGGACCTTTGCCGGAGCGGATGTGCTTTGAAGCACGGGTAATGGCCTCATGGACGGCTGCGGGGTCCATACCATCAACACTCTCTGAAGGCATCTCGAAGCTGGCACCGAGTTTAGACATATCGGTGACGTTACTCGTCCGCTCTACGCTTGTTCCCATCGCGTAGCCGTTGTTCTCACAGATGTAGAGGGCGGGGATTTTCCAGGTCATGGCCATATTCCAGCTTTCCCAAAGGGCGCCCTGGCGGGAAGCACCGTCGCCAAACATGACGACACAGAGGTTCTTTGTGCCATTGTACTTTTCAGCGAAGGCGATACCGGTGCCGATCGGAATCTGAGCACCAACGATGCCGTTGCCTCCGAAATACTTGTTCTCTTTGCTAAAGAAGTGCATAGAGCCTCCCTTGCCCTTCACAATACCGGTGGCTTTGCCATAAAGCTCAGCCATCGCCTCCTTCATGGTAACGCCACGGCCAAGGGCCGTTCCGTGCTGGCGGTAGGCCGTCACAATACCGTCATCTTTAGTAATTACACTTTCCATGCCCGCCGCAACGGCCTCCTGACCAATGTAGACGTGGCAAAAACCGCGGATCTTCTGCTGACCATAAGACATTAAGGCCCGCTCTTCAAAACGGCGGATACGCAGCATCAGCGTATACCATTCCAGATATTGCTCTTTGCTGTATTTCAGGCCTTTGGCCGTGCCATTCTTTTTGGCGGTGGAAGTCTTTTTGGTCCGCGAAGCGGGCTTTTTAGTTGCTGTTGCCATATCGATGTAGCGAAATTTCGCTCGTTTTAGGAAAGTTACTGGCTAAATATAAGCCACGGTGGAGAAATGCCGGGGTTCAAACCTACGCTTCTCTATGAGAACCGTGAGAAAGAGCCATGGTTCAGGAGGAACAAAAAATATTAGATCTCTTCCGGAATACGTTATGCCACCAAAGATTTTTCCTCTCTTTCCGGGTGAGTACGAGAGTCTTTATTTTTGCAAAAGTGATCAAGCCACTTTCTGGCCTTACTTTTAGCCTTCCCCAAACAACAACTTTACGGATCCATGCCTCAGTCACCAGCCGACCGCCTCATCAGCCGAATTACCGCCTTGCACAAAAGCCTGCAACTAGGCGAAGGACACAAGATCTCCGCCATGGAGCGAGACCTGATGCTCGGTTATCTGCGAGAGCTGTATGAAATTTATGCTGGCCACCAGGACCAACCGGCTCCACCCCGGGCGGCAGCGCCCGCAGCGCCTAAAGTGACGCCTGCCCCTGCTCCGGTACCTCCCCCGGCACCTGCGCCCGCGCCCGCGCCCGCACCACCTCCACCCGCTCCGGCTCCGGTTGCCGCTACCCCGGCGCCTCCACCCGTGCCCGTACCGGCGCCTGCGCCTGCGCCACGCGTGACCCCCACACCTCCTCCGGCGCCGCCTCCCCCGCCCGCCCCCACTCCGGCCAGCAGCGTTGATGCCGCAGCGCTGTTCGCTGATGAAGGTCCGGCCAGCCCCTTTGGCCGCCAGCCGCTGGCTGACCTGACCCGCGCCCTGACGATCAACAATCGCGTACTCTTTAGCCGGGACCTCTTCGGAGATGACAACGAACTACTCAATACCACCCTCCGGACGCTCAACACTTCCGGCTCCTTTGCCGCAGCCCGGCCTGTGCTGGAAAGCATCGCCCGCCGCTTTGACTGGAGTGAAGAAACGAAAGTGGAAACCGCCCGTGAATTCATCGAACTCGTCCGTCGTCGCTATGCTTAAAACCATCCTGAAAGTTATTGCTGCCCTTGTGCTCGCCATCATTGGTGGCGCCTTTTATCTGGCCGGCGCTTCTGAAAACGTGGAACCTGACACCCTGGAGGTGGCCGACCTGTCGCCCCCTGAAGGTCTGATGACAATCGCTTTTGGCAGCTGCAACCGGGAGGACAAACCCCAGGACTTCTGGCCCGTTATTGCTAAAAACAAACCCGAAACCTGGCTGTGGCTGGGCGACAACGTCTACGCTGATACCGGAGACCGGGACCAGCTCCAGGCCGAGTTCGATCGCCAAAAAAATGCCCCCGAATATGCCGCTTTTTTGGCCTCCGTAAAGCAGGTATATGGCATCTATGACGATCACGATTATGGTCTGAACGACGGCGGAAAAGAGTGGGAACATAAAGAAATGGCCCAGGAGCTGTTACTTGACTTTCTAGATGTCCCGGCGGATGCGGCCGTGCGTAGTCAGGCTGGCGTTTACCAAAGCTATACCGTAGGAGAAGGAAATAATTCGGTCAAAATCATCCTGCTGGACACCCGGTATTTCCGGGATGCCGTTGTCCCCCCCACCAAAAAGGGTCATCGCTACGGGCAGAATGCTAATGGAGACATACTGGGAGAGGCCCAGTGGGCCTGGTTGGAAAAAGAATTAACGAACAGCCCCGCTGCGGCTCACGTCATTGGCAGCAGTATTCAGGTACTTCCCCAGGAGCATGGGTACGAAAAATGGGATCTCTTCCCGGCTGCCCGGGAGCGCCTGCTGGCATTATTGTCAGCCACGCGGCCAGCCCTTCCCATTCTGCTGAGCGGTGACCGCCATCTGGCGGAAATCAGCCGGGTAGCTATTGAAGACCAATTCCTCTACGAAATCACGGCCAGCGGCCTGACGCACTCGTACGAAGCTGCGGACGAGCCCAACGCCCATCGGGTAAGCCCACTGATCGGAGAGAAAAATTTTGGACTGCTGCATTTTTTGGCCGGGGCCTCCGGCTTACAGCTGCTGGCTGAGGTAAGAGCCATTGATAACAACGAAGTTTTAGCCAGCCTGGCCATCGGCTCAGATACTAAGCCGGTGAACAAAGCGGCTCTTTCCGCAATTATTCATCCAAAAGATGATATGCTCAGCCAGCTAAAAGAATGCCCTGAAAGCCCCAATTGTGTCAGTACGCAAACCGCTCAGGCGGACAAAAAGCGGGAGGCAATACCCTACACCGGAACGTTTGAGGAAGCTAAGGAAAAGCTGAAACGAGCCATCAACTCCATGCCCCGTACAACGCTCAAAAGTGAATCCGGTAATTACCTGCATTACACCTTTAAGACCTTCCTGATTCCCTTCACGGACGATGTGGAATTTCTTTTTGACGAGGAGGCGAAGCTGATCCATTATCGCAGTGCCAGCCGGGTAGGCCACAGTGATCTGGGGGCCAACTCCCGCCGGATGAACAAAGTCGTAAAGGCCTTCCATGAGCAATAAGTTTCACCGCAATGAGCGGTTGAAATCCCGTAAAGAGATTGGCCGGCTTTTTGGCAAGTCCGGCCGCTCCCTTAGTTCTTATCCACTACGGTTGGTATACGCTGAGGCAGAAGAAGTCCGGGGGACCTTTCCGTATCAGGTGGCCTTCGTGGTACCCAAGCGCAGGTTCAAAAAAGCGGTAGACCGAAACCTGATCAAGCGTCGCGTGCAGGAAGCCTATCGACTACAAAAGCGGCTCATTGGGGCGCACACGCAGGTGCAGGGGAATACTCCGAGAAAGCAATGGGCACCGCCGGCGAAGCAACTGGCCCTGATGTTCATTTATACCGGCAAGGAGGCAATGCCCCAAGCCTACATCGAGCGAAAAATGAAGAAGCTGCTTGGGCAACTTGCCGAGCGGGAAAGCTTAACTTAGTATCCGAATAAAATACGTGGGCCGGTCACGGGGTTTTCACCCCGGACCGGCCCACATGTGTAATTTCAGGCTGGTGGACAAAATTTGAACATCTCCACCCGATGGTTTATTTCCAGACCGTTAGAAGTCGTCGAACGTCGGACAGATGGGCTGCCAGCGGCCCAGCACAAAGTCATCAATCAGGTTACCGGACTGTTGTTGGTTGAAGAGGTAAGTGGCCACGTCTTCTCCTCTTCCAAGCGACTTCGCGATCCGGCTGGAGACCAGCGGAGCAGAGATCGACGTTCCCGCCAGAAAGTTGAAGTCCGTACCACCATACGTTGGCGTTTTAGCGGATAGGTAGCCACCCAACGTTACGGAGCCAGGACTGAAGTTTGAGAATTCCTCCACGCGATCTACTTCCAGCGCATCACTGCCCGGAATGTAGAGATAAGAGCCTACCGTAACCACATTGTCGAACTCCAAGGAGAAAACAGCGGGGTACTGCGGACGGAAGTCCAGATTCTCCTGGTCATTACCGGCTGCAGCAACGACAATACATCCCTGGGACCTTGCGAAACCAATGGCGCAGGCCAGCGCATCGGGTCGTTCGTCGGGGTAAGCTCCCCAGCTCATATTGATGACATCGCTTTTCATTTTTGCGGCTTCCCAGGTAGCCACTACGGCACCAAAGTAGGTGGAGTTTCCGTCGGGGCCGAAAATCTTATGGTGAACCACCGTCAGTGGTAGATCTCCCGTATAGGTACCAATAAGCGCGCCAGCAGTGTTGGTGCCATGGCCCGTTTCATCATCCGGCACATTTTTGGCGTTGAAGAAATCGTAGCCGTACAGTCCTGTGTCCAGGTAAGGGGCAAACTTCAGGAACTTATTGACGTGGTTCCCCCATACTTCGTCCCAGTTACCTCCCAGTTCAATTCCACTGTCAATCATCGTCACGACCAGCTGGTCTCCTTCATCAGCTGTGGAACCTTCTCCCAGTTGGAAAACCAGGCACTCCAGGAATTCAGTTTGTTTTCGCTGCTCCAGGAAATCAATATCCTGCAGGCCGTTAGTCCCCGGAGCCGGAATAGAAATGATGAAGTCTTCGTCCACGTAGTAGTCATCCGTGTTCTGGCGGGGGCGTTTTTTGGCCAGTGCGTTACCCGTTAAATCCGGGTCAAGGCCAGGGGGTACATCCATTGCGCAAACCATACCCTCCGGGCTGTCATAACACTCACTTTCTTCGAGGCCAATTTCCTGTTTCCAGGAATTGAGGTCAAGATTAGGGTTGCAAGTACCAATGATGACGCGCTGGGTAGAACCTCCATCACAGGAAAAGTCTAAGCGTTCCAGTTCATTCTGGGGGCTGATGCCACGGTAACTGAAAGAGTTGTTATGGCCCGGGCTTTCGTTAAAAGCTCCAAAAGCAATGTACTCACCACCTTGCTGAGGGTCATCCGGGAAGTAAGGTTCCAGGTTAGTGCCGGGCCCCGAGGTAACCAGATCAACCGTGACGTAAATATCCGTAAAGCCGGTAGCGCCGGTAATCGGGATGATTTGTGCAGCAGCGTTTGTGAAAATACAGGAGGTTAAGGCTTCTACGAAGTCCGTTGTGCAGCCTTCCACCCCAAACACCTGAATGTTCGCCCAGGCACGGGTGCCATTGTAGAAGTGAATGTCAATGTCTCCATTATTTGTGGGCTCGATCCGGAAGGTCCGGCCCCAGGGAGATGCGGAAGGGCAGTCTTTGGGCAGGTCAGGAATGACGCCCTGTTGCTCTTCGTTGATTTTGAAAAACTCCAGCAATTGCGGAGAACAGTTTCCGTCGCTAAGAGCAATATCGGGAACCGTATAGTCGCATTGCGGAGTAGGCATATCATCATCTTCGCAGGCAGCCCAGGTGAGGACCACACATACCAATGACAGGTAAAACAGTTTCGTAATTCGCATCGTGTTGTAATTGAGAACAATAAAGAGGTGTGCCAAACCAAGCAGGATTTGACCGTTTCACCGCTTTATGGGATGAATAGCGTTATCGTTACTAAAGATAGGGACTTTTTTTCGCCACCCTCTATAACCATAGTCATAAGCACTTCGCAGTTCAATTTGAAAGCTTAGTTTTGCCCACCAACTTTATCCATCATTCGAATGCCCCAACGTACCCTCCGTCTGATTACCGATACAACTACTGATGACCGGCCCATCTACGTGGCCGGAAACTTTAATAATTGGGCAATAGGGAAAGAAGAATTCCGGCTTGAGGAGACTGCCGAGTCCGGTCAGTTCGAAATCAGTCTAGATCTACCTGACAGCCTGACACACATCGAATACAAATACGCCCGGGGAGGCTGGGAAGGCGTAGAGTTGGGGCAACACGGCGAAAATGCCTTAAACCACAGTCGCTACGTCGATAAAGACTGGTCCGTGCCTGATCAGGTAAAAGTATGGGCTGGCGCAGGGCTTCACTACCGGGAGGAGCATCTTCCCAAGATCGTGGTGCTCAATGAATCTTTTGAGATTCCCGAGCTCATTCGCACCCGACGGGTAGCAGCCCTGTTACCTCATGACTACTACGAAACGGATAAGCACTATCCGGTTTTATACTTACAGGACGGTCAAAACCTTTTTGATGAGCACGCTCCCTACGGCAGCTGGGGAGTAGACAAACAACTGGCCAGCATGGCTGGCCGGGGAAAAGGAGATGTGATCATCATTGCCATCGATCACGCTGCCGAAGAACGCATCAGCGAGTTTACGCCCTCCTTCAAAACCAAGCTGGGGCGCGGAGAGGGGCGGCAATACATCCGTTTCCTTGCCGAAACGCTCAAGCCATACATCGACGGGCATTTCCGCACCCTGCCGGGAGCAGAGCATACGGGCATCGGGGGCAGCTCCCTCGGCGGACTGATCAGTATCTATGCGGGAATCATTTACCCTACGATTTACGACCGGCTGATGATCTTCAGCCCTTCGCTTTGGGTAATCCCAAAGATCCCTTACCACATTATGCGGCTGACGCACAAGTTCAGGGGCAAAATTTATCTCTACGGCGGAGAGGCGGAAAGCAAGTCGATGGTATCAGACATGCTCCGCTTTGAAGAAGAATTAAAACAGGCAACAAAGTCTCAACTGGTGGAATTCAAGGTCGTCATTGATCCCGTTGGCCAACATAATGAAGCCCGCTGGGGAGAGGAATTTCCGCGGGCGATGGAGTGGTTGTTTTTTGGATAGTGCAGCCAGTCCCTATTTGATCACCACCTCCTCTAAATACTCTTCTCCAAACTCCTCATTCAGCCGTTTCCGGATGCCTTCCCGCACCATCATCAGTTGATTGCGCAGCGGCGCATTATTGACGTAGACGTAGAGTTTGCGGTTCCGGACCATCATGTCCCGGGTATTATCCGCCACGTGCTTGCCAAAGAATTTTTCCCAGACCAATTTCGTCCGCGCCTTAAAGTACCCCGCCTCATTGCGCTTATTGCGCAAAAGCTTCATGAAGGCATCCTTCAGGGCAGTAGGGTCATTCTTCGGAGGCTTGCTCATGGGGCACTTTGTAGTCGGCAGTTCTGGTAATTGCCTACAAATTTACAATCTACCGCCTACAGTTCTACCCTCTACATCTGCCCTGCCTGTTGCAAGAGCGCCAGCTGACCGCCAAAGGCGCGCTTTAGCACCTCAGGGGTAAAGACCTCCTCCGTGGGGCCGTAAGCAATGAGCCGTTGATTGAGCAGGATGACGTGGTCAAAGTATTCAGGGACTGCCTGCAGGTCGTGGTGAACGACCATCAGGGTTTTGCCCTCTGCAGAGAGCTTCCGCAATACTTCAATAATTTTTTCTTCGGTGGGAATATCGACGCCAACGAAAGGCTCATCCAGCAATAGAATGTCCGCTCCCTGCGCCAGCGCCCGGGCCAGAAAGGTCCTTTGCTGCTGGCCGCCGGATAATTCTCCGATCTGACGATCCTGCAGGTTCAGGATGTCCAACTCCCGCATGGCCGCTTCGGCCATGGTATTGTCTGCCGCATTGAGGCGTTGAAAGACCCGTTTGTGAGGGTAACGGCCCATCAAGACAACGTCGCGTACTGTTGCCGGAAAAGTGAAGTCAATCTCACTCCGTTGAGGTACGTAGACGACCCGCTTGCGCACCTGCTGAACGTCTTGCCCCAGGACCTGAATGGTGCCGGTATAATCATCGATCAGCCCCAACATTGCTTTTAACAAGGTCGACTTTCCGGATCCGTTGGGCCCCAGAATACCGTAACGGTGCCCTTCCTCAATTTCCAGAAAAATGTTATTCAGCACCCGCTTACGGTCGTAAGAAACGGACAGGTCATTAACGGTGATGGCGTGTGGCATGGGAGAAGGGGAGAATGAGGGAAGGAGTGAATGTAGGAGGGAAGAATGATAGAGAAACGTTACAGCCGCTTAGCCGGTTGTATCTGTATAGAGCCCTATCCCTAGCCATTTTCAGGCAACTTCCAATTCTCCTTTCCGATAAACCCGGGCTTCATAGGCCACCACTCCGAAGAGCACGATTATTTCCAGAATGAAGTAGGTGATCCCCAGACCCGTCAGCTGCTGAAAGTGGTAAAAGATCAGCCCTACAGAAACAAGTATGTAGATAGAATTCGCCAGGATAACCGTTTTCAAAAAGGGGAGCCACTTTTCCCGGGCGAAGAAGTAACAAACCGAAGAATAAAGAAGAAAAACGCAGGCTATACCCGCCAGGAAGTGGAGAATACTGACTGGCATACCGATATACTCCTGCATCGCAGGCAATACCAGGCCTAGCAGCAGCGCCGATAAAAGCGCGCCGAGGGCGTCAAATAAAAAAACGAAGTGCCTGGACATTGCTTACTGCTTACGGTTTCCCCTGGACAGAAATTTGGCCCGATCCAGGCTTTTCGCCAGCACCCGTTCATAGCTCTCGGGCATTAAGCGGGTGATTTTATCGATGAAGCTGGCGTCGGAGCCAATCGTTACCCGGTTCTTACCCCGCAGGATACCGGAGATGATGACTTTTGCAGCTTGATCGGCGGTAGTAGGAGAGTTTTTCTCAAAGTTTTTGACGAAGCGGTCGTGTGCTGCCTGATCAGTGGCCACTGCGTTTTTAGCGATGTTCGTCCGGATGCCACCGGGGTGTACACAGACGACCTGCAGCCCGGTTCCCCGCATCTCCACCCGCAGGGTTTCGGTAAAGCCCCGTACGCCGAATTTACTCACGTTATAGGGTGCCTGCCCCGGGAAGCCCATCAGGCCAAAGACACTGCTGATATTGACGAGACAGCTCTCCTTTTGCTCGCGCAGCAGGGGCAGGAAGGCCAGGGAGCCATAAATGACGCCCCAGAGGTTAACCTGGAGCACTTTTTCGTAGTCTTCGACTTCGCTGTAGATAACGGGGCGAATTTCCAGCGTCATCCCTGCATTGTTGATCACCACGTCAATCCGGCCCAGCGCTTTACGCGCGCTGGCGGCGAATTCTTCGACCTTTTTGCGGTCTCCCACGTCAAAGGCTTCCATGTAGCCGCGGGACTCTTCCGGAAGGATCTCCCAGGTTTCGTTCAGGGCCTCTTCGTTCCAGTCGTTGAGGGCCAGAATGGCGCCTTTAGCGGCAAATTGCATGGCTAGCTCCTGACCGATGCCGGAACCAGCTCCGGTGATGACAACTACTTTTTGGGAGAAATTTTTCATGTATGATCGACTTTGGCCGTAAGGTAAGGGCTGGCGAAAGAAAAGGAGGCGCGGACGCAGGTGCAAGGGAATGTTTCTTTGAAAGCCATGCTGTTAAAAGACTTCCCCCCTGCACCTGCGTGTGCGCCCTGATCTCTTAGTGGTCGGCTCCGTAAATACTCGACCACTAGAAACTCCCTCCGGGATTCTCCTTCTCACTCAGGAACTGCTCCGTCTTGGCCCGTTCCACTTTGTTGTAGAGACGCTCTGATTCGTGCCGGTCTCGCATCACCTTGGCCAGTGTAAAGCAGGCACTGATGGTGAACACGAAGCCCATCGCCAGAAAGCCCTTGGCGGCCAGCGTAGCCTCCAGCAGGATGATGCCCGCAATGGTGCCAAGGGTGGCACATACGAAGGCTATCCAGGCCATATTGAAAAATGACTTACTGTTGGAATGGTCGATAATAGTATGACTCATATCAATGAAATTTGCGTGATCTGAATAGTCGTCCGCCGAATTCTTTTCCTGACGAAGTCGGAAAAGTTCGTCGGCCGATTAGTCAAGATTGACCACTGGTTCGGGGGTAAAACTCTGATCGGATTCTGTTAAAACCTACCCCATGTCGATGAATCGGGATGGATTATCGACGAGTGTTAGCGAATTTTCGCTGGAGTGATTAACAGGATTGGACATAAAAGCCTTATTCCGGCCCGCAGATAAAGCTCCAAACCTTAAAAACCGGGGCAAAATCAGTAAAGTATCTCCAACTTTTGCTGCTCTTCCACCTTAATCTCTCCAGAATTAACCATAGTGTTATCCCGGTGGTGATTGTTCTTCTCGCCCCATAGCAGCGCTACCAGCTTCACGGGGTTTTGCCTGAAGGTGTTGCCGGTAATAAATACATTGATAATACCCCGGGTTTTAAGCAGGACACTGCTCTCTTCTTTTGCGCCGCAGTTCATAAAGTTGTTATTCGTAATGCTAAGAAAGCCGCCGATGGTTGACTCATCGTATCCACCCCGATAGAAATGGACGACATTGCGCTGTACGTTGATGAAGGAGCACTTATCAATGGAAACCATCTCTGCATTATAGTCGCCTTTTTCATCAGCGGCGAGTACAAAGCCATTTTCACAGTTTTGAATGAGGGTATTACTGACCGTAATGGAATCAGCAAAAGAGCCCTTAGAAGCCTTAAGCAGGTAAGAGAAGCCTTCAATTTCACAGTCATCAACCAACAGCTTGTAGGCAGAAGACATGTTTTCCTTCAGCGGCGCAAAAGCTAATTGCCCGGCCTTACCCTTAATACGAATGTTCTTCAGCCGGAGACTTCCTTTGGGGTTCATTTCAAAGGCAGGGGTGCTTTCTCCTCCCGAAAAAAGGAGTTGCGCTTTGTCTTCTCCGGCTGAGCGAATGATGATTTCCTTATCGATTTTGAGCGAGCCATTGAGCGTATATTCTTTATCGGTTAGCTCAATAATATCCCCGGCCTCGGCCTGGTCAAGTAGACGGGCCAGCTCACCCGCTTTGGAGGATGCCGTCAATACGGCTGGTTCAGCCGTAGCCCTATTCGTCGAAAACCACGAAGGGCCGTACCGACTCTGGTCCAGTTGATAATTTTCCGCTTTAGCCAACTGGCTTATGGCGCCGACGAGGTTTTTATCCGCCCGGGAACTTCCAAACAGGTCCTGCTCTATTTTATCAAAATCAAAGCCATTGTAGAGGCTGTCGAGAAAGCCGGACAGCCCTTCTTCAGGGGCGAAGAGCCATTCATTAATCTGCGTCATTTTCACGTCCTGCAGCTGTAGTGCATCGTACTTCGTAAAGGTAAGACCATCATTATGGAGCACATTATTCCGGAAAAGAACACCGTCAATACTGGAGTGATTCACCACTGGAGAATCGTCGGCCTGATCATTGTAGATGAGGTTATTCGCAATGATGGATCGGATGGGCGGAGCAGAGCGTATTTCGACTTCCGGCAACACATCAGCACTGGCAATATTCTGCCCCACACCAACCTGCCAGGGCGATTTACAATTAACCCAGGTGTTGTGGGCCACGACAACGTCAGTCACCTGCCGGTAGCGGTTCAACTGGGATTTAGGGATACCATTCATCATCGCCAGTGGGCTTCTGAATACCTCCCCATTTATTTTGTAGAAGTAGTTGTTGGTAATCCAGTGCCCGGTGTTAATGACCCGGACACCGCCATAAAACCCGGACTCGTCTCCTCCAATGAAGATATTGCCGTCCACTTTAGCAAAGCTCCCGTGGCGCAACACCAGTGAGCCTTCGCATTTATAGAAGATATTATTCCTGAAGGTGTTGAAATTGGTTTTATCGGAGATAACTTCAACTTCTCCGTTACAGGCTTCAAAATAATTGTCGGCAACGTTTACGTAGCCGGGGGTCATGTGCGTTTTGCTATCCCCGATACGGATTGTCTCGGCTCTGGGGCCTCCTTTTCTCGGCCTTGGGCCAAAGTAGTTGTTGACAATCTGATGGTAGTTACTCGTATTCTGGTTTCCGGTATGGAACACCCGCAAGGTTTCCCCATCGTTCGATTTACCAGCGATGTAGCAATGGTCCAGCTGATTATGTTGGCCGTAGAATTCAATCCAGTGATCATTAATCAGGCGGCTGGGCTTGGTAAAGCCTTCAATCACACAATTGCTTATCCTGCTGTGGAAGGCCGTGGAGTCTTGCCCGATTTTAAAGGCTACAATACTGCTTCTGGGGGAGTAGCCATTCCTGAAATATAAACCTTCAACCACTAAATACTCACCCCCCAGATAGAGGGAAGATTTTCCTTCCAGAAACACCTTGCCGGGGTTCTCAGCGCGCAAAATTATCGGTTGGGAGGCTGTTCCCTTTCCGTAAAAGTCAATTTGTACGTCCTTCCAGCTTCCGTTTGCGAGCACAATCTCATCTCCGGGAGTTGCCTGTTCAATGGCCTTTTCCAGCGCTGTTAAATCCTGAACAAAAGAGGTGTTCGTTCCTGAATTTTTGTTGCAGGAGAATAGCAGAAAGGTGACTGCCAGAAAAACGGTGTACTTCATCTTAGCGCGTTAAAAGCTTACCCCCAAGGTAAGTTTTATTGTAGAGCTAAGAGCGGGCGACAATCAGGAAGGGCTACCACGACCTCAATCCACAATCATCCCTTCCCCCACCAGCTCCTGCTGCACCATATGCTCCGGCAGGTCCCGGTATTCGTACTGCTGGGTGCACCTTTTAAGTGAAGTGTTCACGAATTAAATTATTCTTCTTCAGCCCTGATCTCCTCAATCATAGCTTTTACAAATTCAGAAGAGATTGATTCTGCCTGAGCTTTATCGTAAATGGTCAAAACGTTTATGCCTATTTCTTGCTCTTCATCAATGACTTCTATGTCAAGATAAGTAATTACCCGTGCACCTCCACTTTTTCCCTTTCCCTTACTTTTAATCGCTAATCTCACTTTGTAGAGGTTCTCTCCAATCTTATCTCCTTGGTAAGGATTCTCGATAAGTGAGTTAAAAAGCGCCTGAAGATCATTACTTAGCGATCTGTGTTTTTTAGCAAGTTTCTTTGCTTGCCTCCTGAACTCGTCAGTAAGTACAATTCTAGAGTTCATCTAAAAAGGATTCTACTGATTGAGGTACGATTTTACCCGCTTTAATGTCTTGTACTTCCTGTAAGCCTCTACGAATACTGTTCTTTATAGAAGTGTATTGCTCGACAAACCGAGAATACTCAAGCCATTCATCAATGGGGATAACTGCCGCTGTTTTCTGGCCGTCTTCATCGGTGAGATACTGGATGGATAGCTTGGAAGTCATCATCTTTTGATTTGATTACTACTGAAACATTCGGGAACTATGTATGGTTGCACGCCACCTCAATCCACAATCATCCCTTCCCCCACCAGCTCCTGCTGCACCATATGCTTCGGCAGGTCCCGGTATTCGTACTGCTGGGTGCGTAGCTGCGGGCGGAAGCCCGCTTCTTTGATGGCTTCCTGAATACCATCGGCGGTAAAGCGCCAGCGGGCGCCGGCGGCGGATACCACGTTCTCCTCGATCATGATGGAGCCGAAGTCGTTAGCACCGGCATGCAGACAGATCTGGGCCACCTTCTTACCTACCGTCAGCCAGCTGGCCTGGATGTTCGTCACATTGGGCAGCATGATGCGGCTCAGGGCGATCATCCGGATGTATTCATCGCCGGTAACGGTGTTGCGGGCGCGCTTGATTTTTTTCAGGATGGTGTCCTCATCCTGGAAGGGCCAGGGGATGAAGGCAAGGAAGCCTTTAGCATGGTCTGGCTTCTCGCTCTGGACCTGGCGCATGCGCACCAGGTGATCCATCCGCTCCCAGTTGGTTTCGATGTGGCCGAACATCATGGTGGCGGAGGTGGTGACGTCTAGCTGATGCGCAGCGCGCATCACGTCCAGCCACTCCTCACCGCCACACTTTCCTTTGGAGATCAAACGGCGAACGCGATCGCTGAGAATCTCCGCTCCGGCGCCGGGCAGGCTATCCAGGCCGGCTTCTTTCAGGGCTTTGAGCACGTCGTAGTGGCTCATGCCTTCCAGCTTCGCCACGTGAGCGATCTCCGGAGGGCCAAGGGCGTGGAGCTTGAGGTTGGGGTAGAGTTCTTTGAGTTCACTGAAGAGCTTACAGTAATACTCCAGGCCAAGGTCAGGGTGGTGGCCACCCTGCAAGAGCAGTTGCTCTCCGCCAAAGGCGAAGGTCTCCTCGATCTTGGTTTTATACTCCTCGATGGTCGTGATGTAAGCTTCCTCGTGCCCCGGCCGCCGGTAAAAATTACAGAACTTACAGTTGGCAATACAGACGTTGGTCGTGTTCGAGTTCCGGTCGATGATCCAGGTGACATCCTTTTTAGGTACCGCCTGAAAGCGGAGCTGGTTAGCGACGTACATCAGGTCAGCCGTGTCCGCATTTTCCAACAGGAAAACGCCTTCTTCGGCGGTGAGCCATTCTTTCTTTAGTCCTTTTTCAAGCAGATCAGCAACGTTCATATCGGAGAGTTGTGGGTAATTCAACAAGAAGCAGGCAGGGAGGTTGTGGAAGTTTCAGAAAAAAATGAAAGTTTTATACCTCACCCCAGCAACAAAAACATCGCCGGCCGTTTCTGCAGTTCGGCTCCAACGTCTTTCTTCCAGTTTTTCACCTTAGCGGTAAAGATAAACTCGGTCTCCAGCGTCAGGTCGCAGGCAACGGAGAAGAGGGTGTCCGGGTGAAGGCTTTGCAGCGCAACCTCCACGGTGGCCTGGTTGCGATAGGGAGCTTCGATCCAGAGCTGGGTGGTTTTGCCCTTCCGGCTGCTGGCCTCCAGGCGGCGCAGGTCTTTCGCCAGTTGTTGCCGTTTGGGGCTCAGGTAGCCGTTGAAGGTGAAAGATTGTCCGTTCAGGCCAGCGGCCATGACGCTCATCAGGATGGCCGAAGGGCCAACCAGCGGAACGACCCGTACGCCACGCTCGTGGGCGAGTAATACCAGTTTTGCGCCGGGATCCGCCACGCCGGGGGCTCCCGCATCGCTCATCACCCCAACATTGAACCCGCGCTCCGCCGCCCCGATCATGTCCTGCAGGTCTTCCCGTTCCGTCCGCTTATTGAGGTCGTAATACTCGCATTCCTGCAGGGGAACGCCGACTTCCTTCAGAAATTTTCGCGCCACTTTTCCGGTTTCCACCACGAAGTGACGAAGTGGAAGAATAATATCCAGCGTTGACTGCGGAATAGTGTGCAGCGCGTTGTCGCCAAGAGGAGTGGGAATGAGATAAAGTATACCTGCCATAGAGAATGGGAGAATGTAAAATGGGTGACTAGGAGAATGCGGAAATAGGGGCAAAGGTAAAGAAGTAGGGCGCGGACGCAGGTGCCGGAGAAGGTTTTTAGAGCAACGCATAAATGAGTAGCGAATTTTCGCTAAATTTTTCCGACTTTGCGATGCGGGATAATTCTTCCATTCTCTCATTCCTGTATTCACTCATTCAATCCATGCCCAACATCAAAGACAAATTCGACCTCAGCGGTCGCGTAGCCATCATCAGCGGAGCTTCCAAAGGTATCGGTAAGGCCATTGCCCGCGGGCTGGCCGAATGCGGTGCCAGCGTCGTCGTCAGCAGCCGCAAACAAGACGCCGTGGATGCCGTTGCGGCGGAGTTCACCGCCGACGGACTTACCGCCACCGGCATCGCCTGTCACGTAGGCGACGAGGCGCAGCTACAAAACCTGGTCGAGCAGACCATCGCCACCTACGGCGGCATCGATATTCTGATCAACAACGCCGCGACGAACCCGGTCTTTGGTCCGCTCGACCAGATGACCGGCGAAGTCTTCGACAAGGTGATGAACGTCAACGTTCGCGCCTGCATGTTGCTGGCTAACCTATGCAAACCCAGCATGGAAAAACGGGGCAAAGGCTCCGTGATCAACATTGCCTCCGTGGAAGGCCTCAAGCCTTCGCCGATGATGAGTATCTACTCCGTCAGCAAAGCCGCCCTGGTCATGCTCACCCAGAGCCAGGCGCGGGAGTGGGGAAGTGACAATATCAGAGCCAACGCCATTTGCCCGGGGCTGATCCAAACCAAGTTCAGCGCCGCGCTCTGGCAGAATGAGCAAATTCTCGACCACTTCGTCAGTCAACTTCCCCTGCAGCGTATGGCACAGCCGGAGGAGATGGTTGGCCTGGCGCTCTACCTGGCCAGCGACCTGGGGAGCTACTCAACGGGTGGTGTCTTTACGGCGGATGGGGGGCATTTGATCGGGTAATGAGTGTCCGAACCCCGACCACGGAGTGGTCCAACATCCTTAGCCCCGGGTGCAGTCGCAAAGCGACGAAATCCGTGACAAGGATGCTCCTCCTCCTTGACCACGGAGTGGTCTAACATCCTTAGCCCCGGATGTAGTCGCAAAGCGATGAAATCCGGGGTAAGGATGCAAATGTGTTTGCGCGGCGCTTAGCGCCGCCATCCCAAGACATACTCTCCTTGCGTGGGGTAAAGTCCACTTCGTGTCCTTCACCCCACGCTAAGGATATTAGACCACTCCGTGGTCGTCAGTTGATTAGCCCAACAACAAAAATTAATGACTTCTCAGCCTCCCCACTACCTCATCATCGGCGCCGGCTCCGCCGGCTGTCTGCTGGCCAACCGCCTCTCGGCGAACCCCGCCCATCAGGTATTGCTGATCGAGGCCGGAGGGCCGGTACGTAACCCCAACATCATTATCCCGGCCGGCTATCCGAAGCTGCACCGGACGTCAGTGGACTGGGGTTACTGGTCGGAACCACAGGAGCAACTCCTGAATCGAAAAATTTATCTGCCCCGTGGCAAAGTACTGGGCGGCAGCAGCTCCACTAACGCTATGGCCTACGTGCGCGGTAACCGCGCTGACTACGACGACTGGGCCGCCCTCGGCAACGCCGGCTGGGGCTATGAAGACGTACTTCCCTACTTCTGCCGCCACGAACACAACGTTGATATCGACAATGACTATCACGGCAGGGAAGGAGAGCTCAACGTCGAATTTCCTAGCCGTTACCGCTCGCCCTTCGCGGCGGCTTTCGTAGACGCTTGCACGGAGACGGGCTTCGAGCGGAACAACGATTACAACGGTGCGCAGCAGGCAGGCGCCGGCCTCTTTCAGTTTACGATCAAAGACGGCAAACGCCACTCCGCCTACAGCGCCTTCCTGAAGCCGGTAATGGGTCGGAAAAACCTGACGGTACTAACGAATACGCAGGTGAGCAAAATACTGATCGACGGCGACCGCGCCGTCGGTGTGCTGGCCGGGAAGCCGGGCAAAAGCCCGCAGGAGTTTCGGGCCAGCCGGGAGGTGATTCTCTCCGCCGGGTCCTTTGCCTCCCCGCAGTTGCTGATGCTCTCCGGCATTGGCGACCGGGCGGAGCTGGGGCTGCACGGCATTGAGTGCAAGCGGGATCTTCCGGGAGTAGGTAAAAACCTGCAGGATCACCTGTTTGTGCCCATCGGAGCGCTGTCTCACCAGCAGGAAGGGCAAAACCATTACGTTCGGCCGGTAGCTATGGCGCGGGCAGCGCTGGATTATTTGCTACTGGGGAAAGGGGTCTTCAATAGCTCACCGCTGGAGGCGGTGGCCTTTGGCTCCACCTCCCTGAGCCCTGACCGAGTCGACTACCAGTTCCACTTTTCCTCCTTCCACGTAGGGGAGGGCTACGACTCGGATTTCCACAACTATAAAACCTTTCCGACGGATGGCGACGGGTTCAGTATTCTTCCCTCACTACTCCGCCCTAAAAGCCGGGGCACCTTGCACCTGTCCCGCAGTACTGCGGGAGCGCACATCATGACCCCTCCCGTCATCCAACCCAACTTCTGCGCCCACGAAGACGATCGCCAGGTCCTGCTCGAAGCCACCAAAAAGGCCCTGGAAGTAATGGAAGCTTCCGCCTTCAGCCCTTACCTCAAACGCCGATTCTCCCCGCCCAACGTTAGTTCCGACGGTGCCATCTGGGACCACATCCAACGACAGGTAGAAACAATCTATCACCCCGTCGGCACTTGCAAAATGGGCCACGACGAGATGGCCGTAGTGGACGATCGGCTGCGAGTCCATGGCGTGGAAGGTCTGCGCGTGATCGACGCCAGCATCATGCCCACTATCGTAAGCGGCAACACAAATGCGCCGGTGTACATGATTGCGGAGCGGGGGGCGGAGCTAGTCACAAGCACCTAACCTGACCGCACAAAACGAGAAAAGCCCCGAAGCAAAATGCTCCGGGGCTCTCCCAGTATAATACAGTTGTTTTGGCGTAAGTATACCAGACAAAGCGTCTAACTCAACCGCTCAAACACCCCCGCAATGCCCTGTCCACCACCTACACAGGCGGTAACCATGCCATAGCGTTGATTCCGGCGGCGCATCTCGTCGAGCAGCTGAATGGTCAGTTTTGCTCCCGTACACCCCAGTGGGTGGCCCAGCGCGATGGCACCACCATTAGGGTTCACCGTTTCGGGGTCCAGACCGAGAGTTTTAATGACCGCCAGCGCCTGAGTGGCAAAAGCTTCGTTGAGTTCGGTTTGCTCAATGTCACCAATCTTGAGCCCGGCACGCTCCAGGGCTTTAGGCACCGCAACGCAAGGACCAATTCCCATGTACAGCGGATCGACCCCGCCTACGGAACAGGAGGCGAGGCGGGCAATGGGTTCCAGGCCGAGTTTCTTTACCATTCGTTCGCTCATTACCAAGGTGAAAGCGGCACCGTCGGACGTCTGGCTGGAATTGCCGGCAGTAACCACACCTCCCTGCTCGAACACGGCGCGCAGGCGGGCAAGCCCTTCCATGCTGGTACTACGGCGAACTCCTTCGTCCATCTTAACGATGTGACTCGACTTCACCATTTTACCATCCTTAACGAAAACGTCTTCTACTTCTACGGGAACGATCTGCCCGTCGAAATGCCCGGCATCAATACCAGCAGCCGCTTTTTCATGACTGCGCACGGAGAAAGCATCAGCCTGTTCCCGTGTCACCTCATATTTTTTGGCAACGGCTTCGGCCGTCTTTCCCATACTAACGTGGTAGTTGATGTTGTCCATCGCTGCTTTGTAGCTCGGGCTGAGCTTGTAGCCCGTCATCGGGATCATGCTCATGCTTTCGGCTCCGCCGGCGAGGTAAATATCGCCGAAGCCCGCCTTGATCTTACCCACTGCCATGGCAATGGACTCCAGCCCGGAGGCACAGTAACGGTTGATGGTGATACCGGGCACTTCCTTGCCGAGCGCACGCGCGGCGATCAGGCGACCAACCTGCAGGCCCTGCTCCCCTTCCGGGTTGGCACAGCCAACGATAACGTCGTCGACCAACTTAGGGTCCAGCTCCGGAACGGTGCTCATGAGGTGCTTGATGACGTCTACGGCGAGGTCGTCAGAGCGGTAATTTTTGAATCCTCCTTTTTTGGCGCGGCCAACGGCGGAGCGAAATCCTTTTACAATATAAGCTTCCATAATTGAATGCTTGATTTTTTGAATGATAGAATGAGTGAATGATTTAGCGCGAACGCCGGTGCAAGGGAAGGCTTAACGAGCAATACTGTTGCAGCATTCGCCCATTCCTCCCTTCACTCATTCACTAATTGCGCAGCGGCTTGTTGTTCTGCAGCGTGTACTGAATCCGTTCCAGTGTCTTCTGGTTACCCAGCAGGCTCAGGAAGGCTTCCCGTTCCAGGTCGAGCAGGTACTGCTCGCTCACCTGTTGCGTCTGCGTCAGCTCACCACCACAGAGGATGTTGGCTACGTGGCCGGCAACGACACCGTCGTACTCGGAGATGTACTTACCGAGTTTGAATTCATTGATGGCGGTGTAAAGCGCCGCCAGACCAGCACGGCCTAAGACCGTGATGTCTTCCCGGATGCTCGGTGCCACGTATTCTCTGGAGAGTTCCAGCACCTTACGCTTGGCTTCGCCAATATTGCGTTGCAGGTTGGTTTCCACGAAGTCTTTTCCTTCAATCAGGTAGCCATAGTCAAAGGCTTCGCTGGCCGAGGTAGACACCTTCGCCGTAGCAATCGTCTGGAAAGCATCAATCAGCGTAGGCATCATCACATCCCCTTCGAAGAACTTATCGGAGGCACGCAGTGCCATCTCTTTTGTTCCACCGCCACCGGGGATGAGCCCGACACCAACTTCTACCAAACCGATATAGCTCTCGGCGGCATAAACACCTGCATCGGCGTGCATACTGATTTCACAGCCGCCACCGAATACGTAGCCCTGCGTGGCTACCACTACGGGTACCTTACAGGTCTTAATCTTCATGTTTAGCTGCTGGAAGCCGTGAATCAGCCCGTCGAGCTGATCAAATTCCTGCTGCATGGCAAGCATACCGACGTTCATCAGGTTAGCGCCAACGGTGAAGTTCTTGGCATTATTGCCAATCACGATACCCTTCCAGCCTTCCGCTTCTGCTTTGTCAATCGCCTCACTGATCGCCTCACCGATAGCATCATCAATGCTGTTGGACTTCGAGGTGAACTCTACACACATTACCCCGTCGCCGAGGTCATGCACCGTGGCGGAGTCATTCTTAATGATCGGCGCGTTTTCGCGCAGGGTATCCAGAATGATGTAGTTCTCCAGGCTGGGAACCGGCTTATAGCTCTTCGTTGCCTGGTCGTAGTACATCCGCTTACCCCCCTCAACTTTGTAGAAGGAGTCATGTCCGGCTTTTTGCATTTCAAGTACCCAGTCGGCTACTTTGCCGTCCGTTTCTTCGATCATCTTGATGCCTTCGGCCAGTCCGATCTGATCCCAGGTCTCAAATGGTCCGTACTCCCAGAAGTAGCCGGTGCGCATGGCATCGTCAATGCTGTACAGGTCGTCAGCAATTTCGGGTACCCGGTTAGCGGAGTAAGCGATCAGGCCGGCGAAGTATTCGCGGAGAAACTTATTCTCCTTGTCATCACCTCCGACAATAGACTGCATTCTGCGGCCCATGTCTTCAATCATCTTGGCTTTCCCAATGGCGGGCCGTGGGCGGGTGGCCGGAGCGTACTCCAGTGTTTTCAGGTTGAGGGCATGGATGATGCTCTTGCCCTTGTCATCCCGTTCGCCGGTTTTCTTGTAAAAACCCTGGCCGGACTTATTACCGAACCACTTATTATCCAGCAGGTGAGCCATGAATTTAGGCTGTTCTTTACCCTTTACCAGCTCGATGTATTCGTCATCAGAGACGTTGCTCATCACAAAGCCAGACACCTTGGCACTGGTGTCAATACCCACCAAATCCTGCAGGCGGTAAGTCGCTGTGTTGGGGCGGCCTATAAGGCTGCCGGTGATGGCGTCGACCTCTTCGATGGTCATATCGTACTTCACCGTCAGGTCCATCATCTGAACACCAGACATAACACCGATTCGGTTACCGATGAAGCCGGGGGTGTCCTTACACAGTACCGTTTGCTTACCGAGGTAAACATCACCGTAGTGCATAAAGAAGTCTACTACATCCTGCTTCGTGTCTCCGTGGGGAATTACCTCGAAAAGGCGGAGGTAACGAGGCGGGTTGAAAAAGTGAGTGCCGCAGAAGTGAGCCCGGAAGTCTTCACTGCGGCCTTCGGCCAGCAGATTGATCGGAATACTGGAAGTGTTGGAGGTCACCAGAGAACCGGCTTTGCGGTACTTGTCAACCTTTTCGAAAATCTGCTTCTTGATGTCCAGGCGCTCAATTACCACCTCAATGATCCAATCACAGTCAGCGATTTTTTCAAAATCGTCTTCAAAGTTACCGGTCGTGATATGGCTGGCCATATCTTTCCTGAAAAGAGGAGCAGGCTTGGATTTAATGGCAGCAGCCAGGGCACTAACGGCCTGGCTGTTTCTTTTGACGGGGTCTTTTTTTTCCTCGTCGGTAAGATTAAAAGGAACGATATCGAGCAGGAGCACGTCCAGACCAATATTTGCGAAATGGCAGGCGATGCCTGAACCCATCACACCGGAGCCGAGAACGGCCACTTTCTTAAGGCGATATTGCATGAATTATTAAGTTGTATTTGCTAGTAACGCCCTAAGGCGAACAAAAGTTAGCGAATTTTCGCTGGCGAAGATAGTCCTTCAGCGCTGGAGTTGCAATTCGCGGTGGAAGTTAAGCTTTTGGGCGCAGAACGCAGGTGCAATGAAATGATGTAATCAGCAAGGTAAAACGCCCTACTCTTTGAGTCACAACTCTGGCCAGGGCAACCGTTACTATCCTGCCCCGTACTATCTTTGCTCCCATGCGCCCCTTTTCGCTCCTGCTCTTTCTCCTATGTCTCTCCTGTTCCGTAGAGCAGGAAGAAGTCAACCTCCGCCTGACCATGGCCGAACGAGACATCGTTGACGCCAGGGTAACCGTCTACATGGACAGTATCCGACGCGTACTCGACACCCTTTGCACCAACACTTACGAGGACCGGGTCGCCATTGCAACGGACAGCATCGTCCAGCGACGCCTGGAAGAAGAAGCCCGCCTCCGGGCCCGTATCCCCGAAAACCTGCGCAATGATCGCTAAGCTCCCTTCACCAGTTTTAATATGGCTCCTGGCGCTACTGGCTCTCTCCGGCTGCGAGCCAGATGTGACAGACTCGAGCATGGTTATGGAAGAACGCTTTCAGGATCGAACCCAAGCGCTCACCGCTAAGATCATGAACGACTGCCACAAAGACGTTCTGGAAGCGGCCACCCTCCGCGCAGATTCTCTGCTCATCAACCGGGCCCGCCGGATGCAACGGATCGAAGGGCGGCCACCCCGCCCAAACCGGCCCGGCGCCCCTCCACCCAAAGCACTCTCGGCCCCCCTGCCACTACGGCCGCTGTTCCCCTTCGAAATCAGGTATGACACCCTGCTGCAACAGCAACTCCTACGGGATAGCCTGCGGTCGGATAGTATTTCCAGAGGCCTGCCAGACGTAAACTCTTTCTCGCCGGAGTAATCAAAAGCTGCGCAGCTGCCCCTCCCTCTCTTCCGCCTCCTCTCTCCTCATCTGCGGGAAACAAACCAGTCGCGCAGCGACAAAAAATCTGTGCATTAATCGGTGTGAATCCGTGATAATCTGTGGTTAACCCCATTTCCGAACAGCGTCCCTCTGTGCACCTCCGTGAATCACCTCTCCGCACCTCTGTGGTTAAACCTAAAGCTGCGCAGCTGCCCCTCCCTCTCTTCCGCCTCCTCTCTCCTCTTCTGCAGGAAACAAACCAGTCGCGCAGCGACAAAAAATCTGTGTATTAATCGGTGTGAATCCGTGATAATCTGTGGTTAACCCCCATTGCCGCGCAGCGCACCTCCGCGCATCACCTCTCTGCATCTTGTGGTTAAACCTAAAGCTGCGAAGCAGCCACTCGAAAACCCTCCCTCAAATCCTAGAACCGAATAAACTCCGTTGGGTCCACCGCCTTCCCTTCATGCCAAAGCTCAAAGTGCAGGTGTGGTCCTGAAGACAATTCCCCCGTATTACCAATGATGGCAATCGCCTCACTGGCCCTTACCCGGTCGCCTACCTTTTTCAGTAACTGAGAGTTATGCTTGTAGAAGGTAATCAGGTTATTATCGTGCTGAATTCCCACTACGTTACCGTTAGAGCTGGTGAACTCGCTGATGAAAACAATGCCATCCCTCACCGCCTTGATCGGGGTGTCCTGCGGAGCGAGAATGTCAACCCCCAGATGATCACCGGTCAATTTGAAGCCGGCGCTGATCTCTCCGTTCACTGGTGCAACCAATAAAAGTTGTGCCAATGGCACATCCGTACTACCGGGCGAGGGAGCCATACCACTACTCCCACGGCTGTTTTCTCCTACCCGTTCCAGGGCCATCTCCCGGCGAAGTCTTACCTCTTCTTCTGAGAGGGGTACGGGTTCAATATTTGCGGTATCTACTTTAATGCCGCGCTCCTCAATATCAGCACTGGTCACCACTTCTCCGTGAATGTTACGCTTCATCGTTTCGATGGTAACGGCCTGTTGTTCCATCTGAGCACCCATCTCATCAATGAGATCTTCCATCTCATTGAGCTCCTGCCGCTGCACAATGTCTCCGTAGCCCGGAATGTAAGTCCGCAGGGGCGTGTAGGCAATTAATAAGAACACCACAACGGCCACCAGAAAAATGAGCGTTGAGATGGCCACGTACAGATTGAGCGGGGTCAGGTTATAAGAGCCTACCTCCCGATAGCTTTTCACATCACGGACAACCAGCTGGTACTCATCCTTGCTGTTCTCTTTGAAGCGCTGCCAGCGGCCTTGTTTTTCGGTTGTTTCTTCCATGGGGAAGGGCGTTATTTTTAATCTTAAGCCCACACTTTGGGTAGGGAGCTTAACGTTTCTTATTGGTTACGGGTGCCTGAAGGCACCGAAAAAGAGTTGATGGACGCAAGTTGTCCATAAGCTTATATGGCCTGTGGCCTTACCTTTGCGCCCACTTTGCGGTGGGTGTAGTGGTCAGCAAAGATAGCATCCCGTTCCACCTTCCCGCTACGTTTTGGCGTCTTCATCCTGCTTAACCCTGATGATGACTGCCTTGATAAATTGAATCAATTTGAAGAAGTTAACGCAATTTTCCCTTCTGCTATTGGCTTTACTGATCCTGGTTACCAGCTGTTCCTCCACCAAACGGAGAGACGAACAAGGGCCGATCGGTAAGCTGTGGCACAATATGAACTCCCACTACAACGGCTATTTCAACGCCCGGGAGCTCATGACCGAAAGCTTGCTCACGCTTGATGAGCAGCACGTTGACAATTACACCCAACGCCTGGACATGTTCCCCTTTCTGGAAGTTGATAACCCCAGTATCGTAGGAGAAGACATGGATATTGCCATTGAGAAGGTGGCCATCGTCGTCAAGAAACACCCCTACAGCAATTGGGTGGATGACAGCTACCTGCTGGTAGGCCAGGCTCAGCTCATTAAACAAGACTATGAAAGCGCGGAGAAAACCCTCCGCTTTATGGTCAACGAATTCCGGCCCCGGCCAAAACGCAGCAAGAGCAAAGTAAAGAAAGGGAGCAGTAGTGCTGAAGAACCGGAGGAGGAAGAATACGTCAGCCGGCGGGAAGTAGAATCTAATCCGGAACAAGAGCGCCGCGATCGGCTCCGGGCCCGAAAGGAAGCTCAAAAAGAGCGGGATAAGATTAATAAAGAACGAGAAAAGGAACGCAAAGCCAAGAAAAAAGAGCGCGAACGGGAACGCAAAGCCCGCCTTAAGGCCCGGAAGAAAGGCATTCGCCTTCCGCCAGTAAAGCGGGACACATCGGCCCAGGCAGGCCTGGAAAACGAACCCGATCCGATTGAGGAAGAAGAGGCTGACCTCGGCCCGGTGGGTATGATTTCCATATTCAGCAACAACAGTGACCTTGAAGGAGAGGGCGAAGCCTACGGGAAAAAAGCCGGCAGCTACGTCGCCAAGCACCGTCCTGCTTTTCAGGAAGGTCGTTTATGGCTGGCCTGGACATTGATCAAGCGCGACAACTTCGACCAGGCCCAGATCATCCTGGAAGACCTGCGGGCTAACCGCGGCACCTTTGCCGACGTGCGTCGTAAAGCAATGGCCGTTCAGGCATTCCTCTACGTTGAGCAGGAGAAGCTGGAAGAAGCCATCCCCTACCTCGAAGAAGCTGCGGAGGTAGCCAAAGAGCGCAACGAGCGAGCCCGCTACCACTACATTGCCGGCCAGCTTTATCAGGAGCTGAGCCAGCCATCCGGTGCAGCCTCAGCTTTTGAGAAAGCCATCGCCGCCCGCCCCAACTACGAACTGGAACTGGGTGCCCGCCTCAACCTGGCCCAGAATGCCTTCCTGAGTGGTTCCGGCTCCGCAGCTGATGCCCTCAAGAAACTGGAGCGAATGGCCCGGGAGGACAAAAACATCCCCTACGAGAGCCAAATCATCTACTCCATGGCAGCCATTGCCCTCCGGAGTGGAGATAAGGAAGCAGGGGCAGAGTACCTGCGCCGTGCGCTGGCCAGCCCATCGGCCGGTCCCGTTCAGCAGCTTGAAGCCTACAACCTCCTCGGAGATCTGGCCTATGCCGCCAGTGATTACCTGCCAGCGAAACTCTACTACGATACCACTCTGACCGTCATGGCACAGAGTGACGATCGTTACGCCGCCATCAGTCAGCGACGCGATCAACTGTCGGGCATCGCATCTGCCCTGCAGGACATTACCGTAAAGGACAGCCTGCTCCGGATTGGAAGGCTAAGCGAGGACGCCCGCAACCAGTGGGCCGCCGAGCTGTTCGAACAGCGGCGCGCAGCCGCCGCTCAACCCATCAATCCCGTTGCCTCCGTCGGAGGCCGGGGCCCCGTAGCAACCATCGGCAACAGCGAGTTCTTCGCCTATAAGCCGTCCATCGTTAAGAAGGGAAAGCGCGACTTTGAGCGCCGCTGGGGCGACCGATCACTCGAAGACGACTGGCGCCGTTCCAGCCGGACCGACCGGGACATCTTCAGCGACCCGGGCGATGCCGCAGGCAGTAACCCTGACGACACGGATCCGCAGATGGTTACCGAAGACGAAATTAAAGCGCTCCTCGACGGCGTGCCCACCACCCCCGCTGAGCAAAAGACGATGGAGGTGAAACAGGCAGAAAACTGGTTTAACCTCGGCCGCGAATACCGTGACCGATTAGAGAACAACCCGAAGGCGCTGGAGGCCTTCGAGACCCTGAACCGACAATTTCCCGGTGCTAACACCGAAGCGGAAAGCTGGTATTACCAATATCTCATTCATAAAGACATGGGTAATGCCTCCAAGGCTCAGGAGTTTGCCACCAAGCTGGCTGGCCAGTACCGGGGCTCCAAATATGCCCGCCTGGCCAACGACCCCAGCTACGCCAGCGAGTTGCTGCAGAAGGACAGCAAGTTGATGCGGGACTACGAGACGGCCTACGCTGCCTTCGAGAAGGGAGACTTTAAAACAGCACACGAGCTGGCTACTAAGGGCCGGGCCTCTTTGCTGGGGCAGCACCCACTGAAATCCCGCTACGCCCTATTGCTGGCCATGACGACCGGTAACACCCAGGGACGAGCTGCCTACATTGCCTCCTTGCGGCAGGTAGTAGCTCAGTTTGACGGAACGCCCGAGCAAACCCGGGCTAAAGAAATTCTCCGTCTGCTCGGTGAGTCTGGTGCCCGGCTCCCGGGTCAGGCTGGTGCCCTTGGTGGTGGCTTTAAGGAGAGTATGAAGGAGTTGCATTACTTCATCGTCGTATTCGATAAAGAAGACACCGACCTGAACGCCGCTAAGATTAGCGTTTCCAAGTTCAACGCCAAGTACAATAAGCTTGACCGCCTACGGATTACCAACTTCTACATCGGTAAAAATAACGACGTGCCCGCCCTGGTACTACGTCGATTCAAGAATGGAACGGAAGCCGTGAAATACCTGAAAAACGCGAAGGAGCGTGAGCAGGAATTCCTCGATGCCGGTAAGTTCAGCTACGACATCTATGCTGTTTCCCAGAGCAACTACCGGGAAATCCTGAAGCTGCGCTCCGTGGAAGAATACCGAACCTGGTTCCGCGAAAACTACGAGTAGACGGTAAACCGCATATGCCTCAAGCCATCATCCATAGCGGTATGCCGCCGTCGCTTCCCGGCCGGAGGAACCTGCTTTGTGTGCTGGATTGGGGGCTGGGCCATGCTTCCCGTTCTCTGGCTTTGCTTAGGGCGCTGGAAAAAGCCGGCGAACTAACCTTCCTTGCATCCTGCGGCCGCGCCCGAAAATTTCTGGAGCAGGAACGACCCGATCTGACCGTCTACGAACTCCCCGCCTACGACGTCCGCTACCCCACCGGAAACATGCCCCTGAACGTGGGCCTGCAACTCCCCAAATGGCTGCGCACGATTGCCCGCGAAAAGCGACAAACGGCCCGACTCGTGGAAGAACTCAGGATCGACAGGATCATTTCCGACAGCCGTTTCGGCTGCTACCACCCGAGGGTGGAATCGGTCATGCTGACCCATCAGTTACACCCCATTTTCAACTTCGGGCCCATGTCATGGAGCTACGTGAAGTACCTGCGACGGTTCCGGGAAGTCTGGGTGCCCGACACCGCAGACCGCAAAATGAGCGGCCGGCTATCCGACCCGAAAGGCTATAAAAAAGTTCGCTTTATCGGTCCGCTCAGCCGCCTGGAGCCAACGAAGCCGGCGCCCGAAAACTGGCGTACACTATCTCTGCTGAGTGGGCCCGAACCCATGCGCAGCCGGTTGGAAAAAATACTGTTGGGCCAACTTCGCCAGCTACCCGGTCCACATCTGCTCATTCGCGGTGTGCCCGACGAAGAAGAGGTGGTGGAAGAACACCGTATCGTGGTAAAGCCCTTCGCCGACCGGCAGTTCCTGGCCCGTCATTTACCCATTGCGCAACACATCATCTGTCGCTCCGGCTACAGCACCCTGATGGATCTGGCTGCTTTGAACCTAAGCGCAAAAATTATTCTGATTCCTACCCCCGGGCAGACCGAACAGGAGTTGCTGGCGCAAACGCAGGTGCAAAGTGGGGACGCCCTGGCAGCTTTTGCTCAGGGAGAAATTGATTTGGCGGGGCTGATTGGCTAGTACAGTCTGCTCACAAATCCCGCAAGGCTTTTTTCACCCGACTGTATTGCTCTCGTTTTTGCACAATGACGGGCTCCGTAGCCCGCTCCTTACAATCCATAATCGGACAGCGTTCGCAAGTGGTGTTCACCACCCGCCTTGAAATTGCCGGATCATCCGCCCAGCGGATGGTTTCCCTCAGCTTATCATTTACCAGCAAACCAATGGTAAGGCTCACGTTCCGACTGGGATCCGGATAGCCGGATCGGGCCAGGGTAAGGCAGAGATACTCATCCTCCGTCCCGAAATACTGACTCCGCTGGGCGGAAATACGCATCTCCCCCGCTTTAGAATCCTTCATTTCTTCCAGCAGATGAACACTTACCCAGCGGCGGCAGTAATGCTCGAAGAGCCCATTCTCATGCGGCTGATGACGACGATGCAGGTGGAGCTCCTTATCGATAGAAAATCCATCAGTAGCCGGCGTATGCATGAACCGCAGGAAGAACAATTCCTTCAGGCCAAAAAACTGTGGCAACACATTCGTAAGCCGCTGGTAGAACATCTCCGGCGTAGCATTGAACCGCTGCATAATGTTTTCTACTGCGGATGCACTCCATGTTTCCTGATCAAACAAATCCCGAATGCTCGACACAAAGGGCTGCAAAGGCACGTGGAGAGCTGCGCTGAAATAGGTCGCTTTACTATGATTGAGCACTTCTTCAAATACCCGGCTCCTGACCAGGCTGCTGGTGTTTGCCCGCTCGGTCAGATTAAGCTGGTTAAAGCCCAGTTCTTTGCCAAACTGGAAACCCCGCTGGCGGGGGGTAAGGCTACCGTTCAGAAGAAGTTTTCTGCCTTTTGGTACGTAAACCGAGCGAAATATGGCCAGCTCGGGATGTTCATCCAGGCCGTTGGGCAGAATCTTGTAATCAAAGCGATCTTCCAGCAGGCCCGCAAGAATGCGCGGGGGAACGGGGCGCACGTCTGGCAAATCATACTTGTCCGAAAACTCATCCACTGCTCTTTCCAGTTCAGGAAAGTAGTTGTCGTTCAGTTCCAGATAAGAGCGCAGTGCAGCGAAATAGAAGTTCTCCTCCCGCAGAGCATAGGAACGCGATAATTCTAAAAGCGTGCTGATGAAGGCCCCGACGCGCACCGGTGCCTGAGCAATGATCTCCGCAACTTTGCCCAACTCGATGCCGAATAGCTCCAGGGGGAGCTCATTCAAAAAGTTAGACTGTAATAGCTGGGTAACCGGAGCGAGATTGCGGCCCAACTCCCCGTTGGTAAGGTCTTTAGCATTCGTGCCGAGGGCCTTGGCGAGGTTTCGAACCTTATCCGCTTTCGGAAACTTTTTCCCTTTTTCGATCTCATTGAGGTAGGAAAGGGACATCCCCGAACTTTTAGACAAATCGGCAAAGGAAAGCTTCTGCTCCTGGCGAAGCTGCTTTACTTTAAGGCCAAAGATGATTCTTTCATTCGCGGTCTTAGCGTTCATAGAGCGCCAATTTAGGGAAATGCTGGCGAATTTTCGCTTGTCTCATCATTCAATGAGCGGGCGGCAGGCAAATCATCAATTCTTTCCCTGCTTAATTGCCTCATAAACCATGGTCATAATCCGTGGTCGGACCCCCATCGTATAAATCGCTCTCCGGTTACGGCTCGGGTGTACGCGGTTACTAAGGAAAATAAATACCAGCTCCTGCTCGGGGTCCGCCCAAACGAGTGTACCCGTATAGCCGCTGTGTCCAAAGCTTTGGGAGGAAGCGGCCTCTGCCACCGAGCTAAGGTCTTCGTTGTATTCTATGAGTGGCTTATCAAAACCGAGGCCCCGTCGGTTGCCTTCGTCGGGGTACTGATAGCGGGTAAATTCTGTTACCGTAGACTCCCTGAAGTAGCGCCGGCCGTTGAGCTCACCGCCATTCATCAACATCTGGTAAAGCTTACCCAGGTCTTCGGCGGTAGAGAAAAGGCCGGCGTTGCCACTGAGGCCGTTCATCAGTGCAGCGCCTTCATCATGAACGACACCGTGGAGCGTATCCATCCGAAAAAAGGTATCCACCTCGGTCGGCACAATTCGTTGGAGGGGTATATTCCGGTCCAGTGGCCGGTAGCCGAGTGTAGTGGCGCCCAGCGGGTCATAGAACTCCTGCCGTAAATAGTCGTGATAGCCCATGCCCGTACGCCGCTCTACTAAATCTGGCAACAGGTAAAACAGCAGGCCGGAGTATTTATATTCTCCTTCGGGCTTTACGGGAGATTTACGAATGGCTTTGTAAATATTTTTCTCCCGGTAAGCCCGGTGCAGCCAGAGATCGTCCATAATCCGGATAGGGTACCGTCGGCTGCTGTCGCGCTTGAGCGTCCGCCCCCGGAAGCGGTAGTCGTTCGTCCGGCTACTGTCCCACCTTTTCTGCCAGGGGTAGCGGCCATTGCCTCTCAGTGTACCCTGCCAGTAGGGGACCCAGGGCAGCAGACCCGCCCGGTGGGCGAGCGCGGAGCGAAGGGGGAGGTTCGCCTTGTCCGTCCCGGCAAAAGCAGGAAAGGTGGCTCCGAGCGGAGCATCCAGATCGAGCTCGCCCCGGTCATAAAGCTGCATCAGGTAGAGCAGGCCTGAACTTGTTTTGGTGACGGACGCGAGGTCATATACGTCGTTATGGAGCACCGGCCGTTTCTCAGCATAGGTATGGTAGCCTGCAGTTACGTGGACCAGAGGCTCCCCTTTGTGTAAAACCAGCACCTGCGCGCCGGGGAATGCGCCGGCCTCAATACCTTCTTCGAGGACGGTACGGATGGAATCCGCTAAATCATTTGATTGAGCCGAGAGCGTAGCAGAAAACAGGAGAAAAAGATATGGTAGAGCGCGCATTGGGCTAATATGGGAAAAATGACGGAATTGAGTGTCTGCTCCCTCAGTCTCCCACCGCCCAAAACATCCCCAAATGCCCCCCCACACCCGCTCGCCGGCTGGTGGAGGCAACCGTATCTCCGGTTTTAATCAGATCATTAAAACCGATCAGGTAGCGGCCTTCCAGCTGGATGGTCAGCTTGCCCAACTCAAGATTGAAGCCCAGCCCCCCTTGCAGGCCGTAATTGGGGCGGAAGGGAATATCGAAGCCATAATAATCGGGCGTGCCTTCGGTAGGCGCCACGTATTCGGTTGGAATTTCTTCCGTACTGCTGAGTGGAAATGATAAATAGGGCCCCGCCTGAAACATGGGCTGAAAGACGCCCCTGCCGATACTGAATTGCGTCAGAATCAATAATTCAATGTAATCCGTTTGCCGTTGATACTGGCCGGCAAAGGTCGTATCAATGGTTTCTATCCATCCGGCCTGGGAATAAGACAACTCCGCCTGAAAGCCCACCAGCTTATTATCAAAATAGCGCAGACCCAGGTTGAAGCTATTACCGGACAGAGGCTCCACGTCAGCATTTGGCGTAAAGTCCACCTCGTGTTGCATCACCCCAAAACCAACGCCGAACTGCAGGCGGTTGATCACCTCCGTAGAGTCAGGCTGCTGAGCAGATAAAAAGCAGGGCAAGAGAAAAAGGACAATCAGCAGGCGGTTCATGGGCAATTATTGGAGAAGGCAATTCCTTCGGATTATGACAAATTTCCACTTTTAATCGTTATTGAGGTACCATGCGCTACTTCCTGCTCCTCACTATTCTCATTTCTGCCTGCGCCACCACCCGTTCACAGCCCGGGAATAGTGTAGATCGCTTCTTCCTGGACCCCACCGGAAAAACGTATTTTCTGCTGGCCGATGAACGGTTGGTAACCGACAATCCGCTGGGACAAAACCGGTTCGAGTTTTTTGACAGCAGCCTGGGAAGTCCGGACGTGGTGGACGTCGCCAACCCCTTTTCCGTCATGTTGTTTTACGCAGATTATGGTCAGTTGATCATTCTGGATCGTACGTTGAGCGAACGCAGCCGCCTGGACCTCTTCTCCGTGGAAGATATCCTGGAGCCCTCGACCGTGGCCCGGGCCTCCGATAATAAGGTGTGGGTGTTTGACAATTGGGATTACCGGCTCAAGCTGCTCGACCAGTCGGGGAAGGTCCGTCAGCGCAGTAACGATCTCCGCCTGGAGATTCGTGCCGTGATACCACCGGACGCCATTTACGTCAATCGCGGGCAGGTCTTACTGCATTATAGAGCTGATCACCGGGCAGCCTTATTCACTAACTATGGCCGCTTTGAGCGGTGGATAACTTTTCCACCGGCGGAGGATTTCGCCTGGAACCCGCCCTACTTGCTGGGCCGCAGTAAAGACAGCTTCTGGATTTGGGATGCCGTCACTAATCAACAAAAGGAGCAGCCGCGGCCGCAGGTGCCCGGAGAGGTGAAGGAGCAATGGATACCGATGGCGGAGGGCTACCTCCGCTTGAACACAGCAACCGGCAAAACAGAGGAAGTTAAATTCAATTAAAACAATTTGTTTTTAATGAAGCCATTTCCTATCTTTGCAACAGACGAATAAACTTGTCTTTTTATTCCGTTGACAATTCACACTCGGAGCGGCCATTCGGATTTATTGGTCAGGGCAGGGCAAAGACCCGCCCATTAAGGTTGCAAAAAATGACACTTTCTCTTTCACGCGTGTTGTCCTTCGCCGGGCGGCACTGGCTTCGCCTGCTCATCATTGGCGGGGCCCTTTTCGTCCTTACCCGCAAGCAGGTAAATTTCAACGTTCGCTTAGGAAGTCCTGCTCCGACGGAGGAGGCCGCTCCTGCCCCCGTCAATGTGCCGCCCGTCACCCTCAACTCTGAGACTCCGATCCTAACCGAAAAGTTGCCCGAGCAACCGATCGCGGAGCAGAGCGGTGGCTTTTTTGAACGCTTTAGTTTGTTTGGTGGCGGAGGTGGGGAAGCCTCAGCCTATGACCAGCTCACCCGCCTGGAACAAAAGACGGTAGAAGATTTCATCCGCCGCTTCAGCAACGTAGCTCAGGCGGAGCAGGAAAAGTTTGGCGTTCCTTCGAGTATTACGCTGGCCAATGCTTTGCTGCATACCCGGGCCGGCAGCGCGCCAGCGGCGCGCGACCACAACAACTTCTTCGCCCTGGGCTGTGATGACGACTGGCCGGGCTCCACCGGCCGGGCCGACGGTAAATGCATCCGCCGCTACGAGACCGCCTGGACGAGCTTCCGCGACCACAGTCTCTATGTCACCTCCGGGCGATACGCCCCCATGACACAGTTCGGGGAGACAGACTACCAGCGCTGGGCCGCTGGCCTGGGGGAGCTCGGCTTCAATGATACGGATGATCTCTCCCGACAGTTACTGCGCACCATTGATCGCTGGCAGCTTTTTCGCTTTGATTAAGGAGCTACGATTATCGGCAAACCTGTTATCTTAGCCCATATGACTAACCTTTCCAGATCAATCAATCGAAAGCCTGCTTACCTGTTGGTTTTTTTCGCCATGGTATTGTTGCTTTCCGGCTGCCGGGCTGCTGGTTGCGGCTGTCCGATGTACTGACTTTTGTCAGGAAAACATGAAAAAACGGTCTCAACAATAGGTCTACGGCCAAAAATCGTCGAATCTGGCTACATTTGTCGACTTTCGTGCAAATAGTGTGTTAGTAAGACGGACTTAGGTCTCAAGGGTTTCTCTTTGCTTTTAAAAAGATAATTCTCTGCACCTGCGTCCGCGGCCTCCGCTGAGCTTGCCGAAGTGCCCAAATGAGCCCACCACTAAGAAAAAGAAAATTTACCACATGGCATTTGATATCGATCTGATTAAGAAGGTCTACGCTGACCTCCCCGGCAAAGTTGCCGAAGCCCGCAAAGTGCTGGGCCGCCCCCTCACCCTGAGCGAAAAAATTCTTTACAGCCACTTACACGAAGAGAGTCCGCTGGCCAACTACGGTCGTGGAAAGGATTACGTGATGTTTGCCCCTGACCGCGTCGCGATGCAGGATGCTACGGCTCAGATGGCCCTGCTCCAATTCATGATGGCAGGACGCGACAAAGTCGCCGTGCCTTCCACCGTTCACTGTGATCACCTGATCCAGGCCAAAATTGGTGCAGATGCTGACCTGCAACACGCCATTAATACCAGTAACGAGGTCTTCAACTTTCTGGAGTCTGTTTCTGACAAATACGGCATCGGCTTCTGGAAACCAGGCGCAGGTATCATTCACCAGGTTGTTCTGGAAAACTATGCTTTCCCCGGCGGAATGATGATCGGTACGGATAGTCACACCGTGAACGCTGGTGGCCTTGGTATGGTCGCTATCGGTGTTGGCGGTGCGGATGCCGTTGACGTAATGGCCGGTATGGCCTGGGAGCTCAAGAACCCAAAACTGATCGGGGTAAAACTGACCGGTAAGCTTTCCGGATGGTCCGCTCCGAAGGACGTTATCCTGAAAGTAGCCGACATCCTCACCGTAAAAGGTGGAACGGGTGCCATCGTTGAATACTTCGGCGAAGGTGCCAAGAGCATGAGTTGTACGGGTAAAGGTACCATCTGTAATATGGGTGCCGAGATCGGGGCCACTACCTCTACCTTTGGCTACGACGAAAGCATGGACCGCTACCTTCGGGCAACCGGCCGTGAAGACGTTGCCGACGCTGCTAAAGAAGTAGCCGAGCACCTCACCGCCGACGCGGAGTGTTACGCTGATCCGGAAAAGTACTTCGACCAGGTAATCGAGATCAACCTCTCTGAGCTGAAGCCACTGATCAACGGACCATTCACGCCAGACCTCTCCACGGCTGCCGGCTCCGAAATGACGGAAAGAGCAACGGCTAACGACTGGCCACTGGACGTGGAATGGGGCCTTATCGGTTCCTGTACCAACTCCAGCTATGAGGATTTATCCCGGGCCGCTTCCATTGCACGTCAGGCCGTGGCTAAAGGGCTGACCACTAAAGCAGAATTTGGTATCAACCCGGGCTCTGAGCAGGTTCGCTTCACAACGGAGCGCGACGGCATCATTAAGGCCTTCGAAGACCTCAACGCTAAGATCTTCACCAACGCATGTGGGCCATGTATCGGCCAGTGGGCGCGCTACAATGACCCCATGAATGCTCCGAAGAACAGCATCATCCACTCCTTCAACCGGAACTTCTCCAAGCGTGCCGACGGTAACCCGAACACCCACGCTTTCGTAGCTTCTCCTGAAATGGTAGCCGCTATCGCGATTTCCGGTCGTTTGGACTTCAACCCAATGACCGACACCCTCGTTAATGATAAGGGCGAAGAAGTGATGCTCGACGAGCCAACCGGTTACGAGCTTCCACCGGATGGTTTTGACGTAGAAGACCGTGGTTTCAACGCACCGGCCGAAGATGGCAGCGGCGTAGAAGTAGTGGTCGCACCAACGTCTGATCGCCTGCAGCTGCTGACCCCGTTCGTGCCCATCACGCAGGATGATATGACGGATATGCGCGTACTCATCAAGGTAAAAGGTAAGTGTACGACGGACCACATCTCAATGGCCGGCCCCTGGTTGAAGTACCGTGGTCACCTCGAGAACATCTCTGAGAACTGTTACACGGGCGCTATCAACTTCTTCAACGACAAGGCTAACAAGGTATTGAACTACGTCGTCAATGATTACGTAGCCGTGCCGGACTCCGCAAAAGCCTACCAGGCTAAAGGCATCGGGACCGTAGTCTTCGGTGAAGAGAACCTGGGAGAAGGGTCATCCCGCGAGCACGCTGCCATGGAGCCTCGCTTCCTGGGCGTAAACGCAGTTATCGTGAAGTCATTCGCGCGTATCCACGAAACGAACCTGAAGAAGCAGGGTATGTTAGCCCTCACTTTCGTGGACAAAGACGACTACGATAAAGTCCGCCAGGACGATGTCGTTACCATCAAGGGCTTCGACCAGATGGCTCCAGGCAAAAACCTGACCATCAAACTGGACCACCACGACGGTACGAACGACGAGTTCGAAGTAGCGCACACCTACAACGCCGCTCAGATCGAGTGGGTACGTGCCGGCTCTGCTCTGAATAAGATTCGTCAGGACGTTGCTGCAGGGGCGTAAAACACTTTGCGCTTTTAGACGAGAACCACGCTTCGCCTGGTTTTCTTTTAGACGGCCTTCGGCCTTTTAGAAAACCGCTTCAACCTTATGGGTTGGGGCGGTTTTCTTGTTTTTGGTCGTACGATGAGCGGCTTTGAGCTCGTGAAGAATTTAAGCCCGACATTAGCGTCATGCGAATCCCTGACAGATATTACGGACTCCACCCGGCGTTTGCCTGGCTGATAAGCCTGGTGATGGCTGGTTTTGGTTTAATGGTCACCTTTGCCGTTTTTGAAGTGGACGATTCTCTGGGCTTTTTCGGGGATATGCTGGGGCTCCTCCTCATTGCCCCTTTGCTGATGTTTTTATGGACGCCTTTTATCCGAGTGGCGGGTTGGTATAAATATTACTCTCCACTGTTTTTGGTCTTTGGTGAATCAAAGACCCGCATAGAAATTCATAGCGGCCCATCCGTTGATTATCTCCTCCATTTACGGGGTATACCTCCCGGCAAAGAGTTGCAGCGAACGGTCCTCGCCTTCTACCTGCAGGGCTTGCTTAATATTGCCGACAAGGTGGCGAGTTCAGAAGACCCCGCGACCGTCGAAATTGTTGGCACCTCTTATTTCTTCTCCGATCGGTCCGTAGAGCGGATGGGGTTTCAGGTAAGTCCTGGAGGCTGGTTGCATCGCATTAATCTGGTGTTCAGCTTTCTGGAGTTATTCCTCCTGAACTCTCTGTCGGCCGGAAAAGTAAAGGTTCCCAATATTTTTAAAGTGAAAAAAGCCAGTATGAGTGGCGAGCGGCTGCTGGAGCATCGGGAATATATCCAGCGGCTGTATGATCGAATGGCGACGGAGAGGAATCGGGCGTGGGAGTAAATCACCCTAGCACTTCCCGCACCACCTCCCCATGCACATCCGTCAGCCGGAAGTCCCGGCCCTGGAAGGGATAGGTTAAACGAGTATGGTCCACCCCGAGCTGGTGGAATATCGTTGCCTGAAGATCATGGATGTGAACGGCTCCTTCGGTGGGGTAATAACCAAATTCATCCGTAGCGCCATGGGTGTAGCCCGGGCGTAATCCGCCGCCGGCCATCCACATGGTGAAGGCTTCGCCGTGGTGATCCCGACCCTTGAAGGGGTTGGTCTTACCGCCCCGGTTTTCCTGCATGGGGGTACGGCCGAACTCTCCGCCCCAAACGAGGAGTGTGTCCTCCAGCATCCCTCGTTGTTTCAGGTCGGTCAGAAGTGCCGACATCGGCCGGTCAATTTCCCGGCAGCGGGCCTTGAAACCGCCGTGGAGATTCTCGAAGTCGTTGCTGCCATGGCTGTCCCACCCCCGATGATAGAGCTGGATGAAGCGAACGCCCCGCTCCGCCAGCCGGCGGGCCAGAAGGCAATTATTGGCAAAGGCATTCTCCCCCGGCTTTGTGCCATAGAGTTCGTGGATGTAGTCGGGTTCCTGGCTCACGTCGGTAGCCTCCGGCACGGTCATCTGCATCCGGAAGGAGAGCTCGTATTGCTCAATGCGGGAGAGGACGTTCGGGTCGCCGACTTCTTCGTACTCCCGTCGGTTCAGGTCGCCGATGGCGTCCAGCGTCCGGCGGCGAACGTCGCGGGAAACTTTCTCCGGATTGTTGACGTAAAGAACGGGGTCTCCCTGAGAGCGAAACTCCACGCCCTGATAATTAGACGGCAAAAAACCACTACCCCAGAGACTTTTACCACCGCTGGGTTGTGACTCGCCGGAGACAAGGACGATGAAACCCGGGAGGTCATCATTGTCCGTCCCTAACCCGTAAGTTACCCAGGATCCGAAAGAAGGCTTTCCCGGCTGCGTACCGCCTGTGTGCATAAAGAGCTGGGCGGGAGCGTGGTTAAACTCTTCGGTTTTGACGGCCTTAAGGAAGGTGACATTGTCAACCTGCTTGCTGAATTCCGGGAGTAACTCGGACACCCACGCACGGCTTTCGCCGTGCTGCTGAAAGGCGAACTGTGGCCCCAGCATCTCCGGCACGCCGCGAATGAAGGCGAAGCGCTTCCCCTTAAGGAAAGAATCAGGGCAGAGTTGTCCGTCTAGCTTAGCCAACTCCGGCTTGTAATCAAAGAGTTCCAGCTGAGAAGGTGCGCCGGCCATGTGCAGAAAGATGACCCGTTTGGCGTGCGGGGCCAGGTGGAGCGCACGCTTCATGGCTTCACTAATTGCATCCTTGGGCGGCTCGGGCTTACCACAGCCAAGCATACCCAGGGCCATGCCACCAATGCCAAAGGCTGCGCTGCGGAATAGTTGGCGGCGAGTGAGGTAGGCCTGTTGACGGCGGAAGAATTCGTGGTCCAGAGAGGTCATATAAGGTAGCTTGTCCGGGGGGGGGGGGGCAGGTCCGACTCGTTTACCGAGTAATCGGACCTGGAGGTCCTCCTCCCGGGTTCAACGTTTAACGAGTACTTCGTCAAGATTAAGAATTGCCCGGCAAACGGTTTCCATGGCAGCCAATTCAGGAGAGTTGGGTAAGGAATCTATCGCTTGAAACTCTGCCAGGTTAAGGGCGTACAGTTCTTGTAATCTAGCCGACTGGAAATCATCCGGTGGGCTGGCGGTCGCCCGCTCGAAGGCATAGGCGATCTGGTCCTCCACCTTGCTGTTATGCGCTTCCATGGCACCTGCGGCGAGCGCCTCCGCTGCTTCTACAAACACCGGATCATTCAGCGTCACCATTGCCTGTAAGGGCGTGTTCGTACGTATGCGACGGGACACGCAAAGCTCCCGCGACGGTGCATCAAAGAGCAGCATCGTCGGGTAAGGGCTGGCGCGGCGGTAGAAAGTGTACAGTCCCCGCCGGTGGTTCTGGCCGTCCGGGCTCGTTTTCCAGCGGGCCACGTGGCGAATAACGTTCCACACGCCTTCAGGCTGATGGGGCATCACGCTGGGGCCATAGACCTTTGGGTTGAACAGCCCGCTGACCACTAAGGCCTGATCCCGGATCTGCTCAGCACTCAACCGGAAACGCGGCCCACGGGCCAGCCAGCGATTGTCGGGGTCCAGTGCCAGCTGCACGAAATCGGCGCTGCTGGACTGCCGGTAGGTCTGGCTGCTAACGATGGTGCGCAGCAGGCTTTTCAGCCGCCAGTTTTGCGCCTGCGTGAAATTAATCGCCAACCAATCGAGTAGTTCCGGATGGGTTGGCTTTTCACCCTGCACCCCAAAATCTTCCAGTGTCTTGACGATGCCCCGGCCAAAGAGTTGCTCCCAGACGCGGTTGACGAGCACGCGGCCGGTCATCGGGTTCCCCTCGTCCACCAGCCACTGCGCCAGCCCCAGGCGGTTGGGTGGAAAAGTCTTCCCCGTCTTGTCAAAAGTTGTTGGCGGAGCGGGCTCGATCGTATCCGCTTCCATCAACCAATTGCCGCGCACGAAAAGGCGATTGATGCGGCTGGAATCCGGTAAAAGGTCCTGCATTACTGGAACGGGCAGCGGCCTGAAGGCAGCAATGGCTGCTTCCAGCTCCGCTACTCTTGCGCGGGAGAGGGTGTCGTCCTGCAGCGCCCGTTCAAGGCCCGCCAGCTCCCGTAATCTGGCGGCGGACTGAAGGGGCAGCTTTGGCTCATCCGACGTTAAATCAGCGTCGGCCGTATTGTTAAAGTAGCCCTTTACGGCGTAGTATTCTTCGTGCCGAACGGGGTCGTAGGGATGACTATGACACTGCACGCAGCTGAAAGTAGAACCCTGCCAGACCTCCATCGTTACGTTGGCGCGATCCATAACGGCCTTGACCCGAAACTCTTCGTCGTCAGTGCCACCTTCGTCATTGGTCATGGTGTTGCGGTGAAAAGCGGTGGCCAGCAGGTCTTGCCCGGTAGGCGCAGGAAAGAGGTCTCCGGCGAGTTGGCGCAGGGTAAAGCTGTCGATTGGCATATCCTGATTAAAGGCTTCGATGACCCAGTCGCGGTAAAGGAACATGGTTTTCCGGATGTGGTCTTTCTGGTAGCCCTGGGAGTCGGCGTAGCGTGCCAGATCAAGCCAGAAGCTGGCCCAACGCTCCCCGAAATGTTCGGAGGCGAGGAGCTCATCAATAACCTGCTGGTAGGCTTCTTCGGTTGGGTTATCGGCAAAGGCCCGGCTGACTTCCGGGCTGGGGGGCAGACCGATCAGGTCAAGGTAAAGCCGGCGGATCAGGGTTGTGGGCGCGGCCGCAGGTGCGGCGGAAAGACCTTTGGCAAGCAGGGTTTTGCCCACGAAGGCATCCACCGGGTGCTCCGCCCCCGCAGGAATGGCCGGCAACTCCGGCCGCACGTACGCCCAGTGCTCTTCCCAGGCTGCCCCTTCGGCTATCCAACGGCGGATGAGCTCCACCTCCGTCTCATTGAGGCGGTCGCCTTCGGGCGGCATCACCAGTCCCTCGCGCTCACTGGTGATCCTGCGGTAGACTTCGCTCTCCTCGGGCTTTCCGGGCACAACGGCCATTTTCTCCGAGCGCAACTCTTTATACATATCCTCCTCAAAGAGAAAACTCAGGCCGCCTAGCTGCCGGACACCGCCGTGGCAAGACATGCACTTCGCCCCAAGTATTGGCCGGATGTCATTGGCAAAGCTGACGGGGGACGCTTCTTGCTCACAGCCGGCCAATCCGAAAAAGATTAGCGGGCAAAACAAACCCAGCAAAACACGGAATGATCGACACATATAGTAAGGCAGAAGGAACCAACTGAAGCAGCCCTAAAGTAAGCGTTTTCGAGCTTGAAAGAGACTAACGGTCTTTAGCATAATCTTTTCTTCTAGCTTTTTAGCTAAATCAAATGGCATACACCCATGGTCCTGTTGATCAATAGACTGCGCGTCTTAACGGTATGGCAGCATCATTTTACTATCCTGCTCTCCGCCCGAAGCTTTCCCCGGGTTGGTGGAAATAAAAGTTTAAACGAGTTCAATGAAGAAGAAACAAGGGGCTGTATCTTGAGGCACACCTTGAATACCTGAGTCGCTAAAATTTACCATCATGCAACGAAGAACCTTCCTACGCCGCGCCGCCCTGGCTGCTCCTGCCATTGCTCTTCCAACTGTCCTTGCCTCCCGCGCCCGCGCCCCGGAAGAATTAATCGTCGGCCAGGGCAGTCATCGCTATCGGGTACGGGCAGACTGGGCGAAGGTTTCCCCACAACAGTATTCGCTGATCAACTGCCACGAGATGGTAGCTGATAAAAGTGGGAAACTGTATCTGTTGGGAGATCACCCCGCCAACAACGTCCTCGTCTTCGATCGCTCCGGGAAGGTGATTGACAGCTGGGGCTACCGCTATCCCGCCGGCCACGGTCTGACCCTTTTCGATGAAGGAGACGAAGAGACCCTCTTCATCTGTGATACCGGCAGCCATCTCGACCGTACCGGCCGCTGGCGCAACGAGCCCGGCAGCGTAACCAAAACACGGCTCAACGGTGAGGTCATTTTCCGGCTGGGGCACCCTAAAACCATTGGTGTCTACGCTGAAGGTGAGGCCTACCACCCAACGGAAACAGCCGTGGCTCCGAACGGAGACATCTACGTGGCAGACGGCTATGGTTCCAACTACATCGTTCGCTATGATGCCAACGGCCGGTACATCTCCCACTTCGGAGGCAAGAACAACAAAGACCCGCGCTATAATCTCAACCAGGCGCACGGCGTAGCCATTGACCTGCGAAAAGGGAATGAGCCCCGGCTGGCAGTGACCAGCCGTAATGATCAGGCTTTCAAGTTTTTCACGCTTGATGGAAAGTTCATTGAGCAGGTGAGCCTGCCGGGCGCATATGTTTGCCGGCCCGTAATTCATGGCGAAAACCTGCTGGCCGGCGTCTGTTTTGCCGATACTGCAGCGGGCGCAAAACGACAGAAGCATCATGGTTACATCACCATTCTGGATGCCAACAATAAGGTAATTTCCAATGCGGGTGGCACAGCGGCTACCTACAAAGACGGTGAGTTACAAACGATGCATCAGGACCCCCGCGTTCACGGACTTTTTCATCATGGCCACGACGTTTGCGTCGACGCCGACGAGAACCTTTACCTCTGCCAATGGGACGCTAAAGGTGCACCGCCGATTTTACTGGAGCGGGTTTAGTCACTGGCAGTTGTCGGATTACGGATTTGTGTCCGTTCTTTTGTTCGCATGGTTTATCCATTAAAATTCCTCCACCCAAACTTCTCCACTGCTGTTTCCAAACCGAAGTTCATCCACGGAGCCCATTCCCGAAAACTCGTAACGAATACCGATAATTTCTTTAGGACTTTCCTCGCTTTCCACCTGAAAAATACGTTTGCCGTTTACGCGGAAGGTTAACAGGCCATCCTTTCCCGTGCAGGAGAGATCCAGCCAGTTATCCCCGATGATCCCGAAGGGGGAGAGGTCGGTATTTCGTCCGTCATAGCTTTTGCCACCAGCATACAGACTAAGGTCAGCCACGCAACCGGGTGCGCTGAGGGGAATAATGATAGCATCATTTTTAAGCAACAGCAGAACCCTGGCATGTTGGCAAGCCGCCGCGCCGGTGGCATAGTCGTGGCGCAGTCGGGTCTGGAAAGTAAAATCGTTGGACCATAAGCCCTCCGTTTTCCCCACGTTGGTAAGCACCGTGACCGGAGGTTCTGGCTGCAGGTCGAGGCCCAGGTCAAGCAGCTGCTTCTCGGCAATGGCGAGCTGTCCGTTCTGTCGGATGTCTTCGATTGGGAGATAAACGGGCACAGGTTCCCGGGAAACGGCGGCGACCCAGTCGTCTACCCGGAGGTAAAGTTCACGTTCTGCAACGATCTGGTTTCCGACGACCAGCTTCGCACGGTAGTAGCCTGGCAGGTAATAAATGGAGGTGTGGACATTACCGTTTCGGTCCAGTTTTTCGCGCCGTCTTTCATCCCAGCTTTGCTGCAGAAAAACCTGATCAACGGGAGCTTTGCCCGCATCATAGCTGAACACTACGGAGTTGGGCACGCCGGTAGTAACGGGGCGGAAGCTCAGGTGGTAATCTTCTGGCTTAATGATGGCAGGAAGGGACGATTCTTCCGGCGCGGGCGCAGGTGCAAAGGATTGATAAAGGAGCAGGGTCAGAGCCAATATGGCTGCAATGCCCAGCGGCCAGGCGTAGTTCTTCCAACCAGAGGAGGATTCCGGTTTAGGAGCGTCTTCTGAGGCTATCCGAGGAATAGAAGGTGCGGCAACAGTTACTTCCGTCTGGCTTGCCCGGAAAGCCCGCCAATGCTCATAGCCCGCAAAAACGGCCAGAGCATCCAGTGTTGTTGTGCTCGGCTGGCTGGCGTAGGCCACCCGACCCCAAACTCGTTTGAGCGTGGTCGTGCTGAGGGTAGTAGTGGTCGCTTCAGCTATCCGGTCGCTCAGTACCTCGAAGTCATTATTCGTCCATTGCTCCATCGGCCCCCAGGCAAGGGAGGTCTCTATTTTTTGGCGGAGAGCCGCAAGCAATTTTTCTTCCGGAAGCATATGGCTAAGGTACAAAGTTTGTTCGCCAGCCTTTTCAGTTGAGCCGGACTGAAAGCCGGGAAACGAGGCTGTGTACCAACTTGAACGACCTTGCACCCGGCATGAACGCTGTTCGTTCTGCCCAACCTCCACTTTTACGGCCTAAGCAAACAAAGAAGCATGAAATATTTATTAGCCCTCCTTGCCTTGATCTTTTCCCTTGCACCTGCGACCGCGGCCCCTGCTGAGCTTGCCGAAGCACAAAAAAAGATTCCTATGAAAGCTTCTGCCTGGGAGCTAAACGGGAACAAAGCAGCATTCATCACTCACCTGGGTGTCCCCACTCTGCACATAAACGATGGTGGCCAGGATGCCACCGGCAGCAATATCATAACCATAAAAGACCTTGCCTTCGCCAACGGCACCATCGAATACGATGCAGCTCTGGCGGATAACACCCGCTTCACCAGCATCCACTTTCGTCGCAAAGACGCAGCCAACTCCGAACACCTGTACCTGCGCGCTAACGCCGTTGATGACCCCAATGTCAACTCTGCCGTCCAGTACGCCGCCGTGCTGAATGGCGTCAATATCTGGGACCTGAGCAACGAATACCAATCCAATGCCACCCTCAGGGCTGATGGCTGGAACCACATCAAGATCGTCGTTCGAGACGGTCAGCTACTCGCTTATATCAACGACATGACAAGGCCGGCGCTCTACGTTCCGATGATGGACGGCGACTGGACCTCGGGAAGTGTAGGCTTCGACGGTAATGTTTACCTGGCTAACATCACCGTAACGCCCGACGCAACGCCCGGCCTGGCCGCCGGCAAGGGGATCGACCCCGTTCATAACGACGCCCGCTACCTCCGCAACTGGCAGGTAACTACACCCCTTGACCTTCCCCGGGGCACCGAGCCTACGGCTCTGCCCGATGAGGGAACGGCCTGGTCGGCCATCTCCGCCGAAAGACTTGGCATGGTTAACCTCAGTCGCAAATTCGGGGCAACACCCCGTGGAGCCCGCCGCATGGTTTGGCTAAAAACCACCATCACGGCCAAAGAGGCTTTGCAACGACAGTTGGACTTTGGCTTTAGCGACGAGGTATATGTTTACCTCAACGGTAAGCCGCTCTACGTTGATAAAAATCTTTTCGGCACGCCCGGCATGAAAACCCCACGGGGGCGCTGCTCCATCGAGAATTCCCGTATTTCATTGCCGTTATCCGCCGGGGAAAATGAGTTACTGATCGGCCTTACCAACTTCTTTTTTGGCTGGGGAATTGTAGCCCGGCTGGACGATGGGGGCGGGTTGCTGTATTAACTCATTGCTGAAAGCTCCGTGGTGAGCGCCGGTAGCGAGTATGCGTTGGCCCCGGGGGCTTTCCCCCTCTCTCTTTACACTGTGTGTATCACGAAATGCACGGTCAAGCCGCCTGAGACGTCTCCCCTCTCCTCCTGAGAGGGGCCGGGGGCAGGGCTAACGCATACTCGAAGCCGGACCCTCAAAGGAACATTTTATCCTTCGCTCCGCTACGGAAAATGCACACTTCGAGGTCCTAAATTGGCAGTCTAGGACCTCGAAGTGTGCTCAGCCATGGAGCCGGAGGCGAAATTGCTGAGTTCCTTTGAGCGTCCGGTGAGAGGTTTTTCTAATGAATCGTGCATCTCGTGATACACACCTTTACACTGACCTTACCAACAAAGCTAAGCCGGAGCCTTACCTTTACCCCCATGGCCAAGCTATACCCCAAAGACACGATCAACTTCCTGCGCAAACTCACGCCGCGCCGGGTCATCAATGCCTCGAAGGTGATCGCCAGCTACTATGCTACCCGCTGGCTGCAGAAGCCCGTGGTGTGGGGTAAACCCTTCACGGTATCCTTTGAACCAACGACGGCCTGTAACCTTCGTTGCCCGGAGTGCCCCAGTGGCCTGCGGCAGTTTACCCGCCCGACGGGCAACCTGAAGGCTGATTTCTTCCGCCGGACGATGGACGATATTGCCGACCGCCTGCTTTACCTGATCTTTTACTTCCAGGGGGAACCTTACATCAATCCGGATTTTCTGGACATGGTCAAGGAAGCCAACGAGCGGGGCGTGTACACTATCACCTCCACCAACGGCCACTTTCTGAACGACGCCAACGCCAAACGGACGATTGAAAGCGGGCTCGACCGGCTCATCATCTCCGTTGACGGCACCACCCAGGAGGTCTATGAGCAATACCGCAAAGCCGGTAAACTGGAGAGCGTCCTTCAGGGTGCCCGCAACCTCGTGAAGTGGAAAGAGGAATTGAATTCTCCGACGCCACACCTGATCTTTCAGTTTCTGGTCGTGAAGCCCAATGAGCACCAAATGGAGGATGTCGTTCGTCTGGCCGATGAGATTGGAATCGATGAGGTGAAGTTCAAAACTGCTCAGCTATACGACTATGAGCACGGCAACCCACTGATGCCCGAGCAGGAAAAGTACGCCCGCTACTTCAAGAAAAAAGACGGCACCTACGGCATTAAGAACAAGCTGCAGAACCACTGCTGGAAACTGTGGCACAGTTGTGTGATTACCTGGGACGGCCTCGTTGCCCCCTGCTGTTTCGACAAAGATGTAACTCACCGCCTGGGTGACGTGAAGGAGGAAAGCCTCCACAAAATCTGGGAAGGTGGCGCCTATGACGACTTCCGAACCAAGCTGCTTAAAGGCCGCTCCGAAATTGATATTTGTAAGAATTGTACGGAAGGCTGCGAGGTCTGGCTGGGAGCGGAGGTGTAGAGGGGTCGGTGACGGGCAGGGACGCTCGAAGGTCCCGCAATACTGCGGGACCTTCGAGCGTCCGGGTTTAACCTTTACGCAAAATCCATAATATCTCTCTCCGTGCAACTCACCATTCATCAACATACGCTTCCCCTCGCCAATCCCTTCCGGATCAGCCACGGAACCCGCACGGAACAGCCAACGCTGATCGTGGAATTAACCGATGAAGACAGTGGGCGGAGCGGGCTGGGCGAAGCTGCCATGACTTCCTATTACGGCCTGGACTCCGGGCGATGCGCGGCTACTTTAACCTCCCTTGCCCCTGCGTTTGCGCCGCTAAAAACACTGACGCCCGAAGAACTGCATCAGCTCATCGATCAAAAAGCTCCGGACCTTCACCCCTTTCTTCGCTGCGCGCTTGATGTTGCCGCCCACGACCTCTGGGCCCAAAACAAAGGCCTCCGCCTTGGCGACTGCTGGCCGGTCCGTGCTCCCCGAAAAACCCCTACCTGCTACACGATTGGCCTGGGCTCCATCCAGGAGATGATCTCCAAACTCGAAGCTTTTCCCTGGCCCGTTTACAAAATCAAACTCGGCGGCGGCGGAGACGACCTGGCCATCATCCGCGCGCTGCGCGGAAGTACGGACTCCCCCTTTTACGTCGACGCGAATACGGGCTGGACGGCCCGGCAAACCATCGACTTCAGCGGTCCGCTCTCTGAACTTGGCGTCGTCTTTATTGAGCAACCCCTAAAGCCCGACGATAGCGCGGGCCAGCGGGAAGCCTTTGCCCACAGCGTCCTGCCACTGATCGCTGACGAAAGCTGCCAGACCGAAGCCGACGTAGATCGCTGTGCAGCGGGCTTCCATGGTATCAACATCAAGGTCGTTAAATGCGGTGGCCTCCTGCCCGCCCGGCGCATGATTGCCCGTGCCCGTGCGCTCAACCTGTCCGTTATGGTGGGCTGTATGACCGAAAGCAGCGTCGGCATCAGCGGCATTGCACAATTGCTGCCAGAACTCGACTATGCGGATATGGATGGAGCCATGCTTCTGGCTAAAGACATCGCCGAAGGCGTAACCTTTGATCCCGCAACGGGGCTCCCCGTCTACCCTGAGCGGAAAGGGACGGGCGCACGGCTGTTTGGGGCGCACAGTTAAAAATCTGCTTAAGCAGGCGTACCTTGTCCGCTAATTCACGGTCATACTTTCAATCCAGCCACATCAGAAGTCCTGTTTACAGAATCCTGTCCCTCATTGGTGTACGTAGCTCTATACTCAGCTTACGGGTAGCGGTCTATTTGGTGGTGGGTATCATCATCATTGGGGCGGCGGGGCTGATGCTGCTTGAAGATTACTCCCTGGTGAACGCTCTCTATATGTCCATCATTACCATTTCCACGGTGGGCTTTGGGGAAGTGGAGCCGCTTTCGTCAGCCGGAAAGCTGTTTGTTTCGGCTATGATGTTACTGAACATCGGCATTGTGGCTTACAGCCTGGCGACTTTCTCGTACTATGTCATTGATGGAAAAATATTTGAGCAGATGGAACAGCAGCGGATGAGGTCAAAAGTTAATGCACTCAGTGATCACACGATCCTTTGCGGCTTTGGCCGGTACGGAAAGGAGATAGCCCGGCATTTGCTGGAGCACGGACAGCAATTTGTCGTCATTGATGAGAAGAAGGAAAAACTTCAGATGGACCAGTTCGCGGAAGCGGACATTGCTTACATCGTGGGAGATGCCACCCACGACGAGGTACTTAAAGAAGCCGGAATTGAAAAAGCCGGTAGCCTGATTACGGCGCTGAACGACGACTCCGACAATCTCTTTATTGTGATTACGGCCAAGGACCTCAACCCGAAAATGCAGATCATCAGCCGCGCCCACCAGGCGCGTAGCCGGGCAAAACTCCGCAGAGCGGGCGCCAGTCAGGTCATCATGCCCGAGCAGATCGGCGGCTTTTATATGGCGACCCTGGTGAGTAAGCCCGGGGCGGTAGAGTTTTTCAGCTACGTCACCAACGAGATGGACTCCGATATTGGCTTCGAGGAAATTAAATTCAGCCAGCTACCCGAAGAAATGCGGGGCAAGAGCATCCGGGAAATGAGCCTGCGCAAAGAAAGCGGTGTTAACGTTATTGGTCACCGGCTGGCCCACGGACGCTACATCGTAAACCCCGATCCGGAAGCTGTTCTTCAACCTGGCGACAGCTTCATCACCGTCGGCAGTCAACCGCAAATACGCGCTCTGCGTACCTTTCTCAAACGATAACCAGCAACCTGCAACCTGCAACCTGCAACTTGCAACCAGCCCCCTGCAACCAGCCCCCTGACCTCTCCCCCATGCTCTCTCCCCGACTACAACGCACCCTGATATACTGCCTCGTGGCTTTCTGTTTCATTGCTCCGATGTATTACCTGGTTTATGGCTTTGTGGGCGAAAACCTTTCTGCTGATCAACGCCTGCAAACAAGCCTGATTTACGGGGCAATCAACACCCTGTTTCTGGGGGCGATTCATTATTTTTTGATCAATAAGCCCAGGGAATAATGTAGCCGCGGCCGCAGGTGCAAAGGAGTTCTTTTAACGAGCAGGGGAGTTAGTGCAGCCAGAGAAAACCGACTCCGCCAACCATCTCCGGGGCAGACTCGCGATATACCGATGAAGGAAAAAGCGAACGGATTTGGAGGCAGGAGCCGATAGGCTTAAATGTAAAGCAAGCAGGGGCTCTTCTGCTTAATCAGAAAGGCGCTTTGGGGAAACTTTAGGAACTACTCTTAAGGTGAACTTAAAACGAGGAGTATTCTAAGTTTTCTGAATCAGGCCTGCATAACCAGAACAAAAGGAGCGCCTGGTGATATACACTTGGTGCTACCCAAGATTGGGTGTATGCCCAAAATGCTGTATGTTACCGCTGCGCAAACAAGCAGCAACGGGTGTCAAAAAAAGAAAAAGGAGCTCCGCTCAATCCTCATCTTCGTTTCCGGGCGGCGGCCCGGCCGGCCTCCGCCGGCAATCTTTTCGCCGCCCTCCGGGGCGGGGAGCGTCACCGCCGGGCACTGGGCCAGGCCATCACGCTATTGGAAAGTACCCAGGCGGATGACCGGCAGCTGGCCGATGAGCTGATTGATCTGCTGGAAGCCAGCCCTCCGGCTAAGCCAACCTTCCGGCTTGGCATCAGCGGCACCCCGGGGGTGGGTAAGTCTACCTTTATTGAGTGCTTCGGTCTGGCCGTAGCGGAAGCCGGCCACCGGCTGGCCGTGCTGGCCATTGACCCCAGCAGCAGCCTCAGTGGCGGCAGTATACTGGGAGACAAGACCCGGATGGAAGAACTGACCCGCCACCCGAACGTTTTCATCCGCCCCAGCCCCACGGGCGGGCATTTGGGCGGAGTAGGTGCCAACAGTCGTGCGGCTATTCTATGCTGCGAGGCGGCGGGCTACGATTATATCATCGTCGAGACCGTCGGCGTAGGGCAGGCCGAATGGCAGGTACATGGCATGACGGACGCTTTCCTGTTGCTGGCCCAGCCAGCTGCCGGAGATGAGCTGCAGAGTATCAAACGTGGTATTCTGGAGTTGGCCGATCACATCGCCGTTAACAAAGCCGACGCGCTGCCGGAGGCAGCGAAACAGACCGCCCTTGAGCTCCGGCGGGGTCTCCACCTTGCACCTGCGCGCGTCGACGAATGGACCGTCAGGGTCACCACGATCAGCGCCCTTACCGGAGAAGGTGTGACCGAACTGCTCGAACAACTGTCTAACTATGCAGACAAGATGCGCCAGGCCGGATGGCTCAGGCAGCGCCGGGCCAACCAACGAATCACCTGGCTTCGTGAACGCTGCGAACGGGAATTATTGGCTGATCTCGACGCCTTCCTCCGGGAACGGGAGCGAACAACCGACGGCCTGCAGCGTATTCTCGACGAACACATCAGCCTTTCTGCCGCTACAAACGTTATTTTGGCAGAGTTTAAACAAAGAAACAAAACTACTCTACTATGAAATCAATCGGAACTCTTGGCATCATCGCTGCCATTCTGGCCGTTCTTCTCATTGCCGGTTGCGGCAGCTACAACGGCTTTGTTGACGCCGAAGAAGAAATGGAACAAAGCTGGGCCAACGTGGAAACACAGTACCAGCGCCGGGCAGACCTGATCCCAAACCTGGTGAATACCGTAAAGGGAGCCGCTGACTTTGAGCGGGGAACGCTTGAAGCCGTCACCAATGCCCGCGCCCGTGCAACCAGCATCAACATCGACGCCAGTGACCTGACGCCGGAAAAAATCGAACAATTCCAGCAGATTCAGGGCGAATTAAGCTCTGGCCTTGGTCGCTTGCTGGCTACAGCCGAAAGCTACCCACAACTGAAATCCAACGCCCAGTTCCAGGAGTTACAAGCCCAGCTGGAAGGAACGGAAAACCGCATCGCCGTTGCCCGTGATCGCTTCAACGAAGAAGCCACGGAGTTCAATAAAAAGGTGCGTCGCTTCCCCGGAACAGTTTTCGCTTCCGTCTTCGGATTTAGCGAAAAGCCCCAGTTTGAAGCCCAGGCTGGCGCATCTAATGCACCTGACGTAAACTTTGATTAATCATGGTAAAATTCTTCAGCGCGGAGGAAGAAGCGCAAATTGTGGCGGCTATCCGCCGCGCTGAATTAAATACCTCCGGAGAAATTCGTGTCCACGTTGAGGTCGGTGCCGAAGCTGGTGCGCTGTCCGTGGCCAAATACATCTTTCAGGAACTGGGGATGCACAAAACCCGTGATCGCAACGGAGTGCTGATCCTTCTGGAAGTCGACCGCCGGGAGTTCGCCATCATTGGTGATGAGGGCATCGATAAAGTCGTGCCCAAAAACTTCTGGGACGAAGAACGTGACCTGATGCGGGGATACTTCCAAAAGCGACAGTTTACTGAAGGCATCGTAGCGGCCATCGATCAGATCGGGGAAAAACTCATCGCCTTTTTTCCTTATCTCTGCGAAGACGAGAACGAGCTGCCGGATTCGATCAGTTATGGAGGGAAGCCTTCGGCCTAATTCCCCTTCAGCCAATGTCATAAAAAACAGAACTATCAAAGACTTCTTCCCAAATATTCCCACACGAGCGCTCTTAATTGTCCTGCTCTTGTCTTTCGCCGTTTCGCTCACCGCCCAGCGGAGCATCCCGGCAAAGACCCAGGACCTGGTGAACGACTATGCCAATATGCTCAGCCCCCAGGAAGAAGACCGCCTGCGGACCAAGCTGGTGCAGTATGCCCTGGAAACGTCTACCCAGATTGCCATCGTAACGGAGGGCTCCCTCAACGGGGAAACCGCCTTTGATCGTAGCCTGGCCATTGCGCACGGCTGGGGCGTTGGCGGCTCGGAAAAGACGGATAACGGTGTGCTGTTTTACGTAGCGCGGGATGAGCGCAAAATTCAGATTCAGACTGGCTACGGAGCAGAAGGTTTCCTGCCTGACGCTATTGCCAAACGCATCATCGATCAGATCATGACGCCAGCCTTTCGGCAGGGGAAGATCTACGTTGGTTTTGACGAAGCGACCGGAGCAGTAATGGACCTCGGCAAGGGGGAGTACACGGCAGATGATATTCCTTCGGGTGGTGAACCGGGGATTCCTCCCGTGGTCATTTTTGGCTTAATCTTACTTGTCTTTATCATCCTGAGCTACTACGGCGAGAACCATGACGATGATGATGACGACGGTGGATACTGGCGTAACGGCCCTTACGATATGGACGATCCACACCGGCCCGTGCGGCGCAGAAGACGGCGCGGCGGTGGCTTTATCATATTCCCCGGCGGAGGTGGTGGCTTTGGCGGCGGCGGTGGCGGCGGCTTTGGTGGCGGCGGCGGTTTTGGCGGCTTCGGCGGCGGTGGCTTCGGCGGTGGCGGAGCTGGTGGGGGCTGGTAGCAAAAAGCCAGGGGCAGTTTATCAAGGGTAGTCTTATCGGTTCCGCGGAGGGCGCAGACAATTCGGCGCGGACGCAGGTGCAAACCAGGCTAAAGGGCAAGGTTTCACTCTCCTTACGCCAACGTCTCAACATAAAACACCCGTCTTTAACGTTAAAGGTAGGTTCGGAGGCCAGCGATTGGTGGCGAACGCCCTATTTTAGAGACCCCCAACGAATTCATATTTTCTATAATGGTAATAACAAACTGTGCCACCACTGGCCTGGAAACGTACGTGCCTTCCGAAGAAACTCCCTGGGACGCCGCCCGGGTGCAACACCTGTTTCGCCGGATCGGCTTCGGGGCCAAGCCCGATGAGATAGCCCAGGCCCTGGCCGACGGCCCCGCCGCGACCGTAAATCGCCTGCTGGATGAGGCCGCCTCTCGCCCTCAGCGCCCGGCCCCGGAATGGGCCTACTGGGACTACGATGCTTTCCAGGCTGCCGAAGTAGACGTTTTCGCAACCTATGTCCAATGGTCACAAGGTTACATACAGGAAGCCATTGATTACGGTGTACGCGAAAAACTCTGCCTTTTCTGGCAAAATCACTTCGTCACCAAATACGAGAGCTACAGCTGCTCCAGCCTTTACTATCAATACCTGAAGGTGATTACCGACAACTCTTTCGGTAATCTGAAGGACTTCGTCACGGAGATCACGGCTACTCCTGCCATGCTTTTCTTCCTGAACGGATTTGAAAACACCAAGGATAACCCGAACGAAAACTATGCCCGCGAACTCTTCGAGCTCTTTACCCTCGGTGAGAATAACGGCTACACCCAGGAAGACATCGTGGAGGCCAGCCGTGCCCTCACCGGCTTCAATGGCTGGACGAGCTACTGCGGAGGTATTGAATGGGCCTCCTGGGGCTTTGACAGTACCGAAAAAACGGTCTTCGGCCGAACCGGCAACTACAATTATGGCACCCTCATCGACGTGCTTTTTGAAGAACGGGGAGAATTAATTGCCCGCTTCATATGCGGCAAGCTCTACACCTTCTACGTCAACAAGGCGATGGACGAAGCGGTCGTCAATGATATGGCGCAGATTTTCCTGGACAACAACTTCAACATCATGCCGGTGCTGAAGGCACTGTTCAATAGTGCCCACTTCTTCGATGATGCCAACGTGGGTACTTTGATGAAAAGCCCGATGGATCTGATGATCTCCTTCCTCCGGCAGGGAGACTTCGGTGAATTCGACAACCTGATGAACTGGGGCTTCTGGGGAATGGCTAATATGGGCCAGTACCTCGGGGAGCCGCCAGATGTTGCCGGCTGGAAAGGCGACCGGGCCTGGATTGATTCCAACCGAATTACCCTCCGTTGGGAATTTATCGACGGCTTCTCATGGGCAGTACATAACCGTAGCGAAGCCACCTATCCCGAATTTGCCCGGGCCTTAACGGATGACAGCAACTCTCCGGAGGTTATTGCCCGGGCCATTGTGGATTATTTCATCCCCCGTGGTTTCGTAAGCGAAGACGCTTATGACCTGGCCACTGATGTGCTGAAATGGGACGTACCGGTCAACTACTACGACACCGGAGAATGGAACCTTTACTGGGGCTCCGCTTCCTGGCAGATAACGGTCTTACTCCGTCACATCGGTCGTATGCCCGAATTCCAGCTCAACTAAATTGATCCATCCGGCACACTGCTTTGTGGTAAGCCGACAATTATAGTCCACCATGGGACAAAAGAACTCACACAAAAAAGGTCTCCGCCGGGGGGATAGCCTGCGCGACAAAGTCGCCCACCAAGCAGATCACGGCCGGAGAAATTTTCTACGGAACCTGGGTATCATCGGTACGTCCGGCTTCCTGCTCAATAAATTACCGGTCTCTGCGCTGGGCATGTCGCCCCTGGCAGCTGCGCTTACGGCAAACGGAGACGATGAACGCGTGCTCGTGCTCATCCGTCTGAAGGGAGGTAACGATGGCCTGAACACCATCATCCCCATCCACGACTTCGGCACCTACGAAGCCGCCCGGCCCAACATTCACATCCCCCGCAATGAGGTGGTGGAGTTGACTTCCTCGTTGGCCCTCCATCCACAGCTACAACCCTTGCAGGGGCTTTGGAACGACGGTGAAATGCGCGTAGTCCAAAACGTTGGTTATCCGCAGCAGAGTCTGAGTCACTTCCGCTCTTCAGACATCTGGGCGTCTACTTCAGACACCGAAGAAGTCGTTACCAGTGGCATCCTCGGTCGTTACCTGAACAACCAATATCCGGACTTCCTGAGTAACCCTCCGGAGACTCCGCCAGCCATTCAGATTGGTGGCCCGGGCAATCTCTTGTTCAATAACGCCGACGACTTCAACTACGCGATCTCTACGGAGAACCCTACCCAACTGTACAACATCGCCCGTACTGGCCAACTCTACGATGTAGAGGATGTACCGGACTGTACCTACGGTGAGCAGCTCGGTTACCTGCGGGCGGTGGCGAATACTACCTTCCGCTACGCCGGTGTACTGGCGCAAGCCTATGACGAGGGCGCGAATACCGCTGAATACGCCAATGACCGCCTTGGGGATCAACTTGCACTCGTTGCCAGAATGCTACGCGGAGGACTCAAAACCCGCCTCTTTGTAGTGGAACTCGACGGCTTCGACACGCACGCCAACCAGCCTGATGCACACGCTGCACTGATGAACAGCGTGGGTGTAAACGTAAAGGCCTTCTTCGAAGACCTCAAGACTGGTGCCATTGACGATCGGGTACTGGCCATGACCTTCAGTGAATTCGGTCGCCGGATTTACCAAAACGGTTCTACCGGAACGGATCACGGTGCCGCAGCACCGATGATGCTCTTTGGCAAGGGCCTCAACGGCAATGGTACGACCGGCGGACTGGCCGATATGCACGACGTTGACGACGCCTTCAACATGAAGCAAAAGGTAGACTTCCGCTCCGTCTACGCCACCGTACTCAGCAATTGGCTGTGTATCGATGGTGACCTGGTGGACAACCTTATGGGGCAATCCTTCGCCCGCATGGATGACCTCGGTCTCTTCTGCCAGGGAACGGTTAGTGATAATAACCCTCGCGCCGCCAGCCTCGGTATGCGCGCCTATCTGAGTGGAGGCGAAGTCATCATCGATTATACCCTTCCCTCCACAGCTAACGTCGGCATCCACTTCTTTGACGTGGCTGGCCGCAAACTGAGCTCTCCCTTCCGGGGCCAGCGCAGCGCTGGCGAGAACAGTCAACGCTTCAGCCTCAACAATATTGGCTGGGCCTCCGGCGTCTACGTCGTCAGCCTCGAAGTGAACGGTCGGATGTATAGCCGGAAGTTGGGGATGTTTAGGTAAGCTGTACCCCCGGCTTCAGCCGGAGGGTGTGAGCCAATTAGGTCATCGCACGTTCCGCGTGCGAGAAGACAGATACCTTTAGATTCGGCATCTCCTGATCGGGGGGGTGCCGAATTTTAGTTTTCAGAAACAGGTGGTAAATCATACCGATATTCGCGGTATTCATCCAAATTTTCCGGAAACTGAATGCCTAGCTCATAGGCAATGTTTACAATCGTAATGATATCCTTGTGGAGGTTAAAATACTCGGGCTCTCCGGGTAGTGGGGCTCCTTGGTCAGCACTTAGTTCAGGGCCTTTATAATATGGATCACTTACTTCAAGCGTCCTTAGATTTTGGCCGTTTTTAAAATAATAGAAGCTAAAGGACTCGTCTGAGTCACCAAATACTCCCTGGAACATTTCATTTTCTCCACCGAAGCTATCAATCTGAGCCAGCTTATTATGTCGTCGTTGATGCATCATAAAGTGATATAAAGTGTATCCCCAATTGTCAATTATAATACTCCATTCGTTATTCCGGCAAATAAAGACGGTATTTAGGATTGTGGATTCGTTCCCATTTTTTTGGACGTTAAGCAAACCACATTGTTCAAGAACAGCCTCATCGGGTAAACAACTGATATCCTTTATGGCAGCAAAGAATGGCATGCTCGGAAAGCAACGGCCATTGTCAAGTCGGCTAATAAACTGGTGCATGTGAAATGAGTTAATTACGAGCGAGCCGTTACCCTTCCCACAGGTCAACGAGAGAAAAACTCTCCCCATCAAACAAGCCCTTATCCCCCAGCTTAAGCGAGGGAATAACGAGCAGCGCCAGGAAAGACAGTGTCATGAACGGAGAGTTGAGCCCACAGCGGAGCTTGCGGCGGGCGAAGCCCGACAGTTCGGCGTAGCGGGCGGCCACCTTGGGGCCGCTGTCATCGCTCATGATTCCGGCGACGGGCAAGGGTAATACTTCCAGGTACTCATCGCGGCCGGCGGCGACACCGCCGCCTTCGGCAATGATGGCGTTGGCAACCCGGCACATGGCTTCATCGTCTACGCCCACCACAACGATGTTGTGACTGTCGTGAGCAACGGAACTGGCGATAGCCCCACGCTGTAGCTTCATCCCCGTGACAAATCCGACGGCTGGCGAGCTATCTTCATAGCGATTGATGACGGCGATCTTGAGCAGATCTCTACCGGGTTCAGAGACCGGCCGACCGGCTTCATCCAGGACGGGAGCGAGGATTTGTTTGCCCGTAACCAGTTCCCCGTCGAAGACTTCGATGACGCGCATCTTCCCGCCCTCCGGGCCGGGGGCGACGGCAAAGTCCGCCGGCGTTTTAGGCGAGCAGTTAAAGCGGTTGGGTGGTTCTTCGCGGGTGCCATCGTTGATGGGCTCTCCGAGGTTGTGATGACCGGCTTCGGCAACGAGCTGGCCCTTGATGTAGGTCGCGTAAACGGCCATGAAGCGGAGGTCATCGACGAGGATGAAGTCCGCCCGGTCTCCAACTCTTAGCTTACCGATGTCCAATCCGTAGTGCTCGACGGGGTTGCGGCAGGCAATGCTGAGTACGTCGAAGACGTCGTGGCCGTCGCGGATGGCCCGCATGACGAGCTGGTTGATGTGTCCGGCCATGAGGTCATCCGGATGGCTGTCGTCGGTGCAGAACATGATACGATCCGGGAACTCATCGATGAGCTCGTGCAGGGCAGCGTAGTTCTTCGCGGCGGAGCCTTCACGGATGAGGATCTTCATCCCGGCATCGAGTTTGTCGCGGGCTTCACCAGCGGAGGTGCACTCATGGTCGGTGGTGATACCGGCGCGGGCATAGGCGGCGGCTTCTTCGCCGCGCAGGCCGGGGGCATGACCGTCCACGGCTTTACCCCGTTCGATGGCGGCGGAGATCTTAGCCAGCATCTCCAGGTCGCCGTGCAGCACGGCGGGGTAGTTCATTACTTCACTGAGATAGAGAATATCATCGCGCTCCAACAGGGTGACGATTTCTTTGATACCGAGCGTAGCGCCGGCCGTTTCAAAGCTGGTGGCTGGCACACAACTCGGAGCACCGAAGTTGATACTCAGAGGAGTTTTAGCGGCGTTTTCGAGCATATATTCCACCCCGGCAATGCCGAGCACGTTAGCAATTTCATGGGGGTCCGAGACGGTGGCTACCGTGCCGTGGGTCACGGCCAGTTTGGCAAACTCCACCGGCAGGAGCATGGAGCTTTCGATGTGGACGTGGGCGTCTACAAATCCAGGGAGAATGTAGTGTCCCCGCTTATCGCGGGAAGGGTCTTTTTCGATGTTCTCGATATAGCCTTCGTCATTAACGGTAATGATGGCACCATAAATGGTGCGGGTATCGAGGTCTACTAACCGGCCTTTGATTTGCTGCATGTGATTGGGAACGGAGGAGAGAAGACGGGGGTTCAAATTATGGCTCCTAAAACTTCCCCCTGCACCTGCGCCCGCGCCCTCTATTTACCTTTGCCCTGAAGCAATACCACCACGGTATAGAAGAGAATCTTGAAGTCCAGCCCCAATGATCGGTTCTCGATGTAGAGAATATCGAATTTCAGTCGCTGGATCATCTCATCGACGTTGCTGGCGTAGCCGTATTTTACTTGCCCCCAGCTGGTGATGCCCGGGCGAACTTTCAACAGATGCCGATAATGCGGTGCCCGCGCGCTGATGAGATCAATGTAATGTTTTCGTTCAGGGCGAGGACCGACGAGGGACATCTCCCCCCGCAGTACGTTCCAGAATTGCGGTAATTCATCCAGCCGCCATTTACGCATTACGGCCCCCCAGGGGGTGCAGCGATCATCAGTGTCACTACTCAGTTGAGGGCCTCCCGCTTCTGCGTCGAGATACATCGAGCGAAACTTGATGATATTAAAGGGCTGTCCGTTAAGGCCGATTCTTTCCTGCTGATAAAAAACGGGCCCCTCACTGGAAAGCCTGACCCGAATAGCGATATAAGCCAATAAGGGGCTCAGCAAAACGAGCATGATGGCCGAGACAAGCAGGTCAATTACCCGCTTCAGGAAGCGTTGCCAACGTGGCATCATCTCCTGCCTGATCTCGATGAGAACGGCTCCGAAAACGTGGTCCATCTTTACGGAGCCGAGCATGATGTCGTACATGTCGGGGATGATCTTGACGAGCACTTTCTCCTCATAGGCAGAGAGGACATTGAGCAGCTCCCGCAGTCGGTTATGCTGACTGGTTTCGATGGCGATGATGACTTCTTCGACGTTGTGGGTTTCAATGACTTCGGCCAGTTTTTTAAGATTTCCGAGTAAAGGCAGGCTTCTACTCAGCAGCGGCGGCGCAGAGCGCCGCGAATCAACAAAGCCCACAAAACGATACCCCAGCCCCTTCGGCTGATCACAAATTTCCTGATGGAGGTTGACGGCCGCTTCGCTACCACCGATGATGAGGGTGTTGAAGCTAATCTCCCCCGCTTTGAGTCTTCTGCTCGCCCGGGTCAGGAGGACCATTCGGAAAAGGGCTGTAATGGAGAAGTGGAGGCCCAGCAGCGTCAGAAAATTCTGGTAGTAGTCATGATAATCTCCCGCAGCATCATCGAGCAGAATGGCGAAGAATAACAGCAGGACACCACCCGTGGAAAGCAGCAGTGTGTGGGCCAGCGTGCTGAGGCGGCTGAGACGATAAATGTCGCGATACTGATCGAAAAGGGCGTAGCCCAAAACCCAGCCGAGGGGAATGATGATACTGCCCCAGAAATAGTTGATATCGGTCAGGCTTTCGGGCGTAACGATATTGCCTTCCTTCCCGCTGCGAGCGAGGAAGAAGACCGTCCAGGCCAGCCAGGCAGCCAGAAAATCAGCCACCACATACACCCTCCGGTCGCGGCGGCGACGGCGGGCCGTGTCTGGCCGAAGGCCGGGAGGTTGATTTGGTACGGTTTGGGTCAAGCGCTAAAAGTAAAGCAGTTTAATATTGTCGAGATAGACTTCTGCCTCCGTTTCATCAGGCGGCAGCAAAGCCGATAGGATCAGTTGAAATTCATCGAGGTTGGCCAATACAATTACTTCACTCAGGTTGAAGTAGATTTTCGTCCATTCATTCCGCGGGGAAAATCCGGGGTCAAAGACCCGGACGTTTTCAATTCCCCGGTTACCCGTTACGCCCCAAACCACCGGTGCTTCGCTCCGGAAATCGAGTTCGAGCCAAACGTAGGGCCGAACGTCAATCAGGCCCTGCAGTTGCTGAAAGGTGGCCAGCTCAATGAGCGGCTCATCTTCATTAAGACGGAGACGACCACTAAAGCTTCCACTTCTTACGACATCCTCAACCCGCGTAAACGTGGCCTCGCCGACCACCACTTCGGTAAATGCCCGGTTAGTGCCAAGCTCAAAGTCTTCAAAAACAGCTGTCTTAACGTCGGAACGGTAAGTGATGGGCAGTACTCCAAGATCAATGACTTCACCTGGCACCAGGTCCAGCGTCCGGGTAACCGGAGTGTAGAAATCATACACGTCCGGAGTAGCGCTGATCCCATTTTGCCGTATGCCGGCTTCCAGACGGATATTCTGACTACCAAGGGCATTAATCGGGATTCGGGCCGGAAGGGGGAAAGCCCCGATGAAGGAGTTATCATCATCGAAGAAAGCCCAAACCTCGGTTATGTTCGTAGTCTCAGGTCCGTTCCCGGCAACCGTAAAGTTGAAATCTTCCACCAGGACGAAGGCCGGAGCCACCTCCAGGTCCGGCGGGCAGCCGGTCAGAAAAATCAAAGCGGCCAGAAGAAAAAAGAGCTGTTTCATTTAGTGTTTTTGAGCGAAGGCAGGGTAACAAGCTCACACCGTGGGCTGGGGCAACTTCCGCTGGTTATCGTTCACCGCTTCCATAATACGATGTGCTAAGGCTAACGCACGATAACCGTCTTCGATGCTGACGGCAGCGGGTTTTCCGTTGGTTATGCTGTCCGCAAGACTTTCCAGCTCCATCTGAATCGCATTAACGGGGCCGCTATCGGGCTGATCGACGTGAATAATGCGTTTGCCCTTCGGGGTATCCAGGGGGAATTGCTGTCCAACGGCCGGTATATCCTTTGAGTTCTGCTCAAATAGGCGGACGACCTGGCTTTCCTTCTCCAGCAAATCGAGGCTGATGTAAGCGTCGGGTTGGAAGAGGCGCACTTTGCGCATATTCTTCAGGCTGATGCGGGAGGCGGTGAGGTTCGCTACGGCTCCGCCCTTAAATTCGATGCGGGCGTTGACGATGTCGGGTTGATCGCTCAGGACGGCCACGCCGCTGGCGCGCACATCGGCCACTTCATCGTCGGCCAGCTTCAGGATGATGTCCAGGTCGTGGATCATAAGATCAAGCACAACGCTGACGTCTACCCCGCGCGGGTTGAACATGGCTAAACGATGGGCTTCAATGAAGTAGGGCTTTACCGTCAGATCACCCAGGGCGAGCAGGGCGGGGTTAAAGCGCTCTACGTGGCCAACCTGCACCAGCTTGCGGGTTTTACGGCTGAGCTCAATGAGTTCTTTGGCTTCCTCCAGCGTTTCCGTAAGGGGTTTTTCGACGAAGACGTGGCAGCCCCCCAACAGTGCCTGCTTCACCAGCGCGAAGTGGGTGGGCGTTGGGGTGACGACATCGACGACATCGCTGGCGGCGATCAGTTCTTCCGGGCTGTCGTAAGCCTTCACGTTAAACTCGGCCGCTACGTGGCGGGCCATGTCAGTATCGGCGTCGTAGAAGCCGATCAGATCGTAGTGCGCCCTGGCCAGGCGAATGCACTTGAGGTGAATTTTACCGAGGTGGCCGACCCCGAGGAGACCCATTTTTAGCATTAGACAAAGGTAGGAATTCTCGATTTGCTGCGCAGTACTTCGTGCTCTTGATTCTCGATATTTGATATTAGATTTACGCCATGCGTAACCTTTTACCGTTTGTCCTGCTCTTTACCTTTGCTTGCTCCTCAGAAGAGCCTTCATCCCACCTGCGCCCCGTCGCCCAAACAACGGAAGAAGTACCGGATTTCAGCGATCCCAACGAAGAAGTCTACAACGTGGCGCTGCTCATTATGGACGGCGTCTACAATACCGAACTGACGGCGCCCTATGACATTTTTCAGCACACGATTTTTCGCGACGGTATCCGGCCGATGAAGACCTTCACCGTGGCCGCGAATCGCGAACCGGTAACGACTTTCGAAGGGATGCGAATCCTGCCCGACCTGGGCTATGAGACTGATAAATTGCCGCGTATCGACATCCTCGTGGTGCCGAGCGCGGAGCACCACCTGGACAGTGATCTGGAAAATGAAGCACTGCTCGATTTTGTCCGCAAAGTAGATGAGCAGGCTACCTTCGTTACCAGTCATTGCGACGGCGCCTTCGTGCTGGCCAAAGCGGGTCTGCTGGACGGGCATGTGTCTACCACTTTCCCGTCCGACATCGATAAAATGCGGGAAATGTTCCCCGAGCTGGACATTCGCAAAGACGTGCTTTTCGTACACGACGGCAAGTACATCACGAGTGCTGGCGGAGCGAAGTCCTTCGAGGCCGCACTCTACCTCGCCGAGCACCTCTATGGCGACAGCATCGCCCGCTCACTGGCTGGCGGGCTGGTGATTGACTGGGAGTTGGAGCAAGTACCGCACTTAGTGGTAGGGGAGTAAGGGAGTAAGGGAGTAAAGGGAGAAAGGGGAAAAAGGAAAAAAGGGGGGACGTGGATTGATAGGAGCTTGATTTTGCGCCAGACACAGTTCAGTTAACACTCCCCAAAACAAGAGGAGCAGACTGCAACGCGGCAATCTGCTCCTCTTAAAGTATTCTCGTATCCTGCAACTTGGATCAGCCTGCAAGCCGGAATCTGCAACCTGTAATCTGCAACCTGCAGGTTACTTATTCGCTACGATCATCAGCTCCAGGCCAACGTCGTTGCTGATTACCTTATCCTTAGTCAGCCCTTCGATGGCGCTGTTGCCATAAACGATTCCCCAGTCCAGGCGGTTAATCGTGAACTTAGGAGTAGTAGCCTTAAACTGGCCGCCATCCATGCTTACGGTAGCGGGGATCGTTACGTTACGAGTTTCCCCTTTGAGGGTAAGGTCGCCGGAAATTTCGTGGGTTGTTCCGTCAGTAGTTTCGCTAACGGGCTGGACTTTGGTGATCGTGAAAGAAGCCATGGGGAACTTTTCCACTTCAAAGAAGTCTTCGCCTTTGAGGTGACCGATGAGCTTGTCGCCTCCTTTGTCAGCAGGCATATCCGTGTTCGTAATCTGGCGGATGTCCATCGTGAATTTGCCACCAACGAGCTTACCTCCGGCGATGCGGAGCTGGCCGTCAGAAACGGGGATCGTACCGGTATGGCTGTCGCCAAGAACCTTAGCACCTTCCCAGTTGACGACACTGGCGGCGGGGTCAACAACGTACTGGGTAGCGGCTACGAGTTCAGTCGTTGCACCGGCGGCTTCACCAACGGCTTCAGAGGAGCCAATGGCTTCCCCTTCAGGGCCACCGCAGGAAGCAATAATGGTCGCAAAAGCGAGGAGATAGAAAAAGCGTTTCATAGTCAATGTTGGTTTGTGGAGTGGGGCAAAACACGCCCCGGTCAGATTTTATATTAAGTGAGTAACAGCAAACATAGCTCCCTTGTTAAGCCGTAAGGCAAAAAAACAGGAATTAAATGTACCAACATCAGCCAGTAGTTGCGCTGAGGCTGGGTCTTGCTTTCTGATAGTTCCACCGGGATGCCTAGCCCCAATCAGTGTGGAAGATTCCTTTTTGGTCGATCCGCTCGTAAGTATGAGACCCGAAGTAGTCTCTTTGGGCCTGTACCATATTGAGCGGCAATCGCTCGGAGCGGAAAGCATCAAAGTATTGGAGGGCAGAGGACATACACAGAGTGGAGATACCGCGCTCGTTAGTGAGGTGAAGTACTTCTACCACAGACTCCCGACAGCCGTGCAACTCATCGCGGAACTGGCGGGTGGAGATCATGTTTTTCAGCTTTGGATGATTGCTGAAAGATCCACGAATCTGTTCCAGCAGGCCGGCACGGATGATGCAACCACCACGCCAGATGCGGGCAATGCCTTCCATGTCGAGGTCGTAGTTGAGCTCTTCGCTGGCTTCGGCCAGCAGGTGCATGCCCTGGGCGTAGCAGATGATGAAGCTGAAATAGAGGGCTTCTTCGACGGCCTTAGCCAGGCCATCGCCCTTCAGAGCAACTTCGTCGGGGTGGATCTCGCCATATAGCGTGGACATATCCTGCCGGAACTCTTTGAAAGCGGAGATGCCACGCATAGTAACGGCGGCGTCAATGGTTGGTACGGGGACGCCGAGGTCCATCGCCGTCTGGCTTGTCCACTTACCGGTGCCCTTTTGCTTGGCTTTGTCGAGGATGACGTCCAGCAGGTGACCATCTAATTCATCGTCACGCTGCTTCAGAATATCGGCGCTGATTTCAACGAGGTAGCTGTTGAGGCGGCCCTTGTTCCATTTGTCGAAAAGGGCGCTCATGTCATCGTTGCTCATACCGCCAACGCGCTTGAGTACATCGTAAGCTTCAGCAATGAGTTGCATCAGACCATACTCGATGCCGTTGTGGACCATCTTTACGTAGTGGCCGGAGCTGGATTCACCGATGTAGGTAACGCAGGGCTCACCGTCCACCTTAGCCGCAACGGTTTCGAGGATAGGCTTAACGACTTCCCAGGCGGACTTGTCACCTCCAGGCATAATGCTGGGGCCGCGGCGGGCGCCTTCGGCGCCACCGGAAACACCGGTGCCGAGGAAGCGGATGTTCTTCGTCTTCAGATACTCGTAGCGGCGGTTGGTATCGTCATAGTGGCTGTTGCCGCCGTCGATGATGATGTCTCCTTCGTCGAGCAGAGGTAAGAGGCCTTCAATGACGGCATCAACAATTTTACCGGCGGGCACCAGTAACATGATCTTACGGGGTGTGCTCAGCAGGCTCACGAATTCCTTTTGGGTATGGACACCTTTGACGTTCATCCCTTCGCCTTCTTCATTGAGGGCGTTTACGGAGTCTTCGTTGATGTCAGTGCCGAGGGCGGCGAAGCCGTCGTCAGCGACGTTGAGGAGGAAATTTCTTCCCATAACGCCAAGGCCAATCATGCCAAAGTCGTAGAGTTCGTGAGTCATTGCTGGATATATTTTGTGGTTACCGGGGTACTTCCCTTATCTGCAAAGGTAAGTCTTTCGGCTTTGTTCGTTTTTGGGCGCAGCCGCAGGTGCAAAGATTGGACGAGAAGCAGGGGTACTAAGACAGGTAGTAGGGCTAATTCCTTCCGTTCAGATTACCGGGCAAACAACCTGAAGAGAATTGGCTTTATTAAAAAATCGTTGCAACAGAATAATTTCGTTTCTACTCAACAATTGGACTTTCAGTTTGCAAAACACATTTATTAAATTCGATATAAGTTAATGTTTATGAATTGCTTGGTTGTTGTTGTTGTTGTTGTTAAAATTGTGGCATCTAATAAATGAGAGTAAACAATGTTAATTTTTCTCTCTTATTTTCTGCTTTGGAATAAGCTTGAGTTTTAGCCCTGTTACTTTCCTGAATCTTGTTTTCATAAAATTATTTTTATTGAGTTTGTTGATGACCTTTGGGTTGTCTATGACAAACACCAGTTCGCTTGCTACAGATGGTAGCGAAGAAAACCTGTGCCTGAGTGAGTACAGCTTGGTTGATTCAACCGTTCCTATGGAAGATACTCACCCTTGCTTAGCCGGTTGTGAGGAATATATTGTAAGGACTTACTGTGGAGCAACTGTTAGGTTTCAACATTGTCCGTGTCCGTGGTTTCCACCCTTTCAAGTCCAACGCTACAACATAATCAGGGGTATATGCGGCGATGGCAGCGGCGGAGGGGCGCCTTAAAATATGTATTCAGATAACTGAATGATCTAATAACAATATTTATGTGGGGAAATAGCGTTTTTGCTACGTCCCCACACTTTTTTATTTTATTTATTATGACCAAATGGATCCTATTAGCTTGTATCTCTGCATTTGGAAGTGTTTGTTGTGCGCAGTTGACTAAAACAGTCGACTATGCTTTAATCTACGACCTTTCGTACATAAGAGATACCTCTACCAACGAATACCACCATGGCTATGAATGCCTCGCCATACGGGCGGGTGATGAAGGACGTTTTCAAGATTTTAACGCTCATTTTAACGACTCCATAATCCTCTCATTTGAAGAACGCTACCCTGGTTTGAATACTGCATCACTTCCTAAGGATAAACTTAACGCAGTATTGGACGAACTCGATGCCACCATGGCAAAATGGCAAAAGCCGCATACTGATAAATACAGGATAATAAAAGATTTTGGTAAAGGTCATTCAAAAATGGTGTCGATCTACGACTTAACTCCTCAGCACCTTGAACAACCATTAGCGCAAGACTGGCAGCTAACTGCCGTTCAGGACACCCTTGCCGGAATGCGCTGTTATCAGGCAACAACATGCTATGGTGGCCGTAATTACGTGGCCTGGTATAACCCCGATATTCCTATTTCCGACGGTCCCTACGTTTTCGCTGGCTTGCCCGGCTTAATTGTGAAAATAAGCGACGAGCAAAATTGGTACAGTTTTACGCTTAAACGGGTAAGTTTAGAACCGCACGAACGCTTTTGGAATGATTACTTTATGCTGTCCGCCAGTACGCCCGTTAGTCGGGAGGTATTTGTCCAAACCATGAAAGAAAGAAAAGAGAACCCTAAGATACCTGGGCTCATTGGACAAGAGCCAGAAGAGGTACGTCTCCGCAGGAAGAATGGATTTAAAAAACGCTTCGATTTGCTATTAGAGCAAAACAACTAGCCCGAGCATATGCGGCACCACTTACTCCTTCTGATATTCTTTTTTGCCGCCTGTTACTTCGGTACACTTTGGGGGCAGAAAAACCAGTTGACGGGGATAGTGACGGAAATAAGCGGCGAGCCACTAGTCGGTGCCAACCTGATGGCTAAAGACGGGTTGGAGGGGAATATTTTAGCTTTTGCGATCACTGATTCCAAGGGTAGGTATCAGCTGCTCCTACCGCCTGGCCTCGACTCGCTCTGGGTGGAAGTGAAGCACCTGACCCAAAACGCTGAGGGAAAGTGGCTACCCAATCGGTCGCAGGAACTCAACTGGCAGCTCTTACCGCGCACTTACGAGCTGCCCACCATGGAAGTCACCCAGCAAGCCGTAACCCGGCGCGGCGATACGCTGATCTTTGACGTGGCGCAGCTACGGGAGAAAAGCGACCAGAACATCGAACAGCTCCTCCAACGCATACCGGGCATCACCGTCAGTCCAGAGGGGCAGATCAGTTATGAGGACCTACCGATTTCCAAGTTCTACATTGAGGGGCTGGATCTACTGGAAGGCCGCTACGCCATCGCGACCCGCAACCTGAGCGTAGACGCCATCCGCGACGTTGAAATACTGGAACGTCACCAACCCATCCGGGCGCTGGATTCCATCATCGTGCCGCCAAACGCGGCGATCAATCTTCGTCTGAAGTCCAGTATTACGTTCGCGGGAACGATGGAGGGTGGCCTTGGGCTTTCCCCGGCGCTCTACGACGCTCAGGGAACGGGCTTCGGTTTCACCCGCCAGCAGCAGTTCAACGCCATTGGCTCGGTGAACAACATTGGTAAGCGACGAGCCAATGATTATCAGAACTTTTACGAGGACACGGATTTCCGCCTGCCCCTGCTGTCACCCACCCTCGCTCGCAAACCTTTTGGCTTACCGACCGAAGCCTATCTCGATAACCAGGAATATACCGGCAGCTTGAGCTTTTTACGCAAAATCAAGGACCAAAGTCAGTTCAAACTGAATGGCTTTGTCGTTACCGACGCGATAGACTTTCAGGGGGGTAACACTACTGTTTTTCGAGACGATAACAACGCGGCAACCTTCAGCGAAAGCTTAGTCGCCCGCCAACAAATTGACCGCCTCAACGGCCGCCTGCTCTACGAAATTAACCGCAAGCGCTTTTACCTCAACAGTACGGTGGAAGTAGAAGCCAATCAGGACGAAACCCTGGGCGATAATGTTGTTAACGGCGCGTTCGTTCCGGAACAATTCGGGCAGGAAGATTGGGAGGTCGACGGAAACTTCCAGGCCATTGTACGCCATAAACAAAAAGCATTCCAACTCTGGGGCAACCTCAACTATCAGGAGCAGGATGTGGCGCTGGCCGTTGCACCACTAGTGGTTTCGGTGCCGGAGCTACCTCTACTCACTTTGGATACGGCCCGGCAAACAGCCCGGCGTACAGCGCTGACTGGTAACGTGTACACCAGCCTGGCAACCAGGAAAGGACGATGGCAGGCCAGCGGCCGGGTGGGGCTGAAATTCGAGCGAGAAACTCTGGGCTCTATCTTGCAGGAGGACCGGTCGGGGTCTGAACGTCTACCCGCAGCCTTATTTCAAAACGACACCCGCCAGCGGATTTTGCGCCCCTATTTCTACCAACAGCTCAAACGGGAAACTGACCGTCATTTCTGGACGCTCACGTTGCCACTTTCCCTTGACCTGTTTTCCTACGAAGACCGACTCCGACGGGGTGCCCTACGCCAAAACCTCTTGGTGACGAAGCCTGGCCTGGGCTACAGCTACCGTTTCCCGAAGGGACAATTCCTTTCCTTCGGCTACAGCTTCAACCTGGATTACCAACGCGACAACCAGTTGTTTGAGGGCTACATCCTGCGCCGCAACCGGTTTTTTGACCGCACGGCTGCCGACGTGAACCGCTCCCGGGCACACCAGCTGTCCGTAAGCTTTAGGGGGAATAACCTGGCGTCTACTCTTCGCTACCAGACTAACCTCAGCGCAGGTTTTACGTCCACTGATCTACTCGCCGAAGCCAGCTTCGATGCCACCGGCCAGAGCCAGAGCCTTGTACAGGAACGAAATACGAGGAGGCGCTATGCCTGGGGAAATCGACTGGTATGGGCCGTTAGTTCCGGCTTCGAATTACGGCTGAATACGGAGTATACCCTGGCGAACTACCCGATTGTGCTCAATGGCCGGGTAAGTCGTCAGTTTTACGATCAGTTTAGCCTGAAATTGGAAATGGAGCAGGTATTCTCCAGCGCGGTTTTCCGGCTGTCTCCTGAGTTGGTCCGCACTTTCAGTGACCTGGCCAGTCTGGTGCAATGGCAGGAAAAGCTTGGGGGTAGTTACTACCAGAAGTTGCCCGATGGCTGGGGAGCTACCCGGTTACAATACACCTACCAAAATTTTCGTAACGACGATCGGACGGCAACGACGAACCTCCTCAGCATGAGTTACGAGCGCAAGGTATTTGACGATAATTGGGAGCTGCGCCTAGTAGCGCGCAACTTACTCGGAACGGAAACTTATCAGTGGTCAGGCATTGATGTGTATGCGGTTTCTGCTTCCTCTTTCCGGCTCCGTCCCCGGCAATTATTCGTGAGCCTGAAGCGCACGCTTTGAGGGTACATTTAAGCATAGGGTGTTCCCTTTATTGAGTTACGGGCATGACGGTTTTTAGAAGCTAGCTCGCAAGAGCTTCGTAGCACAGGTCTGGGGTTTGCTTCGCAGCTGCCTCCGGCGGTTAGCCCAGATAAGGCCCCAAAAAACCGTCACGGCTCATCCCCAATAGACGGAACACCCTGCATTTAAGCACCAAGAATATAAACCCTGATTACCATTTACTGCAGGGCGCAGCCGCAGGTGCAAAGTGGATTATAAAAAAGCAAGGGTAAGCTGGCGGCGCTTTTGCCCTTGCTCCTTTTACCCCTTCACGGCACCCGCGCGCCGTCGCCCTAATGGTAGAAATAGATGAAGGCATTGTCCCGCCAGACGAGGCTGTCGCTCACCACCCGTTCTTTCCGGATTTTCAGCAAATGCTCCCCTCTGCCCAACTGGTATGTCGGCATGGTATACAAGAGTCCCGGCTGCTCCCGCTTCGGGTGATGATAAAACCGCCAGCTCGGTGCCACCACCAAACTATCGTCTACGTACAGCTGCAAGCCGCTCGTAAAGGCCAGCAAAAGGCTGTCCATATCCGCTTTGTCGTTTTCCTGGTCACCGATTCCCACAATCCCTTCCAGCACGAAACTGTGGATTCTGGCCGGCTCCAGCCCGGGAAACTTCTTTTCTATGCGGCGATTGTCCATCTGCCCGATGTAGGGAACGAAAACATCCAGATAATCCCTGGTAAGAATGCGTTCCCCGATGGTCGCCTGAATAACGGTTTCCGCATCAAACCCTGGTCGGGCAATGAAATTCTCTTCGTAGTTACCCGGGTTGACCCGGTCTGCGCCGTCCCTGTTTTGCAGCGGGAAATAAATATTGCGGACCAGCACTAAAGAGCTCACACAAAGCCCCGCCAGAATGATGACCCAAAGCCAGCGAACGAGTTTTCGACCAAAGGGCAGGTCGATCAGATTATAGTAAAAGGGGCGATAGAAGCGAGCCAGCGTAACCCAGCCCATGAAGCGATAAAAGGGGAAGTAGATTCTTTGCAGCCACTTTCGTTTTTTTATCCACCCGAAGGTTACAAAGTCAACAAAGTATACCCCGCCCAGCAGGTAGCCCATCAGCGCAACGAACTGAAGGGCGAAAAAAGCCAGGGATCCAGACTCCGGAAATCCACCGTTGAGTAGTACAATCAACTGGTTGATCATGCCCACAAACAGCAGGTAGGTTCCGAGGCTTATGACACAGAAAAAAAGCAGGAAGGAAAGAGAGAAGGCAATGCTGCACTGATTCTCTAAGCGCTCGATGTAGTCGTCAAATGAGCCTAGCCGTCGGCGTAGCCAGCCATCAAATCTGGGCTGAAAATTCAGTACTTCAAAGTCAAAGTCATCCGAAACAGAGCGCAGCCCGATAGCCCCGATCCATAGCCCCCGCAACAGTAAATGCAAGAGGAAAGATGCCAGCAGGGTAAAGTAGGAGATGAGGAGAATGAAATACCCTACGGCAAACAACTGGCTCGCCATGTTGCCGCCAATCACCTTGATCAGTAAAGGTCTTTGATAGTCAACAATTGGCCCGTAGGCCCCGATCAGGAGGAAGATTACCACCCCACTAATGATAAGTTCGAGCTGCCAGCTGTCTTGCTGGATGGTATTCAGCCAGTTGGTGAGACGTTTCTTCTTTTCTTCCATTGGCAGCATAGCTTATTTGTAGAAGTAAATAGTGCGCCCGTCGCTCCACCGGAGCGTATCTCCCGAAATGATTCTGGTTTTGATTAAAAGCTCGTGGCGGCCAGGCGGGAGATCATGTACCGGGATCATGTAGGAGGTACCCGGTTGCTTTCGCTGATTATGAAAGTGAAAGAGCGGAGTGACATGATGGTACAGACTGTCGTTAATGTACAGCCGGGTTTTCTTCCTGAAGGCGTTGAGAATGCGTTCATAGTCCGCATCGGGGTTACTTCGTTGACCGATCGTGAAAGCCCCATTGAGCTTAGTGCCGGTGTATTGGCTTACGTCCAGCGTAGGGTCGATGAGGAGTAAGCGCGGGTCATCATTTACGGGGATATAGGGAACGAAGGCTTCGATCCAACCGCTGGGAGAGGCATATCTGCTCTTTAGGCTTGTCCGCCAGATGCGGTTGAAATCGTTGCCTTCTTCGTCGTCGTAATTATTGGCGTCTTGCCAGACCTTACCATCACCGGTCATCACCGGAAAGTAGGCGTATTTAACCTGTTCAATGGAAGCACCTGCCAAAATCAGTACAATCACGAAGGGGAGCAGTAAGGCCAGGTAACGACCAAACCGATGGTCGATCAGGTTGTAGTAGAGCGGCCGGTAAAAGCGGGCGAGGGTAACCCAGCCCATAAAAATGTAGAGGTAGTAGTAGGGGCGATTTACCCAGCGGAGCTTTTTTAACCAGCCAAGGGAAATGAAATCAATGAAGTAGATGAAGCTGAATAGTATCACCACCAGGCTCATCGTTCCAGCCCCGCCCAGGATACCCGTGCCCTGCCATTCTCCCCCAACGATTAAAAGGAAGCCACGCTGGAGGACAATGGCTACCAACGACCAGCTTACTAAGGAGAGAAAACAGAAAAGGATCAGGAAAGCAATAGTGAAAGCAACACTACAGAAGCGTTCCAGGCGGTTGATGTACTCATCAAAAGAACCTATTCGCCTCTTCAGCCTTTGGGTGAAGCGAGTTTTGAAGTTTAGCGCTTCATAGTCGATCTCTCCGGAAACGGAGCGTAAACCCACCGCTGCGATCCAGAGGCCGCGCAAAACGACGTGAATCAAGAGGCACATCAGTAAGGAAAAATAGGCGGTGCGAAGAACGTAATAAACGAAGATTACCGTTCGGAAGCTATTGGAGGTATTGGCCAGCAGCATCGCTTCGTACTCTAGCTCGGATAGCGGTTGCCACCCACCAATGAGTAAGAAGATGACGAAACCACTGATCAACAACTCGAGTTGCCAGCTTTCCTGCTGCAAATAGTCCAGCCATGACTTGGCGGTCTGTTTGTCTTCCTGAGTATGTTTGCTCTCCTCCATAGCGAGGAGAAAGATAAGAATTACTTCTCCAGATCGGCGATTTTACCCATCCGGCGCAGCTGACGGGGAAGCGCCGCGTACTCCGCCTCCAGAAAAGCGTCTACCAATGTCTCCGCCAGCGCGATTCCGATCACGCGCCCGCCAAGGCAGATCATATTCATATCGTCGTGCTCAACGCCCTGAGCGGCGGAATAAGACTCGTTAATGAGGCAGGCCCGTACGTTTTTAATCTTGTTGGCCGCAATACTGGCCCCTACGCCCGAGCCACAGCAGGCGATGCCCCGGTCTACTTCCCCCGCGCCAACGGCGCGGGCCAGGGGGATGACGAAGTCCGGGAAATCATCCGCCGCATCGTATTCAAAGGCTCCGAAGTCCTTTACGGTGAAGCCCTTCTTTTCGAGGTAAGCCTGAATTTGTTGCTTGAGTTCGATGCCGCCATGATCGGTAGCGATGCCAATTGTCATATCGAGATAGTTGAATTTATCCGCTTGGAAAACGTAAATTTTACGGACTTGGGCCAAAATTACTTCGATTAGGGCGTAAACCTTCCTAAAAGTCGTCACCTTTGATAGATAAATATACCTGGCGTTACTTTGTCAGAGCCCACACGCCCCAAAATGACTTTTCATTATGCCCAATAATCTTGATCCTCACGTTCTCGTCATTTTCGGCGCTTCCGGAGATTTGGCACAGCGTAAGCTTGTTCCAGCGGTTTTTGATCTTTTCCGTGGCGGCTATCTGCCGAAAAATTTCGCCCTGCTGGGGGCGTCTCGTACGGACTTTACCGATGAAGCCTTCCGCGACAAGGTGGTCTTCAACAACGAACATTTTGATCAAAAGGACGCTACGGACGAACAGGTAAAGGAGTTTTCAGAAATGCTCTTTTATCAGGATCTGGCTTCTTACGACAGCGAGAAAGACATTAAAGCCCTGGCGGCCAGGCTGAAAAAACTGGACAAAGAATTGAAGGTTGGCCAGAATTACATCTTCTATCTGTCCACCCCGCCAAAGCTCTACAGCACCATTCCTGCAGCACTGGCAAAGGCGGGTCTTAACGAGACTAAGGAAGGTTGGGCCAGACTCATCGTGGAGAAGCCCTTCGGCTACGACGAAGAGTCCGCCGTTAAGCTCAATCGGGATATTCAGACGCATTTTGAGGAAAACAGTATCTACCGAATTGACCACTATCTGGGGAAAGAGACGGTGCAAAACCTGTTGGTGACACGCTTTGCTAATGGCTTCTTTGAGCCGCTTTGGAATCGTAATTACGTTCAATCTGTTCAGATTACGGCCTCAGAGACCGTTGGTGTTGGCAGCCGTGGCGGCTACTACGACGAGAGTGGCGCCATGCGGGACATGGTACAAAATCACTTGCTGCAGGTACTGGCGCACGTAGCCATGGAGCCCCCCATCCGCGCAGATGCACACAGCATCCGTAACGAAAAACTGAAGTTGTTCCAGTCGTTGCGTCCCATCACCCGTAAAGACGTGAAGAATCAGGTCATACGTGGTCAGTACACGGCCGGGGTAACGGAAAAAGGAAAAGAAATCGCTTACCGTGATGCCCCCGGAGTACCCGATGACAGTAAGACTGAAACCTACGTAGGGATGAAGTTTTTCATCGACAACTGGCGCTGGGCGGGCGTTCCTTTCTTCGTGCGGACGGGCAAATGCCTGCCGCTGAAACTGACGGAGGTGGTAATTACTTTCAAGAACCCCCCGCAGGCTATTTTTTCGGAGTACGATGATTACGCTATGAGCTGTGACAACCAGCTCATCATCCGTATCCAGCCCGATGAAGGCATGGCCCTTGAGTTCGGAATGAAGGTACCGGGAGAAGGTTTCCGCGTTAAGAATGTGGACATGGACTTCTTCTACCGCGACCTGACGAAGAACGATGTGCCGGCGGCCTACACCCGGCTCTTGCTGGACTGTATGAAAGGCGAGCCTACGCTCTATGCCCGCGGAGACAGTGTCGAAGCCGCCTGGGCTTTCATCGATCCGATTCTGGAAGCCTGGAAGAACGACGAAGTGCCCATTTACAGCTACCCCGCAGGTAGCTGGGGACCCTTGCAGGCGGATGCGCTCTGGATCGGTGAAGGGGCCGGTTGGCGAAATCCTACGGCTACCCTGACGGATAAAAAACACTACACGAAGCAGTAAGAAATGGCGGTACTTCTGCAGGCTCAGCAGGGGGCGCGCACGCGGGTGCGATGGGAGCTTGTAAAGCAGTGGAAGCCCTGGATGAGGTACTGTCCACAGTACCTCATCCGGAAATTCGCCTTATTTCTTATTCCTCTCCCTTCCCAAAGACCATCTCCAGATACGCTTTGCCCGGGACTCTCTTTGGGGTGAGCTTACTAACGATGACGTAAACCAGAAAGGACATCAGGAATGCCGGGATGATCTCGTGCACGTCGCGTAATGACTCGTAATTAAACCGGAAGGCTAATCGCCAGACGACGTTAACCACCATCCCTGCCACCATACTTGCCATGGCACCTGCATCTGTGCCCCATCGTAAGTACAGGCCTCCGAAAATACCCGGAAAGAAACTGGCGGCAAAAACGGCACCGGCAAAAGCCGTCAGTTCTACGATACCCGCAATCGGATAAACGGACAGCAGCCACACCAGGAAAAAGGTAAAAACACAGTAGGCGAACATGGCCCACTTCGTGCGGGGGATGAGTTTGTTCTCCTCCATCGGCCGCAGCACGTGCCAAATGTCTTTCACCATGGCGGTGCCGATAATGATGATGACGGAGGCGAGGGAAGACATTCCCGCAGCAAACAGACCGGCTACACAGATACCGCTGACAATTTTGTTGTCAAATTTATCCAGCATGAAGCCAATCACCTTGTCGGTGTCCTGAATCAGGTAGGCGGCTTCTTCCTGATTAACCATACCGTGTACTAATGCTCCCAGGCCCATGACGCAAATAAGGGAGACGCCCAGAAAGACCGGTGTCCAGATCATGGCAAACCGCATGCTTTTGGCGTTGTCTACGGAGTAAAATCGAATGAGGTTTTTGGGCTCGGAGATCTGCTTCATCCCGATGGAAAGCCCGATGCCGAGGATGTACAGAAAAGAGACTAAATGGCCGAAGGTGACCAGCCCGTTACCCATCGGTTCTCCGCCCTTCGTTGGATGGTCGGTCTGGCTGATGACGATGAACAATTCTTCCACACCTCCGACGAAGATGAAGGGTAAAGTCAGCATAAGGATCGCCACACCAAACATGATAATGCCCTGGATAGCATCCGTCCACAGAACAGAATACATACCTCCCCAGATCGTATAAGCGCAGGTGATGAACAAAATCGCAGCTGCACCCCAGAGATATGGGACATCAAGGACGGTTTCGAGTACTACGGCACATCCTTTGGCAATGCCCGCCATGTACCATATGGTAGCAAATAAAATAATGACGGCTGATAGCAGCCGGATGTATCTGGCCAGGCTGCTCTGATAGCGGAGGTGGAAGTAGTCGGGGATGGTGAAAGACTGCAGCCGGGCGGTATGTAACCGCATTCTGGGGCCGAGTAACTGCCAGGAAATGATGCAGAAGACCGTCCAGATGAAGCCCATCCAGGCCCAACTCAGTCCATACTGAAAAGATTTGCCTGCCTGCCCGATGTAAGTATTGGTGCTGGCCGAGGTGGAAAAGAAGGCAAGTGAGATAACCCAACCGGGAATCTTACGTTTAGCGACGTAGTAATCTGCTACCCCGGCAGAAGCCTGTTTTTTGAAGTGCCATCCTACATAGAGGCAGCCGCCAACGTAGAGCAAGGTGAGGAAAAGGGTGAAAAAGTGCTCCTGCAAATAGTCCATGCAGTTAATAAAATTTTTCTTTTTTTGAATGGCCAGACTTCAATCTACTTCTTTATTATTAAACCCTCAATTACAGGGAGTTGGCAAGGCTCCTCCGGTCTTCTTTGGCACCTGCGTTCGCGCATGAAAGTTCCCCCAGATAAAAAAACAGTTCTAAGGGACAACTAATGCTTCCGTTCGCGCCTTTAGAAAGGGTTAACCCCCTACCGAATGAACGGAGTTTTTCGCGAGATCTGGACAAACCTTTCTGCCACCGAACGAGACGTTGCCACTGCCCTGAGCGTGGTTTACGAAGAACGTTCCGTGCTTGACCTATCCCGACTTCTTAACAAAATTGGCCTGCAGCCGCCAGTTGGCGAGTCTCGTTTTACCCATGCAGTTACGGAGCAGATTGTCCATAAATTGCACGAACTGGGTATTGCCGACCGACATGACGACCGCACCTGGCGCATTGCCGAAGAGCACAGTGAGTCCATCATGCGGCGTGCCAGCCGCCGGCCGGACTTTCCTCACCTGCTCAATGAGGTCCGTCGGGAGTTACCCTACAAGACCTACTGGCAACCCTCCAGCCCATTCGCGCTGATGCGTGAAATTCGCATCGCTTTTTACTTGCAGCAAGAGGCTAATTTTGACCGGCTGCAGAAAGAGACGGAAACCTTCTATCCCGATCAGGCAAAAACGGGTATTTTCATTAATCCGCTTTTCGCCGAGTTCGATGCCCGCTGGGTTGACAAGCTATTACCAGCCTGGCAGGAAATCAATGTCCGCAACGCTTTCCGTAAAGCAATTCTGACGTTGGAACCACTAGCTCCTTTGGTAGAATTTCTGGAACAATATGATGGCATCCGGGAACCCTCCGCCGGGATTCTCCGCGAGCTGCTCTGTGAAGCCTTCGTCTTACAAGGGGCCTGGAGCCGGCTACAACTCTGGGCTGACCTGGAAACGGAGCCCTGGCGTAAGGCCGCTATGAACCTTGTTTATCATGTTCTGCGGGACGATGATGAAGGAGCGTTGGAGCTAATTGGCGATGTTCGGAAGGGATATGAAAGAGAATTTGGCAGCAAGTTCCCCGCTCACCTGGCGGGATATTTTTATCTGCTGGCACTGCTGCGGAACGGCGGGGTTAAAAGTGCGGAAGGGATTGGTCGCCACCTGGAAAGCATTGACCCAACGCAGAACCTGCGCCTCGGAGGCACCTATCTGGTTCTGCGATCCTTATTCGCCTACCTCCGTAATGATGAGCATGCCCAACTGGTAGCAAGCGATGGGTTGATGCGGGCGGAGAAAAATGCTTTTACCCACACCTTTCAGGCGCTTTACCGGATGTGGACGGACAGTTCCACCGACCCGGTCGATACAGCCTACCTGGAGATGCTGGACGCTCTGCGGGACAAAGCCCAGGTGAACGGCTACCACTGGGTGGAGATGGAAATCACCAAAGTATTGGCTTCCCGGCATCCTGAGGAGGATGCGCGTAAAGCTTTTGCCGCCCGGGCGGATGCACTCAGTGAAAAACTGCACATCTTTTCTTTGTCCGATGCGATGCCTCGCATTGAGCCCTGGGAACGAGCGCTCGAGGTCCTGGCCAGCATGGGCCCCTCAGAACAGCGTAATGATAAGCGGTCAAAAAAGACTGCCCGTTTTGTCTGGTTCGTGGATTTTGAAAAGAAAGAGCTCGAACCGCGTGAGCAAACACTTGGTAAAAACGGGAGCTGGTCCAAGGGCCGTAAAGTTGCCCTCAAGCGCGTCAAGCAGGGAGAAGTGGCGGGCATGACTCCCCAAGACGTCAGTGTCGCCCAGGCCATTGAAGAGGATTACAGCAAGTATCACCCTAACGGCCATTATCAAATCCGCTACGAGGATGCCTTACTGGCATTGGTGGGCCACCCTAACCTATACCTCATCCAGAACCCTGCGGTAGGCGTAGACCTGGTGCGCAGAAACCCTCAGCTTCTGATTGAAGAAGGTGATAATCGCCTTTACCTCCGTTTCGCGCAGGAATTCAGCGGTACGGGCGTTCAGGTCGTTAAGGAGACGCCTACCCGGTATCAGGTCATTGAAGTCAATGAGTCCCATGATAATATCCACCGACAAATTGGCGATGGACTGGAGATACCCAAAAGGGCCCGTCACCGCTTGCAGGAAGTGAGCAGAAACCTGAGCAAGGTTGTCGAGGTGCAAAGCACCCTGAGTGGCGTAATTGATGACGTGGATGAGGCGAAGACAGACGAGCGGACTTACGTCCACCTTCTCCCTATTGGAGAAACCTTTAAGGTGGAGTTTTTCGTAAAGCCGCTTCCGGACGATGACCAATACTTTAAGCCTGGCCGTGGCCGCAGCAAAGTGATCGGTGAAAAAGATGGCCAGCGCCGCCTGGCTGAACGCAATATGGCCCGGGAGCTGGAGGCTGCCGAGAAAGTTATTATCGATACCCCGACGCTGCAAAAACTGGTGCACCGGGATTACGAATGGCAGGTTGATGAAGTTGAAGACTGTCTCAACATCCTGCTCGAACTGCAGCCATTACGTGCACTGGACCACATCGTATTAGAGCACCCCCGCGGAGAGAAAATACGCCTGGTGGGTAGTGTCGACTTCGGGGACCTGAGCCTCGGGGTGAAAGAGAAAGCCGGTTGGTTTGACGTGGAAGGAGAGCTGGTAGTCGACGACAATCAGGTCATCAACTTCCGGGAGCTGATGGATAAGGTGGCGGAAAACGAACAGAGCAAATTTATCCAGCTTAGCGAAGGCCAGTATGTAGCCCTTACGGAAAACCTCCGCCGCAAATTGCGCGAGATGGAAGGGCTGCTGAGCAACGGCAAAGACGGCCTGCAACTACACCCGCTGGCTGCGGGGATTCTGGACGATGTTGCCGATCAACTCGGCGGTTTTGAAGTGGACGTTGCCTGGCGGGAAAGCCTGCAACGGATACAGTCCGTAGGGCAAACCATCGCTCGTGTCCCCTCCACCTTTAAGGCGGAGCTACGGCCCTATCAGCTCGACGGTTTCCGCTGGTTGATGCGTTTGGCTGATTGGGGGGTAGGGGCCTGTCTGGCCGATGACATGGGACTGGGTAAGACCATCCAGGGATTGGCCATGCTCCAGGCCCGGGCCGAAAAAGGCCCGGCCTTGGTCATTGCCCCCGCCTCCGTTACCCGCAACTGGGTGCGGGAAGCAGCCAAATTCGCCCCAACCCTCAACCCGGTGCTGCTGGGAAGCGGAGACCGGGCAGAAGTCATCGCCTCCGTAGGGCCCTACGATATGCTGGTAGTGAGCTATGGCTTGCTTCCCTTCGAAGGAGAGGCACTGGCGGCAAAAAAATTCGGCTGTATCATTCTTGATGAAGCGCAGGCCATCAAAAACCGAGGCACGAAACGCAGCCAGGTAGCGATGAGCCTTCAGGGTGATTTCCGGGTTGCCACAACCGGTACTCCGATTGAAAATCACCTGGGAGAACTTTGGAACCTGTTTCAGTTTCTCAACCCGGGCTTACTGGGCACCTTCCAGCGGTTCAACGATAAGTACACCGTTCCGATCACGAAGAACAACGACAATGAACGCCGGCAACAACTCCGCCGGCTCATTCAACCCTTCATTCTTCGTCGCCGGAAGGAAGAAGTGCTCGAAGAATTGCCACCGAAGACAGAAGTTACCCTTACCGTTGAGCTTTCGGCTCCGGAACGTGCTTTCTACGAAGCACTGCGGCAGCGTGCCCTTGAGCAGATTGACGATAGCGAAGGCCCCAACAAGCGTTTCCAGATTCTGGCTGAATTGATGAAGCTGCGCCAGGCAGCCTGCCACCCTCAAATGGTGGACCCGACGGTAAACATCGGTTCCAGCAAGCTGGAGTTACTGGCTGAAACGGTGCGGGAAATCGTGGAAAGCGGGCATAAGGCGCTGATTTTCTCTCAGTTCGTCCGCCACCTTAAACTGGTGGAAGACTGGGTTCGTGAAGAAGGAATCGAGTATCAGTACCTCGACGGTAGCACACCCGGTAAAAAACGGGATGAAGCCGTTCAGGCATTCCAGCGCGGAGATGGAGACGTCTTCCTCATCAGCCTCAAGGCTGGTGGAACAGGGCTTACGCTTACGGCAGCTGACTATGTCATTCACCTTGATCCCTGGTGGAACCCCGCCGTGGAAGATCAGGCCAGTGACCGGGCGCACCGGATCGGGCAGCAGCGTCCCGTTACCGTTTATCGCTTCGTCAGTGAAAATACTATCGAGGAAAAGATCGTTGAATTACACCATCAAAAACGTGATCTGGCAGACAGCCTGTTGGCAGGTACAGAACAAAGTGCCAGCCTCTCCGCTGACGATCTGCTCGATCTGATCAAGTTCGGTTAATGCGCCATCTCTGTTACCTTCTGTTGTTTTCTTTTCTCTTTACCGCCTGTGGAGAAGAGGTTCTTCCCGTGCCTAAGCCCCGGTCTTATCCCCGGGTGAACTACCCGGTTCAGGAATATGAGTTGGCAAAAAACGACTACTGCTCCTTCAGTTTCGAAAAGCCCGTCTCGTCTTTTATGGTAAAAGAAGACACTTTTTTTGAAGAAGTTCCGCCGGACTCTTGCTGGTTTGACCTTCGTTTTGACGAGGCTCTCAACGGGAGTGTTCACTTTTCCTATTACCCCATCGACTCCTACGAGGCCTTTGAGGGGCTAAGAGATGAGGCCTTCAAACTAATGAACGTTCATAATAAACGGGCGAGCGACATCCAGGAAATTGCCATCCATCGCGATGATGCAGATGTACACGGGGTAGCTTTTGATATTGCAGGCGCAGCGGCCAGCCCGTTTCAGTTCTTCCTGACGGACAGCACGACCCATTTCCTGCGCGGAGCGCTGTATTTCGATGCGGAAGTCCGGCCAGATTCTCTCGCTCCCATCATTGCTTACGCTAAGGAGGACATCTTCCGGATGGTGGAAACTTTTAAGTGGGAGCAGTAAGTACGGTTCGCCTTAGAGCGAATTCCCAAACCAGCTTTTAATAATCAAAGGCCAGTTTTTCACTTGGGTACCCGAAGAGGTTGTCCTCTTTGATGATACGCGCTACTTTCTCCGGCACCATTTTCTCCCAACCGTCTTCTCCGGCACGGATCATGCTCAGTACATTCTTGGAGTAAATGTCCAGGTGTTCTGCATGGAAATCCGTCAGGTCAACAATTTGCCCGCTATCCAGCAGGTGCTTGTACAGGAACTTTACACCCTCCGGAATGGGCACGTTCTGCGCCGTCATCAGGTCAGAAGACCCTTCCTGCCGGGCGGGGTAGATGTAGAGCTTCACGTTACGGGTAAAGATCTCCCCGAAGGCCGCCAACAGCCGGCCGTCCTGATTGTCCCGGAACCTTTCGTTAATGAGCTGCAGCAATTCATTAACGCCCAGCACGATGCCGACCGGGGCTACTTTATAGAGGCTGAGGTATTCGATCAAATCGCCGTACCGCTCGTAGTTGGAGATGATAACGGTTTGCCCCAGTTCATTGAGTAGTGTGGCGCGGTGCAGAAAATCCCGTTCGTTGAGCTCAGCGCTGTGCTGGAGGTTGTCCAGCGTTAGTTCTGTGAGCAGGAAGCTTTTAGTGGGGTCGATGCCCTCGGATTCCCGGAATTGTTTATAGCCCGCCCGCAGCATATCCTCGTTGACCAGGGTGGTGGGGCGGAAGCTTCCCCGAACGACCATCACGGATTTACGGTACAGAAACTCACTGGGGTGGATGCTCCGGCCTGCAGGGTTGAACATCGTGATGTCCGTCAGGCCATGCTTTACCAACCAGAGGCTCAGTAAACGGTTATCGACCGGGAAGTCTGGTCCTTCCAGCACGATCATGTCGATGGCGATACGCCCCTTCAGTCCGTCCATCAGGCTGAGGACCAAAGTCTCCGGATCGTCGTGATAATTGTAAGCAGCGTAGATCATGTTTACCCCCAGAATGCCAATAGCCTGCTGTTGCAGCTGGTTGTCATTGTCGAGCATCCGAACGTGTAAGGCCAGGTCATTATAGGTGTTAGCGGCACAATCCAGCTGAAAGCGAAGCCCTAACCAGCCGTTCCCCCGAATGGTCCGGCTGTAGTTGATTGCCGCTACGGTATCGGCGAAGACGAAGAAGGTGGCATCCGGCCGGTCGTGTCGCAGCCGGTCGACCATCAATTCGTATTCGTGATCCATCATTTTGTGAATCCGGCTTTCACAAACGTAGCGCCCTGAGGGCTCAACGCCATAAATCTGGTCGGAGTACACTTTATCGTAAGCACTCATCGTCTTGGCAATGGTGCCAGCGGCAGCGCCGACCTGAAAGAAGTAACGGGCAACCTCCTGCCCCGCACCAATCTCAGCGAAGGTGCCGTAGATTTTCGGATTCAGATTGATTTCGAGGGCTTTCTGATCGGTCTCGAGTAATTGACGTTGGGGCATGGAAGGAAGGCTTGTGAAACGTGAGGGCAAGATACGGCGTTTGCCCTTCTTCCTCCGTATCTTGCCCATCCCATGCTCCGAAACCTAAACACCGGTACGGCTAATCCAGACACGGCCGACGCCGATCTCCTCGCCCGCTTTCAGGAAAGCGGCGCGGCGGATGATCTCCTGCCGCTCTACGAGCGGCATGCGGAGCTGATTTACGCTCTGGGAATTCGTTACCTCGGCACACCGGAACGGGCGGAAGATGCAGGCATGGAAATCTGGGCCGTGCTGATGGAAAAGTTGCCGAAGCACGAAATCAAAAATTTCAGATCCTGGCTGCAAACCACCGTCCGCAATCACTGTCTGATGCAGCTCCGTCGCGAAAAACGGGACCCGCTGAGAAATAACGACGCGGAGCTTATGCAATCCGACCGCTTGCTGCATCTATCCACTGAATCAAATCATCAAACCAACAACGATACCCGCCCGCTGTATCACTGTCTGAAGCAACTGAAGGAAGAACAAGCCCGCTGCGTGCGGATGTTTTACCTGCAGGAGGGCGAGAGCTATCAGTCCATTGCCGAAAAGCTAGACCTAAGTGTAGGCAAAGTGCGTTCTCATTTGCAGAACGGCCGCCGTAACCTTAAAACCTGCCTGGAAGGGCGGGAAAAATCAACCGAATAAGTGTCCGAAACGAATCCTAACATCACCGAGTTGCTGCGTCGCTACCTGAGCGGCGCCATCACCGCCCCGGAGGAGGCGGAGCTGGAGCGGTTGGCCCGGAAGGACGAGACTTTGCGGGACGCTATGCAGGGCCTGCAGTCCGCTCCGGAAGAAGACCATCTGGCACGGGTGGAGCGGATGAAAGCCCGCGTTCGCCAGCAGGCAGGACAAGGGGCGCGGACGCCGGTGCAAAGTAAGGTTAAGGGCAGTGAAAGCCCCGCTGGAGGCGCCGTTGTTCGCCCCCTCCAACGCTATCGCTACTACGCTGCCGCCGCCGTCTTATTACTGCTCATCTCGGCCGTTTTTCTGCTGCCCCGCTTTCAGGAAGAAGCCTTCGCAACGGATGTAGCCATGAAGACAGAGCCCATTCAGGAAACGCCCGCCCCGGAGTTTTCTCCCGCCCCGGAGCCCGACCAGGCCGCTGAGGCAGAAGCCCCGACTCCCCTTGCTGCTGAAAACGAACCATCGGACCTGCGCCCCGGCGCCGCTACCTCCGCTGCTGCTCCAAAGCCTGCCCCCCGACAACAAAAAGACGTAGTGGTAAGCTCGCCCCCACCTCCTTCGCCCCCGGTTACTGCTGAAGAGGAAGAGATGAATGACGACATTGCGGAAGAGGTTTTCGTCGCCGCTCCTACGACGGCTGCCCCTACGGCTCCACCGGCAATCCGCCGCCCGTCCCCCGCTGCCGTGCAACGGACTGACGAGGCTGCCGCTAAACTGGAAGCACGAGCGGAACAGGAACGGGCATCCGTTTCCCGTAGCCGCAGCCAACGCTCCCGGGCGGAAGCGGATGATATGTCCGTTACTGCAGCTACAACTGCGGGCATTAGCAATGGTCCGTCAATACTTAGCGGTCGCGTTACCAACGAAAACGGAGAACCTGTTGCCAATGCTTTGGTACGTCAGCCTGGCCTGCCCATCGGTCAGCGAACGGATAGCAACGGTGTTTTCCAAATTTCTGCGGATGCAACAGCAACCATGCTGGATATCTCTCATCCCGATTTTAACGAGGAGCGTGTCGACGTAAAAAGCCTGGGCGCTGACCTGCAAATCACCCTGGAACAAGAAAAAAGAGTGGACTACGCAGAGTGGAAAAAATCCTGGGAATCCACTAAGATACCACTGGACGACACGCCCGGTTACGCGCTGCCCGAAGAAGGGTACAATGCCCTTCGTAAACGAATTGAGGAAAACAAACCCGAGGGTATTCCTGCGGGTAAAATCAAGTTTAGCTTCCTGGTGGATACGGACGGAATGCTCAGTGACTTCATTTTCCGTGGCCAACCGGAGCAGGCGACGATGGATTACATCGGCACCACCATCATGAACACCTCCATCTGGAATGTAGTGAAGGGGGAGGAGCCGGTCCGGGTTTATTTTAAGGTGGTGTTTGAGTAGGGCTAATCTTCCAGGTCCAGTACTATCCGAAGCGCATCCACCAATTGTTCCGCTGCTGCCTCCGGCAAATCTCCCAGCTTCCGGCGGAAACGCCGGTTATCGATAGCCGTCACCTGATCCACCAGAATGTCTCCCGGACCATTAAGACCGCCATCTCCTTCATTCAGGTGAATGCGCAAGATGGTGGCTTTGGGTTTCAGATTGGTCGTTAGTGGGCAAACCATCGTTGAAGGATGGCCGGCGGCATTGAGCATATCCGATTGCACAATCACGACGGGGCGGGTTTTACCGACTTCCGTTCCGCTTTGTGGATTAAGATTCGCCAGCCAGAGCTCAAATCGTTGATAGCTCATTTAGTCCTTGGGTAAAGTTTCCAGTAATGTATCGTCAAAGTCCGCCAGCACCTCCATGGAGTCTTCCCGAACGAGCTCAGACTCAAAAGCGAGTTGCTCTTTCAACAGTTTACGCCGTTGAATGCGGTTGTAACTAGCCAGGGCCTCGTTGATATAGCGGTTGCGGGCTTGCTGCAGCTCACCCACTATTTTCTCCGTCTCCTGGAAGATGTGATCATCAATTTTTAGCGAAATGGTTTTCATGCCAGTATATATTTTGAGTATATCGTAAAGGTATACCCTGAAACCAATGTGAAGTTGTTAAAGTTTCAGCATTTGGTCGATGGATTTGCTTGGCCCGTCGTCAATCCGATCTTCCTTGTCGCCTGACCTGAAAGATACCGCTGCTCAACCTTATCTTGCGTCCCTATGACGTACGAGAATTTCACTACTAAAGCTCAGGAGGCCATCATTCAGGCCCAAAAGATTGCTAAAGAGATGGATCAGCAACAGGTGGATACACCTCACCTGCTGGCCGGAATCATCACGGTTGACGAAAGCGTTGCTGATTTTATCTTCAAGAAAGTGGGCGTTGACACCGCTGCCGTCCGGCGGGAGATCAAAGAAACCCTGACGGACTATCCGAAAGTAAAGGGAGCGCAGAAGCAATTTCTGACGAATGACGCCAACCGGGCCCTGAGTCGGGCGAAGAAAATGCTGACCGATTTTGGTGATCAGTATATCAGTATTGAGCTCATGTTGCTGGGCATCATACAGGGAGCCAGTGATAAAGGAGCTCGCATTATGAAGGAGCTTGGTGCCACCAACGATGGTATCCGCGGCGCCATTCAGGATCTGCGTAAAGGGAAAACCGTTAGTGAGCCCGGAGACGACAACACTTACAATCTTTTAGAAAAGTACACGATCAACCTCAACCAGCGGGCGGAGAGTGGAAAGCTGGACCCCATTGTGGGGCGTGACGAAGAAATCCGTCGTTTACTGCAAATCCTCAGCCGTCGCAAGAAAAACAACCCGCTCTTAATTGGTGAGCCTGGAGTTGGTAAGACCGCCATTGTGGAAGGTATTGCCTGGCGCATCGTTAAGGGCGACGTGCCGGAAAGCCTGAAGTCAAAAGAAATATTTGTGCTCGACATTGCCGGCATGCTGGCCGGCGCGAAATACAAGGGTGACTTTGAAGAACGCCTAAAGGGCATCATTAAGGAAGTATCCAACAGTAACGGCCGCTACGTACTTTTCGTAGACGAAATACATACCCTCATCGGTGCTGGTGGAGGCAACGGCGCTATGGACGCGGCTAACATCCTGAAGCCTGCGCTGGCCCGTGGAGACCTCCGCACCATTGGGGCAACGACCCTGGATGAATACCAGAAGTACTTCGAGAAAGACAAGGCCCTCGTGCGTCGTTTCCAAACCGTACGCATCAATGAGCCCAGTGTGGAAGACACGATCTCCATCCTGCGGGGACTGCAGGAGCGCTACGAAGTTTACCACAAGATCGAGATCCTCGATGAAGCCCTCGTTGCTGCTGCTGAGCTAAGTAACCGCTACATCAGCGATCGCTTCCTGCCAGACAAAGCCATCGATCTGATCGATGAGTCTGCCGCCCGTCTCCGCCTGGAGCTGGATAGCGTACCGGAGGAAATCGACGAAGCCGACCGTAAAGTGCGCCAGCTGGAGATTGAGAAAGAAGCCATCAAGCGGGAGGGCAGTGCCCCCAAGCTGAAGTTGATCGAAGAGCAGATCGCCAACGCCCGTGAAAGCCGTGACAGCCTGCGGGCCCGCTGGCGCAACGAGAAGGATCTGGTGGACAATAGCCAGAACCTCAAAAAGCAAATGGAAGAACTGGAACTGGAAGCCGACAAGGCAGAACGCGCCAGTGACTTTGAGACCGTCGCCAAGATTCGCTACGGACAGTTAGCGGACCTGCAAAAGCAGATCGAAGCGGCTGAAAAGGAGTTAGAAGAACTGCCTGATGACAAGCGCTTCACCAACGAAGAAGTAACGGCTAACGACATCGCCGAAGTAGTGGGCCGCTGGACCGGTATCCCCGTTCAGCGAATGCTGCAGAGCGAGCGCGAAAAACTGCTCAAACTGGAGGATGAACTGCACAAGCGGCTCATCGGTCAGGACGAGGCTGTGCGCGCCGTCTCTGATGCCGTCCGGCGCTCCCGCGCCGGCCTTCAGGATGAGAACCGGCCCATCGGTTCTTTCATTTTCCTGGGCCCTACCGGTGTCGGTAAAACGGAGCTGGCCAAGGCGCTTGCTGAAGTCCTTTTCAACGACGATAAAGCCATCACCCGCATCGACATGAGCGAATACCAGGAGCGGCATACCGTGAGTCGCCTGGTGGGGGCCCCTCCCGGATACGTTGGTTACGACGAAGGTGGCCAGCTGACCGAAGCCGTTCGCCAACGGCCTTACTCTATCGTTCTGCTCGACGAGATCGAGAAGGCTCACCCGGACACCTTCAATATCCTGCTGCAGGTGCTCGATGATGGCCGCCTCACGGATAACCGTGGCCGCGTAGCCAACTTCAAGAACACCCTCATCATCATGACCTCCAATATGGGGGCGGATAAGATTCTGGAGAACTTCGAAGACCTGGCCAGCGTCGGAGACGAGCACCGGGGCGAAATCATCGCTACTACCAAAGAGGAAGTCTTCGATACACTAAAAGAGGAGCTCCGTCCGGAATTCCTCAATCGGATCGATGAACGTATTATGTTCCTGCCTCTTTCCCGGGAAGAGATCAAGAAAATTGCCCGTCTGCTGCTGCGTAAGACGGAGAAGATGCTCGCCCGCCAGGGAATGATGATCAAGATCAGCGAACGTGCCCTGGACTGGCTTGCAGAGCGGGGCTATGACCCGCAGTTTGGTGCGCGCCCGATGAAGCGCGTACTGCAGGCTGACCTGGCCGATGAACTGAGTAAAGACCTGATTGCGGGTAACTTCGTCGCCGGAGACACCATCTACGCCGACGCTGGTAAGGACAAGCTCACCTTCAGTAAAAAGCCCTTCCCGAAGAAAGAGCCCGCTGCCGAAGTAGACGAGGAAGCCGCTGCTGAAGCCAAAGCCGTGCTGGCCGAAAAGGCTAAAGCAGAGGAAAAGGAAAAGGCCGAAAAAGCGCCGCGGAAGCGGAGCCGACGCGGAGGAAAATCCAAGCCGAAAGCAGAAGACAGCGAAAAGGCCGAAGAGGAAAGCAAAGAAAACGTGGCCGAGCTGAAGAAGGCTACGCAGGAACTGCTGGACGCTACGGAGGCGGTGAAGAAGGAGAAGAAGAAAAAGTAATGTAGTATTGTAGCCGGTAGTAATGTAGTGCCCGGCACACATGCTAAAAGGGACTACATTACTACCGACTACAATACTACATTACTAAAAAAGCAGCCCCCATCACCCGCGAAGACGATGGAGGCCACCAAACAACATAACGTAAGTCTTGCGGTGGGATCCCCCCTGCTTTTAAGCTTTCTTTGGACCTGCGCTTTGCGCCCGGAAAACCGAAAACAGCCGCAAATAGGTAACCATTCGAGCGTGGACTAAAGTTGCAGTTGTTACCTTGAGCGGACGATGAAAAAGAAGCCCATCATCCCCGTACGCGAGCCACTGCGCAATTACCTGCGCCAACATCGTCGCGAGGTGAAATTGCCGCTGCAATACGAAGACCTGGATCGGTTCAGCCAAACCGCCGCCCTGATCAACCATGAAGGGGAAGATACCCTCTGGCAGACGATTTATTACGAAGAACACGAGCGGGATTTTATCCTCAACGGCTTGCGGAAAATCTACGCTTTACTGCGGATGGATGGGGACATGACGGCCCTGGAGCACCTGGAAGTAGCCCGGGTAGATTACTGTCTGTTCGGTAACACCCGCCCGTTTCGCGTCCGGATCATCAACCGGCTCAATGATAACTACGATCACTTCTACGTTAAGAAATCTGACGCTAACCGCGTCTACGGCCTGGAGTTGGAGGAATTGCTGAGCCCGGAAAGCGTCCGCTATCTCATCGACGGGCCGACACTGATTGAAGAGCACATTGCCGGCATCCCCGGCGATGATTTTTTCAAGGATAAGCTGGACGACATCACCTTCAACCAGATTCGGATGGCGAAGGAGTTCGTCAAGTTCAACGAGCGTTGTTTCGTGCGCCTGTTGGGCGATATGCGGGCCTATAACTACGTGATTGACATCACGCCAGACATCGAAGGAAGCCAGTTTCGTTTCCGGGCCATCGACTTCGATCAGCAATGCTACGAGGGGAAGAAAAATTTCTACCTGCCGCAGTTTTTTAAAGAGAATAACCCCATCATTCTGATGGGTATCGAGCACATCGGTCCGCAGGCCGTCCGGCAATACCAGCTGGAAGAACGGGCCATGATCGGGGCCCGCATCAAGGCGGGTAACCGTCGCGTACGGGATTTGCTCAAGGTGATTACGGAAGACGAAATCTCCGAGCCCGAAAAAATCCGGCAGCTGCGACGAGAGCTAAATGACCACCATCAAACGAGTCGATTCGCCCGTTGTAATACGATGGGAGACGTGCTGCAGGCGCATTTGCGGCTGGCGCTGGAGAAGGACTTCAGGCAGAGTTTTGGGTAGTTAGTCTTTTGGTGCGTTGGTGTTTTGGACTGTCTCTTCCCACATGCGGCAGCCCAAAATACCAACGAACCAAAAGACTAAGACATCCCTATCCCACCAACTCCATCCACTCCATTTCCTTCTCCTCGATCTGTTCGTTGAGTTCGGCGAGTTCCTTGCCAAGTGCAGCGATTTTTTCGTTGTCGAGCCCGGAGGGATCCAGAAACTGCTTATTGATCTTCGCTTTCGCCTCCTCCAGCTTTTTGAGTTGGCCTTCTACGCGGCGAATGGCTTTGCGTTGCTCCTGCGAAATGTGCTCCTGGGGCTGTTCTGCTTTTTTGGGCGCGGGCGCAGGTGCAGCGGACGTTTTTTCGGCAAGGACGGCTTTCTGCTCCGCCAGTTCCTCCTTGCGCTTTTCCCGGTACTCGGTGTAAAGACCGTTCCAGTCGCGGAGGTTACCATCCTCTTCGAAGATGAAGAGGTGTTGACATATCTTGTCCAGGAAAAAGCGATCGTGAGACACGATGAGCACACAGCCGGGGAAGTCCATCAGGAATTCTTCCAACACGTTGAGCGTCATGATGTCCAGGTCGTTCGTCGGCTCATCGAGAATGAGGAAGTTGGGGTTCTTCATCAGGATGGTGAGCAGATAGAGTCGCCGCCTTTCACCACCGCTTAACTGACTTACGTAAACCTGTTGCTGCTTCGAGTTGAACATGAAGCGCTCCAGCAGGGCACGAGCGGTCAGCTTCAGCCCCTTCGCCAGCGGAATAAACTCCGCGATCTCGCGGACCACCTCGATGACGCGCTTATCCTGGTCCAGATTAATCCCGTCCTGGGTGTAGTAACCAAAGACGGTGTTGCTGCCGTGGACGACCTTGCCGGTGTCCGGCTCCAGCTCTTTAGTGAGCATGTGCAGCAGGGTGGATTTACCCGCCCCGTTGCGGCCCACAATACCGGCGCGTTCCTTTTTCTGAAATTTATAGCTGAATCCTTTTACCAGAGTCCGGTCGCCGTAGGATTTACTGATGTTATGCGCCTCCAGAATCTTACTGCCCAGCCGCTGACCGACGATCTCCAGTTTCAGCTCTTCCTCCTGCCGGAAGGAGCCCACCTTGCTCTTCAGTTCGTGGAAGGCGTTGATGCGGCTCTTCGCCTTCGTGCCCCGTCCGCTGGGCATCCGCCGCACCCATTCGAGCTCTTTCTTCATCCGCTTTTTATCCTTGGCCAATTCGGCAGACTCGGTTTCTTCGCGGGTGGCTTTTTTCTCCAGAAACTGAGAATAGTTGCCGGTGTAGTGGTAGATGTTTCCACCGTCAAGCTCGATGATGCGGTTGCAGACCCGCTCCAGGAAGTAGCGATCGTGCGTTACCATCAGGAGCGTGAGGTTCGTTGATTGCAGCCATTCTTCCAACCACTCGATCATGTCGAGGTCGAGGTGGTTGGTCGGCTCATCCATGATGATGAGGTCGGGCTCGTCGATGATGAGTTTGGCCAGGGCCACGCGTTTGCGCTGGCCTCCGGAGAGGGTGCTCACCCGTTGGTCAAAGCGGTCGACGTTGAGCTTGCTCAATACTTCCTTGATGCGGGCCTCGATGTCCCAGGCCTGGAGTTCATCCATCCGGGTGAGGGCGTCCTGCAGTTTTTCGGGTTGATCGCTGCGGGAGAGTGCTTCCTCGTAGTCGCGCACGGCCCTGACCATCTCATTGTCGGAGTCAAAGACGGCGTCCATCACCGTATCGTTTACGCCGAAGTCCGGCTCCTGCGGCAGGTAGGCCATCCGGGCATCTTTGTGCACGTAAATCTCTGAGCCCAGACCTTCCGGCAAGTCGATACCTGCGGCTACCCGCAGCAGGGTAGACTTTCCCGTTCCGTTCTTGGCTACCAGGGCTACTTTGGTGTTCTTCGCCACCTGTAGATTCACTTGATCAAAGAGAACCTTTTCGCCGTAGATTTTGGAGACTTTCGTGAGTTCGAGGTAAACCAAATTGCAGGTATTTTAGTCCGTCCGTTGGTTCGCTAAGCAATCACTTCGACTACCAGCAAAATCAACATCCGAACTATTTGACTAAAGAACGGCGAAGGTACGGCGTTGTGGGTTAGGGATTGGCCTAAAGCTCGTCGGGGGCAGGCGTGCCGCCTTTCATTTTTTTCTCTTCGGGGAACTGGACAATCATCATCTGGCAGGGCTTTCCGTTCAGTACACCAGAGCGGTGGCCTTTCTGGTTTGTTGTTCCCTGGTCAGCACCGAAGGAGATTTCTCCTACGCGCATCTCTGTCCGTGTTCCGTCCATAGTTTCTACCCACCAGCCTCCGCTGAGGGGAATGATCCATTGCGGCTGAGGGTTTTCATGCCAGTCACCGTCGAAGTCAGCGGGTAGCTCGCTGAAGATTATCTGGCTGGCCCCTTTCAGCCATTCATTATTCCACTGGCTACCGGAGTTTCCTCCCATGCTTTCGAGCGTAAAGCCCGTAAGTTGGCGCTTTTGCTGCCGGCTCGTTCCGGAATCGTCAGTGTATACATGCCAGTAATTAATGACGGGTTGATCGGTAGATTTGGGCATGGTTTTTATTTTTCCAACGGAACGAGCAGCCCGGGAGTTTACCCACTCCGTAAGCTGGGAATAACCCGAGCCACAAAACCTTGCTTTTTAGCTTTTCCCTGCACCCGCGTCCGCGCCCCGCTTTTGCTTGTTATAATGGAGTACGTACCCACCCATGAGGAGGAAACCCACGAGTGCACCAGCTAAGTAGTACCAGTTTATTCCTCCGCCAGCAAAATCAATTGCCCCGGCCTCCCCATACAGCGTCATGGCTGACCAGAAGTACGGATGCGCAAAATCCCCGCCCTCCAGCTGGGCCAGCTGAGCGGCCGACAGTGCTTCGCTGCGGTCTTTGCCCGTGGCAAGCTCCCGGTAGAAGGCCACCATCAGGTCACGGGTGGCCGCGTCGTCCACTTGCCAGAGCGTTGTCAGTGTACTCCGGGCGCCAGCGGCCGTGAAGGCTGTGGCCAGGCTGAGCGTCGTCTCTCCGGGCACGTAAGTTCCCAGGCTGGTTTCACAGGCGGAGAGGACCACTAATTCGGTCTGCAGTGGCAGCGCGGTCAGATCGTTGTAGTAGAGCAGCTCTTCCAGCTCCAGGCTGTCTCCCCGCTGGGTGAAAGCCACGAAGCTGAGCTTGGGGTCCGCCGCATTCACCATGCCGTGAGTGGAAAGGTGAAGGATTTGCCCATCCCCGAGTTCCTCGAGGAACCGACTTCGGGTGGCTTTGTCTCCGACGAAAATCCGGGTGCCAGGCACCATATCTGCGATGTCTTCGACCTCAGCCCGGTTAAAGCGAAGGGGCTGCAGCCCCACCAGCGCCCGCTCTCCTAAACGGGCGGCCAGGGAAACAGACCTGCCCACCGCCTCCGCGCTGGCCTCTCCGCCAAAGGAAGGCGCAAAGCCCAGTAAATTATGTTGGTAACTCACCGCAGGTCGTTCGGACAGCTCCCGCAAAACAGTGGCTGAATAGGCGTAGCGGATACGATGAGCGGACTGCAAGTAAGTCAGGCCGGCGTAATTCAACGGAGGCTTCTCTTCCGTCAAAGGAAGGGCGCCAAAGGGCAGTAAGGCCAGTGGGCCGTCAGGTATTATGCAGAGGTTTTCTCCTAAATCCAGCGATTCATCAGACAGTAGTTGGCGGAGTAAAAACTGCCCTTCCCGCAGAAATACTTCATCGAAGGCACCTTGTTCTTCAGCACTAAGCAAACTCTTGCGGCGGTAAGCTCCTTCCTGGATGGAGGCCCGCCAGCGCCGGATACTCGGCGCCAGTGCAGCCGTGTTTTGGAGCGCCGTAAACTGTAGCTGCCCGTCCGTAGAAAAATAGAAGCGGTAGCCGTCTTTTTTGCCGAGGTGAAAAGCCAAGAGGTCCGAACCCGTATCTGATAACAATGAGTGCAACTCCTGACGGTCAATCCCAAAATCAGGGGTGACTATTTCTTTTCGCTTGCTTTGCACCAGGCGGTCAAGCTGAAGCCGGGCGGCGGCCAGGAGTTCCTCGTTCGTTGCCTTCGTGTCGAGGCTTCGCTCCAGTTCTGCGATGCGGGCTCTTAGCTCCGCTTCCTGCCGGGGCATAGCGTCCTGATTTTGTTTCAGATTAGCAAGGAGCGTGTAGGCTTTCGCGCGTTCGCTGAGTTCAAAAGCGGACCAGTCATGACCGGCAGCGGGTTCTTTTTGGTGCAGACCATAGAGCAAGGTGATGGCCTGGTCAAAGTAAGGGCGAAGGTTCTGGCTGAGGTAGCTGCGGCTTTCGTCGGCGCTGACGCGGGTGCGAAGTTGGTCTTGCAGCGCAAACAGCAGGGTGTAGTCGGTCAGGGCCGCCTCCGGCCGGCCCAGGGAAACCAGTGTCCTGGCCCGGTCACCCAGCAAATCAGCGGCAGTTTCCAGCTCATCCGCGCTCAGGCTGTCGGGGTTGGGGTAGGCCAGTTCGTCCGCGGCGTAGGGTGCCAGCAGTTGCAGGCCGGCGTTGAAGGCCGCTAAAGCTTTTTCATGGTTGCCGGTTTCCCGGAACACGACGCCTTCAACACTAAATAGGCGGGGGAGGTAGTCTGGCGCGTCCTCTGTCAACAGCGCGCGTGCTTCGGCAACGTGGCCGAAGGCAGCCGTTATTTCGCCGGTTCCTCCCTTCGCCCGGGCGAGGTTAAAGTGCAGGCGGCCAATCTCTGCTTTCCCGACTTCGTTCTCCGTCAGGTAATTGATGGCCCGTTCCCAGTAAGCGATCTTTTCCTGGTCATTGCCCAGGTCGTCGTTTATGGCTCCCAACAGGTTGAGGGTTTGCCCTATTTCCAGCGGGTCGCCGATCTCTTCGCCGTATTTCAAGGCTTCTTTGGCGGCAGTAGCGGCTTCTTCAAGTTCCTGGAAGGTGTAGAAGGTCACCCCGGAGGTATAGTAGACGTAGTGCGCATCGTATACGTCCGCCGCTGACGTTTTATGGAGCAGGCTAATCGCTCGTCGCGAAGCACTCACTCCCGTCTGATAATCCCGCACCTGAGCGGATACCTGAGACAAATCCTGAAGGCTCCGCAACCAGTTTACCGAATCGGTTGGCTGCACGGTTTCATAAATGTCGATGGCTTCCCGAAGCAGTAAGGTGGCAGAGTCCGTCTGCCCCAGGTAACTCAGGCAATTAGCGAGGTTTCTGCGGCTGTGGGCCTGATCTTTGTGCGCCTGGGTGAACACCTCGTCCCGGATCAGGATGGCCTTGCGGTAAGCTGATGCTGCGCCGGCATCGTCGTATTCGTTGTAATGCGACACCCCGATTTTATGCTGCGCCAAACCGCTTAAGCTATCGATGATGGGCGTACCATTGTCCTCTTTCATCAGGGCTGCATAGGCCTGTCTTGCGGGCAGAAAACTATCTACTGCTGACCAGGCTTCTCCGGCCTTCAACAGGTCCGTACGGCTACCTCTTTGCCAGAAAGCTTCCGCAGCAGCTGCGTACTCTTCTGCCTCAAGCAATTGCTCAGGGCTTTGGCCCGACAGTGTAGCGCTGACGGCGATTAAAAAAAAGAGGAGAGCTCCCCAGCGAGAACCGGTGCAACGGTGGTAATTCATAGCTTATGGGGTGTAGGGACGACCCCAAAGATAGGCCCAAGGGAGTATAACTATCGTCAGCTAACATCCTCCATCACAAAAATAGCGTTGTTGTTCAGGTCGTAGAAGCCAAACTCGTTCGTACCCCAGGGAGTGTTCATCTGAAGTTTTTCCGGCCCGACGGTTCCTCTTTGCACAAACTCTTCGAAGAGTGGCAGAATGCCCTTCACCCAGATACGCATGACGCCCGCCAGCACGGGGTCGTCTTCCGTTCCCTGGTGCCATTGCAGGTGAAACTCCATGTTCTCCCGCTGCAAGATGGCATAGCCTTCCTGCTCCGTCACGTTCTGGAAACCCGTCTTCTCCGCATACCAGGCAATGTCACGAGCAAGGTCTCCGGAGGAAAGGACGGGGATGGTGGCGAGGAATTTGGTCATGGGGGAGTGTAGTAATGTAGTTTTGTAGGGCTGTAGGGCTGCCGCATGTCATAGGCGGCAAGACATTATTTTCTCCGATATGCAGCAGCCCTACTACATTACTACCGGCTACAAAACTACAGTACTACCTCACTGCGCCGCAGCCAGCAACGCTCCCATATCCACTTTGGGGCCGATGAAAGCCGCCAGGTCTTCGATCTTAATTCGCGTCTGTTCGAGGGTGTCGCGATCGCGGACGGTGACGGTGCCCTTGTTTTCGCCTTCTTCGATGGTGTCAAAGTCGACGGTGATACAGAAGGGTGTACCTACGGCATCCTGCCGGCGGTAGAGCTTACCGATTGCACCGGTGTCATCATACTGCACGTCGAAGCGGAAGCGCAGGTCGTTGAAAATGTCTTTAGCTACCTTCACGATCTCCGGCTTATTTCGCTTCAGGGGCATGATAGCCGCCTTGATGGGGGCCAGAGCAGGGTGGAGCTTCATCACGTCGCGTACGTTGGTCGGGTCATCCTGACCGGGAACCTGCTCCGTGCGCAGCGCATGGCTCATAGTCGCCAGGAAGAGGCGATCAGCACCGATGGACGTTTCCAGCACGTAGGGAACGTAGCTCTCCTTGGTCTCCGGATCGTGGTAGGTCATCTTCTTGCCGGAGAGTTCCATGTGCGCGCCAAGGTCAAAGTCGGTGCGACTGTGGATACCTTCCAGCTCCTTGAAGCCGAAGGGGAAGTCGAACTGAATATCAACCGCAGCATCAGCGTAGTGTGCCAGGTTGTCGTGGTCGTGAAATCGCAGCTTCTCTGCCGGGTGACCAAGAGCCAGGTGCCACTTCATGCGGGTCTCTTTCCACTTGTTGTACCATTCTTTCTGCGTGCCGGGCTGAATGAAGAATTGCATCTCCATCTGCTCAAACTCCCGCATGCGGAAGATAAACTGGCGGGCAACAATTTCGTTGCGGAAGGCCTTACCGATCTGGGCAATACCGAAGGGGAGCTTCTGCCGCGTGCTCTTCTGCACGTTCAGGAAGTTGACGAAAATACCCTGCGCCGTTTCCGGGCGCAGGTAGAGTTTGCCCTCCTCGCCGGCAATGTTACCGAGCTGGGTGGAGAACATGAGGTTGAACTGTCGTACGTCCGTCCAGTCTGCTGCACCAGACTCCGGGTCTTTGATCTCCAGGTCAATCAGCATCTGCCGTAGCTCTTCCATATTGCCATCCGTCATGGCGGTAGCAAGGCGCTGATTGATCTCGTCCATCTGGCCCAGGTAGCGCTTCACGTTGCCGTTCGTTGCCCGGAACTCCGCTTCGTCGAAGGCATCACCAAAGCGTTTTTTAGCCTTAGCGATCTCTTTATTGAGCTTACCCTCGATTTTTGCCACGTGATCTTCAATCAACACATCAGCACGGTAGCGCTTCTTACTTAACTTATTGTCTACCAGCGGATCATTGAAAGCATCGACGTGACCGGAAGCTTTCCAGGTTTTCGGGTGCATGAAGATCGCGGCATCCAGGCCAACGATGTTGTCGTGCAGCTGCACCATGCTGCGCCACCAGTATTCCTTCAGGTTGTTCTTCAGCAGTACGCCGAGGGGACCGTAATCATAAGCGGCACTCAGGCCGTCATAGATCTCACTACTTTGGAATACGAAGCCGTAGTCTTTAGCGTGGGAGGTCAGTTTCTTGAAGTCAGCGAATACAGTAGACATGGGGTAATTACTTTAATCAGGGCGCAAAGATAATCAGATCAACGGCATAAGAAGTTGCGGACGAAGGTGTTTCTATTAGAGGGATTTTGGGCTTGATTCATCATTATCCCTCCGCAAAGAGAAGATCATACAACTCACGGTGATGGTGGTAGACCGTAGCCCCGGCGTCTGCGAGCAATTGTTCGTTCCCGTGCCGACTCAGCGCATAGGTCCGGAAGCCTCCGGCGATGGCGCCCCGTACGCCGGTGGGGCTGTCTTCAATGACAACACATTGCCCGGGGCGGTAACCCATCGTTTGGGCGGCATGCCGGAAGATGGCGGGATCGGGCTTCCAGCGCTTCAGGTCGTAGCAGCTGAAGACCTTATCGCCAAAATAATTTGTTAGCCCGGTGAGGGCTAAATTCATCTTGATTTTCGCTGGCGGGCCGCTGGAAGCAACGCAAACCGGCACCCGTATTCTGTCCAGCAATGCACTGATACCATCGACTGGCTGAAGATCCGTTTTAAACCGATCAAACGTGCGCTGCCGGAATTCTGACTCGAAAGTGTCGGCCAGGTTTTTTCCGGTCTCTTCCCCGAGAAAACGGATGATACTGTTCAGGGACTTACCCAGGAAATGATGTTCCAGTTCTGTTTCGGTGAGTATTACCCCGATCTCCCGGCTCATCTCTGACAGTACCGAAAAGGTGATCTGCTCGCTGTCCACCAGGATACCGTCGCAATCAAAAATTATACATTCGGGTGTTGGCATGGACGAAAGTAGTAAATCAGTTCTTTAAGGATGGCGCGGCCGCAGGTGCAAGGAAGAGCTGAAAGAGCAATGCTGGAAGAAGCACGGTCTTAGCTGGCTGTCATTATGAAGGTTGTTTGCACCTGCGTCTGCGCCCAAATAACACCAATTAATGAGCGAAACCCGGCTGAGGTACTGTGGACAGTATCTCAACCGGGATCGGCACCTGCCACCAGTGCTATCGCGACTACCCTGCTATTCAAGTAACCGACCAGGTGCCCACCGGCCCCCGGTAGTAAACCGAGTCATCATAGTATTTATGTTCCGGAATTTGCTCCTTAAGGTTGGCCGCAAATTCCTGCATTTTCTCCATGCCTTCGGCGTTGGTTAGCCGGGAGACGAGCACCTGGCCCCGGCTGAGGACCATGGTTACTAAATCTCCACCGAAGACGGGCTCCAGTTTTTCCCAGAAGGCGGGTAACAACATCGTGGCTGCTTCGTAGTCTCCCGTGCCCTCCACAATGCCGAAAAGATCTGGAGAACCCCGGAAGGAGATGTTACCGCTGATCTCATTGGCCAGATTCTCCAGGGCAACTTCATGCAGGCGTTCCTGATCTGCGGGCGTCATGGCCGTAAAATGACTTTTGTTGACGTAGGTAAAATGATCGCCCCGGTCTACTGCATAAGCAATGTGGAGCTGCCCGACGAATGGTACGGAATAAACCTCCGCCTCCAGGGGTTTACCATCATTCGTACCTACCCGAATGTTTGAGGTTTGTGGATTAACGTCTTCCGCCCTGAGGTGAATGACGCGCGGGAAGACGAAGGCCATCGGGATATCATCGACATCATACTGCATGTCAGAGGAGAAGGCCTCCACCTTATCCCCCAGTTGAAAAGGAACAATGATGTGGGCGCCCTGGTGGCGGGTAATGATCTGTTCTTGCAGGTCCTTAAACCATTTTAGGGGGTATCCGCCAGCGGGCTCCGGGTCTTTTTCCAGTCCTTCTTTTTGGTCCATCATGTCCGCAAACTGGACGGCAAAGTCCATATAGTGTTTATGCAGCCGATTTCGGTAGGTCGGACTGACGGAAGTCGGGGTACTGAACACAATTCCCCGCGTTTCGCTGAAGGTAACCAGCGTAGGCACTTTCTCCGGGCCAATTAGTGCCATGGTAAAATCTTCCTGCGGCAGTTGCATTCTGCCATCCAACTCCTTACGTTGCCAGGAGGACATCAACAGGCCGGCAAAAAGACTTTCGTATCCGGCCAGTCGGGTGTAGATGACGTCCAACATGGGAAGCAACGGGCTGTTGGGCAGGAAGCTCTCACGGCTTGTCCGGTTCCAGAGTGAGTAGTTGCCCTCCGGTGGCTGAAAATCCTTTTTTAGCTCAAAAAGATCGATGAATCCGATGGGTTCCGGGCGGGGTAGTTCGTCTCCCGCAGGCAATTCTTCAAAGGGAACAATTCCGTAATAGTGGGCGGCACCCCAGCCGTCTTCTTTGGCCATTTCCCGGGCATAATAAGGAAAGTAAGCGGCCTCCTCCTCCGTGTAGGCGAAGAATACGGGGTGTTTCAGCCCCGTTTGTTTATGGGTCAGTACCATCGGGATCAGAATGGCGTTATCGTCCGTCATTTTTCGGATCAACAGATCTTCGGGGCCACAGTCAAAGTCATGCTCTTCGCCGGTGTAGTGAGCCATGGTCAGGATGGCATCGATGCGCAGCAGGTTCGTGGTCTCCTTGAGCGTGGGCTCCGGCGTTCCTTCGGGAAGGTGGTGGTAGAGGGGCCTTGCTGCAGCACGAGACTGCCCTGGCACGAAGGGCTCCTCGACTTTTGGGTTCGATGCGGGCTTAGGAGGTTTTGGTGTGGAAGCAGGAGTAGAATCAGTAGGCCGCCGCTCAACTTTCGGTTCTTTCTTCCGGCCGAAAAGTCTTTTGAAAAAGGACATAACAGGGTCTTTGAAGTTTGATTGAGGTAAGGTAAGGGCAATGGCAAACAGAAAAAAGCGGGACGCAGAGAAAGTGTTTTGATCACTAATCCGAGACGAGGGAGTAGTGTGTAAAACACGGAGAGAATGTTAAAAGGTCCATCGTTCCTGCAGTTGAGTACGTTATTTTGGCGTAAAAGCCGAAATTGCCGTTTATGGAAGTCAGCCAACAGCTCCTCTTTTTTTTCTCCGCTCTCGGAGCCTTTAATGGTTTGGTGCTCTCCATCTATCTCCTGTTTTTTCTGCGACCCGGGCGTTTGAGCAACCGGCTGCTGGGCCTCTTGCTGCTGGCCCTGAGTATCCGTATCGGGAAATCTGTTTTCTTTCACTTTGACCGGACGCTGGCAGCGGAGTATCTGCAGTTTGGTCTGACGGCCTGCTTCTTCATCGGCCCTTTGCTGTGGGCGTACCTGAAGGCCAGCCGGGACGGGCTGGAGCGCATCCCCCGTAGCTGGTGGTTTGGCTTTGTCACCCTGGCAGTCATAATTCTGGGAGTGGGCTACTGGCGGCCCTATGCGCAATACCCCGCTTTTTGGAATGGAGAAACAAATCTCATTGGTTACGGCATTTATAATGTCTGGTCTCTGGGGATACTGGCAAGTGCCTATGTACTCTGGCCGATTTTCCGGAAAGGGGAGAAGTGGTCAGTCATCGAATTGTGGTGGGTGAATGTATTTGCCGGCAATCTAATTGTCCACCTGGCCTTTCGTTTTGGGGCCTATGCGGGCTACATTGCCGGGGCGCTGTCTTTTTCATTGGTGTTTTATCTCTTCATTCTGTGGTTTGTGCTTCAGCGCCGGCAGGCCGGCTTTTTGGTGAAAGAACGACCCAAATATGGAGACCGTAAAATTGAGGCCACCGAAGCAGAAGACTTACTTCAACGTTGTCAGACACTGATGGAAACGGAGCAGCCTTATCTGGACCGGGGCTTTAAGCTGGTTGATCTCGCTAAAGCGGTGGATAGTACGCCGCACCAAATTTCTCAATTGCTGAACGATAATGCTGGCCAGAGCTTCGCCGCTTTTATTAATGCTTACCGGGTGAAGCATGCGCAGCGATCCATTTTGACGGAAGACCACCTTACCCTGGAAGCGATTGGCGAAGAATCGGGCTTCGGCTCCAAATCCGCCTTTTACTCGGCTTTCAAAGAAGAGACCGGAACAACGCCGGCCCGGTACCGAAAGCAACTTCTGACCGTTACCCGCCCCCAGGAGTAAAAGAACGGTTACGGGCTAAAACCCGGTAAAACACCACGAAAACCTCCAGAATTATGATTCTGGACCTTTGGACGACCCAATTATTAGGGAACTGTGCTGCCTGACCGGTCCTTTGTGGAAACAACTCCACAATACCCCATGAAGGCATTGCTTACCGGATTCTCTTTGCTGCTGCTACTTTCCTTTTGCACCTGCGACCGCGCTTTTGATAGTCAAGGAGTCAAACAGTCAGGGAGTCAAGTAGTCAGGGAGTCAGATAGTCAAGTAGTCAAACAGTCCGGGAGTCCGGGAGTGGCGCGGCCGGTGAAGGAAACCGTAATGGCCGGGCTGCGCCGGCCCTGGTCGATGAAGTTCCTGACGGAAGACGAAGCGCTGCTCAATGAAAAAGACGGACAACTGCTGCGGGTGAACCTGATGACGGGCGATCGGATACCCGTCAAGGGTCTACCTGCGGATCTGGCCGATAGCCTACTGTTTGACACCCTGGCCCTGCCGCCGAATTCAGCATTCAACAGCGCCCATGGTAAACGGGTAAAGTTCAATGCCGGGCTGTTCGATATCTGCCTCGATCCTGAATTTGAGCAAAACCAATGGGTGTACCTCTCCTACGCTGCGCAGGAAAGCATCCACGGCTATGGCCTGCGGGTGGTGCGGGGCCGACTGGCAGACGATGCGCTGACGGGCCTGGAAACGCTGCTTACCGTTGGTCCGTTCACACCGGTTCTTTTTCATTTTGGAGGTGGCCTCACCTTCGGCGCTGACGGGAAACTATACGTCACCGCCGGAGAACGACTCTTCTTCGACAGTGAGCAACCCGCAGAAACGGTGGCGCAGAACGTTGCGGACCGGCGGGGCAAAATCTACCGGATCAATCCGGATGGTTCCATTCCGGCGGATAACCCGGGTTTCGGCCCTGATGCAGTTCCCGGCCTCTACGCCAGGGGCATTCGTGCGGCGCAGGGGCTGGCCCTGCATCCACATACCGGTGATATCTGGTTTACGGAGCACGGCACGATCCAGGGGGATGAGATCAATGTCCTGCGTGCTGGCGCTAACTACGGCTGGCCACTGGAGACCACGGGCAAATACCGCGGCGGCTATTCGCCGCCGGAGCTGGACGTAGTAACCACCCGCCCGGCCTGGTACTGGCTACAGACCGTAGCGCCTACCGGTCTGGCCTGGTACTTCGGTGATGAGTTTCCTTCCTGGCGGGGTGATCTACTGGTGCCGGGGCTCTCGCGCGGCAGCTTGTGGCGCGTCCGCACTGAAGGGCGAACGGTTAAAAGCCTGGAGGAGCTGCTGGTAGATGATCGCTCCCGAACCCGTAAGGTCGTCATTAGCCCGGAGGGGAAAATCTATCTGCTGACGGACGAAGAGGACGGCAAAATCATTCGCGTCCGAAACAAGAATAACGAACAATAATTAATCACCAAACCACCGTACTAATGAAAAAAGTACTTCTTTTCACCCTTCTTTTCTTTGCCGTTCTGGCCACCACCAACGCGCAGGATACCTCATCAGACTACGCCCTCGTGGAGCAAACCGTAGGCTATTACCTCGACGGCGGCACGAACCGCGATTTCGAAACGCTGAAAAAGGCTTTTCACGAGTCGGCTAAAATCCGCTACCTGAAAGACGGTGTTTACCATGAGGCCAACTGTCTGGAATTTTTTGGCAAGATGAAACCGGGAGAGAAACAAGACCGGCAGACACGTATTGTCAGCATTGACGTGTCCGGCTATGCCGCTTCTGCGAAATTAGAAATTGAATACCCCACCTTCACCTTCGTCGATTATATGACGTTGATGAAAATTGACGGTAAGTGGCTGATCATGGCGAAGGTTTCTTACGCTCGCCAGCACCCCGCAAAATAAACAGGACCATGTTCCCCGGCCTTCAGAGCTCTTAGGTTACACTGCGCTAAGCGCCGGGGAACATTCCTCCTTTTTTTGAAAATGAGCCCAACGATCGGGCCGCTTGACGGCGTCTGTCCCGTTAAGGAAAAGTAAAGCTTCTGCCAATGTGCCAACCCTTTGAGCATCTCTCACTATCTTTCTACTAACCTGAAACACAGCAAAATGACTACACCTTATCTCCGCTTTGGCCTTTTTCTCGCCCTGCTACTTTGCCTCCTGGCCTGGGCCTTTGATCCGGGATTCCGGTGTGGTATGTCCGCTTTGGAAAACCTGCCGCCGGAGGGAGACCTTCATGTGGACGCCTATGGCCCGTCGGCGGCTAACTACCTTAATCAACTGCCTGCGGAGCTGCCTACGTTTCCAGGCGTGGAGTCGGCTGAATACGCTGAGCGGGCGATCCGAAGTCAGAAAAACCTGGCCCATTACCTGCGCACAAACATTAATGAGCAAGCCATTGCCGGCAAGCGAGGCCGGGTGGGCATTACGTTTACGGTTGATCAGGGAGGGGAGGTTCGGGAGGTTAGCCCAACCCGACTTACGGACCCGGCTCTCACGGTTGAAGTGATGCGGGTCTTTGGCTTAATGCAGGGCAAACGCCTGCGTTGGAATCCCGGAAAAATTGATGGTAAAACGAGAGCCATGGAGTTAAAACTGCAGCTTTCTTTTGGCCTCCGCTGCAGCGATTGCGAAGGGCTGGATCAGGAGATGGCGATCAATCAGATGGACGCCGACCATTTCGGATAAAAAGGGTGGGGCGACGGAGCGCAGGGTGCCAGCTAAGGGATAAAAAGCAATGGTTCTTCCGTCAATAAGCTGTTAATGCGTTGAACCCGTCACCGGGCTTTTAACATCAGGTTTAAGGCCTCCTTTGGTAGGAATTGCGGCGATCGTGATGAGGTGACGGTGAATGTTGTAGAATGGTAATGTGGTGCAACCCTAGGCTCCCTTAAGCGTTGTAGCAATTTCTGAACTTCCTTTATGCTCGCCAAACGTATCATTCCCTGCCTGGATATCAAAGACGGCCGTACCGTTAAGGGTGTCAACTTCGTTAACCTCCGCGACGCGGGCGACCCCGTTGAGCTGGGCGCTAAATACTCGGTGGCTGGCGCTGACGAGTTGGTCTTCCTCGACATTACGGCGACCCACGAGCGCCGAAAGACGCTTGCTGATTTAGCCCGGGACATTGCGCGTCATCTCAACATTCCCTTTACCATTGGAGGCGGAATCAAGGCGATTGAAGACGTCGATGTTTTACTGAACGCTGGTGCGGATAAGGTGAGCATCAACTCGGCCGCCGTCCGCCGCCCGGAACTGATCGATGAGCTGGCCTACGGCTTCGGTAATCAGTTCGTAGTGGTCGCCATCGACGCGAAAAACGTGGAGGGCGAATGGTTCGTTCACCTCAACGGCGGGCGCATCAAAACGGAGCATAAGCTCTTCGACTGGGCTAAGGAAGCTCAGGAACGAGGTGCCGGAGAAATCCTCTTCACGAGCATGGATCACGACGGCACTAAGGCTGGCTTCGCCAATGAGGCTCTGGCCCGGATGAGTGACCTGCTGAGTATCCCCATCATCGCCAGCGGCGGAGCGGGTAACAAGGAGCACTTTGCGGAGGTGTTCACCACCGGCAAAGCGGACGCTGGCCTGGCGGCCAGCATCTTCCACTTCGGAGAAGTGGGCATCAAGGAACTAAAGGATTATTTGGGAGAGGAAGGTATCCCGGTGCGGCCGGTGTAGGGGCGGCCGACTAACGAAAACGATGGGCTAAAGCCCATCGCTGAACCGAATGACCCTCCGGGTCTCGTTACGTAATCACCTGCTAGTGGCCTGTCATTTACGGATGATTCCTTTGCTACGAATCCCCCCCCCACTGCACCTGCGTCCGCGCCGGCTCCTAAATCATCGAAGCGACGCCACCAAGGAGTGCCAGGATGAAGAATAATGCATACAACCCAAGTATAATGGCCAGAAGGATACCCATAAACTTGAACATGCTCTTCAGGGAAGCAAAAGCTTCGCTGGCTGCAGTAGGGTTTCCATTATCTGCTGCCTTAATGACATTAGTGGAAAACTTATACAGCATAACCGTAGGGTAGATGTAGAGAGCGAATAGCAAACCGTAAAAAATAAGGATGGCGGTACCTCCCAATGCTCCGGCAGCGCCTAGATCAGAACTCGCCAGGGCCATCATTGTACCTCCAAAGAAAAGCAGGCCTAGCATCATCAACCCGATGGAAACGAGGCTAACGATGGAAATGAACCGACCCCATTTGCCCGCAGTTTTGAGGTTGATGAGGTCAGTAGAGGTAAGCTGAATACCAGTTGTGCTCATGCCGGCATCAATAGTTCCGTAATCATCAGTCATAAGGTGGGTGTTTAGTTAAGTGGTTTAGGTAATTTTGTGCCCCTAAAGTAAATAAGTAATGTTGGTATCCCCAAACAAAGTTGCGGAGTTGAATTTTGCCAAGAGCCCTGACGGTCTTCTCCCGGCCATCGTACAAGACGCCACCACCCGAGTGGTGTTGATGCAAGGATATATGAATCAGGAAGCGGTCGATAAGACCTTGGCGACGGGTAAGGTTACCTTCTTCAGCCGCTCGAAGCAGCGGCTCTGGACAAAGGGTGAAACCAGCGAAAATTACCTCCATCTTGTTAGCATTTCGGCGGACTGCGATAAAGACAGCCTTCTCATTCAGGCTCGTCCGGATGGCCCCACCTGTCACACCGGTAGCGATACCTGCTGGGGAGAAGCTAACCAGGGAGAGTTTCTCGATCACCTGGAACGAACCATTCAGCATCGTCGGGATAGCCCCAGCGAAAAAAGTTATACCAGCCAGCTCCTGGCCCGGGGCATCAACAAGGTTGCTCAGAAAGTAGGCGAGGAAGCCGTTGAACTCGTAATCGAAGCCAAAGACGACGATCGTGACTTGTTCCTCGGCGAAGCCGCTGATCTGATGTATCACTATATTGTACTCCTGGCTGCTAAAGGATATTCGCTGGAGGATGTACGGGAGGTTTTACGTTCACGACATAAGTAGACGGTGCTGCGCGCCTTTTAGACGCGGCTTCGCCAGCTTTTAGACAGGAAAAATCGCTTCGCTCTTTTCCTTTTCAGACGCTTCGCTTTTAAACTCCCCAAAGATTATAACCGAAGCCCTGAAAGGCGAAGCCGTTTGATAAAGCGCAACCTTCCCCGCCCACTAAAACGTTCTCTTTAAGAATCAAAACATTCCCCACCCATGACGCTAGAAGAGCGCATCACCGCCGACATGAAAACGGCCATGAAGGCAAAAGACAAAGTAAGCCTGCGCGGTATCCGCGCCATCAAGAGTGCGATTATGCTGCAGAAGACGGATGGCTCCGGTACGGTGCTGGACGCCGACGGAGAGATCTCCCTGCTGCAAAAGCTCGTTAAGAGCCGGCAAGACAGCCTGGATATTTACACCAAACAAAACCGGGAAGACCTGGCCGTTACGGAACGGGAAGAGATCGAAGTGATCAGTAAGTACCTCCCCGAGCAACTCTCTGAAGACGAACTCGGTGCCCTCATCGATGAGGTGATCGCCAAAACCGGTGCCAGCTCCATGAAAGACATGGGTAAGGTGATGGGCATGGCCAATAAGCAGGCCGCTGGCCGGGCGGATGGCAAAACCATCGCTTCACTCGTAAAGCAAAAACTGGGATAAACCTCACGGTTTAGTGTCCCGAAAATAAAAAAGGCCCGCCTCCGAGTAATTCGGGGCGGGCCTTCTTGTTTTAGCTGGTCGGGACCTGGTACTTCGGCTATGCTCAGCAACCAAGGTCCTCCCCCTAAGAGTTACTGAATGGTCACTTTAGTCGTACTTACCCGGCTATCACCGGTTACCTGAACAACGTAGACACCTGCGGGAAGCGAGGAGGTATTGATCGTTGTCAGCGTAGCGCCAGGTGCGAGATTAAGGGTGTTGGTGAATACGGCCCGGCCATCAATGCTGAAGAGCTGTACGGTAGCCTCACCGGCACGTTCAGCGGTGATGTTGACGTTGACGACTTCGTTGGCCGGGTTGGGGAATACACTCACCTGCGTCTGCCCGAGTTGCGGATCATCCGTGTCCGTAGCGTCTCCGCCGAGTGCGAGTACACCAAGGTTGCCCACTTCGGCCCGGAAGTTATCTCCCTGGTCAGAAGTAAGGATGGCGGCGCTCTCATAGTTTACTACATCGAGGAGTTCAATGTTATCAATCCACCAGCCTCGTGCGTTTACCGCAGCATCTGAGATGAAGCGGAAGCGGAAGTAAATACTCTGGTTAGCGTAGGCACTCAGATCAATGATGTTCTCTACGTAGCCCCCACTGTTGCCCCAGAATGAGGTCGTACCCTGCAGAGCCGCAGAGCCATCTGCAGATATTTCACCCCGGTAACCACCCCGGACGAAATTGTCCGGAACGCGGGTCCAGGTTGAGTTGTCCGTACTGACTTCCACGATACCGGCATCCCAGCCTGCTTCGGTTTCGTACTTTGTGAAGAAGCGCAGCGCGGGATTGTCACCGGTTACGGGAACAGGCTGGAAGGTGCGCAATACCTGATCCTGAACTGAAGGAACGTTAACGATGTACCAGGCCAGTACGCCTTCGTATGGGGTCGTGTCTGTTTGCTCCCAGAGAACGTTGCCGTCCAGGCTTTCCAGTTCCCAGTTATCATCTCCGTCTTCGGAGCCGTCAAAGAAGTAGCTCGTGGAGCCCAACTCGGGGTCAGAGGTGACGGAGTAGATGATCGTCTCTTCGTCTTCGAATTCCATTTCGCCGACGTTAAAAGTAATAGTGTTGCCTTCAACGGTGAAGTTGTCGTTGCCACGAACGGAGCCTTCTTCGAAAGTCATACCTGCTGGGATCTGGTCGGTAATGGTTACGGTAGAAGTTACCGAGTCCCGAAAGTTGGTAGCTTTCAGGGTGTAGGTAACGCCCTCGCCGGCATTGATAACGTCTACGTCAGCGGTCTTCGTCAGGTGTACCCCACCAATACAGTAGGGGCTCAGGTCAAAAGCCTCGACGTTGTCCGTGGGGTCCTCTGCGCTACCCTGGTCGGCGGAAAAGCCCATGCCGCGACGGGCGAAGACTTCCCAGATCAAACACTGGTTAGCACCATCGTTGATCAACTCGTCTGCCTGAAGGATCCCATCACGGGCATCAATGGCACCGGGGCCACATCTGGTGGCTTTCATCCCTTCAATCACCAGCTCAACGGCCTTGTTATTGCCGCCCGTTCCGTGAATCAGATCATCATCATAGCCGTATTCTTCGGTCATGGCCCAGTAGAGATCCCACAGGGTGACGGCCCAAACTTCTCCCCGGTTATGGGGCGAGGCATTATTGGCCGTAATGAAATTATCGTAGGTGAAGTCATTAATGGCAAAATCGGTAGAGTAGCGTTTTTCGCGAATTCCTGCACCGTCAATAGCCCCACGGGTAGAGTAGTTGCCAATGCCCCTTGGCTCGCTTCCGTCGGGGTTGTCCACCAGGGTCTGTGGGGTGGAGGCCAGCGTAAAGAAGTCAGACCAACCCTCTCCCAGAGATTCACCATTAAACACACAGCCGATGTTACTGGGGCCACCAACGAGACGGTTACTGACACCGTGACCGATCTCATGTGCTACAATTCCATTATCAAAATCACCATCGCGCGGAGGCGGAGCAGTAGACCGGAAGGTAACGGAGATGCTGTCATTAGCGGCCAGTGATACGCGCAGGGGCTGGCAGTTTTCAAAACTCAGGAAAACACTCGGGATGGTGACAGTAAGCTCAGGGTTGCCATTGGACATGCCGATCGTGCCACCACGACCGTCTGGGGAACCTTCCATTGCATCATTACAGATGACAACACCGACGGCACCAGCCTCTTGTGCATTAAAAACTTTCAGGGAGAAGTTACAGGTCCCCCGGGTAATCAATGCCATCTTACCGGCTATTTCATTTCCGTTAGTCACGGGGTCACAAGCCAGTGCCGGAGCAACTTCCACTAGCTGGCCTGTAGTGGGTATAGAGCCGATTACCGGACCGAAACCAGCCGTTCCGGTAGTGTATGGGCCGGAGACAGAAGCGGGCTCGGTTACGGTCATTATATTACCTGTTTCCTCCCACAAGAACATCTGCATTACACCCGACTGCCCGTCCTCAGGAGTGAAAAAGTTGGCGTTGTTAGTGCCGGAGCCATCCTGGGCTTCTGCCATGATCGGGTCGCGATCTACGCCGCCACCCTTATAGTTATTACGCTGAAAATTGCCGCCTTCTTCGTCAAAGCCAGCATGGTAAAGCCAGTCGTGAACTTTGTTGGTGGTATAGAAAACCTGGGTCAGAGAGGCGTTGAGGATGGTGTCTTCGTTTTCCTCATCGGCAAAGTAGTAGTCAAAAACGAGTTCGTCGCCACCATCGGCAAAAATGCCGGGATCGGGTGTGTCGTCGTTGTCGTCGCGGTCCGGGTAGGCATAAACGTTGTTGCCACGGGTAATGGTGAATTCCGGGCCGTCCAAACCGTTGGTGTCGTGCCAGCCGAAGGGAGAGGCAATGGAGTCCGCCGGGTCAACTTCCAGCACGCGGCCATCACTGTGTAACGGAGATTCTTCGCCGAAGGGGAAGACCCGGTAGCTGGCACCGTCAGCAACAGTAGTTGTTTTGGCAAACGACTCGATGAGTTGCTCATGTACGGGCAGCTCGGCGGTAGCGTCGGTTTTGGCGCAGGCCGTATTGTAATTGTGTGTGTGATGCGGGGTGCCGAAATCACACTTCAGCACCAGATTGTCTTTATCCAGAATACGGCCATCGGTGGCATCGATCATCATCAGCCAGTAGTCGGCCCGGTCAGCGTGCTGGTCGATAACGATTCGCCAGGCGAGGCGCGCGCCTTCGTCAGTAGGGAGGATCATCAGTTTGGCCAGAAGCGGCTTTTGGGAGACGGCGGACCAGCTAAAGCTCATCTCACCATCCGTTTCGCTGAGCAGTACGGCGTTGCCGAAGGTGGGGGAGACCGTGTTGACCGCTTCTGAGATGGCTTGTTGGGCGCTCACCGCAGGTGCAAGGGGGAGGCCGTAATCAGCCAGGTTGGCCACAAAACCATTGTTGCTGGCTACCAGCTGGTCTCCGCGAAAGTGGAGAATGACCTGAGCATTGTTCACCGAAAGGCCACGGTACTGTTGGTTGACGTAGATGTGGCGGACGCCTCCGGGGGAGACATAGTTGTCAGTGATTTCCAGCTCCGCAACATCCTCCGCCGTCAGGCCAAGGTCTTCATGCTTATTGCGGAGATAGTCGATGGCCGCCTGGCCATCGTTTTGTGCTACTAGCGTAGCGGTTCCCAGCAACAGGAGCAGGGAGAAAAGGGTAGGAAATATTCTCATGTTCAACTAGTCTTTAACGGAAGGTTTGATTGACACAGATGAGGAAAACAACAAATCATCCAGGTCGTAGTACAGTGATAGTTCATGTGCTCAGGGCACAATTCAAAACGTAAAAGTGAAGAAGGAGACCCTCCTCAATAGCTGTCAAAGCTAATCAATCGGGAGAAATTTGTCCTGACAAGCGCCCCAACTGTCGCCTAATGTTAATTTTTTGTCGGTAATTGGGAATATGGAAGACATATCCCGCTTGCCAGCCTTGCTGCTTTTAGCCCTTCTTTGCACCTGCGTCAGCGCCCAAAACACAGACCGTGATCTGCGCGGCGTCTGGATGGCCACTGTTCTCAACATCGATTATCCCCAAAATCCTACCGTTAGTGCAGCTACGCTGCAGGCTGATTTTAACTCCCAGCTCTTCCGCCTTCGGAAGGCGGGGATGAACACCATCTTTGTGCAGGTTCGCCCGGCCGGAGACGCCATTTATCCCTCTAAGCTGGCGCCCTGGTCTGAGTGGCTCACCGGCGTCCAGGGCAAAGCCCCGGTCAGCAATTTTGACCCCCTCGCCTACATGATAGAAACGGCGCATAAACAGGGCGTCGAAATTCATGCCTGGGTAAACCCCTACCGGGTCGCTATGTCGCTGGACTCGACGAACTTTGCCCCCAACCATCTTTATCATACTCATCGGGATTGGGTCCGTACTTACAACGGACGCCGATACCTCGACCCCGGCTTGCCCGACGTGCGCGCCCACCTCGGTGAAGTAATTGATGAGCTGGTAGCCAACTATGACATCGACGGGGTTCACTTTGATGACTACTTCTACCCCTATCCCGCCGCCGGAATCCCCTTCCCTGACCAGGCCACCTGGTATCGCTACGGACAGGGCCGGCCGCTGGCCGACTGGCGCCGGGAGAACGTTAACACCTTCGTGGCCGAAACCTACCGCCGGATCAAGGCCGCCAAACCATGGGTACAGTTCGGCATCAGCCCCTTCGGGGTCTGGCGTAACCAAAGCCAGGACCCGCTGCGGGGCAGCGCCACCCGGGCCTCCGTTAGCAGCTATGATGACCTCTACGGAGACGCCCTGGCCTGGGCCGAAGCAGGCACCGTTGACTACCTCTTGCCACAACTCTACTGGAGCATGGATTATCCTCCCGCCAGTTATCGGGTGTTGGCCAGCTGGTGGGCGGGCAATGTTCCGCCGGGCGTGCGGATATACATCGGCCATGCCGCCTATAAAGTGGCTAGTAACGATGACCAGGCCTGGCATGACCTGGAAGAAATGCCCCGACAGCTTTCCCTGAACGAACAGCTTGGGCGAAGTAGCGGGAGTGTTTATTTCAGCACGAAATCCATCCTCAACAATCCCTTTGGGCTGGCCCAAAGATTGGCAGATCTTTATCCAACTATGGCGCTGCCTCCGGCCCGTAACACTACCGTCCCGGTGGTGGCCACCAAAGTGAAACAATATAAACAGAAGCGGACGGAAAAGGGGAATCTCGTCGTTTGGGAAGTGAACAAGAAAACGCCGAAAGACCAACTTCCTCACTACTACGCCATTTACCGGGGGAGCGATTCAACCCCGATGACACTGCTGCATCGTACCCCTTATCATCAGGGGTGCCACCGACTGCACTATTATGATAAACTGGCGGACCCATTGGTGCAGTATGTCTACCGTATAGTCCCGATGGATCGTTTTCACCGGAATATGTCCGTTGCCAAAGTAGCCCGTTAACAGAACTCAGGTTAAACCTTTTGGCAGGCTCCTGCCTTACTGTTAAGTGTCCTGTAGGGCACAGCTAATTAAACCAATACCATCATACTATGCGCAAGCAATTATTCACACTCGCAGTAGCCGTTTTCGCGTTGCTGTTCACCGTTTCCCTGGAGGCTCAGATCAAGACGCCCCCCGCATCCCCTACCGTTAAAATGAAAACCACCATCGGCCTGACCGATGTACACGTAGAATACAGCCGCCCCGGCATGAAGGGCCGCAAAATTTTTGCTGCAGACGGACTCGTTCCCTTCGGCGAAGTGTGGCGCACGGGCGCTAACCAGGCGACCAAGCTCACCTTTGGCGGAGACGTCATGGTCGGCGGTGCAGAACTCAAGGCCGGTAGCTACGCCGTGCTCACCAAACCAATGGCGGATAGCTGGGAGGTAATGCTATACCCCTACGAAAGTGGCAGCTGGAACAGCTACACCAGCAAAGATCCCATCGCTGTTGCCAAGGCAATGAGCAAAAAAAATGGTTCTAAGGTGGAAACCTTCACCATTGAAGTACAGAACTACACTATGGAAGGTGCCGACATCATTATGAAGTGGGACGAAACCATGGTTGCTCTGCCCGTAAAAACTAAAGTGAAGGAAGCCGTTATGGCTAACATCGATCAGGTAATGGCCGGCCCGAGCATGAACGATTACTACCAGGCAGCTTCTTTCCTCGCGGACAATGGCGACAAGAAGAAAGCCCTTGATTACATCAACAAGGCTGTTGAAATGGGTGGTGACACTCCTCGCTACTGGATGGTACGCCGCCAGGCACTCATCCACGCTGACCTTGGCATGAAAGAAACGGCCATGGCTGCTTTCAAAAAGTCTATGGAGCTGGCCAAGAAGGCGGGTAACATGGACTACGTTCGCATGAACGAAAAGTCGCTCAAAGCCATGATGAAGTAAGGTTCTCCCGTAGAATTTTAATTCCTGAAAGAATGGGGCCGTAGAGAAATCTGCGGCCCCATTTTTTTACAAAAGGCTTGCATCTAATTTTTGACTCAGGGGTTAATACTATCCTACTATCATTACTATCCCACTACCAAACTAACCATGTCCGCTACCGCTGAAATGCCCTACTTCATCAAGCCTTCTCAAAATCTGAGCGGCCCGGAGAAAAGAACGGCCTACGCCGAAGCACGTGCCGCCATTCTGGCAACGATTGGTGACGAGCAGAACGAAACGGTCAAAATGGTGACCATCAATTGCTTGCTGAAAACCTATCTGCCCTATTATTATTGGGTAGGCTTTTACCTCGTTCGCGGAGAAAACCAGCTCGTCGTTGGTCCTTATCAGGGGACACTGGGCTGCCTTTACATAGAATTTGGTCGGGGAGTATGTGGAACAGTTGCCGCGAGTGGTGTCACCAAAATAGTAGACGATGCTCACGCTCTGAAACAAGGAACGGAACATATCGCCTGCGATCCCAACAGCCGCTCAGAAATTGTTGTGCCCGTTCGCAGAGCAGATGGCTCCCTGATGGGGGTCTTTGATGTGGACAGCACGCTAAAGGCTTCATTCGATCAGGTGGATCAGGAAGAGCTGGAGCAACTGCTGATAGCCGTTTTTACCAAGGCATAATGATGGTGTTCTATCGAAATAGACCAGTGTACTAGCACTAAAGTGCTTTTTTTGACACAAAGAAGCACAAAGGCACAGAGATCACAGAGAGACCGTTTATTATCGGAAAGACTCTCTGTGAACTTTGTGCCTTTGTGCCTTTGTGTCAAAAAGCACGTAGCGCCTCTATCCTTGGTAAGCCAACATGCCTCCTTCCAAATTACGAACGTTGGTAAAGCCCGACTGCTGTAATAGATGTTGGGCCATGCCGGAGCGTTTGCCAGAGCGGCAGTAGACGATGATCTCGTCATCCTTGTGGTTGGCCAGCTTATCGAAAGAAGCCGTAAGTACGCCAAGGGGGATATGAATACCTCCTACATTGAATTCAGCTCGTTCGTAGTCTTCGCGTACGTCCAGCAATACATAATCGTTCTTGCCTTCGGCTTCGCGTTGCTTGAGTTCCTGAATAGTTACGTCCATCAATTTATTGTTGTTTGTGTGGGAAACACCCCGTTAGCGGAAATGGATTAACGGCGAACGATTTTATGATGGCTCCAGCGTGTTCCGTCACTGGCTTCGAGCAGGTAAATGCCGGCGGGCAGGTCGCCGAGCTCCAGCCGGTCTGCGTTCGAGACTTCCCGCAGCAGGGCGCCGCTGAAAGAGAAAAGCCGGTAGCGGAGCACTTGGGTAGCGGAAAGCTGGCGCGGCCGCAGGTGCAAGGTTCCGTTCGTAGGGTTCGGGAAGACCTCGATGAGGGGCTCCTGCTGGGCGGGGTCATCGGTATTGGTCTGGAAGCCGGCAAAGCCAGCCAGGAGTGGGCGTAGCATGATGGCACCCGTAGTGGTGCCGCCCAGGCGCTGAAATCCGTTGCCAACGTCGAACCACTGTACTTCTTCAGGGCTGTTGTTCCGATCGAAACCCACGCCAATGGACCGGCTGGCGCTTTGCTGCTCCCAGCCTACCCAGAAGGCACCGGTGATCAGGTCAACGGGCGCATCGAAGGTGTAGGTCGTGTAGCCCTGCAAGCTGTCGAGGTGGAAGTCTTCTGCGTACAGGATGGGGAAGTCTTCGCTGTAGATCAGGTCTGTCGGCATCGTATCTCCTGAATAGACAACGAGACGAATGTCCTGATCGCCCAGTCCACCTAACCCGCGCGGGATGCGTACCTGGATGCCCGTCAGCTGATCGTCCACAAAGGCATTGTATTCCTGCAGGATGGTGGTGCCGGACTGCCCTTCCAGCGTTACCTCAGCCGTGCCGTCATCGTAGGCCATGTATTCGCCGAAGCAGGTGGTGACGGAGGAGAAGTTATTGTCCGTAATACCGGGTTCGTAGGCACCTGAAGTCTCACCGTTGTTGTTGAAAAGATAAATGGTCTCCAGCTTGTGGGTCAGGTTTTCGTCGGCAACGGTCAGCAGATACCCGACAATGTCAGTATAAACCTTTCCTAGTTTTGAAAAGAGAATGGTCCGATCAAGTCGCTGCCCGGGAGCGAACTCATTGTCGCCGGAGCCACCCGTTCCAAAAGCAGATGGTAGCAGTGGACTGGCCGCCACGGTAATGGGGTCATTACTGCCGCCCTGAACACGCAGCCTGGACAAACCATTGTCAACAGTAATATCATCCGTAGCCCCGGCGCTAAGGTTCTCCAGTATGAGGGTAATGGAATCACGGAAGAGCGCTTCGCCCCCAGCCTGCAGGTGCCGCATCGGGATGGCGGTGTAAGGCTCCGTCAGGTAAAAGGCCTCCGCCTGCAGGGCCAAATCCCGTGGTGGATTCTGTTCTGCGTCGAGCCTTACGTAGTCGAGGTGCCACATATCGACGGCGCCCACTTCGCTGCTTTTGTTGGCGAAGCGGAACTGAAAACCGTTGTAGAGCATCTCGTCAGGGATCGTCAGGGTGTACGACTCAAAGGGAAGGGGAGTGTTGTTTCCCGTCGTGATGGGGACGCCCTCTATTCGCAGGGCGGTAGACCAGTTGCCCTCCGGCGAAAGGAACTGCACGAGGAAACTGTCCTGTCGTTCGGGCCGGTTGCCCAGCCCCCGGGGCTGGAGCTGGAAGTGCAGGTTAACGCCGCTTTGGCCGGCCATGTTGATGGGCGTGGAGGTCAGGTAATCCCGCGGAACGGGCGTACTGCTGCCGCTGGCGTAGGGCTTTCCGTCGAAGTCAACCGCGTCGAAGGTGGCCACCCCAATGGAGGGTGGGCCGACGGCGAAGTTGCGGTTAATCAACACATCTTCGTTTTGCCACAGGTTGGCGGCGGGGCGGAAGTCGTTGTAGCTGAAATCATCGAAGAAGGGCAGGTCAACGGCTTCCCGGTCAATGGTAAAAGTAGCGCGGTAAACATCGCAGAGGCCGAAGGCGGTGCAGACGGTGACACAGACGGCGTCTTCGCCGCCGGCACGGGCGGCGACGTAGCGGAAATCATTGCCGCGGTCCATCCCTTCCAGGAAGGCGACGCGTTGCTCCCGGCCAGCGTAATCCGTTGCGCAGGTCTCGATCGTCCGGCAAATAGCCTCCGAAGGCAGCATCTCCCGTGGGACGCCAACTTCTACCACTCCGCCAGGCAGAACGATCCGGTTACCCAGGTCGATGGTCCGGCTATCGCGCCGGACAAGAATGCTAAGCGGAATGACTATGGCGCACTCGCCGGCTGCATTACAGGCGGTGAAACTCAGCTCATCTACGCCTTCCTCTGCACCTGCGTCCGCGCTATAGGTTAATGTGTCGTTGGCAAAAACGGCGGTACCGAAAGCGGCTTCCGCACAGCCTTCACAACTGTAGGTTATTCCGGGACCGAGGCCGATGGTGTCCAGGTCCAGTTTAATGGTACGGCTTTCTCCCGCCTCGAATAACTCGTAAGCGTCGAGGCCAAAATCACCGCAATTTACTTTTGGCGTCAGGGGTGCCGGCAGGCTGTTGTCGGGGAAGTCGTAGCCCGAAAGCGGGACGAACTGCTGGGCAAAAAGAGGAGAAAAACCCAGCCCGAGGAAGAGGACCGGTAAGAGTAGTCGTACGTTCATTATTTCACTTGGTATAGCGCCTGCCGGAGAATGGCCCCACGCGCAAGCTCTTAAACAACGCAGGAACGCGCACTTTGGTGCGTGTTAGCAGATCATTGGCCTGAATTGAGAAGGAGGATTTCCTTAGCGCATTAATTACGTTACCATCTACCGCCTACAACACTACCGACTAATCTACGCCGCCACTTTCAACATCTCCAGCATGCCGCCTTCAAGCTTGGCCTGGGCGTATGCCTTGTCGATGGTGAAGTGCTTGACGTCCTTCAGGCCGGGCATTTCGTACATCGCGTCCGTCATAACGGCTTCGCAGATGGAGCGCAGGCCGCGGGCACCGAGCTCGTATTCCAGGGCGGTAGCCGCCAGGTATTCGATCACGTCTTCGGAGAAGGTCAGGTTGATACCTTCCAGGCGGAAGAGGTGCTGGTACTGACGCAGGAGGCTGTTGTGAGGCTCTACGAGGATGCGCTTCATGGCCTCCAGGTCGAGGGGCTTGAGGTAAGTAACCACGGGGAGGCGGCCGATCAGTTCGGGGATCATCCCGAAACGGCGTACATCTTTGTGGGTTACGTACTTCAGGAGGTCTTCTTCTTCGATCCGCTTCTGGTCGTTGCTGCCGAAGCCGATTACCTTGCTGTTCATCCGGCGGGCAATCACCTTTTCGATACCATCGAAGGCTCCGCCACAAATAAAGAGGATGTTCTCTGTATTAAGTTTTACGAGCTTTTGCTCAGGGTGCTTGCGGCCACCCTGGGGTGGGACCATCACGTCAGTCCCTTCCAGCATTTTAAGCATGGCTTGTTGTACGCCTTCTCCGCTTACGTCACGGGTGATGCTGGGGTTATCGCTCTTGCGGGCCACCTTGTCCATCTCGTCGATGTACACGATGCCACGCTCCGCAGCAGCTACATCATAATCACAAACCTGAAGCAAACGGCTCAGGATGCTTTCCACATCTTCCCCAACGTAACCTGCCTGCGTGAACACCGTAGCGTCAACGATGGCGAAGGGTACATCCAGAAACTTGGCGATGGTTTTAGCCAGCAGGGTTTTACCCGTGCCGGTACGACCGACGAGCAACAGGTTGCTTTTCTCAATTTGCACCTCATCGTCACTGGTGGGTGGGTGGCTGAGGCGCTTGTAGTGGTTGTAGACCGCTACGGAAATGATTTTCTTTGCTTGCTCCTGGCCGATTACGTACCGGTCCAGGTGTTCTTTGATGTTGCGGGGGGTAACGCCTTTGGGTAAGTTGAACTCCTTTGGAGACTTCATCTCCTCGACGGGTTCTGTCTCTTGTCTTACACCACCATACAGTTCCTCCTCTACAATCTCCTGAGCCTGCTCAACGCAGACTTCGCAAATGTGAGAATTCAGGCCGGCAACGAGCACCAGGGCTTCGCTTTTTCCGCGGCCGCAGAAGGCACAGTATACGTCTTGTCGTTTGCCTCGCATCATAGTTTTATAGTCAAGTAGTCAGATACTGGACTTTAGCCATTTTTAAAGTAGAAACTCCGGCGAGTTGCATCTTCGAGGTATCTGACCACTTCGATTATGACAACCCTTCCTCCGGAGTTT
>NZ_FOFB01000058.1 GCF_900110645.1 Neolewinella agarilytica
GTCTCCGGGTTGCGGATGCCGTCACCGTCCCGTGGGATCAGGTAAGGCTGGCCAAGCGTGTTGTACTCACACCAGTTGATTACGTCGTAAGTAACACGGAGCTTGAAACACTCTTCGCCGGCTTCCAGCGTGCGGAGCGTGTCCACAACAACGTCCGTCGTGATCAGGTCACAAGCGTCTTCGTCAGCAGCGATACCAGCGTAAGCAGGTACGTCTGCACAAGTGCCTTCTTCGTCCGTTGGGAAGGTCAGGCGGTAATCATGAACACCGTAAACGGTGATCCGCTGGCGACAGTTATTCGTGTTGGTAAAACCTTCACCGTCCGTAGCCGTGAAGATACGCGTGAAGCTACCTACACCACAGCTGTTAACGTTGCCGCTGATCGTGGAAGTGATGGTCACGTCACAGTTGTCAATACCGGTAGCAAAACCGAAGGTAGCGTCCAGCTCAGCCTCCGTAGCTTCCATGATGTCATCAGGCAGCGTTGCGCGGGCTACGATACAGCTGATTTCAACGGGGCCAGGAGCGATACAGCTCGGAGCGTTCTTGTCTTCCACCAGTACGTCCAACCAGCAGAAGTTCATATTGCCTTCCGCATCGGTTACTTTCAGGCCAACGCGAACCGTACCGAGATCAGCACAAGTCAGCACCAGTTCCTGGTCGTAAGCTTCCGTAGCAATGTTGTCAGCGCCTACGCGAGCGATTTCCAGCGTTACACCGGAACAGTCATCGTAAGAACCTGCATCAATCATAGATGGCGTCAGGATAGCGATACCCGTGCTGGCACCACCGGCAGCAGAACCGCTGGAGATGCTGATATTCAGACCATCTTCACAGATAGCTACTGGAGCAGTTCCGTCTTCTACGCAGAAGGGGTAGTCAGAGAAGTCCGTATTACCACATTCATCGGTGTAGGTGTAGCGGAGAAGGTGACAACCAACGGGGATGGCAGAAGTTACTTCTGCGCGGTTGTCCGTAGGGTCAACGTCGAAAGCACCGATTGGCGTAGCGCTCAGGTCAGCACCCGGGTAGATAGTAGCCGTGATGGTTACGTCGTCAGAACAGTTGTCCGTAGCGCTGATACCAGCGTCCAGGCGGATGTAAGCAGCACAAACGTTACCGGCATTGGTCGTGTAGATCAGGTCGCCGTCAACCACACCGTCGAAGTCACGATCCTGCGTAGGACCAGAGAACGTAGGAGCAGTCGTATCGCCAACTTTCACGACTTGCGTGAAGGTGCGAACGTCGCTTGGGTTACACCAGTCGATGACGGTGTAGGTACGAACGAACTTGTAAGTGAAGGGGCAGGTAACAATGGCCGGGCCGTCAGCGAAGGTTACTCCGATGTTACAGACCGCTTCTCCAGCCATCAGGTTGAACGTCCGGCCAGCCACCTCCAGGAAGGGGAAGTCTTGTGTCCGGGGGGCCGGGTAATCAGCAACCGAAGGATTGGCTGATCCACACTGCTCGTAGGTTACAACATCTTCTATGTTATCCGCACTCAGGTCATCCAGGGTAGGACGGCTGAAAGTGATCGTATAAGAAGCCGTTACGCTTGGGTTGCCTTCGCCGGCAGCTGAAGGACAAGTGGCGATCTCCGTAGCCTTGAAAGTACGGGTCAGGACGACATCTTCACAGTCAGGATCTTCTTCGTCGTAAACCACTACGTCGTTGACACAAACTTCAATCTCCTGCGTACAACCATCCGTAAAGGTCGGTACTAATGGAGCCGTTCCGCCAGCCAGTAAGCGAGCGCGCAAGGCAGAAGCCATGCTGCCGGGGATAGTAGCTCCCGTGCCGGAGTT
>NZ_FOFB01000050.1 GCF_900110645.1 Neolewinella agarilytica
AATTTACTTTTCCGCATGTTGGCGCGATTTAGAAGATGAGTAAGATAAGGTTGTCTTTCTACTAAATTGTGGTTGCGCTCAATGGGAAGCGTACAATATAATTATACAAAAGCACTCAAAAAGCATCCTAGGACACATTAGCTGTTTTCGAAAAAAAAATTAATTTAAATTACACCTTTATAACATCGCTATTTTTAAAATGTCCACAAAAATAAAATCTATAAAATTTAAAAATCACTCAACATATACTCTTCTCAAAAAGAGTGCGTTTTCGGGAACGTCCTTAATGAACCTTACAAATAATTCACCATTAAAAAAGTAAGCCTCTGGGGCCATTCCTCCAGGCAAAGTTTCTTCACCGATTAGGGTCAAATTTTCATCAAAAAGCCTAACTCCAATAAACTGCGCTTTACCGTACATAGGATGTGAAGGAACTGGAGGAACAAAAACTAGTTGACAATACCTATTAGATTCTTCATCGTATACAACTTCCCCATAAACAACACTTTTTGATCGATGAGACAATAGCTCAACCTCATCGAAGCTACCCTTAAATGAATCATTGGAGAGACCCTTAAATGGCTCCTGATAAAACGATTGTGTCAAATCACTCTCTAATGAGAATCGGTAGATATGAGGTGAATAAGCAAATCCATAAACAATATCTTCTTCTACAACGCTAAAAAATGGCTGATGTGTAAAACCGTAATATTGGGTTTGGTCTGGCCACTCCACTGATAAGGGAATTGCTATCCTTTTTTCAATGTCTAATAGTCCTAAAAACGGCCCTTGGTAATGAAAAGGGAAACTATAATCGTCTGAATCGTCTCTCTCCAAATGTACAACTAGGTCCCCCTTATACTCTTGCAGGGGAAATTCATGAGTTGCACGAATAATATATGGCCCGTGGAGCTCCATGTCCATATTATTCGGAAAAAACCTAAACTGATCAATAATTCTTCCTTGAGTATCAAGAGAAACTATTTTTTCATCCGCAGCCACTAAATAACTTCCATCATCTTTAACAATAAAAGATTGAATTCTTCTGATGCCATTAGGACCTTCTTTAGGAATAGTAATAATTTCAGAATCCCCATTTCCTAAATTAATCGATTGAACTCCATTAGCAAAGGGTCTAGTTCGGTACAAGTACTCTGTATTTCCAAAACGTTCCTTAAAAGACACTAACTGGCCTCCATCTATCAAGATACTATCTATCGGAATAGATATGTTATCCAGGCTATTAATTTTAGCAATTGACAATGTACTAATACCAGGGTCCTGGCAAGATATTAATACAAACAAACAACTGAAAATTAAAAATGGTCTCATAATAGTATTTTACAATAACTACCTACCGAGTAGCAAACTCTACTATATTCAGCAAAAAAAGTAGTGCCCCAGAAGAAACAATTACTTCAAGGGCACTAATCGGGCTTACATTGAGGGAGGATCCCAAGCTCCGTTTGAGCTACAATCGCAACGCTTAACAGAACAGTTGTTGCCTGGGTTATCACACTCTGAAGCAGCAATCCACATGCCGTAATCTTCAGAATAGTAGTTACAATTAATGGATTCGTAACCCGCTGATAAATTTAGCGACGCAAACATAAAAGCGATCGCAAAAAAAATGGAAAAAAATCGTTTTTTCATAGTTCATCAATTAAAAAATTATCGCCTGAACACCATCAGGCCATCGCAAAAAAGGCGCAATGAAGCCTATTATCAGAACAATGATAAAGGGGGTAAAATCCAAACTTACCCAAACTTACCCAAACTTACCCAAACTTCGAGTCGGCATTAAGGACATAGGCTGGTATCAGGAAACTTTGGAGGAATTATTTTCAAAAAAGTCACGGTATTAGTATGGCAGGCGGACGGATTGGTGCGATTCATATCCGGCCCATCTTGGGAAGTCGAATTATTCGCAGATAAAACAACTGATAGACCGAAGGGAAGTTGGAGGGCTCCCGAATAAACTATTTTAAGGAACCCTTATATCAACCAAAAAATATTCGCCGTTACATTCAAGCAGCTACAATCCAGAAAAAACGGCGAACTCCAAATAATCCTCACTTCCCGACTCCCTAAACAGAAAAATAGAATCTTTCACCGTAAACCCTCTGGTCTTTACCATCGATGAAATTTTGTTGGTAAAGTGCAACGCCGACTCATCAAAGACTTCCAGGTAGGTTGAATAGGTCACCTCATTCTCAACGCTGGTACTGACCACGAATCGATATTGCATTGACGTACCCGTAACGGAGTACATTCCGGTGTAATAGTCGCTTTTGGAGGAAGCATGAACAAGGCTCTCCATACTACCATCTCCGTTATACGCTTTTAGGATTCCAGGAATCACCTCTGAAGCATATCGCTGTCGCTTCAGCGACTTTTCTAGCGGAGACCAGGTGAAAACCGAATCCATAAAGGGGAAATTATAGACAATCTCACCGTCATCATAATAGTAGTGCAGGGTATTCAGTCCGCCAAAATGGTGATTTCCACTTACCCACTCCGGAATGCCCGGAACTAATTCTTGAACCTTACCCGTATTTACGTTTAGGGCGGCCAAAGTAAGATGAAAAAGAATTAGAGTTAAGGTTATTAAAACTAGAAACTGTCACTCTCTTCTTTAACAACAAGTTTCCCCTTGTAGACTATCCCACCTGCACCACATGGCTTACAAGTACTTTGCTTCCCCACGCACGTCCCTTCACAGAATCCCTGAGAAATCATGGACGGAGAAGAAGAGGGTGAAGCAGCTGAAAGCAATAATAACAATGCAAGAAATGAAAGTATAGATTTCATAAAATTGAATTTAATATTTACGTGAGTCTATGCAGCTCCCGAGAGATTCGAAAAGAATGCATAGTAAAATTTTCTTTGTGCTGTATAGAAGAAGTCAACGGCTATCATGCTATACAGTCAAAATTTACTGTCTAATCCAAAAAATTAATTTCTATAATCTTTCATAAAAAGCCCCCAATGTCCACTTCGATTATATCAGCGCCATCCTTATCTGGATTAACGTCGATTAGATAAATTTTTTGTTCACTTTCAGCGGAAACACATCCAGATGTGAAGATAACATCTTCCATTACGATTTCATGAAATTTCTCCAAACCATCCAGATCATAGATAAAAAGTCGGTTCCCATTTTCCCACGAGTTATCTTCCGGAGTATCCATATTTGGCCCTAAACCACTATATCCAACTACAAGTTTATCACCAATTACTTCCATTGGGTAACAGTAAACCTGGGTAAATGAATTTTCTATTCTAGCAAAATACCCTTCTGGAGTCAAAACGCCTCTAGGAACAAAGTTATCCGGACCTCTAAATCGTTCTATCAAAATTCCGTCAGGTTTATATTTTTGTAGAACATCAATTTCTTCCGCAGCTAGATACAACTCATCTTTTTGTTGATTATAGGCTATTTTAGAAGCAAAAAATTCAGGTAATGCTGCCTCAGGAATAGGCGCAATATCAAATGGAACGGGAAAAAGTGGTTGATTTGAAGGATAACTCAGCTTTTCGGTATCCAAATCAAAAAAAGCCACCAAACTAGGCCCTCCACTTGTTGACAGGATTATTTTCCTATCCGAGATTCGTTTTGCCGAGTTAAACAAGCCTTCCCACTCTATTGAAATCTGACGTACAAAATCATACTCCTCGTTGTAAACGTTTATCTTATTTTCAAATCCTTCGAGTACATAAATGCTATCAGGAGTCTGTTGAGTCGGACCTAAAATAGCTCTAGGATAGTTCAAATAACCTAATCCATCTCCTCTTGTACCAAAAGAATCGATTAAAGCACCAGACTCTCTATCAATAACTCTTATAATCTCATTGTAGCCATCATCTGCCACTAAAAAAACGTCTTTGACGGGATCTATTGTAATTTCCATTGGCACCCTGAGTAAATCCCTAACACCTAGCTCTACGAATGGGATTTCAGCCTTTACTACATTTTTTGATTCAATTTTTTCATATCCTTGTATATCATCAACATTGCCAGCACATCCACATAAAAACAGTGCCACTATAAAAATTGTAACTATCCTATTTATCATAAGTGCTAATTAGATAAGAACACCCTGTTACTTACGGTAAGTAACAGGGTGTTCTTTAAAATATTCATTTTATTGTTCTGTAGGGCAAGTTACAAGTTTCCCCTTGGTTGTCATACCACAACCTTTGCAAACACCACTAGTACCTGTACAGCAGAATTTACATCCAAATGATTCCATGGAAGCACCTGAAGTTAATGTAGCTGAGTTTGGAGCGGCTGAAAATAGGAAAAGCATGCCAAGCCACAGAAATAAAGAAAATAGAGTTTTCATTGTTACTTATATTTCAATTAAAATCTGATAATCAAATCAGCCACCTTTTAGTTGGCAGATGGAACCATTTAACAAATCCAAATTTAGTCCTTTCTGCACCCAAACTTACCCAAACTTACCCAAACTTCGAGTCAGCATTAAGAACATAGGCTGGCATCAGGAAGCTTTAGAGGAATTATTTTCAAAAAAGTCGCGGTATTGGTGGGGGAGGCGGACGGATTGGTGCGATTCATATCCGGCCATCTTGGGAAGTCGAATTATTCGCAGATAAAACAACTAACAGACCGAAGGGAAGTTGGAGGG
>NZ_FOFB01000028.1 GCF_900110645.1 Neolewinella agarilytica
CTTCTGTTTTTTAACGGCTTTTGCCTTCTCATCTCCCGGACACCGCCACCGGCGAAGCCAGCCGCGAAGCGCACCCGCCCTGCCATAGTGCTCCACTTTGGGTTCCACTCTTCATTTTTGAGCTTTGGGGAGCAGGGGCAAAATTATTGACAACGCACTCATTTTCAACGCAATGCCATAAGCTAAAAATGGTACACTACCCACAAGATTTATACTTTTAGAAACCCAAGTGTTGGATTGTCTTCGCACGAAAGCAGCGTTGGATGAAACCCAAAGCCCGTTGCTTTTCGGAGGACGGTCGTGCGCTTCGCGTCTTCCTTCGGAGGTGGCACTGGCCGGTAGAACGGAGCAAAAGAGCCGTTAAGCGGAAGGGCTGTTTGAGCATACAACAAACTCAAGCTTTTCCCACAAGAGATCGTAGTCCCACAGCTTTGCTTGAAAAACAGATTGTGCTGCGAGTTAGTCCTTTCGTAGGCTCTTTTGCTCCGTTCTGCCGATAAGCCAGTGACACAGGCCAGGGGTTTTGCTACTTTTACCCTTCAAAAGTAGGCCGCCGGCAGGCATGTAAGACGGGAAGCTTAACGGAGGGTAATGGATTAATCATGTTTATAATCCAAAATCGTAGCGGACCATTGCGTAACACATCTCCTTAAAACAAACTTCCCTGCTCCCCAAACGTCAACGGATTCTCCAGTGCCAGCAGCCGACGCTTAAAATCAAGGCCGTAGAAATACCCCTGCAGGTCCCCCGACTTGGCAATCACCCGATGGCAGGGCACAATAATCGCTATCGGGTTCCGCCGGTTGGCCTGGCCAACGGCCCGGATGGCCTTCAGGTCACCAAGTTGATCAGCAATGTACTGGTAACTGCAGGTACGGCCATAGGCGATCTTCTGTAACTCCGTCCAGACCGATTTATGAAAATCCGTCGCCTCCGTCCAGTCCAGTTCCAGATCGAACTCCTCCAACTCTCCTCTGAAATAAGCCGACAGCTGCTCCGTAGCGGCTACAAGGTGCGGGTTCTCCGAAGGCGGAATGCCCTCCGGCACTTCAATATCCGTCAGCCTGACCTCCGTCAGCCCCCGGTGAGAAGCCGAAAGTTGGAAGGTGCCGAAGTTGGTATGAAGCCAGGTGGTGGACATGGTAGAAGGTAGTGTTGTAGACAGTAGAAAGGTACGTCTTTCTGATGGAAGCCACTGATAGTGCCGAGGGTATTCTAGGGTAATCGCTAGCTCGGGTAACGCGGACGCTCGAAGGTCTTTTCAGGACGCTTCGAGGTCCGGTTTGCTTAGCTTAAGGAACCTCAAAGCGTCGCAGAGCGACCTTTTAGCATCCAGGCGAAGAGTTTGCTATCGCCCTGAGGGTATTTCTACAGGCTACCACTCTACCGTCTCCACCCTACAGACTACAAACCCCCTCCGCCGCCAGCCGACCACTACGCATCGCCGCATCCAGCGATCCGTTTAGCTGATGATCGCCCGCCAGGAAGATTCGATCCCCAACGTGACTATGGGTTGCGGCGTAACTGAAAGTAACGGGATTAAGGTTCGGCAATGCCTGCTTCACTTCGTAGTGCTTCAGAAAGGTCAGGCTGTCGTTCGGCAACCGACTGTGCCGCAGCAAGTCCTGCTCCGCCTGCCCGATCTGGCTCTGACGGGTAACCGCCTCCCGTAAGGTTACGGAGATCAAAGAACCTCCCTGTCCCTTGAGCTTATAAGTAGGCGCAACTTCATCCAGTACCGCAAAGGTGTTGATCAGGCTCGTTGGGTCAGACACCAGGTTGATCAGCCGGTTCTCCTTCAGGCGACGGTTACTATAAAAGTACAGGTTACTCGTTGATTTCCACTGCACCGGCTCACCAGCCAGACGAGGAAAGACTTTATCCGGCGGGCAGGCAATGATGATACCGCCCGGAGCGGCCAACTCCGTTCCGTCTTCGAGCCGGACCTTCCCGGCAGTCACCTCCGCTACACGCGTATTACAGCGGATATCCGTCTGCTTCAGCTGCCCGGCCAGTTGCTTCGCAACCGACTCAATACCGCCTACCGGCAAAGCCGCCGCACCACTGCCAAACATTTTAAAGATGTAGCGAAACATCGCCGCTGGGGTTTGCAGCTCCTGCTCCAGAAAGATACCGCCAAAAAAAGGCCGGAAGAATCGTTCTACGATCTGCTCGCTGAAACCAAGGGACCAGATATAATCCATCGTCGGTTTATCCGTGTACCCCTTAAAGCAGTCTTCGTTGGATTTTGCCCGCAGGTTTAGCCCTAACCGGGCTAATTTCAGCTTATCCTTCAGCGTCCCTACGGGGGAAAGCGTTGACCGGATGATTTGCGCCGGCTCCCGCAAGGGGTCCGCGAAACGGAAGTGCATCTGCCGGGTGTGGACATGGCCTCCGGGGCGAAAATTTTTCAAGCCCAGGGCGGAAGCATCCAGGTAGCGCTTCACTTCAGGATATTCCGTCAGCAGCACCTGAAAGCCCCGATCGAGTAAAAAGCCTTCCACCTCATCGGTTTTCAGTCGACCACCAATGCGGTCATCCGCTTCCAGCAAGAGGGGAGCATGGCCAGCACGCTCCAGTTCAAGGGCGGCCACAAGGCCGGCGGCGCCGGCGCCGATGATGATGGTTTGGGGCTTTTGCACAAGTCAAGGGGTTGATCTTCGCAAAGATGCTAATGGATGGGCGGGAAAGCAAATCCTTGACCACGTTGAGTGGCAGTTAGCTCTTCTGGCTTTTCATATTCCCTAGCTCATGCCTCGCCGGTTGTTTGTTTACATTCATAGAGAAACTCTTTTTCAGGTTTGTAATTACGGGAATAGTTCGCCGCATCACCAACCGTTTCCCCCGAACCAAAACCCTCCTTCGCGCGTCTTCCTACCACCAAATGAACGAAGTCAAAACTCCCCCTACCCTGCCCAGTAGTTTCTTCCAGACCGCCCAAAGCCGCGAAGCACTGGATGTGCCCATCACCGAAGACCGGCTCCACGTTCGCCGCTATGGCAATGGCGGAGCGATTATGTTGTCCGTCCACGGTTTCGGGCGCAACGGCCGCCGCATGGAGCGACTGGCATTGGCACTGGGCCGGCAGTTCACCACTTTTGCGCCAGATTTACCCTACCACGGCAAGTCCGAGTGGGTAAAAGAATCTTATACCCCGGCAGATCTTGCCGCAGTATTCAATGCCTTACTCAAGGACTATTCTGACCGCCCGGTCTTCCTGCTGGGCCACAGCCTTGGCGGGCGGGTGTTGAGCGCAACCCTCCCGCTGCTGGATCACCCCGACATACGAGACCTGGCGCTCGTAGCGCCAGATGGAGCCGGAGGCCGCTACACCAACTGGATTGACACTTTGCCAACGTCCCTGGTCCGCCCGCTGGCTAAATTCAGTGAGCGCCCCCGCTATCTGCTCAAGCTGAGCAACTGGCTGCGGCGCAGAGGCGTCATCAATCGCTACTCCGCAGAATACCTGAACCACAACCTGAAAGATGGCACCTTTCGTCGGCGTCTGGCCGGCAGTCTTCGCAGTGTTTTACGGTTTCCGCCTCAACCCGACAAACTTGAGCAAACGCTCCACCAGCGCAGCATTTCAGCTACCGTTTTTGCTGGTGACCGGGACCCCCTGCTACACCACGAAAGACTAGAAGCTATTTATGGTCCCCTGCCCTCCGTAAAAGTAGTTCCCTACACCGGCAGCCACTGGCTGCCCGAGCAATTGCTGTATGACTACTACCTTAGCAGGATATAACTATTACTCAGGCTACCATCCCCCACACCGTGACCAAGCTTTCTTACTCCAACGTCGGCACCTTATTGGATCGAACCACCCGCCTGTTGAAGGCCCATTTTCAACGCGCTTTCAAGGAAGCAGAGATTGATCTGACCCCTGAGCAATGGGTCTTACTCGACCATTTACAGGCCTCGGGAGCTTCCTCTCAAACGGACCTGGCCAACGGAACCTTCAAGGACGCCCCCACCGTTTCCCGCATCATTGACAAGCTGGCTAAGAAGGGTTTTGCGGCCCGCACTCGCTTTCCTAATGACCGCCGCCGCTATCAGGTGGCATTGACCAAAAAAGGAGAAGAGACCCACGCCGTGCTTTACCCACGCGTTCAGGCCCTGCGAGAACAGACCTGGGAAGGACTGACCGAAGATGATTATGCGGAGTTTACCCGTTTACTGGAAGGAATTCGGGATAATTTTCCGGAATAGGCGGCGCGAACGCAGGTGCAGGGAAAAACCTAAGCCGCCGGGCCGATTCCCGAGGAATGAGGGTTGGCCCGACCGCTGTGTGGGTGTGACCCAGCCGTCGGACGGCCTCCGCTATCGCTCCGATCCGGCCGACGGCTTTCCGCCAGCTAGTCATATATTTGCCCCATGCTCCTCCGCCAATTCATCATTACTGACCCCGATGGCCCGCATAATGGCCAGACCCTCGACCTTCGCCTTGAAGACGGCCTGATTACCGAAATGGCCGAAAGCCTGACGGCTTCAGCCAATGAACCCGTCATGGAAGGTAAGGGTGCCCGCCTGTCGGCGGGCTTTGTTGACCTGGGTGCCTACCTGGGTGACCCCGGCCACGAAGAACGGGAAGACATTGCCAGCCTGCGGGCGGCAGCTGCTGCCGGCGGCTATACCGCCGTGGCCACGCTACCGAATACGGAGCCCGTTCGGCAGTCCGTCGCCGATGTCGCTTACCTGCTGCGCCAGAACGGAGATCACCCCGTTGATCTTCTTCCGCTGGCGGCGCTAAGCCGTAATCTGGAAGGCAAAGATCTCACCGAAATGCTGGAGCTGGCCCACGCTGGCGCGACTGTTTTTACTGACGGTCCGAAAAGAAGAGTCAGCGGTAGCTTGCTGAAGCGAAGCCTTGAATACGCCCAGGCCGGTAATTGCCGGGTAATGATTTCCCCCTACGACGAAGCTCTGGTGCCCGAAGGGCAAATGCACGAAGGCACCATCAGTACCCGACTGGGGCTGCGCGGCATCCCCGTGATGAGTGAGTCCATTCCGCTGAAACGGGCCATGGAGCTCTTGAAATACACAGAGGGCAAGCTGATCATTCACCTACTCTCCTCCGCTTCCGGTGTTCGGGAAGTTCGGGCGGCAAAAGCCGCGGGGCTTAACGTACTTGCCACCGTCAGCGCGCATCACCTGCAGTTTACGGATGAAGAACTGGCGACTTTCGACTCCAGCTTCAAAATGTTGCCCCCCCTGCGGGAAGAGGAAGACCGGCAGGCCCTCATCGAAGGCCTGAAGGATGGAACCATTGACGCCATTGTGAGTAACCACGTTGCCCGCCACGGCGAAGAGAAAGATCTCGAGTTCTTCTACGCTGACTTTGGTGCACTGGGCTTACAGACGGCTTTCCGACAGTGTTTACAAAGCCTGGAAACATCACTTTCCATTGAAGACATCGTTGCTAAATTCACGAGCGGTCCTCGTCTGCTTCTCGGAGAATCCCCCTTGCACCTGCGCCCCGGCGCCCCGGCCTGCCTTACTCTCTTCACGACCGAGGGCAGCAGCACCTTCTCCGCCGCCGACCTCAAGGGAAAAACGGTGAACAGTCCATTGATCGGGAAAACACTTCCCGGAAAAATTATCGGCGTGGTGAATAACGGAAAGTTGGTTGAGTAAACCGGCCCCCGTAACCTGCTTCCTCCAACGAGAAAGTTGCTAACTTCGCCCTTATGGACATCAGCGTCGTCGTACCCCTCTTCAACGAAGAAGAAAGTCTGCCCGAACTCACTGCCTGGATTGACCGGGTGATGCAAGCCAACAACTTCAGCTATGAAGTCTGGCTCATTGATGATGGCAGTACCGATAACAGCTGGAAAGTCATCACAGAACTGAGGGCTAAGAATGCCAACCTGAAGGCCGTCAAGTTCCAACGCAACTACGGTAAAAGCCCCGCTCTTTTCGTGGGTTTTAAACGGGTCTCCGGCGAAGTCGTCATCACGATGGACGCTGATCTGCAGGATAGCCCGGACGAGATACCCGAGCTCTACCGCATGATAAAAGAAGATGGTTTTGACCTGGTTTCCGGTTGGAAACAAAAACGGCATGACCCCATTGGCAAAACCCTGCCGTCCAAGTTTTTCAACGCCGTTACCCGTAAGGTGAGCGGTATTCATTTGCACGACTTTAACTGCGGGCTGAAATCTTACCGGCTTAACGTTGTCAAGTCCATCGAAGTCTACGGAGATATGCACCGTCACATGCCACTACTGGCTAAATGGGCCGGTTTCAAAAACATCGGAGAGAAGGTCGTTGAGCACCACGCCCGGAAGTATGGATACTCTAAATTTGGCCTTTCCCGGCTGATCACCGGCTTCCTCGACCTGATGTCACTCATGTTCGTAGGTAAGTTTGGCAAACGCCCCATGCACCTCTTCGGCACGCTGGGTACCATCGTTTTCCTCGTCGGTTTTTTCAGCATTCTGTACATCGGTGGCACCAAGTTGTACGCCCTGGCCAATCACATGCCCAAACAATTGGTGACGGAGAACCCCTGGTTCTACATCAGCCTGACCAGCATGGTGCTTGGCACCATTCTCTTTAACACCGGCTTTCTGGCCGAACTGGTGGCCAGATCAAGTGCCGACCGGAATAGTTATTTGATTGAGACGGTGCTGGAGGGGTAGTTTCAGGTTGCAGATTGCAGGTTGCAAGTTGCAAGTTGCAAGTTGCAGGTTGCAAGTTGCAGGTTGCAGGTTGTGGAGTTGGAACCTTTCCCCTGTTACCTGTGACTTGTAACCTGCAACTAGTAACTTGCAACCTGTAACTAGTAACTTGCAACCTGTAACCTCCCACCCTGCAACCTGCCCCCCCTGTAACCTCCTCCCCCCATGCCTTTAAAAGTGTACGACGACGCTTACTTCATGCGCCAGGCCATTGCCCAGGCCGAGATGGCAGCCGCAGCCGGTGAGATTCCGGTCGGAGCCATCGTCACCAGCAACGACAGAATCATTGCCAGGGGGCACAATCAAACAGAACAACTTAGTGACGTAACGGCCCATGCCGAGATCATTGCACTTACGGCTGCGGCCAATCATCTCGGAGATAAATACCTGCACGACTGCACGCTCTACGTCACGCTGGAGCCCTGCCCCATGTGTGCCGGGGCGCTGGCCTGGAGCCAGGTGAGTCGCATCGTCTACGGCGCCAGCGACGATAAGCGGGGCTTCATGCGCTTCGGCCGTGAGCTATTGCACCCGAAGACGAAACTGGAGTACGGGATCCTGCACGAGGAATGCAGTGCGCTGATGACCACTTTTTTTCAGAATAAGCGGTAACAAGGCCTGGGCGTCAGGGTGATTAAAAGATTAGGATATACGCCCCAACCGGACGCTTGCGGGTCCCGCAATACTGCGGGACGCTCCAAGATCCGTCACCTAAACGCTAAGACTTCCTTACCCTGTCGTTAAAGTCCCCTTAAAGGCGATGATAAGTATTGAACATCAGGTGCTGCCTGCCGTCTTTTACACGTACCAAATGATATAACCATGATCAGATTAATCACCGCCCTGGCCCTGTTTACCTTTTTATTTTCAAGCTGCGGCCCTAAGCTAAGCCCACTGACCCAACGCCTGGTAGACGACCAGAACTGGACGGAATCGGAGCTCAAACGCATCCAATTTTACCTTTCTGAGGACCTGGTCCTTACCCGGGAACTACGCAATGGAAATTCTGAAATCCGCAACGGTCAGGTAAAACTTATTGATGGACGGGAGGTAGAACAGGTCATTTTTAAGCGCAACACGCCGGGTGTTTTCGTTTTTAGCCCGAAGACTCAACGAATGGCAGTGAGCTTTGAGAGTAATGATGAGAACTACCTTGTTTTTGGTCCTAACCCGAAAGCGAGCCAACGCTACACACTGTTGGCCAGTGACTGGAACCGTCGTAGCGGCTCGGTGACCTATGCCGGACGCACCTGGCGGGTAAACGCCAGCGATGCTTACGCCAGCCTGCTCATTCCCCTGAAGCGCCTACGGAATAATGACGTGAATGGCAAGGTTGTGGGTGGGCGGAAGCTCTAGGGAAGTTAACCACTGAGGTGCACCGGGGTAAATCACGGAGGTCCACTGAGGATAAACCCCATACTATTCCCCTTATCTTTGCGGCCGCTTAACGAAATGGTTGCTGAGTTGTTAGCTCAGGGAATACGTTAGGCGTTTTAAAAAGTACGCATTGCATATGGCCACCAGCACTGACCTTAAAGATATCCGTTCCCTTTCACTGGAAGAGCTCACTTCTGAACTGATCCTCGTCGGCGAGCGCCCCTTCCGGGCCAAGCAGGTGTACGAATGGCTCTGGAAAAAGGGTGCACGAAACTTTGATGAGATGACGAACCTGTCGCTTGAGCTACGCGAGCGGCTGAAGGAGAGCTACAGCTTTCCGGTCATGAGCGAAGACAAAGTACAGCGCAGTAACGATGGTACGATCAAGAGTCGTTTCCGGCTGCACGACGGCCATTTGATCGAATCCGTGCTTATTCCGGTAGTGGCTGACGACCGTTTTACGGTCTGCGTCTCCAGCCAGGTGGGTTGTAGCCTGACTTGTACCTTCTGCGCCACGGGCCGGATGAAACGCCTGCGCAACCTTACTGCTGCGGAGATCTATGATCAGGTGTTCCTCGTCAATGAACAATGCCTGGAGACTTACGGTAAGCCGCTGACTAACATCGTTTACATGGGCATGGGGGAGCCGCTACTGGCCTTCAAGGAAGTGGTGCAGAGCATTGACCGGATCACCTCTCACCTGGGGTTGCACATGGCACCCCGCAGACTAACCGTGTCTACTGCGGGCATCGCGAAGATGATCCGCAAACTGGCCGATGAGGATACCAAGGTAAACCTCGCCGTTAGCCTCCACGCCGCCGACGACGTGAAGCGCAACGAGATCATGCCCATCAATGAGAGCAACAACCTCGAGGTTCTCGTTGATTCGCTGGAGTACTTCTACAGCAAGACCAAGAAGCGCATCGGCTACGAATACATCACCTTTCAGGATTTCAATGATACCCTGGAAGACGCCGAGAAGCTCTACCAGATCTGTAAGCGGGTGCCCTCCATGGTCAACATCATTGAGTATAACCCAATTGACAATGCGCCCTTCCGCAAATCAACCGAACACCGGATCGATGACTTCGCCACCTATCTGCGGGATCGCGGGGTGATGGTCACCGTCCGGCGGAGCCGGGGTAAGGATATTGACGCGGCTTGCGGGCAGTTGGCGAATAAAGGGTAAAGATTCTCGATTCTCGATTGGCGATTGTCGATTTACCCGAAAGCAAAGACCGCTTTTTAGCAGAAAGATTATTCTTTAGCCCAACGACAGTTCCTGGTGCCGATCGGCACGGGTCAACCGCTTAGCGAGGTACGGAAGAACTGCGAAGCGGGTGATGGAGTGCCTCGCCCGGAAAAGGATAGGCGGTTGACCCGCTGAACTTACTCTTTCGTTAGCTCGATAAATCCTTCAATTTTCTCGTTCGGAACGGTGACGCTGAGGGTATAATGCGCAATTTTCCAGTGGCCATCGGGGCCATCTCTTTTGACAACGGCGGTGCCGCGGCAGGGGCCCATCCAGGTGTCAAGGAGTTCGTCCCAGTAAGCGACCTGGCTGTTGGGGTCGTAGAAAATGTGGCGTTCGCTGGCCGTGAAGGCCCAGGCTTTGCCCCGGGCAAAGTAGGGAGCGGCGAAGCCGAGGAATTCGGCTTTGGTCCAGTGTTCGCTCTTGTCGGTACCGATGTAGATGGCGTCGTCGGTCATGGCATCGAAGAAGGCGGTGGAGTCGGCATCGGCGGCGGCTTTGTGCCAGCCGGTGGCGAGGCTACGGATGGCGGCTTCGGGGGAATCTTCGGAGACGGGGATGCAATCTCCCGGCGCATCGCGACGGGTATCAGCGATGTGGAGCACGCGCCACTGGCCTTCAGCACCGTCTTTTACCAGCTGAAAAGCATTGACGCCACAGTGATGTAGTTTCTCCTTATAGTTGAAAACGTAAGGTGCCCAGACGGTGGCGAGGTGGCCGTCGACCCGGACCTCTCCGTAATGAAGTTGTTCGTCCCATGCACCTGCGTCCGCGCCCTGCATACCCTTAAACCAGCGGTTGATGTCTCCGGCTCCTACTTCGGTTACCCCATCAGGCTTAGTTACCACCGAGTTCAACGTAGCCCCCGGGTGGAAGTAGGCACGCAGCCCCGTCGTGTCGCCGGCGCGCATGGCGTTGAAGATGGTGGAGACCGTCTTCATGGGTGTTTCCTGGGCGGAAAGGGAGAAGGAAAAGCAGCAGAGCAGCAGGAGAATGCGCATGATCACGTAGTTTGTTAACGGACCAAAGATACGGCGCTTACGCAGGTGCCGGGGGAGGGTTAGAAAAGCAGGGCGAGGGGTCATGGCCTGGAGGCCCTCCGTCCACTACCTACTCAGCCACTCCACAAACAGCCGCATCCCGAAGCCCGTCGCCTGCCGGTCTTTAGCGTAGGGGCCTTGCTTGAGGGCCACGCCGGCAATATCGAAGTGAATAAATTTCGGATGATCGTGGGTAAAGGTTTCCAGAAACTTAAAGGCATCAATTGCCCCGTTGACGGGGCGGCCGGAGTAGTTCTTGATGTCTGCCACATCGCTGTCCAGTCCGGATCGGTATTCATCCCAAACGGGCAGTGGCCACACTTTTTCCCCGCAGGCATTTCCTGCTTTCTGAAACTCCCGGATCAGTTTTTCATCCTTGCTCATTACGGCACCACACTCGTAACCGAAAGTACGCACTGCACTGCCGGTAAGGGTAGCCACATCGATCAATGTTTTGGGTTTAAAGTGCTTGACGGCGTAGCTCAGCCCGTCACTCATCACCAAACGGCCTTCGGCGTCAGTATCAATTATTTCGATGGATTTACCGGAGTGGCCCGTAATGACGTCGGAGGGTTTGTAGCTCAGGGCATCGACACTGTTATCCGTGCTGGGCACAATGCCAACGAGGTGAACGGGAAGTTTCAGCCGGGCAGCCGCCTCCATGGCTCCGAAGGTGGCCGCAGCGCCGCCCATATCAGATTTCATCAGGTGAAGGTTATTGCTGGGCTTTATGCTCACCCCTCCGGTATCAAAAGTGATCCCCTTACCAATGATGGCCGTTGGGCCACCCTTCGGTGCGCCTTTACCTTTGTATTCCATGATGATGAAGCGGGCCGGGTCTTCACTCCCCCGGTTAACCGCCAGCAGAGCCCCAAGGCCTTCTTTTTTGCAGGCTTTTTCGTCGAGCACATTAACCGAATAGCCGTATTTCCTGCCCGACTCCACCGCCCATTGCGCCAGGTACTGCGGGCGCTTAACGTTGGCGGGCGCATCAACGAGCGCAATAATGCTCAACTGGGTATCCGCCAGGACGATTTCCTTTGCGATGAGGGCTTCCGTCTTCTTTGATTGCTTACCGGTGTCAATCTTAGCACCGGCTTTTGTCAGGGGATGAGCCTCCGCATCTGTTTTCCACCGGCCGGGCCGGTAACTCCCGAGTAACAGGCCGCCTACCGCAGCAGCGACCCAGGCTCCTTTTAGCTTTCCGGTCTCCAGCTTTATGTTTGACTTCAGCTGCCCCGCCTCTTTGTGGCTAAGGAAACGAAACTGCTCACGCACCTTAGCCTCAGACGCTTTTTCGGTTAGCCGAACGATAAAACCATCCGGAGCGACCGTACGATGATAGCTCCCCGGACTAAGGATATCCTGAAGCTCTTTGTCATTGTGTTTAATCAGGCGAAGGGTCGTAGTATTCATTGGAAAGAAATAAAGAGAAGAAAAAAAATCGTGCTTACCTCAGCCCGCGCGCTCGTAGATTAGCCACGTAAACGGCAATATTCCGGGAGTGGCCGGCTAAGGTTTTAGCAAAGTTGTGGAGGCTGGAGTTGTCTCCCTTTGCACACATATATACGTAGTCATGCGACTCCGGGTTCAGCACCGCATCAATGGCGCTTACCGATGGCATAGTAATGGGGCCGGGGGGCAGGCCGTAGTTTGTATAGGTATTGTAGGGATGCTCGAACTGAATATGCTCGTTTAATACCCGCTTAATTCCGAACGCCCGGGTAGCGAAAACAGCCGTGGGGTCAGACTGTAACTTCATCCCCTGCCTGATCCGGTTGAGATAAAGGCCCGCAATACGTGGCTGTTCAGATTTAGCCAGGCTTTCGCTGTAAACGATACTTGCCAGCGTATAGATCTCGGCGGGAGTCAGCCCCTTCGCCTTCGCTTTTTCCAGCCTGCCGTCTGCTTTCCAGAAGCGGTCGTGCTCCTTGATCATGCGTGCGACAAATTCCCGTGGGCTGGCGTTCCAATACAGCTCGTAGGTGTTGGGTATAAAGAGCGTTTGCAAAGTCTCCTTGCTATAACCGATGCTATCGATAAAAGCTTCGTTTTGGAAGAGGCGTACTAATGACAAACTGTCTGTTTCCAGAAAGCGGGCGGCTTTGGCCGCTACGTTCATGGGCTCCCGCTCCAGGTTAAGGATTACCTTAACGGCCTGCTGGCTTCCGTTGCGAAGTTTACGGATGAGGCCCACCATACTCGTCCCAACGGGCAAAACAAACCGTCCGGAACGCATCGTTTCCCGCTTCCAGGCCATTCGCTCGGCCAGGGGGTCGAAGATGGCACGGTTAGGCGTGACCCCAGCGGCGGCCAATGAGTCCATCACTTGTTCATAGTCCGCTCCTGAAGGAATAGTTATGACTACCGGTTGCTCCAGGCTATCCGGCACCACCGGCACCACCGTAATGCTATAGTAGGCGTAACCAACTAACAGGATGCCAATCAGGATAAGGGCGAATAGAGTTTTCTTGACCATAAAGATATCAACGCTTTGGGGCGGGAGTTCGCAGGCGGGCAGGATGGTATAGGGTAATTACGCGTGGAACACCATCAGGCTACCCAGGTCTCCGTCTAATCAATACTGCTCTTTATCGCTGGGGAAGTCACGTGCTTTCACGTCATCGACGTAGCGCTCGGTTGCTTCTTTAATCACATCGAAGAGTTCGGCGTAGCGCCGCAGGAAACGGGGGTGAAAGTCTTTGGTAATACCAAGAAGGTCATGGGTAACGAGCACCTGTCCGTCGCAGTCAGCTCCTCCACCAATTCCAATGGTTGGGATGGTCAGCGACTCAGAGACCTTTTTTGCCAGGTGCGCCGGAATTTTCTCGAGTACTAAGCCAAAACAGCCCAGCTCTTCAATCAGTTTAGCGTCTTTCATCAGTCGGCGGGCTTCGGCTTCCTCCTTGGCCCGGACGGTGTAGGTACCAAACTTATAGATGGACTGCGGCGTCAGGCCAAGATGCCCCATGACGGGAATTCCCGCGGAGAGGATGCGCTTGATGCTGTCTTGCACTTCAGCTCCGCCTTCCAGTTTCACGGCATGGCCGCCGCTCTCCTTCATGATTCGGATGGCGGATTTGAGTGCCATTTTACTGTCTCCCTGGTAAGTTCCGAAGGGAAGATCCACCACCACCAGCGCCCGCTCCACGCCGCGGACCACGCTACTGGCGTGATAGATCATCTGATCCAGCGTAATGGGGAGGGTGGTTTCGTGGCCGGCCATCACGTTACTGGCGGAGTCTCCGACGAGTAGGACATCAGCCCCACCCGCATCCAGGATGCGGGCCATGGAGTAGTCGTAGGCCGTCAGCATGGCGATTTTCTCACCAGCTTCTTTCATGGCATGAAGCGTTTTAACGGTTACCCGCTTGGCTTCGATTTTCTTATGGATGCTCATGGCGTAAAGGTAATGGCCTTCACGGATAAAACACCCCATCGAGCCACTTCAACATATACTCCAGCGCAGGAATGGCATCGCGCTTAAACTCGATGCCCAGGAATTCGTTGCTGCCGGAGTCGAGAAAAGCATGGGGGCGACCACCGTACATCCAGTATTTATGGTCGACCTGACCGGCCTCCTTCAGCTTATCAGTATAAGCTTTAATGGAGACGGGGGTGGTGACCTTGTCATCGGAGCCAACGGTAAATAGCATTCGCGGATAAGCGCCCTTTGAAGCTTTCCTGATGTTGTAGATCGGGGATACTGCCTTATAGCGGTCGGGGTGATCTTTTGGGTTGTACTCCTTGCCGAATATCCCCCTGGCTTCCGCACCACTCAATTGCCAGAAAATATTGCCGGAAGACTCGAAGCCATTTTGCGCGGAGCTCAGCATATCAAAAGCGCCGTAGCTGATGAGGGCTGCCTGAACCTGCAAGTCTTTACGGGAGAATCCCTTTTCGGGGATGTAGCTGGGGCGGAAGCCGAAGTCCGGAGCTTTGAACGCTGCATCGGCGGAGACCCGGTCACCCTGAGTGGCCACCATGGTAGCCAGGTGCCCGCCGGCGCTGTCTCCGGTAACGGTTATTTGCCTCTTATCTCCTCCATATTTTTTGATATTTTCCTTTACCCAGAGAAGCGCACCGAAGGCATCACCAACAATTTCATCCATGGTAACACTGTTGTCTTGGTCGCCGAGCAAGCGGTAGTTGACGTTGCAGACTACGTACTCACCGTTAGCGGCCAGCCAGGCGGAGGCCTCGTCCATGATGCTCTTATTATTGATCAACCAGCCACCACCGTGGTACATGATAATGACGGGGTACTTTTTGCGGCCGGTCTGGGGCGTGTAGATGTCCATCGTCAGGTCAAAGCCCCCGGGGGAAGCCCACTTTACGTCAGCGACTTTGGTGACGCCGTGCTTCGGGACGGCCACCATTTCAGACGACCGTAAGCGGTCAGAGAAACCCAACGTAATGGCAGCGATCAAAAGGAGTAGTACTATTTTATTCATAGGATGACGGGATGATACATGATGGGAACAAGTCTGACCGGGTTTCTGGTTCTGAGGGGAATGTTAAGGGTAGCTTTTGAAGCGTAATAGATTAGGAATAGTAGGATTGGGGGGAGATTCATGACCTTTGTCTCCGCTATCTTCTGATCTTCTCCCGACAACAAGATCATCGCGCAGCGACCTGAATCTGTGCTCAACCGCGCAGCAGCCACGGAGTGCATCGGTGAAAATCCGTGGCCATTTGTGGTTGACCGAAAAGCTGCGTAGCAGCCTCCGCGAACCTCTGTGTTTACCTCTCTGCACCTCGGTGGTTAACCTAAAGCGGCGCAGTAGCCTTCCTCCCCTAAAAGCAACTCCTCCAATTTTTTTTCGTCTCTCCCTGTAACAAACTACTCCGCCCGAACGTGACCAGGGCAAAGACACTCAACTTTGGATCATTTTTCCAGCATCATCACTTCCGTTCGCGACCGGCTCTACCGCCTGGCACTGCGGGTGGTCAACGACGCCGACGAGGCTGAGGACGTGGTGCAGGATGTACTGGTCAAAAGCTGGAAGAAGCGTGACGAGATCGTTGGCCTTGACAACCCACCAGCCTGGCTGATGCGGATGACGAAGCATCAGGCGATCGATCGCCTGCGCTCGGCCAGGGTTCGCGACCTGCGCGAACGGGAAGCCGCTTTACCGGACCTGGAACGCCGGACGCCCTATCAGCTGGCCGCTACCAACGATACCCTGGGGCACATCCACCGGATCCTGCAGCAATTGCCGACGGACCAGCGGACCGTCCTGCAACTCCGCGAAGTGGAAGGGATGGACTACCAGGAAATCGCCGCCGCCACCGGACTCACCATGCCCCAGGTAAAAGTATACCTGCACCGGGGGCGCGGACGAATCCGGGAATTACTCACCAAAGAAAAAATCATGCCATCATGACGCACGCCACCGCTAAGGCCTTACTGGAAAAGTACTTCGTTGGAGAAACATCTCTGCCAGAAGAAGCTTTGCTGCGCGGCTACTTCCGCGCCGGAAATATCCACCCGGATATCCGGGAGTATAAGGACCTCTTCGCTTACTGGGATGATGCCGCAAAGATCAAAGCGCCCGCCCGCCGGCGCAGCTTACCCCTTCGTTGGCTCAGTACTGCGGCAGCAGCCGTACTACTGCTCTTCGCGGTTAATCTTTGGGTCGCACCAAATCCGGAGCCGGAACTCTCCGAGCTGGTCATGACGGAAACGAAGACCGTCGATTGGTCCAAATACGAAATCACCGACGAGAAGGAAGCTTACAAGGTCCTTCGCGCTGCGCTGAAAACCGCCTCTACCAGCATGAACAGTAGTACGAAGGGGGTGATTGAGGAAGTGAGTGAGGCGGCGGCGATGATACGGTAGGCAGGTTGCAGGTTGCAGGTTGCAAGTTGCGGGTTGCAGGTTGCCGACTAATACCCTGCGGCTAAAAACCTCTCCCCCAGCCCCTTCGAAAATGATTTCCGGTAAGTGTATAAGCCACTACCGGTTGTCAGGAAACAATAATTAACAACTCAACAAAAATTAACAACCATGAAATATATCCTCACCACTCTGCTCCTTTGCCTCTACTTGGCACCTGCGACCGCGCAAAAAAAGCTGCCGCAAGACGCGATCTCTACCTACTTTGCAGAGTACGTTGACGATGAAAAATTTACGGCTATTTATGTGAGCGGAAAGATATTTTCATTCCTCAAAGAAAGCGATCTCGACCTGGAAGACCTGGACGATGAAGAAGTGGAGGCCGTGCTCAAAGTAGTTAAAGACGTTCAGGGCATCCGCGTACTGCACACCGATGTGAACACCAGGCAATACTGGATGGAAGCTAAAAAACGCATTTCCACCGACCAGTATGAACTTCTCTTCAAACTCCGCTCTAAAGACGGTGACAACATCGAGGCCTTCGTACAGGATGAAGAGGCCGTCATCTCCGAACTCTTTCTCCTCATTGGTGGCTTCGACAATTTTGCGATGATCAGTTTCGTCGGCGCCATTGACCTTTCTAAGCTCTCGGAATTGCAGAAAGCATTGGAGTAGATAACTGGTCTTTAAGGACGTCGAGGCAGGAGTGCAAGTGTGACACCCCGCAATCGGCTGTCAAAGGATCAACAGTCCCAAATACTAACGCCGCCAAAGCACTAACAAACTAAAACAGTAAAACACCCTTCAGACATGAAAAAATTAATACTTTCCCTCCTTCTCTTCACCTTCTCCATCGGCTTCGCCGCCGCGCAGAACCCGGCCATCCGCGATTTTATCCGGGAGCACCGTAAGGGCGAAGAAAATGTAGCCATCAAAATTCCCGGTTGGATGATCGGTCTGGCCTCTGAAGTCGGTATGCTCGCCAGCGACGACGAGGAGGAAGAACTCATCTTCAGCCTCGCCTCCGAATTCGGAACGATGCGGTTGCTGACCTTCGACAACAACGACTTCAACACCCACCAGGACATTAAGCATCTCCTCAAAGCCCTGGAGGATCGCCATGAATTTGAGCGCTGGGCCACCGTCCGCGCCGCCAGCGGCGAAGAAGTACAACTCACCGTACGGATGAAGGGAGATGAGGTACGCGAGATCGTTGCCATCGTCTCCGAACCCGGGGAGGACCGGACCTTCTTCGGCCACTTCAAGACCCACCTTTCAGCGGATGAGCTGGGGGAAATCATGGAAGGGGTTTTGGCGGAGAATTAGTCTTTGGTTTTTTGGGGCTACCGAACGTCGGAGGCAGCACAAATAGATTCACTTCGCGGCTGCTGCGCGATAATATTAGCGATATTGCCGTTACTAAAGAATCTGTGCCCAAATCTGTGTGAATCTGTGATAATCCGCGGTTAAAAAAGCTGCGTAGCAGCCCTCTCCGTGTACCTCTGTGTGCCTCTGTGGTTATCCAAAACTGCGTAGCAGCCCGTTCTTCCTCTTCTACAGAAAGCAAAAAACTGTGCAGCAACCCCCATTTTTGTAAATTTGCAACAATTCATTGCAAATACCTCCCTTGCCCCTACTAGACCAAACTGATCTTCCCTCCGCCGGCACCATTTACGCCGACGTTATTCTGCCGCTGGCGTTGCGGCAGACCTATACGTTTTCGGTACCCGAGGAGATGGTCCGCCAGCTGAAGCCGGGGCTGCGGGTGGAGGTTCAATTTGGCAAAAACAAGCACTACACCGGCATCGTGCGGGGGCTGCACGGCAAAAAACCCGGACATAAGACGAAGCCGATCCTGAGCGTCATCGACCTGGAACCACTCGTTACCGAAAACCAGCTCAAGCTTTGGGCCTGGATGGCCAGCTACTACGCCTGCACCCTCGGCGAAGTGATGAACGCCGGACTGCCCAGTCACCTGAAGCTGACGAGCGAAACGACCATCACGCTCGGCCCGCTCTTCAGCGACGACGCGACCCAGCTCGACGATCAGGAATACATGATCGTGGAGGCCCTCACCCTGCAGCACGAGCTAACGCTGAAGGACATCCGCGACATTCTCCAGAAAAAAACGGTTTACCCCGTCATCCGGCGACTGCTCGACCGGCGCATCGTCTTTTTAAAGGAAGAATTACAGGAGCGCTACAAGCCGAAGGTGGTGCGTTGTGTGCAATTCAGCCCGGCGTACAAGACGGAAGCGGAACAGATTGGCGCCTTCGAGCTGGTCTCCAGATCAGAGAAGCAGACGGCGGTTCTACTTGAATATTTGCAGGTTTCGCGGGAGCTGCCCTTCGTGCGCCGGGTGGACCTGACCAAGCGAACGGGTGCGAGCGACGCTGTGATCAAGGCGATGGTCAAGAAAGGCATTTTCGAGTTCTACGAGCGGGAGGTGAGTCGCATTGGCAGCGGGGAAGAAGACACGATGGAGGCCAAAGAAATGAGCGGGCAGCAGGTGGCGGCGCTGACGCAGGTGCAAAGTATTCATGCCTCCGGAAAGCCGGCATTGATCCACGGCGTAACGGGCAGCGGCAAAACCCGCGTCTACCTGGAACTGATGCAAAAAGCCATCGACGGCGGCGGGCAGGTGCTCTACCTGTTGCCGGAGATTGCGCTGACCGGACAGATCGTCAAGCGCCTCCAGAAAGTTCTCGGCGACAAAATCACCGTCTACCACAGCCGCCTCAACAATATGGAGCGGGTGGAGATCTGGAAAGCCGTGCTGGCGGGTAAGACCTCCATCGTCGGGCCGCGCTCCGCGATGTTTCTGCCCTTCACGAAGCTGGAGCTGGTCGTTGTTGACGAAGAGCACGACCCCAGTTACAAGCAACAGGAACCCAACCCGCGCTACAATGGCCGCGACGTGGCCGTTTACCTCGCCTGGCAGCATAAGGCGAAGACCATTCTCGGCACCGCCACGCCCAGCCTTGAAAGCTGGGAAAACGCGAAGCGCGGCAAGTACGGTCTCGTCTCCATGCCCAAGCGCTTCGGAGACATTGCCATGCCCGAGATCGTGCTGGCTGACGCCCGGGAAGATGACGGCAAGGGCAACCGCCACCCCTTCTTCACCCCTACCCTGCTCAACGAGATCAAAGCCACACTCGAGCGTGGCGAACAGGTTATCCTCTTTCAGAACCGCAGAGGCTTCGCACCCGTCTATTTTTGCCCTACCTGCGACCACACAATCGAGTGCGTCAATTGCGACGTCAGCCTCACCTACCACAAATTCCAGAACCGCCTGCGCTGTCACTGTTGTGGCTACGCGACCTCCACCCCGGAGAGCTGCCCCGCCTGCGGAGAGCCGGAGATGAAACTCGGCGGCACCGGCACCGAAAAAATTGAGGACGAGCTCAAGATCTTCCTCCCCGACGCCCGCATCGGGCGGATGGACCTGGACACCGTCCGCGGCAAAAACGCCCTCGCCGCCCTGCTGGGCCGCTTCGAGGCCGGGCAGCTGGATATCCTCGTCGGAACGCAGATGGTGACCAAAGGGCTGGACTTTGAACGCGTCGGCCTCGTCGGGGTCATCAGCGCTGACCAGCTGCTGCGCTTCCCCGACTTCCGGGCGGATGAGCGCGCCTTCCATCTCATGACCCAGGTGGCCGGCCGTGCCGGCCGGAAACACCGGCAGGGCAAGGTTATCATCCAGGCCTTCGACCGCAGCCACCCAGTCTTAACTGACGTTTTTAACGGCGACTGGGACCGCTTCATCGAGCGGGAGAGCAAGCACCGGGCCGAGACGAACTTCCCGCCCTACGTCAAAATGATCCACCTGCAGCTCAAACACCCCCGCCGCAACACCGTTGAGGAAGGAGCCAAGCTCCTGGGCAGCTGGCTGGCGCACGCCCTGGGCGGGCAGGTGACCCCGCCCTTTGAGCCGGCGGTAGCCCGTATCCGGACCTACTACCTGCAGGAAATGGTTATCCGCATGTCCGCTGATCCGAAGGAGATTGCCCGGGTAAAAAACATCGTCAACCGCGCAGTCGCTAAGCTAAAAACCACGGAAGGGCTGACGGGGGTCCGGGTGGGGGTGGATGTGGATCCTTATTGAAAGATGGCTGTTTCGTATTCTTAACGAACCTCACGTCTTTGGCAAGAGAAAATTAAAAGTACAGTATGTCAGGAGGAGATTGGAAAGAAATGTTCGCGGCCTGCCAAAGCGGAAACATCGATTTGGTAAAATACCATATTGAAACAGGCGTAGATCCTAATTATACGCACCCAGAATTTTTGACAACAGCTTTGATGGAAAGCGTAAGATGTAATCGTTTAGAAATCGTCAAGTACCTACTAGTAAATGGCGCAGATCCCAACATCAAAGACGAGTGGACTTCAGAAACGGCGATTTCAATTGCGGAAGCGATGAAGGATGAGGTTTTGATTGAGATGCTTAGAGTTTATACCTAAGCCTGACTGGTTTAAGACAGTTAGCTTGCAGAGCTTGTCATACAGTAATCGTTTCAGCCGAATTTTCTGAAGTGAAAACATTGTCAATTGCTCAGTGGCGAAACCCGTACTTGCCCTGATATAAATCGATTAGGGTTGTCTTTGGTTGAAGAGTAAGGAACCCTAAGCCCCCCCCACGGACCCAGAGACATTAATACTGAACGGAATCTACTCCAAAAAAAAGATTCCGTCGTACATTAGCTCTATGAACACAATTCTTACCGGCCGCGAAAACGAGATTTCTACGCTGAAGAAAGCCCTGGCTTCTACCGAAGCAGAGATGATTTCGGTCATCGGCCGTCGTCGGGTGGGAAAAACGTTCTTGATTCATTCTGTATATGAGAAAGAGATAGCCTTCGAGATATCCGGGCTTCAATATGCTAACAGAACGGATCAGCTACGGAACTTTCAGCAGCAATTACGGATCGCGTTCCCGACCATACCGGGTCGATCATTGCCCAAAGACTGGCTGGATGCTTTTTTTCAACTAACGGAAGCGTTGGATGCAACAGATGATGGTAAAAAAAAGCGTGTCATTTTCTTCGACGAGGTCCCTTGGTTAGCTACCCATCGAGGTAAATTTCTGATGGGCCTGAGCTATTTCTGGAACAGTTGGGCTGTGCGCCGTAATGTGGTGGTCGTAATTTGTGGTTCCGCTGCCTCCTGGATGATCAAGAAAATTTTGCGAGACAAAGGTGGGCTACACAATCGGGTAACTCGGAGGATACGGCTACAGCCCTTCAATTTGGCAAATACCCGGGCCTACCTCAAAGCGCGGCACATCAATCTAAATCAACGACAACTATTGCTATTGTATATGGCAATGGGCGGCATTCCCCATTATCTGAAAGAGATCGAGCCAGGCGAAAGTGCTGCCCAGGCCATTGACCGAATATGTTTCTCAGAAGACGGGTTATTACGTGATGAATTCTCAGCGCTATATCCGGCTCTCTTTGATCAATCAGAGTCGCACGTTAAAGTCATTCGTGCCCTATCCAAGACCCAGCAAGGATACGACCGACAACAATTGATCGAAGTAACCAGGATGGCAGACGGCGGCTACCTCAGCCGGGTATTGGAAGAACTTACCGAAAGTGGCTTCATCTCTATCTACCCCATTTATGGCAAAAAGAAAAAAGGATTACGATACCGGCTTACGGATCAGTATTCAAGCTTCTATCTCCGCTTCATCGAACCCAACACCTATGGAGGATCAGGTAGCTTTATGGCCTTAGGCCAGACCCCGGCTTATAAAAGCTGGTGTGGTTATGCCTTCGAAACGGTTTGTCTTCAGCATATCCCCCAATTGAAAAACGCTTTGAAGATAGGAGGCATATTTGTACAACCTTCGACTTTTTATCAAGTGGGAAATAAGGAAAATCCTGGTGCTCAAATCGATCTGCTGCTGGACCGAAACGATGGTGTTATTAACCTCGTGGAAATAAAATTTCATGACGGCCCTCTACGGCTCAACAAAGCCATTATTACTGGCCTGACGAAGAAGCAACTGGTCTTCCAGACAGCCGTCAAGGCACGCAAGCAACTTAGCTGGGTTGTAATAGCTGCTGACGGAGCAGTAGCATCTCCCGATAGTCTGGGCATTGTGAATCACTATTTTTCTTCGGACATATTGTTTCAAGAGGATTAGAAACCAGCGGTTAGCGATCAAAATTCACCGCAGCTTGATTTGTTATCGCGTTTGCTGGCTGGCCGGCCTTGTTTTGTTATTCCCCCAACACAAACGTTCAAAACCCTACCACTCTTAATCGAAAATTCGGATAGTTGTTCGCTTACTGCGTAACCTTGGGTAACCTCAAAATGAAACCCCAGGTGTCATGCATAAAACTATCCTCTTTTTCTCCTTCTTATTCTTTGCTGTTGGCCTGTCGGCTACGGACTATTACGTTGCCAAAAGTGGTAGCGATACTAACGACGGCTCCGAGGGGAGTCCCTTCCTGACCATCTCCAAAGCCGCCAGCCTGATGGTGGCCGGAGACGTATGTTACATCCGGCAGGGTACTTATCGGGAAGTCCTCCGCCCCGCCAACGGCGGCACCGCCGCCGCGCCCATCACCTTCCGGGCCTTTGGCGAAGACAAGGTAACCATCTCCGCCACCGAGCCGATTGAGAGCTGGACCCTGGATGAGGGGACGACCTACAAAGCCAGTGCGGATATCGAATTAGACCGGCAGACCATGCTCTACTACAACGGGGAGCCCATGGACTATGCCCGCTGGCCCAACAACGAAGACGGAAACCCCTACACCATTGATGCCATGACGGTGGACAATGGCACCGCCAGCACCATCATAGCCACTGAGCTACCGGCAAATGTTGACCTCAGTGGTGGCTACGTATGGTATCTGGGTGCCCACTCCGGCGCCAGCTGGACCCAACCCATCAGCAGTGTCAGCGGTAAAACCATCCATCACGCCGCCAATGATATTACCCGCTGGCCATTTAACCCGCATAACCCTACGGTTTTCCGAAACGGGAACCGGGGTCGTTTTTATGTTTTTGGTGCTAAAGATTTACTCGACTTCCCAAAGGAGTGGTATTTTGATGCTGCTGCCGATGAAGTATTCTTTAGCCCTCCCGGCGGAGACACTCCTAACGCCACCACAGAGTACGCCGCCCGTACACATACCATCCTTACCGACAAACCGTGGACTGTAATTGAAGGCATTGGCACCTTTGGCGGAATGGTGGAAATCAATGGAGACCATACGACCCTGCGCAATTGTGATATCCGATATGGGTTTCAGGTGCTGGATGAAATCGGCAACACCAACGCCCAGGTAAGTGAAGGCTCCGTTTGGGTGCGGGCCAGCAATGTACTGGTGGAAGACAATTTTATCGAGGGTGGCTCCCACAACGGAGTCTCCGTTCAGGGCTGGGGAGGCGTAAGCGACGTATCCATCATCGCTAATGAAATCAGAGAGTTTAACACCGTTGGCAACCACTCCTCTCCGATTCGATGCCGTTCTCCCCGGTCAAAGCTCATCAGCAATACCCTGGTGGGTAGTGGCCGCGACGGTATTTTCATCCCGTCCAACGACTGTGAAGTGGCCTGGAATGACGTCTCGGACGTGATGCGCATTAACAACGACGGAGGGCTTTTCTACGTCGTGGGTAACGATAGTGATAAGAACACCTCCATTCACCACAACTGGTTTCATGATAGCTTCGGGCCGGACTATGCCGACGGGCGCTGTGCGGGCATTTACCTCGACAATGACTCGAAGGGCTACGACGTACATCACAACGTGGTCTGGAACATCAGCTGGTCCGCTGTTCAAATGAACTGGGATGCCTGGAACAACGACATCTTCAACAATACCTTTTGGAACGTGCAGCAAGCCATGGGCATCTGGCTGAACGGTCGTATCCAGAAAGACAACCGCATCTGGAACAACTACACCCCCATCGGGCCGTGGGAGGGGCAGGATGTTGCCGACAACGTCATTAGTGCGTCGAACCCCTTTCTGGATCTGGCAGCGCTTGACTTCCGGCCGGCGGACGATAGCCCGCTCATCAACGCCGGGCGCATCATTCCCGGCATAACGGACGGTTACCGGGGCGCAGCCCCGGAGGTTGGAGCCTACGAGGCCAACCAGCCCGGTTGGATCCCCGGCGCGCCGCGCGCCGGCGGCGGTGGCACTACCTCGCTTTTCAACAGCCATGGCACCCGCGTCCGCGCCCGGGTTTTCCCTAACCCAGCCACTGACCGGGTCTTTGTCAACTTTGAAACTACGGAAAGTGGCCTGCTTAACTGGCGTTTGATTGCCGCCGACGGGAGATCGGTCCGGTCTTCCCAGCGCACTCTTGCCGCTGGTGAACAAAGCATTATGCTTAATCTCCGGGGGCTGCCTGCGGGCACCTATTTCTTCAGTGCCACATTACGGGACGCCTACATTGGGCAGGCAATAATCGTCCGGTAAACAGGGCATAAAAAAAGCCCGATCCGCTACTGGATCGGGCTTCTAAAGTCATCCCTATGATACTCTAAACGAGTAATTCTTCCCCAAGATAGGGGCCTGGATGGCTTATTTCGGGCATTTCAGCGGCCGGTTTAGGAAGCGGCCGCACTTTTCCGGAGAGTGGTAGTTGTGGGAGCTTACACCATAAGTGTGTAAGCTCCCACAACATATTATCAAAGGATTGTAGTCTTTTCTTACTGCTTTCGTACGCTTCCGCCGGAGCTGGTGTCTGAGTCAACACTCGCGCCGCCGGTGTAGCGGATGCTGCCGCCGGAACTGGCATCAGCTTCCAACTCTCCGCTTACGTTAAGGTAGATACCTCCGCCGCTGCTAACGTCAGCCCTGGCGTTCTGCACTTTACAGTCGCTGGCAGATATCTTACCAGAGCTACTTGCCTTCGCCCGGATTTTACTGCCGCTACCCGCGATATTAATTTTTCCAGAGCTGGAAGCTTCCAGGCGAATGGACCCGCCGGAGAATTCCAGGTTCTGTACTCTCGCCGAGCTGCTCACATCCACTTCAAGCTCGTCGCCCCTGAAAGCGTCCTTGAACGTAATAGTAGAGCTACTGCTGGCTTCCACCAACTCCAGTTCATTCATCGTAACGTAAACCCGAATGGGCTCGTGGTTACTGATGTTTGTTCCGCTCTTGAAGCGGACACTCAGCCGGCCGGCACTAACATTGGTAACGATGTATTCCATCAGGTTGCTCTCCGCCTCGACGCGAACGGCAGGAGCGCCTTTGCTTACCTCAATCTTAAAAGAACAGCAAGTCGTGATGCCGTTAAAGTCGGATACTTTGCGATCCTGAGTCGTCATGTCGCCGTTGCCTTTGACACGATTCCGGTTGCCCCAATTCTGGGCGGAAAGGCCAGCAAAAAGAGCGATAAAAAGAAGGGTGAGTAGTGGTCTCATGGTTGGTTTGTTTGGTAGTAAAGACGAATAGAGTGTGGGAGGGTTGCATGGGGGAAAAACCTCTCCCCCCAGCCCCAGGGCTAACGCATACTCGGAGCCGGACCCTCAAAGGAACATTTTATCCTTCGCTCCGCTACGGAAAATGCACACTTCGAGGTCCTATATTGGCAGTCTAGGACCTCGAAGTGTGCTCAGCCATGGAGCCGGAGGCGAAATTGCTGAGTTCCTTTGAGCGTCCGGTGAGTATGCGTTAGCCCTCCCCCCCCCCCAGCCCCCTCTCCGGTAAGTCGAGCCTCCGGCTCAACGGAGAAGGGGAGCAACCCGCTGTGGCTACGCCACATAAGAGCACCACCCTCCGCGCCTCTCCTACGCTCCGTTATATCTGCACGAAAAAAACCACAGGCTGCGAAGCAGGCCTCTGTGTACCTCCGTGGTTAACTTGAAGCTGCGCAGCAGCCCATCAGAAGCCCTGCGGGTGCAAACCATCCCACTCAGAAGCCGACTGATAGGCCGCCGCCACATTCACCATCTCCTGCTCCCCAAACAGTTTACCGGTGAAGGTGATGCTCGTGGGTGTTCCTTCGGCGTTCATGCCATTGGGGACGGAGATGCAGGGTTGCCCCGTCAGGTTCGTGATCAAGAGGCTGTTAGAGTGCCAGCTGGGATTGACGTATACATCAATGTTGTTGTCTTCGAAGACTTTGTCCATATCGTGCATCAGCTGCCGGCGCAGGCGGTTGGCCTGCACGTAAGCGACGGCCGGTACGAAGTGCGCCGTGCGGAAGGCATTGGGCCAGGCGTTGCGTACCTGCCGCGTCAGTTCATCATCCTGGCCGGAGCGGGTCAGGGACTCGAAGGCAGCAGCGGCCTCGACGTTGAGCACGAAACGGATATCGGGTTCTTCGGGCAGTTCGATCGGGACGAGCTCGTAGCCCAGCTCGCGCAGAGTTTCCAGGGCAACGGAGTCCTGATCGTGGAAGGCATAGTCGCGCTCCATCCGTGATTTGTAGTAGCCGATGCGGGTGCCCGGCTTCACGTTTCCTGCTGGCCATTCGTACTGAAAACCGGCCTGAATGGCGTGGGCATCGCGCGGATCATAGTTTGCGATGGCGGAGAGTACGAGTCCGGCGTCAGCGGCGGAGCGGGTGATGGGGCCGATCTTGTCCATCGTCCAGCTCAGGGCCATGGCGCCGTGACGGGAGACGCGGCCGAAGGTAGGCCGCAGACCCGTAGTACCGCAAACCGTGCTCGGCGAAACGATGCTGCCCAGCGTCTCGGTACCGATAGCAAAGGGCACGAGCCCGGCCGCTACCGCGCTGGCGGAGCCAGCGGAGGACCCGCTGCTACCCGTTTCCGGATTCCAGGGGTTGCGCGTTTTTTCGCCGTACCAGACGTCGCCCCAGGCCAAAGCGCCCATGCTGAGTTTGGCGACGAGAATAGCACCGGCCTCGTCGAGTTGCTCGATGACGGAGGCATCGACATCGATCGTCTGGTTTTCGTAGGGCTTTGCGCCCCAGGTGGTTTTGTAGCCTTTGGCGGCGAGCAGGTCTTTGGCGCCGTAGGGAATACCGTGTAGCGGGCCGCGGTATTTGCCGGCGGCGAGCTCTGCGTCGAGCATATCGGCCTGCTTCAGGGCGCGCTCCTCGGTCAGGGTGATGACGCAGTGGAGGGTGGGGTCGTGCTTTTTGAGGCGCTTGAGGAATAGTTCGGTGAGTTTGCGGCAGCTGATTTTCCGTTGCTTGATTACCGTCCCTAGCTGCTTGACCGTCAGCCAGTGTACCGAGCCTTCCTTTTGGCTTACCGTCAGCATATCCGGCGCGGACGCAGGTCCAGACACCGTTTGATCAGCAGGGAGTTGCTCCGCCCGAAGCACCGGACTAAACACCAGTGCGGGGGATAGCTCGTTGGGGATATCGGCCTGGCCAAGTTCGAGCATGGTCTTGCGGTTGTCTTCGAGGCCAGGCAGCGCCTGATCGATCTCTTCGTCGTTGAGGAAGTCAATGCCCAGCACCTCCGCCGCCGTGGCTACCTGCGCCCGGGTGAGGGCCTCGTTGAGGGCCATGCCGGTAGCGATGAGGAGGAGGGCGGCGAGGGTGGTGGCTAAAAGCCTTCTGTTTTTCATACTATCCGATATTCACTAAGCTGATGGAGATTATCTGCCCACTAAAGTATTATCTTGCTTTTAGATTATCTAATTGAACCCTACATTACAAAAACTTCTACCCTATTATGCTTCGTTATTTATTGTTATCAGCCAGCTTCTTCGTTAGCCTCACTTTATTTGCTCAGCATACGGTTAGTAAAGACGTCGTTGTCAGCGTCAGCAAATCCGTCCGCGACCAGGAGGTCAACCTCACTTACAGTGCCAACAACAGTACCTCTGGCAAAATGACGATAGTGCTCTCCCTTGAAGGTCGGAGCTTCGAACGAGCTGATGGCTCTATCCCTGCCGTCAAAGAGCTTCTTCCCGGTACGAACCGAATCATCAGTCTGACCAATGTTTCTCGTACGCCTGCTTATTCTTACATGTGGGTTTCTGGTTGTGTTGATGTTGAGCATGACGAGGTGACTTACCTTTTGCCCGTTGCTCCGGGAAAAACCACTTGGATGGATACCCTGAAGAGTATTGGTGAGGTTTTTCTTGGCAAGGAAAAGTCTCTCGATTTTATTTCCTTCTCATTCAAAGCATCTCCGGGGGATAAAATCTACGCCTCCCGCCGGGGAACCATCATTGAAATGGAAGACAAATACGACGCACCTACCGGAGAGGGGATCAGCTACCAGAGACAAAACAATTATGTAGTGATTGAGCATGACGATTGTACCCGTGGCCGGTACGAGTTATTCGCTAAAGGTGGTATTACGGCTGGATTCGGTAAAACAGTGGAAGCCGGAGATGTACTCGGAACCGTTGTTGACGGAAGCGCGTTCACAAATGGAACGCACCTTCGCTTCAGCGTCTACTATACAGACCTAAGCCGCAAGCAGCTGATTGAGAAGCAAAAAGACAGAGCAAAAACCTACCAAAGGCAGTATGTCTCGGTGGCTTTCACCGGAGCCAATGGCCCCGGAGAAGTCATCTGTACTCACCCTGAAGAAGTTATCTTTCAGGAAATGCGAAAAAAGGATATCAAAAGATGGAAAAAATCGAGGTCTAACTGATCCTTTTCCAGGAGTTTCGGCTCTTACCAGAAAAATACACCTATCGCTTTCACTACCCCCGTAGGTTCTTCTCACTGCACCTGCGGCCGCGCCCCCATCAGCTTCCGCCCCCACACCAGCACCTGTCCGCCATAGATGCACAGCCAGAGCAGCAATACCGTGAAGCTCAGCGCCTGGGCGCCCGCATACCAGACCTGCCCGCGCAAGTCCGCTAAATGATATTTATAAGCTAAGAAATCCGCTCCGGAGAGGATGGCGTAAGCAAGGATGAAGAGCAGACAGCCCTTCAGTAACTTACGGATATACCACAGCAGACGCGGCAGGCTGCGCCGCTTCAATTGCCGACGCCGACGCCGCAAATACAGTACACAGAACAGTACATAAAGCGGCCAACCGGCCAGAAAGAGTGCTTGCTCCAAACCACCATAAAAGGGGTTGTAGAAGTACCGCCCCGCCTCATGCCGGTACTCCGGGAACAGCCAGACGACCAGAAAATAGATCGTTTGCCCGATCGGCAAACCAAAGTGTTTCAGGTCAGACCATCGAAAAACATACTGCGGATAGAAGCTGATTTTCACATGAAAGAACAGCAGGACCGGCAGCCACAAGCTAAAGTAAATGGGCCAGAACCGCATATTCGGATGTGCTTCCAGATTCCCCGTAAAGTCCCACAAAAAATGAAGCTGGGTTAAGCCACCCATGATCAGCAACATGCCATAAATCACGTTCGCCCGGCGGTCTCCTGACCGCTTCCGGAAAAACAACCCGCCAATCAAGAGCGCCGCAGCAATAGCTGCTAACATTATAAGTTTGGGAAGGAGGATGGGCATGGCAGCAAAGCTAGGGTAGAAAATTTCGCAAAGCGATTTTTTTTAGATGCCTGCGGCTTATGGGCGCTTCGCTTACAGGGCCCAAAAAATGGCCTGTTTTTTCTAAAAGGCCGAAGGCCTTCGAAAAGCGTAGCGTCTAAAAACCAGGAGCCCTATCTAAAGTAGCACTGAAATACGCTTTGTGCACTCTGTGCCTATGTGTCCCTATGTGTCCACAAGAGAAAAAGCCGAAGGCCCTCCTAACGGGAAGATTTGGTGTTGAAACAAAAACCGAGCCCAAAAAAAGTGCCCGCACGCAAGTACAGGCACTTCTAATCAATAAGGAAATAGCTTTTAATTACTTACTGGCAACTTCCAGTTTGCCCTGCTTAAGGTCTTTGTAAAAACCTTTCAGGTACTTGGTAATTTCCTTTTTGCTGTCGGCACTGAGGCCGTCAAAGGATGCTACCTGGTTCAAAAGGGTGTCTTTCAGGGAGGTAAACATTTCAGTGGTTTCGGTGAAGTCAGGAGCGGTGTCATACTCCCAGATCAGGCTGCGGTCAGTAGGCTTGGTTTCACCCAGGTGGCTGAAGCCGGTAGCGTAAGTGGCGTTAACCAGACCGCTGAAGTCAAAGTCATAAGGAATGGCGGTGTAAGTACCATTGGTGTTTTGCATCAGTTTCATGTTACGAACCATCCGGTTGGAGTAATCGCTGTTACCGATCATGTACTGGAAAAGGGCCAGTTCTTCGGCGTTCTCGATTTGGTCAGCACCAAGTGCGTAACATTCTTTACAGCTCTTAGTGTCCATGCGGCCTTTCAGTTCGTCGGTATCTTCGATCAGGATACCGTAGCTGGTTGTTGTGCTGCCGTCTACAGTATTAACGTAAGTGATGGTGAGCAACTGCGTCCGGAAACTGGCTTCAGGATTGATGGTATTGTACAGCTCGTAAGCCAACTGCTCCCGAAGGATGGCGTCTTGTCCGGCTTCATCATCCGTACAATGAGTAACCAGTTTAAAGTCGTTGTGGGTGCTAAGGCCAGCGGCACGGAGACCATCTTTAGCAAACTTCAGCTTCAGGGGAGGCATCGTGCAGGTGCGGCGGCGAAACTTACCGCGAACGGCAACTTCCAGTTCAAGCTCTTCGCCGCCGGCAATAACGGTAGCAGGAAGAAAGTCAACCTTCTTACGGTATACTTCCAGGCTATCGAAATTTACGTGAAGCTCAATTTCGGTAGCGAGTTCGTTGCTCCAGGCGTCGAAGAGGCTGTTACCAGCCTTATCCTCGCCGCTGCCGCTGCCGGCAAACACAGCGCAACTAAGCAAGAGGCTGTAAACGATGGTAAGGATAAAGCGGGTCATGATTGGGTAGTTATATGGGTCTGTATTAAGAGACTCTGTTTTTAGTGAATGGTTGCACGCTGTTAATGAAGTTGTTATGCTTCCCGTGCTTGATGATACAAATATGGGGGCAGCAGCCACCGCCGGCAAGTTTGTTCGTTCGCTCCTTGTTTTTGATCGACGAACGAAGGAAAAAGTCGATAAACGGCCGTTACTTTCGACCAATAGATTCGTCTCAAGGTGCTTTTCGATCTTCATGGCGCGGCCGCAGGTGCGAGCTTAGGTGTTGGGCAATGTTGCTTAAGCAGAGTAGTACTAAGACCGTGCCAGGCAAAAACATTACTGATTATCAGCTATTTATGATTTAACCAAGTTTATACCTGTTCGTTTTCGAACGCAGGGTGTACGATATTTTATTGCTCTTTAGAGCAAATTGGGGCTTTGGGTTCTCCCCGAAAGGGTGACTTTTCGTCGATGATGGGTACATTACTAACTCTACGCAAACTCTGGTAAGTCTTTATTACGGTTGAATGAGGGCCTTTCACGAGCGAAACAAGCCCCCGTTCCGGCGATAGCTTCTTTTTATCCATTACATCCATAAACCTGTCAATTGACCTCATTCATGCTCACCGGTCTCCCTCTCCTACTCGCTATCGCTGCGGCTGTCTTATTCCTCATTTTAAGCAGCAGCCGGCTGAAGTGGCATCCTTTCTTTGGCTTGTTGCTGGCGGCAACGGGGCTCGGGCTCATCATTGGCCTGGATTTACCAAAGGTGATCTCCCTTCTGAAAGACGGCTTTGGGGGGCTCATCGGCTCCGTTGGTCTGTTGATTGTGCTGGGCAGTATTATTGGAGTGGCGCTGGAGCGGTCGGGTGCGGCACGCCGGATTGCCGATCTTCTGATTGGCGGAGGAGGTAACATCGGCCTCCGGCTGGTTGTGTTGGGTGCCGTTATTTCGATTCCTGTCTTTTGCGATAGCGGTTTCATTATTCTGGCGGGCCTGCTGCCCGCCCTGGCGCTGCGGGCTGGTGGTAAGGTCGCGCCGCTGGCGCTCAGCCTGGCCGGGGGCTTGTACCTCACGCACACGCTCATCCCGCCCACCCCGGGCCCGCTGGCCGCCGCAGCCAACCTTGGCGCGGATGAATTTATTGGCACCATCATGTTACTCGGCGCTATCATAAGCCTGCCCGTCATCTTCGTTACCTGGAAGGCAGCGGGATGGTTTGGCGATAAGATCAAAGCGCTGCCGCCGGTTTCTCCGGAGGAAGACAATAGCGCCCTGCCCTCTCTTTTTCAGAGTCTGCTTCCTCTTCTCATTCCCATCCTGTTGATCGCCCTGGGCTCCATACTCAAGCTGGCTACCAATGGCCAGGGAATTACAGCCTACATATTATGGTTATGCGAGCCAACGGTGGCCCTGGCCCTCGGCTGCATTCCGGCCTTGCTTCTCCCCTCCGCCGTCAGTAAGACCAGCTGGATTGGAGACGGGCTTTCCCTGGCCGGCCCCATCCTCATCATTACGGGCTTGGGCGGCGCCTTCGGCGCCGTGTTAAAAGCCTCCTCTCTGGCCAGCGACGTCGCCGGCTGGGTAGGCAACGAACCACTCTCCGGCACAGCTTTGCTCTGCCTTGGCTGGGCCGTGGCGGCTCTGATGAAGTCGGCCCAGGGCAGCAGCACTGGCGCACTGGTGATCAGTTCGGGAATCATTGCACCACTCCTTCCACTGGCAGGTTTTGCATCCGCCACCGACCTGGCCCTGATGACGCTCGCCATTGGAGGCGGCGCCATGACGATCAGTCACGCCAACGATTCCTACTTTTGGGTAGTGACCCGCTTTTCGGGTATTGAAGTAGCGGACGCCTACCGGAGCTATACACCACTGACGGCCGTGATGGGCATTACGGTATTGGTAGCGGTGCTGGTGATTTCGGTAGTCGTGTAAGACATCAGGAGGATTTGAAGCCTGGGAGACCTGTCGTATCCACTACTCATCGTTATCTTTAGACAGTGTCCTTTACCCTGACCCCATTCAATTATACCTGGATTCCTGTACTATGAAAAACACTTTAGCGCTCACGTTCCTTTATTTTATTCTCGCCTTTGGATGCAGCCAGAAAACCACCATTCTGCCTGACACCGAGGTACCGACAACGCCGGAGGTAACCCCTCCCCCGGAAGAAGTCAGCACGGGTACCCCACTCTTTATTGGTTATACGGAGCGAGCCACCGTAAATGGTGGCTCAGCGAGTAACCGGGCCGTGATGGTGAGTTCTCTGCAGGAATTCACCAACACTTTTGGCGGTGCTACTTCTCAAAGTTCAGTCCATTATTTATATCCAAGTATAGTAGAATTCTATGCCCATGGCGGAAAGACCTGTTATGTACTCTCCGTCGGAGATTATGCCTCCCCGATCCAAAAGGAAGATTTAATGGAGGCGGTGGAAATCTCCGCTCAAAGTGCAACGGGTGCGGATTTGATCGTGATCCCGGATGCCATGGCAATGGCGGCAGAAGATGGCTACGAAGTTTACCGTTCCGTGCTAAATCACTGTAGCCAACAAAGATCATGTGTAGGGATATTCGATGTCTATGGAGCGGGTCTGGCCGGGACCGACCCGCAAACCGCCATTGCCGGTTTCAGAAGTAACATCGGAGAGGAGCACCTTCGATTTGGCATCGCCTATTACCCCTGGGCAATAACGGAAAACGGAAGCCTGCCCATGGCAGGCATCATGGCGGGAATCATCGCCAGAACCGATCGCACCGAAGGAATCTGGAAAACACCCGCCAATAAAGCTTTACGCCCGGGCCTTCTGCCAGCAGCAACGGTCTCTACCGAAGACCAGGCGGAGCTAACCGTAGATGCCGCTGGTGGCAAATCCATTAACGCCATCCGGACCTTCACCGGTCAGGGAACACTCGTCTGGGGTGGGCGGACACTGGACGGCAACAGCCTGGACTGGCGGTATATCTCGACCGTGAGAACATCTCTCATGATCGAAAAAGACATCACTCAGTTAGTGAAAGCCTTCGAATTCGAGCCGAATACGAGTAATACCTGGACCTCCATAAAGTCAGTCGTGGATAATTACCTGGGAGATCTCTGGAGATCGGGCGCACTTCAGGGGACCACGGCTGATAAAGCGTATGGCGTAAGGGTTGGTTTAGGAGAAACCATGACCTCCGAAGATGTTCTTCAGGGCCGGCTGCTGGTACAGGTTGTAGTCGCGCTGACCAGACCGGCAGAATTCCTTACTATTCACGTAACGCAGCAAATGCAGGAGTAGGAAAGTCCGTGACAGGCTCCGAACACACATTTGCATCATCGTTACATCTCGATAAAATCCACGCCTTTACTAAAAGAGGCCTTTGTGCAGGATACAGCAGGATAGAATCACGCGCGTTTGCCCCCGATTTTAGGGTTCTGTTATAATCCAATACGCATGAAAATATCAAAGCTCAGCTTCCCTTTGGCCTCCTTGTTTACCCTGATCCTTGTGACGACTCTTCTGTCTTGTGGCAAGACAGAAGAAATCATGGAAGAAATGGAAGAAGTGATGGAAGAGGAAATGACTTCAGAAAGCGATGAAGACACCGGACCGATCGTTGAGTGCACTACAGAAGGCAATAATGCGGTACGGGATACAGACATTGCCAACCCCGTTAATGTAGGGACGGCTGATGACCGCAGCTGCTACGCCAACTACAAGGAAAGTACCATTGACGGAACAACCTGGGGCGTATACAACATCACCTTCGGATCCAACCACCTGGATAATAACGGCCTGCAGCCCAGAATTGAACGATCACTGAACCGATCACAGACTACCGGTATAGGGAGTTATGCCAGATTCACCGGAACGGTCAGAATTCTGGAAACCGGTAAAACAAACTCCGACGGTAGTGATGGCAGCTACATCATGCAGGCTAAAGGAAAGCATACTGGCGGCGGTGGTTCTGCAGACCCTGCCATCTGTCTGTACTTAGCCAAACCGGTTTACGGCACCGATGCTGACGGCAATCAGGTGCAGGTATCATTTGATCTCTTCCGGGAGCAAATTAATTACCGTGGCGGGTCCGGCGCCGACGGCAGAGACATTGTTTTCCTGACCAACATTCCTAAAAATGAAGCCACCGACATTGAGCTGAAAGTTGGCTTCAGAGCTGACCCCGACAACCCCGATGCTAAGATTCACTACGCTGACGCCGTTATTGGTGGCACCGAATTCAATTGGAACATCCCCGAGCCAGAGCGAGGAACCCAGTCGGGCATCCGATACGGCGCATACCGCGTTAAAGGCGGCAGAGCACAGATCCGATGGGCCAATACCACTTATGAGAAAGTGGAGATACAATAGCCTCTTGAGACAGACTCCGAAAGGTTGGTCCTCCTGATGAACGGCGGTAGAATTTATTATTACTCCACCACCGGAATCCGTACCACACTAGGGTATTTTGCGGAGTGGTGGACCGCATTTCGTGCCACTACGCCCTTACTCTCATCGTAATTTCGCCCACCGGTGTTCAGGTTACGGTCGAAGCGGGGGAAGTTTGAGCTCGAGATTTCGATCCGGATGGAATGGCCGGGCTTGAAGTAATTCGCCGTTGACATCGGTGTGAGGTCGACTTTGTAGACTTTACCGTCTTCCATCCAGACTTCTTTGTCGTAGCCTTCGCGGTAGCGAACGCGCTGGATGGTTTCGTCGAGATTGTAGGCCGTGCCGTCAGGCGCAACGTCGATGAGCTTGACGGTAAAGTCGGTGTCTTTAGCATCGGAGCTGACGTAGAGGATCGTTTCAATGCTGCCGGCAATTTCGACGCCATTGGCGAAGGGCTCGGTGGTGTAGACGAGGATATCGTTGCGGGTTTCCATCACGCGCTGATCGAAGGCACCACCTTTTACGGCGTTGCCGGTACAGCAGACGTTACCACCGTAGCTGGGTACGGGGTTCATCGGGTCGTAGAAGAAAGCATCGGGCATATCCTTTTCCGGAGCTTTGGCACGCAGACGGCCGTTGCCGTGCAGGGTGTTAGCGCCACCGTCGGAGTCCAGGTAGAAAGTCTGCATTTTGGCGGCTGGCGGAGGCCAGGCCGTGCTGCTTTTCCATTCATTGCTTCCCATAACATAATATTGCACCCGCGGCCGCGCCTGCTTTTCTTCGTTCTTCAGGTGCTGGGCGAAAAAGGCTTCAATTTGCTCCTGGTAGTTCAGGCGGGCATCGCCCACGGAACGCTCCCCTACGATGGTGTTTTCCGTCGCCCGCGTGTAGGCACAGTGGAGGGTGGGCGCAATGACCAGAAACTGTTCGTCGCGCATCGCTTCCGTAGTCGCGTTCTTGCGCACGTGGTTGAACAGCGCCAGGTTCGGGCTGATCGACACATCGTACCAGCTCGTAAACCAAAAGGCCGGCACGTTAAAGGGCATATCGTCGTGGTAGAGGCCGCCCTCGAACCAGGCCTTGCTGTTCGGCGTTCGGGTCACCATTTCTTCGAAAATGCCCTTCGGTCCGTTTTGCGCCCTGATGATGTCCTGCACGGGCAATGTTTTTAAGCCATCTTCCCATTCCACGCGCGGATACTCCGGTGCCATATCGGTGAAGCGCTGGAGGCGCAGCAGGTCTTCGCGCGTCGCGGTTTTCGGTATCCGTGGCCGCATCGGGTCGTGCTGGACGCTGTAGAGCCAGGCGATAAAGAGCATCTGCGTTGCTCCGCCGCGGTACCAGTTGCCCTGCTCCTGAAACTGGCCGATTTTCCCGACACCAGCGCCGTAGCCCTGGGGTACGATGGCCTTCAGGGCGGGATGACCGAGAGCCGCCACGGCCATCTGCCATTCGGCCGTGGAGCTACAGCCCAGCAGGCCGATGTTACCGTTGCTCCAGTCGCGGTCGGCCAGCCAGGTGAAGGCGTCGTAGCCATCGGTGGTCGGGGTGCCCAGGATGTCCCAATCCCCTTCGCTGTAGTAACGTCCGCGCTCGTTCTGCACTACGTAGGCATAACCCGCCTTCACCCAATCCAGAGCCCGCTGGTAGGTGCGGGTGCGCTCTTCCCCGTCGACCCAGCCGTTCATCTGGTAGGGCGTCCGGCTCAGGATTACCGGTACTTTTTTGTCGGTTTTGGGGCGGTAAACGTCGGTCCGCAGCCGAATACCGTCGCGCATCGGCGCCATGTGCATTTGCTCGATGTGAGCGAGTTCGGCGAGTTCGAGGTATTCGCGACTCGACTGTGCGAATAAAGAGGTAAGGGAGGTTAAAGGGAGAAGGGTTAGGAGGAGGAAAGGAAGCAGGAGCTGAAGCCGTAGTCCCTTGCTCCCTTTTTCCATTCCCCTTTTTTTCGGGGCGCGGACGTGGTTGCCGAGCCTGCCGAATGTACAGGTGCAAAGCAGGGATAAGAGGAGCAAGGGAAGGATACGCATGTTTATGGTTTTATCTTTTGGGAAGGTAGGGCCTTTTTGGAAAAAGGGGGCAAATTCCGAGGAAGAACGACGGTCAGTAAAGCTCAACCCCTAGCCTGTACCCCGGCGGAGTTGATTTGCATCAGGAAGCACCTTTAGCAGGGAGAAAGGTTCATTTTCCGCCACTTTACGGAGCTGCCTGGCGATGGTCGTCAGGTTCTTGTTTTTCACTTCGTAGCAAGTCGCCATCGTCTGCGCGGGCGAGCAATACTCCCGGTCCAGGTCGCACTGTTTAAACTTCAGGTCCAGGGAGTCTACGATGTAGGCCAGATCGTTCATGGTCGCTTCCGGATAAATATATCCATTCGCGTGTTGGGTGAATTCTCCGGTTTGGGCGCAGACGCAGGTGCAAAGGATTGTTAATAAAAGCAGGGTGACTAAGCGCATAGTTGGGTTTTACCTTTATAGGTGCAAAATTTTTCGTTTCGCATACGCTGCGGCAAAATTTTAACTTTAGACACGCTCACAGAGCCTCCTCCAGGCTCTTCCAACGTAACAGCACCTTTACTCCCCCTTAATAATATTGAATCAGGAAGCACTGCTCATTCGTAAAAGTCAATTTAAGTGTTTCACGGAATTGATCTTTGAGAGAATCTTCAAAGGTTTCATCTTTTAATAGTACATCTGCCAGATATTTAAAGGCCTTAATGTTTAGGATTCCGAAGTTCCTCTCAAAATCTTCGGGAGCATAACCAAATTCAGTTTCTAACAAATAAAGAAAATCGAAAGTCTGACGGGTATGAAAGGTTTCGATGAGAGATTCATCATGGCCAATCACAAAGTCAATTTCTTCGGGGACATACTCTTCCCCTTCAGGAACTACGGCAAGAACATTTAACCATCCAACAGTCAAACCTTCAATATCACTCACCTCCCGATAGCGATTGGGGTTAATCAATCGTTTTTCAACTACATATATTTCACTGAAGTACCCCATCTCGTTTCATTTTACTCAGGTAGAGCCCAAGGGCTGATGAGTGCCAAGTATCCCTGGTGCTCTTAATCTTTTAGAAAGGTAGCTAATTCGGTGATATTGCTCCTCATTTACGCTTCACTACCATTCATCCATCATTAGCGACCATTCACCAGAATTCACGAGCATCCAGCGATTTCAGCCTTCATCTTTGGATCAATCAATGACCAAAACCACCCATCATGAAGTCTCGTATTTCTGCTTTGCTCTTAATTTTAGCCAGCACTTTTAGTTTACACGCTCAGCTGTATAGCAGCTTTACAATAACCGCCGAGCTCGCCGCTGCAGCGCCCCCTGACAAGGCAATTCCCTGTCAGCTACCAAGCCAGCCCGCGGCCTTCGACTTTGCTGATTTCTATAAAACGCACGTACACTACCCTCCCCTGGCTCAGGAAAACAATATTGAAGGTACCGTGGTGGTAGCCATCAGCGTTGATGATTGCGGGTGGGTGACCGAACGGCAGCTTGTTCGCAGCGTCCATTCTTTACTCGACGAAGCAGCACTGACTGCTACCGAAAACCTGAAGTGGATGATGCCCACCGTAGAAAACGGCCAGCCCGTGGCAGGAACGCTGATGGTGCCGCTGCGTTTTCGGCTGAGGTAGGTCAGGGGCCCGGCCGTTGTATCTTTCATGCGCTCAACAAAGTACCCGATGCCGAATAGCAACATACGCAATCTTAGCCCAACCCTTTTGTCAGACAACTGGTACACCTTAAAAAAGTACCGCTTTGAATACCGTAACCGGCATGGCCAGTGGGTTGCCCAGGAGCGGGAAGCTTATGACCGCGGCAACGGCGCGGCGATCCTGCTTTATCATCCGACGAAAAAAACTGTCATCCTCACACGGCAATTCCGGCTCCCAGCCTACGTTAACGGCAACGAAGACGGGATGCTGATCGAGGCCTGTGCCGGACTGCTGGAAGAAGACGATCCGCTGGAATGCATCAAGAAGGAAAGTATTGAAGAAACGGGCTACCACGTCGAAAACGTCCAGAAAGTGTTCGAGGCCTACATGTCGCCCGGGTCAGTAACCGAGATTTTACACTTTTTCGTGGCAGAATACGATGAGAGCCTGAAGCAATCTTCTGGTGGCGGGCTTGCGGAGGAACAGGAAGAGATTGAGATCCTGGAGCTTGATTTCAGCCAGGCTTTAGCCATGATCAAGACCGGAGAGATCAAGGACGCTAAAACGATTATGCTGCTCTATCATCTAGCGCTGGAAGGAGTTTTGTAAGTATAGCGTAAAGGTCTCCGTCCCAGGTGGTTTTCAGCCAACAAAAGAAGCAAAGGGCCTGTTTACACAGACCTCCTGTCCCTGATAAATCTGGTGGCATCAGGTTTTTCAGCCATCAAACATAATCTGCTATGAACAGCCGTCCTACTGTTTATTCCATTCTGGAACTTGCCATTGTTGCGCAGGGCAACTCCATGTCGGAGACTTTTGCCAATACGCTGTCGTTGGCACAGCGGGCAGAGTCGCTGGGATACGAGCGGTTCTGGCTGGCGGAGCACCATAATTCGGATAGCGTAGGGAGCAGTTCTCCGCCTGTTCTGATCGGGCATGTGGCCGCTGGCACCAAAACGATCCGGGTAGGCTCTGGTGGCATTATGCTGCCGAACCACTCTCCGCTGGTAGTAGCGGAGCAGTTCGGGACTCTGGGAAACCTGTACCCTAACCGTATTGATCTGGGCCTTGGCCGGGCGCCGGGCACTGATCAGGCCACGGCTCAGGCGATCCGGTCTGACTTCATGCAGGCAGCTCATTCTTTTCCGCGGGAGATTGAAAAGATTCAGCAGTTCTTCTCTCCTGCGAACAAAAAATTCTCCGTGAGAGCGCCGGTGGCGGAGGGAGTAAATGTTCCTCTCTACGTTCTGGGTTCCAGCACGGACAGCGCTCACCTGGCGGCGGAGAAAGGTTTGCCCTATGCGTTTGCCAGTCATTTTGCGACCGCTAAACTCTTTGACGCGCTGAAGATTTACCGGGAGGAGTTCAGCCCCTCCGCCGCCCTCAGCAGCCCCTACACTATGGCCGGGGTCAACATTGTGGTGGCCGATACGGATGAGCGGGCACAGGAGATGTTTACTTCCGTACTCCGGATGTTCATCGGTTTACTCACCGGTAACCGGCAGCCTCTGCAGCCACCGACGGCCATGACGGCCGAGCTGAACCAGGCACTGCAGCACCCCACCCTTCAGCAGATGCTGAAATACTCCTTTGTTGGCAGTAAGGAAACTGTGAAGCAGCAAGTTCGTGATTTTATCGGGCAGACAGGCGTGGACGAGCTGATTGCCGTTACGGCCATTTATGACCACGAAGACCGCCTGCAGTCTTATACCCTTTTTGCGGAAATCATGAAGGAAATCAATGCTGCAACCGTTCCGGTTACGCAACGGGAACAAGGAGTTTGCTAAGCACCCTACGGTGTTTATTTTTGCGGGCGTCCCGGACACAAACGCAAGGTCATAGCTCCACCTGTGCCCGGGAGCAATAAAACTCTGAAGGGCTAAGAGCGGGGCTCCCTCATTGCTTATTCACCTTTGCACCAGCACCTGCGGCCGCGCCCTTTTCTTTTTAAAGAACAGCCCCCATGACAAGTAATACCCCCACTTCTACTCCCCTTCGCTGGGGCATCATCGGTTGCGGAGACGTTACGGAAATAAAAAGCGGCCCCGCCTACCAGCAGACAGAAGGCTTTACGCTAAGTGCAGTCATGCGACGGGATGCCGAGAAAGTAAAGGACTACGCTGCACGCCATGGCGTAGAGAAATACTATACGGACGCCGATGCGCTCATTAACGACCCCGACGTTGACGCCATCTATATCGCTACCCCGCCCGACACCCACTGCTTGTATGCCGTAAAAGTAGCCGCCGCCGGAAAAGCCTGCTGTGTGGAAAAACCCCTGGCTCCAAGCTATGCGGACAGCCTCGCCATTTACGAAGCTTTTGCTGAGCGGAACCTTCCCCTGTTTTCCGCCTATTACCGGCGCTCCCTCCCCCGTTTCACTCAGGTAAAAACCTGGCTGGACGATCAGCAAATCGGTGACCTGCGCCATATCAACTGGCAGCTGAGTAAACCACCCAGCGCTCAGGACCTGTCCGGGGCTGACAACTGGCGAACCGACCCGGCAGTAGCTCCGGGTGGCTATTTCGATGATCTGGCCAGTCACGGGCTTGATCTGTTTACCTTTTTCTTAGGCGACATGACGGAGGTGCACGGCATCAGCCTGAACCAACAGGGGCTGTACGGCGCAAAAGACGCTTTCTCCGCCTGCTGGCTCCACGACGATAAAATAACCGGTACGGGACACTGGAATTTTGGCAGCAGCCGATCAGAAGACCGCGTTGAAATTGTCGGCAGCAAGGGAAGCATCCAGTTTGCGATTTTCGAGGAGCAGCCTGTTGTTCTGATTCAGGGTGACAAACGGCAGGAGAAATTTATTGACCACCCTTATCACGTTCAGCTACCTCACGTAGAGAATATGCAGCGGCAACTCCTGAGCGGTGACTACTTTCACCCCTCCACGGGCAAGACTGCCCTTCACACCAGTTGGATAATGGACAGGATATTGGGCAACATCTAAGTCTTGTTGGTTACTTTGGCTGTCCAAACCAACGTCGAGCCATGTCCACCAGAAGAAAATTCCTCCGTCGCCTCCCCGCCCTGCTGGCCGCTCCGGTGTTAAGCTCACAGGTAGCGGGTGCCACCCTGACGTTCCCGGATTTCGGCTTCGCCGCCAATGACCAGATCAACCTCGCCTGCGTCGGGCTCGGCATTCAGGGCTTCAACAACGTAAATGCCGCGCTGAAAAACCCGGGTATAAAAATGGTAGCGGCCTGTGACCTCTACACCGGTCGCCTGGAGCGGGCAAAGGAAGTGTACGGCAAGGAGCTGTACGTTACGCGAGACTATCGCGAGCTGCTCCTCCGCGAAGACATCGACGCCGTCATCGTCGCCACACCAGATCATTGGCACGATACCATAACGATTGCAGCATTGGATGCGGGCAAACATGTTTATTGCGAGAAACCGCTGGTGCAAAGTCTGGATGAAGGCAGGGCAATTCTGGAAGCCGAAAAGCGAAACCCGGGCGTACTCATCGTCGGCAGCCAGCGGGTGAGTTCCATTTTGCTCGATAAAGCCCGCGACATCTACCGCAGCGGAGAGCTCGGTCAGCTCGTGATGATCGAGACCTACAACGATCGCTTCAGCGCCCTCGGCGCCTGGCAGTATTCCATTCCGCGGGATGCTTCGCCGGAAACCGTTGACTGGGACACCTTCCTCAAAGACACTGGTGACCTCCCCTTCGACGCAACAAGGTTCTTCCGCTGGCGAAATTACCAGGATTACGGCACCGGCGTGGGAGGAGACCTCTTCGTTCACCTCTTCTCCGGAGTGCACCGGATGTTAGACTCCGTGGGCCCCAACCGCGTCTTCGCCACTGGCGGCCTCCGCTATTGGGAAGATGGCCGCGACGTGCCCGACGTCTTCCTCGCCAACTGCGACTACGCCGAGCAGCCCGGCCACCCGGCATTCAATATGCAACTTCGGGTGAACTTCGTCGCGGGCGGCGGTGGCGGTAGCCAAACCCGCCTGATTGGCACCGAAGGGAGTCTGGAACTGGGCTACAACTCCCTCACCCTGCGGAGGAACCAACTCCCTGCCGCCCCCGGTTACGGGGGCTGGGACAGCTTCAACACCTTCCCGGAAAGCACCCGCGCTGACTTCGAAAAATGGTATAAAGCCACCTACCCTCCCGCGCCACCGGAGGTCGTTGGCCCCAATGAGTGGACCTATCGCACACCTGAAGGTTACTCCGACCATGTCCACCACTTTAACAACTGGTTTACCGCCATCCGTACCGGCGGCAAAGTAGTAGAAGATGGTGCCTTTGGCTTCCGGGCGGCGGCGCCGTCGCTACTCGCCAATGAGAGCTATTTCGGGAAGAAAGTGATGGGGTGGGATCCGGTGGGGATGCGGGTGGTGTGAGAAATTTCTCTGAAGTCGTCGGACGAATCCTTTTTTCTGGAAGCCAGCAAAGCTGCTTTCTGGAAAAAGTTCGTCCGACGATTTGGGTTACATCTTGAATGGTAAATCCTGAACCACCCGCGGCGAACGGGTGAAGCTCCGCAAGGCTCGGTGGATGGCAGGCTAAACCAATATCTCCTCCCGCCTGACCTTATTTTCCTATCCCACCAGGCTGCTCAACAGATTCTTAATCTTGTTTCGTTCCTCCCCAAGAATCCTACTCCCTCAACTTCAAATACTGATCAGCGGTCAGCACCGGTATTTTGGAATGCTTAAAATCGGGAAGGTTTCTGGTGATGATAACGTCAGCCCCAATCTCTACTGCGGAGTAATACTGAAGTCCGTCTTCAAAATCTTTGAAGTCTGAATCGTTTAGGGCTAGCTGAACAATCTTACCGTTCAGGTCGGTGATGCTTACGATTAGCTCTAAATCTCGCAAGACTTTAATCGTCTTTTCTTTGCCTAACAACTTACGGAGTATGTAATTCATATTAGCAAATGAAAGAGAGGATACATACAGATCAACTTTCTTATTGTCGCCCAAAGTGAAGAGTGCAGCGGCAGAAGCGTATTCTGGTCTTTTAGCGAGTAAGTCTAATATGATGTTAGTATCTATAAATAGCTTCTTCATTTGTACTTCTCCGTTAGGTAGTCCGCGTAATCGGATTTGTAGTCGATTTTCGTATCATCGTCTAAGTCAATTACTCCGACCAGCCGGCTCACTAAGGGCGAAATTACGAGTTCTCCTTCCTCTCCTTCTGTGATAGTTAGTGTGGCTAAATAATTCTCAATCATGCGAGAGAGACTGACACCATGATCCCTGGCATAACTTTTTGCCTTTTCGACCACGAGTGCATTCAGACTTAAGGTGAGTTTCTTATCCATTTCATTGCCTTTACGTGTAAAAATACAAATTCAACACGTAAAAGTTTCGCGCGCAGCTCAAACCAATATCTCCTCCCGCCTGACCTTCAGCTCCTTGCCCGCATGGCTCTTCAGGACATTATCCCACAGATAGGTTAACGCCCCAACGGACTTCCCCTCCGCCGTCTCCACGGTAAAGAGCGGAAAGATTCGATGGTGGCTGTAGGCAAGGAAGACCATAGCGAGAATCTCCCCCTTATCGTCCTGGACCGCCTGGGTGCCGCCCCAGCCCCGGTGTAACACCTGGTACATGATGCGCTGCATGGCGTGGTATCGCCATTCGTTTTCGGCGGTCTTACCATTGACCTGTAGCCAGAGGTCCGCCAGACGCTCCGGTTTGAAGCTACTGGCCGGACGCAGGCGGGCCATCTCCGCCCGCACGAGGCCTTCGTGGTAGCCGGGGGAAAAGTCTTCGATGATTTGCTCGTAAGGTCGGTTCAGCGTAAGGGCCGTCCCCGTAGCCGCCTCGACGGTAAAGCGATTACTCACCTTAGGCGCTGAAGCGGGTTCAACCGTCAGGTTTCCACTGCGATATTCCTTCGGTATCGCGTCCCAGAAGGCCTGGACGCGCTTCGGGCTAAGCACATTTACGCTGTAGACGGCCAGGTCCGAGATCAGTCTCGGTTGTTCGAGCCGGGTTCTCCCCAGCCAGTTTTTGGTTTTTGGCAGGGGCATAACACTACTCCAGTTGTCTTCCACCAGAACGTCCCAATCGTCCGTTGTGGCGTTCAGAAACCAGTGATAGCCATAAATGTTGCCGTTGGTGGCGTAGTGGACGCAGCTGTCGTAAAGCTGCTTGTCAAACTCTTCCCGGGGTACAAGACGGATATTCATAAACTATGGAATGCCTTCAGTCAGGAAGCGTTCACTGTTGGTCGATTTATTTACCCGGAGATAACAATTTCGCCCGTGCTTATCCTACATTGGAAGCATGAAGAAAATTTTGTCTTTTGCGGGGCTATTGATTATGGGTGGAATGATTGGCTACCTGGGCGCTAAATTCTTCCTGTCCGGCAGTGATACTGAAACGGCCAGCCTACTCCCGGGCAATAGTAAAGTTTACCTAATCCTCCTTCTCCCCCTCATGTATCTCTTAGTGGTAGGCATCCATGAGCTCGGGCACGTAGTGGCAGGAAAAACCCAGAACTTTGATTTTTTCGGTCTTACCGTCGGGCCTTTCTCCTGGAAGCCCAAAGACAGCGGTGGCATTCGCTTTGCCTGGAATAAATCACTCAATCTGGCCGGAGGTGTAGCGATGATGTTGCCCAACGGAGACCACCGCCTGCGCCAGCGTTTCATGTGGTTTGCGGCAGGTGGGCCATTGGCATCGCTACTCCTGCTCGGCTTTTGTTTCCTGATTGGCAACCTTCTGCCGGAGGGGACCTTCGTCCGCTTTTTACTTTTCGCCCTCGGGGCCTTCTCCGGCGCGATCTTCATAGCAACCATACTCCCCTTCCGGGCGGGTGGTTTTGCCAGCGATGGGCTGCGGATCATAAACTTTGCCCGCAACGGCCCCACTGCTGCTGCGGATCTTGCTGGCTTGCAAGCCATGACGCACCTGCGATCGGGCCGTCCGCACGAAGATCTTCCTGCCGATAGTTTTGCCACCGTAGCCGCTGACACCTCCATCCCCGCCCAACAACGGGTTACGATGGATTACTACCGTTATCTGCACGCCCTGGGAGTTAACAATATTCCGCAGGCCGCAGCACTTTTGGAAAGCGTAATGGGAAGGCTCGACGAATATCCTCCCGGCTCCCACGGGGGCTTTTATCTCGAGCAAGCCATTTTTGAGGCCCAGTATCGTAAAGATTTAGCCGCCGCAGAAGCCGCTTTAGCTCAGTACGAAGACAGCCCTTTCACTGAATCTCTCAGCCTGCCACTCACGCGGGCCACCATCGCTAACCTGCGCGGTGACCGCGCCGCCGTCCTGGCCGAAATCCCCGCCATCGAAGCCGCCCTGCCTAAAAGCATGGACCAGAGCCGCGTGCCCATTATTCGTCAGTGGGTGGCGGATTGGAAGGCCTGAATAAAAATGTCCGGTCTCCTGTCATCATCCGACCATTTGAGGCTTACCTATTGACTTTTTCCCCATTCGTGCGTTTAAATTAGTAGCAACTAATAGCATCCATGCGTAAAATTCAGGAATTCAAAACCAACATTAATTGCGGCAGCTGTGTCCGCAGCGTCACGCCTTTTCTCGACGACCTGGAAGGCGTCACCATCTGGCGGGTAGACGTTGAGCAAGAAGACAAAGTACTTACCGTAGAAGGTAACGTACCCGCTTCCGCCATCATCAAGATGGTAGAAGAAGCTGGCTTTGATATCGAGCCAGTGGCGGCGTAACGCCCTGTAGCGACAGCTTCAGCCGTCGTTCGGGCAAGGGAGCGCCAGCGACTTTGCCCGCGCAACAACTGCCAAGACAGGAAGCTATCCGAACCATTGGCGGCTTAGGCACTTGGTCGAGACGCCCTGTAGCGACGGCTTCAGCCGTCGTTCGGGCAAGGGAGCGCCAGCGACTTTGACCGTGCAACAACTGCCAAGACAGGAAGCTACCCCGCTAAAACGCTCCGGGAGCCTTTACATTTGCTTCGCAGTACTTCGTGCTCGGCAGGCTTAGTAAACACGGCCCCGTTCGCGATCGACGTACAGCGTCTCGACCAGAATTTCGGCCAAACCAATAGGCTTTAACAAAACCATGCCCTTCCCCCCTCCTGCTAAAAGCCCGCTTCAGCCCTTACACCTGTCTGCCGCCAAGGCACGAGACATTGCCCTTTTCTGCAAGCGCGACGATCTTTACACCCCTGCCCCGGGTACCGCCCTGCAGGGCAACAAAGTGCGCAAGCTGGAACCGGTATTGCGGGCGGCCGTGGCCGCAAAGCCTACGCCTTTGCTGGTCAGCTTCGGTGGTGCGTACAGCAATCATGTTTCTGCGCTGGCTACGGCCGGGCGACTTTACAGCATCCCCGTCCATCTCTTCGTGCGCGGGGAAGAAGTGGACAATGCTTTGCTGGATCAGGCACGGCGGGACGGGGCGATCATAACGCTGCTAAGCCGGTCCGAATACCGCTTCAAAAACGAGGCAAGCTGGCTACGATTACGCCAGGCCGAACTGGCTGAACAACATCGCCTGCCCCCGGAATTCATCTGGTTTATTCCCGAAGGTGGTACGACCAAAGAAAGTGCCCGCAACGTAGGCAAACTGTATGGCGAAGTGGTCTCCGATCTCGGCCAGCCACCCGATTTTCTGTGCATTAGTGCCGGCACCGGTGGGTCTGCCGCTGGCATCATCCAGGCCGCTGATCCCAAGACCCGCATTGAGGTTTATCCCGCTCTGAAGGGAGATTGGATGGCGGATGAGATTCAGCAATTACTTGGACCAGGAGTCTCCCAAAACTGGACATGCATAACGGATTATCACTTTGGCGGCTACGGCAAATTCCCCTGGGAGTGGGTCGTCCCGTCGGAGGGAATCGCAAGCCGGGCGGACATCGGGGAGCCGGGGCTTCCACAGCTGGAGCCGATCTATACGGCGAAGCTTTTTTCTGGTGTATTGGACCGGCTCAGAGCGGGTAAATATCCGGAGGGCAGCAGTGTTGTTGTCGTGCATACCGGGGGGATTTATTGAGTTTCTTTAAGGGGCGGCGCAGACCAAACCGTCGCTTTTATTCGCCTTTGGGGGGCCAAAAGAAGCAACAACCTAGTTTGCGCGCCCTTTCAATCTTTAAGAACTACTCAAAAAATACGCTAAGAAAATTTGGATTCCTTAGGGCAATAATTATCGCCTAAAAATTATATCAACTACCCTGCCACCGTTTAAAAGTAACGGGATAACGAGTCTCCGGTTGAATTTCTATAGGCATTGGAGTACTTCCATTTGTACTACAGAGATTCAGAAAAATTTCTCCTTTTATAGTATTACGATCTACAAATCGGCCAACAAACGTTTTCCCTCGACAATGCCATTCTCCAGCACGAAAGGAATATTGATTGTTACTCTTATCAAAAAGATCGTAAATCCAAACTGAGTCCACGGGTGTTGTAAAATCACCGGGAAATACATAGGTAATCACACTTTGGCTGCTTCCAATTGACAAGGCGTCTGGATCCCGATTATACATTTTACCAGCCCCGTCTTTGAGCCTAGGATCTCCATTTTGCCAAGTCAGGTCAAATGGCTCCTCCAAAAGAGACATAATAAGTGTATCCATCAAGCCGGGATACTGATCATAGCTAATGAAGTTTATTGCCTCACTGTTTTGAATGCAAAAACCAGGGGCCAATTGCGCTTCCTGATTCGGACATTCGCAATATCCGTTTTGGCATTCAGCGACACCTTTACATACGTTGTAACATTCTTCTCCTCTTGGGGTAATAATGTCTTCATCGCAGCCATCGCAACCAATTAGCATCAGGCAAGGCAAGAGGGATAACAGTACTGTCTGTATTCTTGATTTTAATAAAATCATTGGAGTATGATTTTTTTAGCGTAACGACGACCATCAGACAATGTTGCTGACAGAAAATATATTCCAGCCGGCAGGTTGCCTGAATCTATTACGATTGAATTCCCCATTGATATCTCCTGTCTCATAAACTCCTGACCATTGATATTATAGAGCGATACCCGAGCCATTTGAGAGGAGCTATTTTCCATTTGCCGAAAAGCTACATTCGTACTCTCAAAGCTTGTTTCTGTAATAAAGACATCATCAAAATCGTCCGTTCTCGGAGGAACAACGTTAATACTTACGGGGGTGGGACAAGTAAAACCATTGTAAGTAAAACCGTGTCCTGTCTCACTCCATACATTTCTTAGCCATCCATTAAGATTAAAGAAAGCTCTGGTAGCATTCTGATAGTTTGACTCGCTTGCACTCCCAGGTATATCATCGGCCATAGTTGATAACAGCCAGGAAGCAACATAAGGTGAGCAACAATCATTATTCGGGTCTGGGCTTCCTCCTCCTTGCATTATCCCTGCTAACCTAAAAGAAGAGTATATACTCGCATTAGTTTCCCATTTACGTAGTCCACTAGCTTCTAGTACTCCGGCCGCGCCAAGAACCACTCTAACCGGCGTATTGGGCCTGATCGTCACATTATGATTCCGATTCGCGCCTGTCTGTTGAAGGGACCTTCTTTGACCGGATACTTCAATAGAACAAGGTGTTTTATCTAACCAGGGGTCCTCTAATGCATTTCCGACCTGAGCAATAGCATCGCTGATTAAGCTGTTTTGCCAGATGTTTTGGATTTGTTCTTCCGATTGGCCTGGTGTTCCTGTACCCGCTGGTGGATCTTGGGTAAATTGATAGACAGTAAAGGCAAATTCAAGAAATTCTGATGCCGTTGGCCCATTGTAAGTCTGGGAACATTCCGATGCTTGTCCATTCGTTTGCATGGAGAGTATCTCAAATGATTCGGCATTGCCTACTTCCGTAAATGTTACCATCATTGCGTCAACTGCTGAGGCTCTGGCATTTCGATTACTTCCGCAAAAAAGTCCTCCACTAATCACTTCTGCATTAGCTCTCACGACAGATTCATAATCCCATTCAAAGGCCACCTCGCGATCACAGCCACAATCCGAGGGAAGGCCGTTAGAACCGGTACACACCCATAGAAACTCAAGTGTTGCTGTAAAATCAACGGGAAGCACATCACTATTCCCTTGCTGAACAGCATCTCGGTTCCAATAGAACTCATAGGGCGCATTTACACACCGCAAGGTATTTACGAACATTTCTTGGTAACGTGAAGGTCCCTCGTATGCCCAATATTGATCTGCTCTGATATCTCCTCCACGAAATCTTTGGTCAAGTCTAGAACCATAGTCTCCGGAGATTCTACCATCAGACCGTACACGGACATAAGGCTCTAAGTCATAGTTCATAGCCACTCTAACTGATGCGCATTGGCAGTCATCTGTTAGGGACTTGGCCCCGATAAATACTGATTCCGACGGATAAAAATTTAGGTCTTCATACTTATCTTGAATCGGTTTCCCACCATATCTAAGTTGTTGTAGTAACCTAATCTTGGAGAACTCATCAATATCATTAGACTTATCTAAGAAGGAGTTGATGTCTGTTCCACTCTTTTGCCATTCAAGGACAACATTATAATCATCCCGATTCAAATCTATTGGATCATTCTGTTCTTTTGGGGTAGTGGAAAAAGAGGTGACTTCCTCTTCTGTACCGCACGAATTTTTAGCTAAAACTGTAAAAAAACGGTCATTAGGAATCTTGACAACTGTTACTGGTTCGATAAGCGTTAATGACATATTTTTACCGCCATCAGCTCTCTCTAAAAGGACATCCCCTCCCGTTTCGGAGGTAGTTATTTGAACCAGAGAGAATGAATAGAATCGAATTACTTTACATTCAACATTTACGGAAAGTTCACAGCCCTCAGAGTATTTGTCTGCTATCATCTTGGCCTGGACATTCCTGGCAGCGTCAATTCTAGCAGCATATTCTTTATCAAATTGGACAGCATCTACATTTTGTGCAGTCAAAGCTTGGCAACAGAGCACAAGAATTAATATCGCTAACGGATAGCGAGTAACGAGTAACGAGTAACGCATTGGGTTTGGGTTTGGGTTTGGGTTTGGGTTTGGGTTTGGGTTTGGGTTTACTGGCGAAAACCAGTCTTAATGTTAGTACGATATAAATATACTATCATCTATAACAAAAATGCAAGAATCAATAATAAATAATTACTAAAAACCCATGATACATTCTATTATAGCCAATATTTGACCAAAAATTCTATTCTAACGCTCCAAAAGTGAAAATTTAGAAAACATCAAAAAAATAAAAGTTAGACACAATTATGTATTAAAATCGTGACAGTTTCAACCTGAATCAGGTAGCATCAGAATAGATCCTCCCATTTACAACAGGTCTGCAAACAGTTGAAAATTCACAAAACTCACAAAACCAAAAAACCCTATCTTTAGCACCCACATTCCAACCTCATAAAAAACCTGCGCCCCATGGCTCAATTCCAACTCACCGTTAACGGCAAATCAAGGACGGTAGACGCTGCCCCCGACACCCCTCTACTCTGGGCATTACGCGATGATCTCGGTCTCGTTGGCACCAAGTTCGGCTGCGGCATCGGGCAATGTGGCGCCTGCACGGTACACATTGACGGGGTAGCGATGCGCTCCTGCCAGATGCCCGTCAGCCAGGTCGCCGAAGGCGGCAACAAGGTCACCACCATCGAAGGACTCTCAGAAAACGGCACTCACCCCGTACAACAAGCCTGGCTGGAGCACGACGTGCCCCAGTGTGGCTACTGCCAGGCGGGGCAGATCATGAGCGCTGCTTCCCTGCTGGAGCTCACGCCCAATCCTACGGATGAAGACATCACCGCCGGTATGTCGGGCAACATTTGCCGTTGCGGCACCTACCTCCGCATTCATGCAGCGGTTAAAACGGCCGCCGGAAAGCTGAGTTAGCGCGTGCGTCTTCGGTTCGCTCCGGCGGTGACCATACCTCCCGGCACAAGAGCCTGACACTCCCCTACCTTGCTTTTCCAACTTCCTTTGCACCGGCGTTCAGCGCCCCAATCCTTACTCCAATGTCTACCAATAAATCCCGTAGAAATTTCCTGAAAGTCTCCGCCGCCACCGGCGGTGGTTTTATGCTGGGCTTCAGCATCCTTACCTCCTGCGAACCCAAACCAGTAGTGGCCATGGAGCCCGAGCTGGTGATGCCCGAAAAATGGATGGAGCTCAACGGCTTCATCAAAATTGGCGATAACGGCGTGGTAACCATCATGAGTCCTAACCCGGAAATTGGTCAGAACGTAAAAACGGCCATGCCGATGATCATCGCCGAAGAGCTCGACGTTGACTGGAAAAACGTGGTTGTGGAGCAGGGCAAACTGGACACCGAAAACTTTGAGCGACAGATTGCCGGCGGCAGCCAATCCATCCGCCACGGCTGGGAGCCACTGCGCAACACGGGCGCTACGGCCCGCGCCATGCTCGTCTCCGCCGCCGCCGAAAAACTAGAGGTTCCCGCCGGAGAACTCCGCACCGAAAACGGTGTCATTCACCACGATGCCTCCGGCAAAAGTATCGGGTACGGCGAAGTGGCCTCCCTGGCCGCCACGATGGAAGTACCCACCGAGGTCGAATTAAAGGACCCTAAAGATTTCAAAATTATCGGCCACGGCAAAAAGAACGTCGACGCCAAAAAAATAGCTACCGGAAAGCCTCTTTTCGGTATCGACGTACAGCGCGAAGGCATGCTCTACGCCGGCATCATTCACCCGCCGGCTTTCGGTCTGGAGTTAAAATCTTTTGACGCCGCCGCTGCGCTGGCCATGCCCGGCATTACGGACGTTTTCTCCATCGACTGTGCCCCCGAGGGCAAAGAAATGCAATGGTCCGACGGTGCCACGGTACGCAAACAGGTGGCCGTAGTGGGCAAATCCACCTGGCAGGTGATGCAGGCCAAAAAAGCCGTCACCGTAGAATGGGCCAAAGCCAGTGACGCAGAAGACACGGCCGGCCACAAAGCCAAAATGGCCGACCTGATCGCTAACGGCAAAGCCGAAGAAGCCCGCCGTGATGGCGATCCGGAAGCCGCCTTCGCCAGCGCCGCCAAGATCGTTGAGGCCTCCTACTCTGCTCCCTTCCTGCCCCACAACACCATGGAGCCGATGAATTTCTTCGCTCACGTGACGGACGAGAAGGCTGAACTACACGGCCCGGTACAAACACCGGAGTTTTTGGAAAAATCCATCGCTACGCTCTTCGATATGGACCCCGCGCAGATCGAAGTGGGCATGACCCGCATGGGCGGCGGCTTCGGCCGCCGGCTCTACGGTAGTTTCGCCGTGGAAGCAGCGCTCATCAGCAAGCAGGCGGGCGCTCCCGTCAAACTCGTCTACACCCGCGAAGACGACATGACCCAGGGCACTTACCGCCCCGACTACCTCGTGAAGTACCGCGCCGGCCTCGACGCCGACGGCAAGCTCATCGCTTTCCACGTGCGCGGCACGGGCACCCATGGCAGCCCCATCTTTGCTAACCGATTCCCCGCCGGAACGGTAGACAACTACCTGGCTGAGAACATCAGCATGGACTCCAACATCTCCACCGGTGCCTGGCGGGCACCGCGCTCCAACTTCATCGCGGGTGCCGAACAGGCCTTCCTCGACGAAGTAGCCGAAGCCGCCGGCAAAGACCCCATCGACTTCCGCCTCGAACTCTTCGACCGGGCCATCAAGGACCCCGTCGGGGAAAAGAACGACTACGACGCCGAGCGCTACGCTGGCGTGTTGAAGCTCGTTCGCAAAGAATCCGGCTGGGACGGCGACGCGGGCGAAGCCCGCGGTGTAGCCGCCTATTACTGCCATAACTCCTACGTTGCCCAGGTGCTACACCTGGAACTCGACGACAATGGCAACCCGAAAGTGGATAAAGTTGACTGCGCCGTAGACTGCGGTATCGTCGTTAACCCCGAAGGTGCCCGCAACCAGATCGAAGGTGGCATCGTCGATGGCATCGGCCACGCCCTCTACGGACAAATGACCTTTACCGACGGTAAACCCGATCACCAGAATTTTGACAGCTACCGCCTCATTCGGCACGCCGAAGCACCCCGCGAGATCAATACCTACTTCGTTGACAATGGCATCAAGCCCACCGGACTCGGCGAACCTTCCCTGCCGCCCATCATGGGTGCACTGGCGAACGCGATCTACGCCGCCAAGGGAGAACGGGTGTATGATCAGCCGTTTATGGGAGCGGCTTTACGTGGCTGATCGTGACCCGCTTCGTGCGTTCGGACTAGTCTCCAAGCCCAGGCGTTCGGTATCTAAGGTGATTAATAGATAGCACCGGGACGCTCTCAGGTCCCGCAATACTGCGGGACGCTAAGAGGCCCCTTGAGTCGGGTACCAGGACCTTGTAGCGTCGCGAAGCGTCCTGCAAGCGTCCGAGTGAGATGTGTATGTACCTTAATCTTTTAATCACTATAGCTCGTAACTTGCGATCTAATCAAAGCCCGTAAGTAATCCCAATACTGCCGCCCAGCAAAACAGCCCGCTGACGGAGCCCCGTTACGGAGGATTCCCCGAAGCGATAGTAGTGAACATCCGCTTGCAGAAGGAGCCTGGTACGGCTGTTAGGCCTCGGGCTGAACATCAGGGAAGGTCGCAGCCGGTAGGACAGAAAGAAATCGGAAGTATCTCCAGAGGAGGAGTCATAGGTAATGACTTCGTCCGGTGCAGCCAGCGTTCGCCCGCTGGCCTGTAATTGGTAATTCAGGCCTACGCCTGCTCCCAGGCCTGCAGTGTAGCGCCCAAAGGTCTGGCGGTATTCCAATAAAACCGGGAGAGATAAAAATTGCTGGTAATTGTTGTGTGCAATCCGGCGGATGGACGTGGCCGCCGTAGTCCGGTAGGGAAAAGAAGGATGAGCCGCTACCGTATCCCGCTCAATGGTGTAGCGAAAAGTATTGTGCGTCCGCCAATACTCCAGTCCCGTATTAAGCCTGAATTTATTGGAGAGCCGGTATGAAAGTTCCAGCGAAACAGACTGGCCGAAGGTGTTGCCAACGGCAGCATTAAGAGCGTTTGCAGCATTTCCTTCGGATGGGTTCAGGTATTTCCGGAGCATCAGGCTAGTACCTGCTGAAGCGCTGAACTCCAGCTTAGCCGCACCGGCCGTTCGGAAGGTCTCCGGTGAGGGCGGGGAAAATGATACTTCAGGAAAGGCGGGGAGGTTTTCGTCGAGACTTAGCGGTTCAATGGCAAGGGAAGGAAGTGACACTCTGGCAGACAAGGCTGCAGTAGCATCGACTTCTTTTTCAACGCCAGCTTGCGCCGTGTTGGAAAATCCGGAAGGTGACGTACGCCCTTCCGCAGAAGCCGTGGATTGGCTGGCGGGCAGGTCGGTAAGCTGCAGTAAGGTGAGTCGCTCCGCTTCATTTTCGATCGATCGTGTCGCGCTTGCCGTCGTTCCGGCAGCAGCGTTTCGCTCCACTCTGGTACGACCAGTGGTCGCTCCCGAAGGAGAAGTGGACTCCACTTTGGTTTCGTTGGATGCGGATGCGTTTTGGGGGGCGGGACCCGCAGGTGCAGAGGGATGTTTCCCGGAGGAAGCAGAGGGAGTAGCGGGCTGCGAACCAGTCTTCACAGATTCCATTTCGGAAGCAACCATCGCCTCCTGCGCACTTCCCGTAGCCAGCTTGGGCAGCTCCGCCGGAAGGTTCGGCTCACTACTCGCCACAACGGAGTCTCTTTCTGTTGCCAAGTCCGCCAGAGCGCGTTCTTGCTGACCTCCAAAGGGCCATAGCAGCAGCCCGGCCAGAATAAGCCCGCCAAGCAGCAGGCTAAGGACCACACCCCGGAACGGAGAACCAGCAACGGGTTCCTCCTCATTCTCTGGCGGTAGTCCGGCCTCGATGTCCGCCCAAAGGTCATCCGCATCGATCTCCTCAGTGGAGGTCGCTTCGCGGAAGTGCCGTCGGATGTAATCTTCAAATAGTTTCATACTGATATTCGGGTAAATCTGTATCGTATAGTTGTACTAAGATTGGTGAGTAAAATGCTTACACATCCGGTAAGCCATAAACGAAGGCCTGCACCAACATGAAGGCTTGAATGCTCATCATCTCCCGCCGGAATCGTGGGTCATCCCGCAGGGGAGACTTCGGGTCGCGCACCATCTCCTGTTTCAACCAGGCTCTTGCCCGCGAAAGTCGTTTGCGGGAAAGGGCAGCGTCAATATTCAGCATCTCCGCGATTTCAGGATGCGAAAATCCATCAATTACGTTCAGGCTGAAAACGGCGTAATAGGCTTCGGGCATTCGCTTTAGCCAGATGATCAAATCATCAGTAGACAGCTTCTCTATCACCTCCGGTGAGGTACACTGTTGGCTTCTTTCCGCGATGAGTTCTTCCGTAGCATTCTTTTGTCCGTTTGAATTTCTCTTCAGACAGTTATTGATCAGCACGCGGGTGGCCCATGTTTTGAATCCCGCCCGCGACGGATCATACTGCTCCAGCTTATGAAAAATGTTCAGGTAGCTGTCCTGCAGGGTGTCTTTCAGATCTTCCGGATTACGGAGGTAGCGTTTGGCGATGATGGTAAAGTAGGGGACCGTCAGTTCATAGAGCCGCCGTTGCGCCACCCGTTGGTTGGCGATGCAGTCGGCAATCAGTCGCTGATCAATTCCCTGGTTCATCAATTTAGTTCTTTAAATAAGGCGGGCCGACTAGTCGGCAAGTCTACCCGCCCTGATCGCGGGCGAACCGCTTACCTCCTCAGGTAGTAAGGTAAGCTTCAAAGTGGTGCTACCGCTAATGTTTTTAGTTATAGTGTGGATAACAATTTGCACAAGCACCCCTCGACTACCATTTCACTGCGCGGCTGGCTTCGCCGGTCCACTCCCTTCGGTCGGTCGATGTACGCTCGGGGTCCGGGCCTGTGGGGTAAAGACCGTCGACAAACTTCGCTTGAGGCGAAGTTTGTCGACGGCCTAACATTAACTCGCCGGTCACCGGGCAAAGCCCGACCTCGGTCTCTGAGCGTAGTCGAATGGGTGTGGAGGGCGTAGTCGAGGGGCTTTTTTCTGCCCGTTTGTGCAATTTGTTAGCCACACTTAATTACACCTGCAATCCCGGCCAATCGATCCGGGAATACTGTCTGCCGTAATACAGGCATCTCCGATGTTGAGCTGCAGGTCGGGGCAATCGAACATGCTGTTGCTTTCACAGCCACAGTCTTGGGTGACAATTCCTGCTCCTCCCGCAGGGGTGCGGCAGGCATCCCCGACGTTGGCCTCTAATTCCGGACAGTCAAAAGCTCCTGAGCCATCTCCAATACATTCACAGCGTTCATTTACTATGCCTAAGTTACCATTACTAAGCGTACAGGTATCCCTGACATTCAGTTGGAGGTCGGGGCAATCAAAAGTATTCCCTCCTCCCAAACACTCACAGTCTCCGGAAAGGATGCCAAAAGAGCCATCGGCCAGCATGCAGGAATCGCGAAAATTCAGCATCAATTCAGGGCAGTCATAAGTAGTGGTTACTGCTTCACAGTTACAGTTCTCGTCAATAAAACCTTCCCCTCCGCCTGGCACCCGGCAGGCATCGTTATAGTTCGCCTGTAGCTCCGGGCAGTCGAAGGTATTCCCGTTTCCTAAGCACTCGCAATCCTCGCTGGCAATGCCGAAGTCACCGTTGTCAAGTCTGCAGGTATCCCCAATATTGGTTTCTAAGCGAGGGCAGTCAAAATCCGTGGAAGAACCGCCGAGACACACACAGTCTCCGGAAAGAATACCAAGGGTGCCGTCCGCATTCATACAAGTATCCCGGAAGTTGAGCTCCCATTCAGGGCAGTCAAAAATATTCCCCAGCGTATCGCCCCGGCATTCACAGTCTTCGGTCACTACGCCAAAAAACGTCTGCGGAGCGCCAAGGATGGTCAGCTCACAGCTGTCCCCGAAATTGAGTTGTATCTCCGGGCAATCCAGAATGGGGTTGAGTTCAAATTCATCCGTTTCAAAAATCCCACAGGAAGAAAAAATGGCGGAAGCGGCCAGGAAAAAGATCATGCCGTAGGATAAAATACGAAATTGCATAAAGCGAAGTTTCTTTGGTTTGCAAAATGAATACAGCCCGTTCAGGAGCTGCTTTCGGGTACTTATATCCGCCCATTGAATAAAGTGTGACAGCAAAGCCAAAAAATATTTTTCTTTTCTTTAGTGCTTTGAGCCAATGAGTTCATCTCCGTTGATTCGCATAAACAGCGCTTCTGATTTACTCGGAATACAATTCTTCGACCGAAATAATTGATCTCATGCAGCTAGGCTACGTTACCGCTATTCTCCCCGAGCTTTCCCTGGAAGAGCACCTCGCCTTCGCCGCTGAAGTGGGTTATGACTGTCTGGAAGTCATGTGCTGGCCACCCGGCAAGGCAGAACGCCGCTACGCCGGCGTTACCCACATTGACATCAGCCGGCTCGATGAAGCTGGCATTGAGGAGATTGTCGATTTACAGAAAAAGTACGGCGTCAGCATCAGTTCCCTGGGCTACTATCCGAACCCGCTGGCTGCGGATGAGGCGGAGGCAAAAGTGTATACCGATCACATCCTGGCGCTAATCGACGCCGCTGCCGCTCTTAGCATCAACTGCGTTACCACTTTTGTTGGCCGGGACAAAAACCGCACCATCGAAGAACAGTGGCCCCGCTTTCTGGCAACCTGGCGCCCAATTGTGTCATACGCCGAAGAGAAAGGTGTCTCCATCGGCATCGAGAACTGCCCCATGCGTTTCACGAAAGACGAGTGGCCGGGCGGCACGAACCTGGCCATCAGCCCCGCCGTTTGGGAGCGGATGTGGGCTGACATCCCCAATGCTAACTGGGGGCTGAACTATGACCCCAGCCATTTTATCCTTCAGCACATGGACTACACCCTCCCCTTCCGGGATTACCCGGAGCGGATGATTCACGTACACGCCAAGGATGCGCGTATCGACGTTGACAAACGAAACCGTCATGGTGTATTCAGCCATCCCAACCTTTGGCATACGCCAAAGATTCCCGGGCTGGGCGATGTGGATTGGGGGCGCTTCGTTGGCTACCTGCGCGAGACCGGCTACGACGGCGCCATCTGCGTGGAGGTGGAAGACCGGACTTTTGAGGGCGACACGGAGCTGCGTAAGGCCAGCTTACGGCAGAGTTACCGGCATTTACGGCAGTTTGTGGGGTAACTGCCTCCTTCGGGTGCAGCGATCCTACTGCTTTTCAATTTCCACCTTCACCGAATCGAGGCTTTCCATCAGCTTATCAAGGCCGCCTTTAAGGATTCCACTAAGCTCTTCGCCTTCGGGCAGCTTATCGATGATGTCTTTCATTTCATCTTTAGAAGGCATCTCCTTACTGATCTTATCGATGGCTTCGTCTACTTCACCCCGGGTGGGAGCATCTTCAGCAATTTTATCGATGGCCTCATCGATCTTACGATCCAATTCCTCATCGGTAGGCCATTCCGCCAGCAGTTTGTCCAGCTCCGCCCGGGCTTCTGCCTGCTCGTCGGCGGGCATTTCAGCAATTTTCTTTTCTGCCATCCGCTTGAACTCCTCCTTAGTCGGGAGCTTTTCCTGAATGGCGTCCACGTAGCCCTTAATGGCGTCAGAATCCATGATCCCATCAGCCGTACAGGAGGTGAAGGTCAAAGCAAATACGGCCATGAGGCAAAAAGTAAGCAGCTTACGCATAGTATCGGATGTTATTGGTTTGTGTGTTTATTGACTGAACCGCCTGCATGTTACGGGCAGCGACAACGAATTACACTTCCTATCGACTAATGTAGGGAAAATGTCGATGAGGCGCGGGCGCGGGTGCAAGGGGGGGCATCCCGAGAGGCAAAGGGAAAGTGTTTGGAATTGTTTACTGACATAAATGCTGCGAACAAATAAGCCTTGCTCCTTAAACCTCCCCTGCACCTGCGTCCGCGCCCATATTTTGGCTATCTTTGCGCCCGTTTTCCGGCCTTTACCGACCAAACTATAAACTATGCTTTCCGCTACCGGCATTTACCAACAATACGGTGATCGGGTCTTATTTGACCACGTATCCTTCGTCGTTATGCCCCGCGACAAAGTAGGCCTGGTGGGTCGTAACGGCGCGGGCAAATCGACGATGCTTAAGATCATCGCCGGAGATATCGGCTGCGACGAAGGCAAGGTCGTTCGTTCCACCGGATCCACTCTCGGCTTTCTCCATCAGGAGATGGACATGCCCTCCGGCAACACCGTTATGGAGGAAACGCTGACGGCTTTTGCCCACATCCAGCAAATGGAGGACCGCCTGGCGGAGATCAACAAAGAAATGGAAACGCGCACCGATTACGAGAGCGATTCCTACGCCAATATGATCGAGGAGTTCACCAGCCTTACCGAGCGCTTCTCCCTCGTTGGTGGCATCACGATGGAAGCAGAAGCCGAACGCGTCCTGAAGGGCCTGGGCTTTAAACAGGGAGACTTCGCCCGCCCCACTACCGAATTTTCCGGTGGCTGGCAGATGCGGATCATCCTGGCTAAAATGCTGCTGCAGCGCCCGGATTTCCTGCTGCTCGATGAGCCGACGAACCACCTCGACATCGAGTCCATCATCTGGCTCGAACAATGGCTGACGACTTACACCGGCGCCGTGATCACCATTAGTCACGACCGGCAGTTCCTGGACAATGTCACCAACCGCACCCTGGAAATTGACATGGGCAAGGTGTACGATTATAAAGCCGGCTACAGCAAGTTCGTCGAACTGCAAAAAGACCGCCGAGAAAAGGCGGAAGCCGCTTACGAGAACCAGCAAAAGGTCATTGCGGAAAAAGAAAAAACCATCAACCGATTCATGGCCAAGGCCACGAAAACGAAGATGGCACAGTCGATGCAAAAGCAGCTCGACAAAGTCGAGCGCATCGAGCTCGACCAGACGAACAACGCGGTGATGAACCTCCGCTTCCCGAAAGCGCCGCGCAGCGGCGCCGTGACGCTCAACGCCAAAAACGTTACGAAAAGCTACGGCGACCTCAACGTTTTGCGGGGCGTTGACCTGAAGATTGACCGTGGAGACCGCGTCTCCTTCGTTGGCCAAAACGGCCAGGGAAAAACAACACTGGCCAAAATTCTGATCGGCCTCATCCCGGCTAACGATGGCGATATTGAGCTCGGTCACAACGTCGAAGTCGGTTACTACGCCCAAAACCAGGCCGAAGAGCTCGACGGCAAAAAGACCTTGCTGGAAACTATGGAGGAGGCCAGCCCACCCGAAATGCGGACGCGGCTTCGCCAGATCCTGGGTTCTTTCCTCTTTAGCGGGGAAGATGTGGACAAGAAGGTCTCCGTCCTCTCCGGTGGAGAACGCGCCCGCCTGGCGCTCGCCTGTATGCTGCTGCGCCCCTTCAACCTGCTGGTGCTTGACGAACCGACGAACCACCTCGACATGGTGAGTAAGGACATGCTGAAGCACGCCGTGCAAAATTTTGACGGCACCCTGATCGTCGTTAGTCACGACCGGGAGTTCCTCGCCGGCCTCACGGATCGGACCATCGAGTTCCGCGACCATAAACTCTACGAGCACCTGGGAGATATCAACTTCTTCCTCGAACGCCGGCAAATCGACAATATGCGGGCCGTGGAGCTGGAGAAAAGCAAAGCAGATTCATCCGCAGCTCCTTCCGGTAAATCCGCTCCGGCCAAAAAAGCTTCCAACCTCAGCCACGAAGAAAAACGCCGGCTGGAAAAAGACATTGGGAACGCAGAACGCCGGATTGAACGGTTGGAAAAAGACATCGAAAAGATTCACCTGCAGATGTCTAACCCCGAATTCTACAACGACGAAAAACGCGTAGAAAAAACCACCGCAGAGCTGAAGGCTAAGCAAGACGAGCTCGATGAAGTGATGGAAAAGTGGGAAGCAGCCAGTGAGGCGCTGGGCTAGGAATGTAGTATGGTAGTTTTGTAGTAGTGTAGTGCTACCGCATGTGACAGTAATAGATTGCCATGCGACAGCCCTACATCCTAATCCCAGTCGCGCAGCGACGTGCCGGCCTCTCGCGGCAGCCACTACAATACTACATTCCTGATCCCAGTCGCGCAGCGACGTGCCGGCCTCTCGCGGCAGACACTACAGTACTACATTCCTGATCCCAGTCGCGCAGCGACGTGCCGGCCTCTCGCGGCAGCCACTACAATACTACATCCTAATCCCAGTCGCGCAGCGACGTGCCGGCCTCTCGCGGCAGACACTACAGTACTACATTCCTGATCCCAGTCGCGCAGCGACGTGCCGGCCTCTCGCGGCAGCCACTACAATACTACATTCCTGATCCCAGTCGCGCAGCGACGTGCCGGCCTCTCGCGGCAGCCACTACAATACTACATCCTAATCCCAGTCGCGCAGCGACGTGCCGGCCTCTCGCGGCAGCCACTACAATACTACCGCCTACAATACTACACTCCCCCCACCCCTCCCAATATTATTTGTCGTCAAAGGCCAAAGGCTTCATAAAAAGGCTAGAGAATTTTCTTCTGCGATACTTTTATCGCCGCGCAAACGTATATTGAGTACACGATTGCCACTACGTCAAGCCCACCACCACTCTTTTTTCGATTTTAGCCCCAATTTGACGATGAAAGCCATATTCTTTAAACTCACCACCTTGGTTTTGCTGGTAATGACCCTTGCCGGATCCAGCAGCTCCACTTTTAGCGACCCCGCTAATCACTACCGTTTTGACCTGCCGTTTTATGCGCAGCAGATCAATATCGTTTATGATCCGGGCATGCAGATTCAAAATCCGACGCAACTCAACAACACGAGTATTAGCCAGTCTTACCGGGACTATGGCCGGCGCCCGAGTCAGGTTCTGCTCAACAGCTTGCTCGAAGCCAAGGAGAAATACGAGCTCAACGATTATCTCTTCTGTAAACTTGCCCGCACCAGCCTGGAGGTCATCTACAGTAACGGTTCCTCCAATGCCCGCGAAGTTTCCCTCTACGGCTTACTGATCGATGCCGGCTTCGATGCAATTCTTACTTTTCGGGGCGGACGAATATTCGTAAATGTTTACACCAGCGAAGACCTTTTCGAAGTCCCGATCATCGATGCTAAAGGCCGCCCCTACGCCAACATCAGCTGCCTTACGGGCGAGTGCAATGGCCGCCAACGACTATACATTCACAACGAACACCCTAACCCGCGTGGTCGGTCTTTCGGTTTTCAGTTAAAAAACTGGCCGGACCTGGGCGTGCAGCCCACCGTCAAAGACATGGTCTTTAACTACCACGGTGTGAAGCAGAGCATCCGCGTGACTTTTGACCGGACGATGGTGGACATCATGGCCGACTACCCCTTCATCCATGAATACTGTTACCTCGAAACGCCCCTGTCAGCAACCCTGCGCGAAAGTCTGCTCCCCCAGCTTCGCCGGTACCTGGAGCCCCTCGATCAGGAACAAGGGCTCGAACTCCTGGCCAGTTTCACCCGCTCCGCCTTTAACTATAAAGAGGACAACGCCAATTTCGGCCGCTCTAAGCCCATGGTACCCGAAGAACTCTTTGGCTATAGTTTTTCGGACTGCGAAGATCGTTCCGCACTCTTTTTCGCCCTCGTGCGGGAGTTGCTGGACCTCCCCATGGCTGTGGTCGCCTACGATGATCATCTGACGATTGCCGTAGGAAGTGATGATATAAAGGGCGATTCCTTCACCTATAACGACCAGCGCTATGTCTTTTGTGACCCTACCGGCCCCAAAAACTCCAGCCGGATCGGGCAGATTCCTCCTGGTTACGAAAATAAAAATTTCAAAATAATCGGTACTTACAAATAGTTGATTATCAATGACAAGCAACACTTTTTCGGCTAATTCGCTTTGGTTTGCGTCCAATTGTTACTTTTGCGGCCCGGAGGGGTAAAACAAAATGCCACCCCCATGGCTTTTTTAAGTAGTAAAACTTATGCGTTAGTATGTATTGGACTCTAGAACTCGCTTCTCACCTTGAAGACGCCCCCTGGCCCGCCACGAGGGACGAACTTATCGATTACGCCATCCGCTCAGGCTCTCCCCTGGAGGTGATCGAGAACCTGCAAGCCATGGAAGATGAAGGAGAAACTTACGAGGTAATCGACGACATCTGGCCTGATTACCCCCGAAAGGATGACTTCCTCTTCAATGAAGACGAATATTAAACAACTTACGAGTTGAACAACGAAGCCGGTGACCTCCCTCACCGGCTTTCTTGTGTCCATCCCTGTCTTCTTCGGCTTCATTCTCCCATTCTTCCATTCTCTTACTCTTTACCAATGTCCCACGTAATCGCAATCGACGGATTCAGCGCCTGCGGAAAATCAACGCTGGCCAGGGCGATGGCCAAACGCCTCAATTATCGATTCATTGACACCGGGGCTATGTACCGGATGATTACGCTGCACTTCTTACGTAATGAGGTGAGCCTGGAAGACGAGGGCGCGGTCGCAGGTGCATTGGAAGGTTTACGGGTAGACTTCCTCCCCGGCTCCAACGATGCTATCCTGAATGGAGAAAACGTAGAGACGGAAATCCGGGGCCGGGCAGTGTCGGACTTTGTGTCGCCAGTGGCGGCGGTAGCCGCCGTCCGTCGCTGGGTCGTCCCGCAGCAGCAGGCAATGGGTAAAGCCGGGGGCATCGTTATGGACGGCCGAGACATCGGCACCGTCGTCTTCCCCGACGCAGATCTGAAGCTCTTCATCACCGCTGACCGGGAAACCCGGATCCAACGCCGGATCCAGGAACTCATCGCTAAAGGCATCCCCGCTGACCCCGAAGCCATCGCCAACAACCTCGACGAACGCGACCGCATCGACTCTACCCGCCAGGACAGCCCCCTCCGCAAAGCAGACGACGCCATCGAGATCGACAATAGCTCCCTCTCCCTGCAAGAATTCATTGAAGTGGGGATGGCGGAAGCGGCTAAAATTTAGGTCGGTCGAGGAGTTGTATTTCCAGTCCCTTCAAGTCATGAAGAAAATCCAATAATTCAGCTTAGCTTCGAACGAGCTACTCTTTCACTCGGAATACAATTCCTCGACCAATGTCCAATACCACAAAAGACTACCTGTTCGTAGGCATTCAGTTAGTGCTATTCGTTGCTTATGCATTTAACATCACAAAGGGACTTACTCATTTCCCCGACTGGCTACAATACCTGGGGCTGGTAATGGTGGTCGCCGGCATCGGGCTGGCCAGCCTCGCCATGATCCAGATCCGGACCAGCTTCTCCCCCTTTCCCACCCCGGTGGAAGACGGGCAACTCATTAGCAACGGCGCTTTTTCAGTAGCCCGCCACCCTATTTACACGGGTATCTTGCTGGCAGCCTTTGGTTATGCTTTTTATACGGCTTACACAGACAAACTTATTTGGTCCGTTTTATTACTAATACTCTTCTACTTCAAATCCAGCTACGAAGAGCAGCTGCTCTCACAAAAGTATGCGGGCTACGCTGACTATAAAAAACGAGTAGGCAGGTTTACCCCCTGGTGGTAAGCCTTCCTCTCCTGCGCCGCCTCCAACACGCGATAGCCCAACAGACCAACGCACCAAAAGACCAAAGAACTAACCTACGGCTTACTCAAATCCAGTTCCCGCAGCATCAGCAGGTAGCTGCGTCCAAAATCCATCAGGTTGTCAAAGCTGAGCTGGCTGAGGGCGGGGCGCAGGCGCGGGTAGGCATCGGTGTGCTGACTGATGATGTCCGTAATGGCCGCACGGATCGCGCGGCGGGCGGGCCGCCCGTCCCGGTCCAGAAACTGCTGCTTAAAACCAAGTTCCCGGAAGTATTCGTCTTCACAGACCCGGTAGTAGAGTTGCAGCAGGCTACGGTCTGGCGGCGGCACGGCGTAGTTAAACAGGGCGTAGCCGACGATGTAACCGGGGATGCCGCTGGCGACCTCCACGTAGCCATTATCCTGATACCAGTCCATATTCGGCAGCTCGTTATCGATCAGGCTCACGAGGCGGTCGTGGTTGGCCGGCAGCGTAATGCCGAAGGTAGACTTGCCCGCATAGAGCTCCTCGGCAAAGGACTCGGGTGCGCGACGCAGCAGATGCTGTAGTTCCCGGAGCAAACGGATGTTCTTGTAGGTTACCGGCTGGTCATCCTCGCGGGCGAAGTACATACGGTGCATTCGTTCCAGCGCCTCCATGGTGTGCCCTTCGGGGATGAGGAGATAGTCAAGGCGATAAACGAGATCCAGCAATAAGTAAGCCACCGCACCTGGCTGTTCTTCGGGGTTTAGCTTGCCCTGCCCCAGATAATCGATCACGTATTGTATTCTCCGGCGAAGGAAGTCGAGCTTGCGCGTTTTGTCTTCGGCGGAGAGTTCCTGCAGGTGGGTGATTTCGGTCGGGCTCAGGTAGTCGCCAAATTCTTCCAGCAGCAGGTCATCCTGCTTATCAGCGCGGAGGGCCATTTCCTTCAGGGCGTGGTAGAGCTTGTGAGGGCTGGCGTCGTTGACCGGCGTATCGAACACGATGGCCAGGCAACCGTCGTCGTCGATGGCGAAGCGGCTATACTTCAGCTCGTAGTTCATGGAGGTGAGCCGGTGCAGGAGGTCTGCGTTATTGGCATCCAGGTGGGCGACCCGGGCGGTAGCCCGGAGTTGCTCATCGTCGGCAAAGCCAGTTACTCGCTTGCTGCCCTGGTAGAATTCGAAGTAAAGCTTACCGCCCTCGGTCTTCCATTTAACGTTGCCCTCTCGCTCGTCGAGCAAATAAGCCATGAAGGCTTCGCAGCTTTCTACGTAGTCACCCTTCTCGAAGGCGAGGAGGGATTTGTCCCAGGCGGCATAATTTGCCGGCGACTTATAGGCATCCGTGTAGCGCCCGAAGTTGAATTCGGGAACGTCAGTGGGGTCGTAGCCGGGGGCGCGGCCGAAGAGGGTATCCCAGATGCTCAAAGGGGAGGAAAGTTTGTTATTTGGTCAGTTAGTATCGGCAAGATACGTTGGTAGCGGCTAATGGAGAAGAAAAGCAAGTATCGGAAAATGATCGGGTCACGGACACTTCGGTGGCTTTGGCGGGGCCCGCAGGTGCAGGGGAAGGTAAACGAGCATGGAAAGCTCCCCTTCTGCGCCCTATCTTTGAAGCATGCCCTTTCTCACCGCCGAATGGAGAAAACTGGCTTTTGCCAATTACCCGGTCGACCCCGCCGTATTGCAGCCCTACGTGCCTTTTGGTACCGAGCTGGACTTTTGGCAAGGTCGCTGCTACCTGAGCCTCGTTGGCTTTCTGTTTACCAGGGTACGGTTACTGGGCATCCCCGTCCCCTTTCATACGGAGTTTGAGGAAGTGAACATTCGCTTCTACGTCCGACGAAAAACGGCGAGTGGGTGGAAGCGGGGGGTGGTCTTTATCCGGGAGATCGTGCCGAAGGCAGCCATTACCTTCGTGGCCAACACGGTATACAACGAGAACTATCAGACCTTGCCTATGCGTCATCGCTGGATAAACGGCGAGGAGCAGAACATGGTAGAATATCAGTGGAAAAAGGCCGGTAACTGGCAGACTTTCTCGCTGGAAACTTCTCCGATTTCTGTGCCCATCCAAGATGGCAGTGAGGAAGAATTCATTACGGAGCATTACTGGGGCTATGCAGCGGTCAGTGATCAAAAGAGTAATGAGTATGAAGTAACCCACCCCCGCTGGCAACTCTATCCGGTGCACAACTATACGATTGAAGTAGACTATGGCCTTTGCTACGGCCCTGAGTTTTCCTTCCTCAACTCCGCCAGTCCAACGTCAGTCTTTCTGGCCGAAGGATCAGCCATCACGGTGGAGCCAAAGGCGGCTTTGAAGTAATCACTCCGCCTTGCCTTTCGACTCCCCCTGCACCTGCGGTCCCGCGCCCAAATGTCAGGAAAGCCCATTATCTTGTCCGTCATGCGCTTCTTTACCCTGCTCCCCCTGCTATGCCTTTTCGCCTGTTCTCCCCGACTGGCCGTTGAAACCAACGGCTACCTGATGGTGGAAGCAGAATCCTTTAACAAACAAACCGCCGACGATGTCCGCCGATGGGTCCTCATCGATGCCGACGCTGCCAACGATGCCTTCACGGACCCCGACGAAAGCCACCACGCCACCGCCTCCGGCGGTGCATATCTGGAAGCCCTGCCCGACACCCGTGTCACCCACGACGACGAGCTCGTCAAGGGCGAAAATTTCAGTAACGTAGCCGGCAAAATGGCCGTTCTGGAATATCCGGTTACCATCTCCACACCGGGTCGCTACTACGTTTGGGTACGCGCTTACAGCAGCGGCACGGAAGACAATGGCGTCCACGTCGGCCTTAATGGAACCTGGCCCGAAAGCGGCCAACGCATGCAGTGGTGCGAGGGTAAAAACCAATGGACCTGGGCCAGTAAGCAACGGACAAAAGAGATTCATTGTGGCGTAGAGAAGCTGATCTACCTCGACATTCCCAGCGCGGGCAAGCACACCATTACTTTCTCCCTGCGGGAAGACGGCTTTGAGTTTGACGCTTTTGTGCTGAGCAAGGAATATCAGGTGCCGGGTGAATGACCCCTGTCCGCGTTAATCTGTATCCAAAACAAACGGGGAGTAGAATGATAGAATGGAAGAATTACAGGGTGCCCTAATTAATAATTGACCATCTCCTTCGCCCAGTCTTTCCCCGCTTTCAGTTGATTTCGTAAGCCATGTTTAATGATCCATCTGCATTCTTTACTTTCGGCAGGCAGCCAGCTTTCGACCAGTTCCCGGCCCGGTTCTTCGTTGTCTTTAAGGATATCATTCAGGCAGTTGGCGACTGACTTTTGTACGTACTTTTCCGGATCATCCCGCAGCTGCGTCAGGATGGGAAACAGTGGCGCAGGCTCATCGATAAATTGCGGTAGCTTCGGCGCCCAGGGTAAGCGTGGCCGGCCGCCCTCTGAGGCCAGTCTCCGCAGATGAAAATCGTCGGACTTCGCCCACTTCAGCATTTGTCGGAGCATCTTCTTCGGGTACCGTTCGATGAACGGCCGGATGGTGTACTCCGCCGTATTGCGCCGGGTAACTTCTTCCATTCCCTTTACCGACAGGTCGAAATGTTCCAGGCCATACTTCTCGATGAACTTCGCCATCGGCATTAGCCAATAGAACTCTGTGAACATTCCCGTGCCGTCGGGATTACGAGGGCCCACTGTTTTCAGAAGAATAGCGAGCTGGTTTTCGTAGTTGCCCGGCAGGTAGTCCGCAAAAGCATCAGCGATGAACTCGACGCGGTCTTTCAGTTCCAGCTCATCTACGTTTTCCCGGATGGTACTAACGAAAACCGTTGCAGGGAAGGCTGGATAATGGGGGGCAATTTTCTCAGATAGTAGCTTCGCCAGCTCGTGATCAAACCAGAGTTTTAGCTTTTTGTAGGCCATGGGACAGCACATTTGTTGCGCTACTAAGCTCGTAATTTATTGAGACAAATTCTTAGAGTCTTCTCCGGACCAGCATAGTGTAAACTAGTCAAGTTTAACCTCTGACAGCATTTTTCCTTGCTCCCCCGCCAGTTCTGGCCAATCGCTCAGCGGTAGCCACCGATATAGGAAAACCAGCCCTTCATCTTCGTCGCCCGCTGAAACGGCGTGAGCGAAGGCCGTGGCACAAGCCTCCCTGTAGGTCAATTGAAAAAAGTAGCGGTGGTGGATTTCTTTCTTTTCCGTCGCTACGTAGTCGATTTCACCCAGCAGCTTCACTTCCGTGAAGTTTTGGAGCCCCGCTTCCTCTTTCACTTCTCTAAGTACACCCACCTGCGGGTCTTCGCCTTCTTCAAGCGTCCCGCCGGGAACCTGAAGACCTGCTTCGGGGAAATCGCGGTGGGCGAAAACCAGCAGCTCCGGACCAGCATCAGTTGGGCGTAGAATGTAGGCCAGGACTTTGTTCTTGACTTTGCAGGTCTCCATAGTTACCGCAGCTCCAGGCGAACCACCGACTCACAGTGACTCGTCTGTGGGAACATATCCACCGCCCGGGCCTTCACGACTTTATACTTTTCGTCCAGCAGTGCCAGATCCCGCGCCTGGGTGGCGGGGTTACAGGAAACGTAGACGATGACGGGGGCTTCGAGCTGGAGGAGCATCGGGATGACCTTGGGGTGCATACCCGCCCGGGGCGGGTCGGTGATCAATACATCTGGGCGGCCGTGTTTGGCGGCGAACTCCGGCGTAAGGATGTCTTCCGTCCGGCCCGCATACCAGGTACAATTATCGAGGCCGTTCATCTCGGAGTTGATCTTCGCATCTTCGATGGCGGCGGCGATCTCCTCGATGCCGACGACCGAGCCTGCGTCCTTCGCCACGTACTGCCCGATGGAGCCGATACCAGTATAGAGATCATAGACGTTCTCCGTTCCCGTCAGACCAGCGTATTCCGCCGTAATGTCGTAGAGGTTCTTTCCCTGGCGGGTGTTGGTCTGGAAGAATGACTTCGGACCGATGTGAAAGCTCACGTGCCCCAGCGTTTCTTTGATGGTGGAAGTACCGGCGAAGAGGTTCATCTCCAGATCCATCATGTATTCATTGATCTTCCCGTTGATGCAGTAGTAGAGGCTGGTGATGTGCTCGCCGAACTCCTCCATAACGGCGTCGAGGAAGGGCTTAATCCGATCCTGATCATTCTCGAAGAAGGCCAGTACGAGCATGCATTCGCCCGTCCTCGTCGTCCGGATCATAAACTGCCGGAACAAGCCAACACGCTCCCGCATATCGAAGAAGGGAATCTCCATTTTAATCGCCAACGCCCGAATACCGTTGCGCAGCTCATTGCTGGGGCCATGCTGCAGGTGGCAGTGCTGAATGTCGATCAGCTTATCGTAGGCTCCGGCCTTGTGGAAGCCGATGACGTCCATTTCGTTGGTAACGTTTTCCTGCCCGACTTCTTCGGCCGTCAGCCAGCGGCGGTTAGCCACACCGAATTCGAGTTTATTGCGGTAGTAACTCGTCTCCTCGCTGCCGAGAATGGGCTCCCACTCCCCTACTTCCACTTTACCGATGCGCGTGAGTGCATCGCGGACGATGCGGTCTTTTTCGCGGAGCTGTCCTTCGTAGCTAAAATCCTGCCACTTACAGCCACCGCAGACGCCGAAGTGCTGACAGAAGGGTTCCACACGATCGGCGGAGCGCTCGTGCCATTCGAGCGGAGCGCAAAAGAGCACCTTCTTTTTTTTGCGGAAGGGACGGACGTCAACGACGTCACCGGGCACTACCTTTTCGACAAAAACGACCTCGCCTTCGGGCGTTTTACCTACGCAGAAGCCTTTGTCTGCCAGGCCGGTGATGGTGATATTATCAATGCGCTGAGGAAAGCGGTTGCGGCGGTTTCTGCCCATGGTAGTAGTCTTGTGGTCGGGTAGTCTGGTAGGCTACCGCGTTTTGGAGGCGGCAAAGGTACGGCGCTGGTGGTCGGTTTGTTTCCTGTTTGGCTTGGAGCCTTCACAGGAGCTCCCTGAGTAAATATTCTTTTGCTTGAATCCCACTCGTGCCCGCTCTTAACCGTTTACATTTAGAATAAATAATATTGACTTATCACAATCATGCTCACCAACCGTAAATCTGAGGTCCTGAGCGTATCCAGGTGAGTTAAACACCCCTCTTTCCTGAATGATGGAAATTGATTTCTCGAGAGCTAAGTATCCTGAGGATAGTATGTTATTGGCTAATGTAGTGTAACCCGGAACAGCATCATTGTCTCTGTACGTTACTCTCCTCCACTTTTCATCTTCAATTACGGCTTCTTCAAGCTGAAACAAAAAATCCAGAAATGGTAAATGTACTTCTGAGACAGCATAAAAGTCATCAGACATATCCATCGTTCGACCAGCTTCTTCGTATGAGTCTTTTTCATCCGGAGACGATTTAAAGCTCCCGAAAAAGCTCCCCGTTACCGGACTCTGCTGCAAACTATATTCAAGGTCAATATTCCATACAGGGCGTTTTTCAGGCATTTCTTCAATTATGTCTGACCACTCAAGTACAAACTCAGATAGCTGGACGACCATAGACTTAATGAATTCTTCCTGATCCCATCCATCAAATGCCCTGTAAACTGCCAAAACCATCGGAGACAATGGCATCCCCTTGTCTTTAGGTGCTTCATCAATACTATAGGATGGAACAGAGGCGTCCGGTTTTTCATCTTGTTGAGCCTTGATAAAATCAACTATTCTGCGATCTATTTCCTCTCCGTTCAAATCGTAAAAGGTTTTTTCGCCTGTCCTGATAAATTTCCAAACGGCCTTGAATCTTTTAAAAAAATCCATATTATAGATTATTTGATCACCCTTCAATTTACTAGGTGGTAGTTCGAAGGCATAGCAGCACCGTAAACTTTGTTCATAAACCGTAAAGACGGCAAACCAACTGAATCTCGCAGTTCATCGACCCTGGATATATTTTTTACCGGAAATTGATCGTAATTATTGGAGTAGGTTCCAAATATTTGCACACCATCTTCGCGGATCGATTTATCGTCTTCAAACATGACCCAGAAGTCAGGATTAACCTTCCCGCGTTCCATCTCTGCACTGATAAAAGGGTAGAAAAAATTCCAGACCTCATTATCGGTTTTGTAATACCCCCGTTGGTGCCAGAGGATTAGCCAGGCCTCTTCCTGCCAGCCATACGCTTTGGTTATTTCAATAAGCCGGCGGATGTTAGATGAATCAACCGCCTTCATTCTATTCAGCTGGCTACTTTCCGTTCTAACCTGCTGATCTGCCCGTATCATCGAATCGATCTCTCGTGCTATTTCAGGATGCTCGATGTTAGCCAAATAAACTTCTTGGTGCTTTGAATAATTCCGGCTAATTTCAACTAATACTTCATTTGATCTGAATTCAGAAAAATGATCAAATGAATCAAAGTAAGCTCTGTTCGCATTGTTTTCCTCAATCGCGCTAATGATGTAGTCCCTTGCTTCCTCGTCTTTCCCCAACTGAAGCGCACTGGCCGCAGCAAAGAACTTATCGTTTTCTAATTTCGATGGATTAACCTGGAATGCTTTTCTGAAATTTTCCAGCGCAGACAGATAGTCCTCGTCCATGAATTGCTCCATAGCGGCCTCCTGATATTTTCTATATTGAAATGGCGCCCCGGGAGTTTTGTCCAGTGAGCAACCACTAAATAACACCGCTAACAATATACTTACTATGCATTGACGAATGTACTTCTTTACGTCAGATTTTTCTTGGTCTGTAATCACTGTTACGGGGTTAATTCAGGTAGGTATTACTTCCATTTATTCAGGGCTGATGACTAATCTGACAAAAGTATTGGTCAGCGATCATCATTTTCGGCATTTCCTCTAAAGATAGGCCTAATCCTAGGGTGTTCCGTCTACTGGAGTTAAATCGCGACGGATTTTGGGGCCTTATCTGGGTTAACCGCCGGAGGCAGCTACGAAGCAAAACCCAGACCTGTGCTACAAAGCTCTTGCGAGCTGGCACCTAAAAACCGTCATGCCCCTAGCTCAACAAAGGGAACACCCTAGGCCTGAACCTTCACCAAAAAGCCTTTGCCTTCAACAAAACCCCGCACCTGCGTCCGCGCCCAAACAACCGTCCTGAAAGCAGAAGTCTGCTTTCAGGACCGAACCTCACTGCCCCTGCATCCGTACTAACGAGTGCATTATTAAACTATTAAAATTTAAAATCAATGGATATTTCCAATTTAAAAGTAGCCGCTTTAGCCACAAATGGCTTCGAGGAAGTTGAATACACCAAACCCCGTAAAGCCCTGGAAGACGCTGGTGCCACCGTTCATCTCATTAGTCCTGAAAGTGGCAGTATTAAAGCATGGGATTCCGATGACTGGGGCGGCAGTTATGATGTGGATGTCGTACTCTCCGACGCTAATGCCAGCGATTACGACGCTCTCCTTCTGCCCGGCGGAGTGATCAACCCCGACCTACTGCGTGTGAACGGCAAAGCGCTTGCCTTTGTGGACAGCTTTGCCCGCAACGATAAGCCTATTGCCTTTATCTGTCACGCCGGCCAGATATTGATCTCAGCAGGACTGGTCGAAGGCCGAAAGGTCACCGGCTACAAATCTATCCGGACCGATCTGCGCAATGCCGGCGGAATCGTCAGCAACGATGAGCAGGTAGTAGTAGACGGCAATTTCGTCTCCAGTCGCAACCCGGACGATATTCCCGCCTTCAACGAAAAAATGCTGGAAGTCTTCGCCGCCGTACCGGCGTGAACAAATGCGGGTATTTAGCTATTTAACCGATCCTTCTACTTTTTCAAAATCTATATAAGATGAGCGACGAAAAAAACTTCTCCTCCATCGCCAGCAGCTATACGCCCAGCGACTATAGCAAGGCGCGCTACGCCGCCAATACCGGCGATGCTGACTTACCGATTCCTTCCTTGAGTGACTGCATGAATGGGCACACTAAGCATTCGAACGGTTGAAGGTATCATAATGAGTTAGTTCCTGACATCTACTGAAAAACGGGCCTGTGAAAAGTGATTTCACAGGCCCGTTTTCAGGTTTACTCCGTTGGTAAAGACCAGAAGTGGGGCTTACTCTACCTCTAGGGCAATCAACTGGCTGTACTGAGTACCAAAAGCGGAAAAATTATCATCGGCCACCAAAATCAGTGAACGGTTTCCGTTAGGTAGTTCCGGACCGAAGGTCATGCCTTCAATATTATCCACTACTCCCTGGGTGAGCTGACTACGCACTGTTTCGAAGTCGAACAAGAGGGTTTTGGTCACTTTGGTGTAAGTTGCGTCAGCAAGCGCGTCGATGTCGCTGACGTCGGTAGCACCGCTTGCATCCACCTGGTAGATCTTTACGTCATTACCGCCATCGGTATAGCCCGTGGAGAAGGAGCGTTCCAGTACCAGAAATTTATCAGTATCGTACTCCAGCAGTTCCACCAGACCATTAACGGTGAAACCTCCTTCGCGCACCACCGGGTCGAGTTCGTAAGCGAACTGCCGGCCGGCCTCTCCACTCTTGCTCATATAAGTGATGCGAACGGGAGAGTCCGTATCTGTTGTCGTAGGAGCAGGTCCATCTTGTTCCAGCGGCAGTTCCATGCCCAGCCAAAAGCCGTTGCCGTCAACGCTTAGGCTGATGCCTTCCATCACGCCATTGTGGCGGGGTCCACGACCGTCGGTGGCATCTGCGCGAAAGTTAGCGGGAACGTCAAATACGGCACGGGAGCTTCCGTCCGGCATAGCTGTACGCACGCTGGGATCTACGCCATTATTGATGGAGCCTTCGCTGGTCCACACCAGATAGCCGCCGCCGTCGGCTACATAGCGAATGGCCTCGGGATCAACGGCGCCGGAAGGGAAGGAAGTCCCGTCTTCCTGCAAAAACTCAACTTGGGTATCCAGGCTGAAGTTTTGGATTCCGGTATTCGTTACGTCAAAAGAAGCGGTGTAGAAGCGCGTGGGCGTATTGCCATCGTCACTGATCAGGTAATAGGTGTCATCGTTACGGTCGATGCCCGACAGACCACCGACAACACTTCCGTCAATTGTATCCGGAGCAATGACGACTTCGTTAAGAAAGCGTAAGCTGGTGATGGCTGGGTCAATGCTTACCGGCGGGTCATCATCATCTTCGCAGGCACTAAAAAAGCAAAGGGTAAGGGCGAGGAACAAAAGTCCTGCCTTCGAAAGAAGGTTTTTCATATTACAGTTGGTTTTTTTACGGGGAAGGGTTGCAGGCACGCAAAGATGACTCGCCTAAGGTTAAGCGAGGATGAATTTTTGATAAACGATAATGGGCGCTCACCGCAGGTGCAGGGGGAAGTCTTAACGGAGCAAGGCTTAACCCCTCCCCTAATTCCGGTACATCTGCAGGGCTTCCTCCACCTCCGCCGGGCTCATGGGGGTGGCGATAAATTCTCCCTTCACCGTTTCAGGAGCATATTTCAATTGCATAAAGTGTTTTTCGTACACTTCAGATCGTACGTACATAACGGCTGGCTCCGCCTCAAAATCATAGACCTTTTCGGTTAATTCATGTCCGTTTTCGGCATCCGAGGCCCAAACCAGATCCCGGACCTTAAGGGTTTCATTATTCGGGCCAATCAGGCGGTACGTCAGACCATATCCATACTCCCCAACGCCTGTTCTCGTGATCTTCATCAACCAGCTACCGGAGGAGTACAGAGTAGTCATAACTTCTGCGTCTCCCGCTTCTTCCATCGTCTCCGTTTCTTTGGCCCAAACGCGAAGGTCATAGCGACCGAAATGCGGGATATTGATAACGCCTTTGATTTGCTTTTCTGTCCCCTTGGTTTCTCCGGCGCGCTTTACTGCTCCGCCGAAGACCCAGCCGGACTTTCCGTCGGGCGCGGTCACCTTCATCCAGGGCTCATCATAAACGACGCCACGGAGTTCAATCTTTTCGGTCGCCTTGGTGCTTTCTCCCAGGTAGGTCAGTGCATCTCCGCTGTTGACTTTGGTTACGGAGGCACTGCCGGTTTTCGGTTCCGCCCGCAGGTTCAGTGCATCAACCCAGGCGTACAACAGTTCCGGCGCCGGTGCCTCAGGCACCGGCAGAGTGGGAGCCTCTCTCTCTTCAGTTTGGTCACTGTTTTCTGCTTCCGCCCCACAGGAAAACAGGAGGGCGGCGGTCAGGCAAAGAACAAAGGCTCGAAAGAAAGGCATAGTGAGGAGTTTAGTGGAAGGTCATAAACATACGTCATGACCTCCAATGTCTGCAAACCGGCATTCCCGGCTTTTGCTTGCCTGCATATACTATTCCACTACCGATATCCCGTTTGTAGTTCCATGCGGATAATAGCCTTCTTACTTCTGACGTCTACTTTATTTTACAGCTGTCAGACCGACATCGCCACCGGAGACTCCTTGAATGAGTCAGATCCGATAACCAGCAGCGATGATGCGCCGCCAACGACTGCGGAAAACGCTATGGCGACCCTGGCGTTATCGCTGGTCAATCAACAGCGTGTGGCCGGTTGTACTTGTGGCTCCACCGAGATGCCTCCGGTAGCGGCTCTTCGCCTGAATAATCAATTGACTGCTGCAGCACAAGCCCATGCAGATGATATGGCCGGAATGGGCAAGATGCAACACACCGGCAGTGATGGCTCAAGCGTCGCCACCCGCGTGACGCGGGCAGGCTTCGACTGGACAGCCGTTGCCGAAAACATCGCCTGGAACCAGCGCAGCGTCGAAGCCGTCGTCAACGCCTGGATCAACAGCGAAGGCCACTGCAAAAACCTGATGAACGAGCGCTATCAGTTCATGGGCTTTGGGGAGACGGACTGGTATTGGGCGCAGGTTTTTGCGCGGTGATTCGAAATCTATGCGCAGGTATGAACAAGTACAGTCCTAAAGAATCGTAGCCCACTTGATTACTTTGCTTTCAATCTACCTTATTGCACCTGCGGGCCCCGCTGAAGCAGCCGAACGGGCTTTAAATTTATTCGGGCAATGGGTATGGCCGAGAAGAGCCGTAAGCGGATCTCATCACCGAGGGACTCATTATTGCATAAGAACTTAGCGGTAAAAAACGCCCGGACGCCATTATAGCCGACGCCCGGGAGGAAAACAGGATTAAAGATGGCTATACTTTTGGAGCAAGCTGTTTAACCCCAGAGAGACGCGTGAGCAGTAGTGGCCGATTAGTGACATAAACGGTAAAAGCGATGGTCATAACCCGGAAGACGTTAGCCCATAAGCCGCCCGCAGCGTTATCCGCCATTTCGAAGCCACTCCACCAAAAATTCATAAAAAAGTGCAGGAAGACGGGAACCCAAAGATTCCAGTTCCACTCTTTAAACAGCCAGCTAAACCAGGCTGCTCCGGCTCCCGTGACAACGAAAACCATTATCGCTTCCGCCACCGTTTCCCCTTGATACATGTGGATAGCGCCAAAAACCAGACCGTCAATCAGAGTGGCGGGAAATAAGCCCCAGCCAGCTTTACGATATAATAAACCGAAAAGGAAAGCCCGAAAGATGATCTCTTCGGCAAAAGAAGCTTGTACACAACCATACAAAAAAGCGTCCCATTCCAGGTTCCATTCTAAACCAGAAACAATCCCATAACCAACCGCCATGGGAAGTGTGGCCAGAAAAGCAAAGCCCAGTCCGCGACTAAATCCTCTATTAAGTCCAAGTTCTTTGGGAAGGCTTTTCCAACCATACAACGCTCCCATCACAAGTACTGGAATGAGTAAGTAGAAAGTAAGTTGGACCGAAGTGCTACGCAAGTAACTATTGTCAGCAAACAAATCAGGAAGGAAGTATCTTCTGATACTCCAGCCATAAGAACAGGTAAAGTATACGACGAGAACGAAGAGCGAGAGTAAAGTTTTATTGTCCTTGAATTTCATCAGTTTGACCTTTAATTTTTTGATATTCCAAAAGTCAGGTACATAAACCCGACTTGACGAATGGAGGGACGAACGGACAGAAACGGGACTAATAACAGGGATCTGGGACGAATGGCACGGTCTAACTTCGGAGAAAACGCAGCACTTCTTTTGATTTGGAGCGCGAAACGGGCACCGGACAATCCGGGAATGCAGGGTGATGCAACTGATAACCTTGCGCATTTCCTGTCACGGATTCTACGCCACCAGCACGTACAATGTAAGAGCGATGACAGCTGATGAATCCTGAAGGCAATCCATCATTGACCTTAGTCAAGGTATTCCGCACAGTTAGCTTAGCTGGTTCCCCGCTGGCATCCAGATAAAAAACATCAACGTAATTCCGATCACTGCGCAGGCACCAAATATGGGAAGTGGGGAGGGAAACGACCGGGCGATCCTGCTCATCCTTTATGGAAACTTTTTCAGTAGCAGGCGAGCTGAGGAAATCGGCAGAAGTTGAAGCAACTTCATTTCCGCTCGTGGTTTTCTCAGCAGTAAGGCCAGGTTCTTTAGGAGCCGACCCTGAGCTTATCGTACCCTTTTCCCTGAATTCGGCATTGAACGTTGCCGCCCCTCGACTATATCGTTTCAGCTTAATGACATAATCCGTCAAGGTCATAGCTATTATGAGAAAGAAGGATATTGCTCCGGCATTATGAACAAAAATACCGTAGGTATTCCAGGAGGGGGTTCCTCCAAGTAAATGCACATAAAAATAGGCTACTGTTATTCCTAACCAAAAGCAAATGCTTGTAAATAAGATTTGCTTACCAACCGTCCATTGTTGATCCACTAAATAATATCTGAAAAAAAGGCCCGAAGACCAAAAGCCAACGGCGACGATCAAACCATATCCCGAAAGGAACAAATTTTTGTTCTTTATCTCTGCCTCCGCGGTACCAAATGGCTGAAAAACAATTAAAACCAGCGCTATAAACACTCCCATGGCTAATCCCTTCAACAGGACAGCCCGGGCGGAGTTATTAGGAACAGGGTAAGGTTGGTTCAATAGCACAGCGCAATATAGTAATGGCGCAGTAACTACAAACCATCTTGTTAGAGGAGTTGGTCAGCTGAATGATCGACTATTCTTACTTTTGTCCCAAATTGATCAAACCATGAGTACCACCCGCCAGGAAAAAGACAGCATCGGAATCGTAGACGTCCCCGCCACCCGCTACTGGGCCGCGCAGACACAACGTTCTCTCACCAATTTCGAAATTGGTGGCCAGCAAATGCCCATCGAGATCATCCGGGCTTTTGCCGTCCTGAAAAAGGCCGCTGCCCGAACCAACGCTGCTCTTGGCGTCCTCGACGAGGCCAAATCCAACCTCATCGGACAGGTAGCCGACGAAATTCTGGCCGGCAAACTCGATGATGAGTTCCCGCTGGTGGTGTGGCAAACCGGCTCCGGTACGCAGTCGAATATGAACGTCAACGAGGTAATTGCTAACCGGGGCCACGTGCTGGCTGGTGGCCAATTGACTGACGAGCAGAAAGCCCTCCACCCCAACGATGATGTAAACAAGAGCCAGTCGAGTAACGACACCTTCCCGACCGCCATGCACATCGCAGCCTACAAGATGCTCATCGAAAACACCATCCCCGGTGTTGAGCAACTACGCGACACGCTCAAGGCAAAAAGCGAAGCGATGAAGGACGTCGTGAAGATTGGTCGGACCCACTTCATGGACGCTACTCCGCTTACCCTCGGGCAGGAGTTCAGCGGCTACGTCAGCCAGCTCACCCACGGCCTCAAGGCCGTGCGCAACACCCTGGATCACCTTTCAGAGCTGGCCCTCGGCGGCACCGCCGTAGGTACGGGCCTCAACACTCCGGAAGGCTACGCCGTACACGTAGCCGGAGAGATCGCTGAGCTCACCGGTCTTCCTTTCCGCACCGCAGAGAATAAGTTCGAAGCGCTGGCTGCTCACGATGCCATCGTGGAAGCCCACGGCGCCCTGAAGACCCTGGCCGTAAGTCTGATGAAGATCGGTAACGACGTGCGGATGCTCTCCAGCGGCCCCCGCTCCGGTATTGGCGAGATCATCATTCCGGCGAATGAGCCCGGAAGCTCCATCATGCCCGGCAAAGTAAATCCTACCCAAAGCGAAGCCCTGACGATGGCCATGGCCCAGGTGGTGGGCAACGATGTCGCCATCAATGTGGGCGGTATGACCGGACACTTCGAGCTTAACGTCTTCAAGCCGATGATGATCTTTAACTTCCTGATGAGCGCCCGCCTGATTGGCGACGCCTGCCGCAGCTTTGAGAAGAATTGTGCCGCCGGCATCCAGCCCAATACCAAGAAGATCACGGAGCACCTCAACAACAGCCTGATGCTCGTGACGGCCCTTAACACCCACATCGGATACGACAAGGCGAGCGAGATTGCCAAAAAAGCCTACAAGGAAGAGACGACGCTGAAGGCTGCAGCCCTGGCCCTCGGTTACCTGACGGCGGACGAGTTTGACGCCTGGGTACGGCCGGAGAAAATGATCTGATTAGTTCATTTTCTTTGGTGGTAAAGAACATCGTTTAAGAGTCCAATGGGGCATTGTTTATATAAATGTCCCTGTGCCATTCACAAACCCACCAGTATCCGTCCCTGTTACTGAAATGGACATTTAAATCCGGCATCAAAAACGTGGTGTTTTCGGAATTTGGTTTGCGAACCAAGAAGATAGAATTTGGACAGATGGTGGAGTTACACACCTTGTTCAGTCAAATACTGGGAATTCGACTAATTTTGTTAGCATTGATGAAGAAGCCTTTAATTCTGCTTCCCTAGGAGTTGATGTATTCCTAACTTCACGAGAATCAGATATTCCATTTCAAGACTGGATACTCTCACCTTCGTGGGCCTTACATTCCTCACGGGATGGAGGGACGTCCGTTAACTGTTTCATTTCAAACTAATTTTTCATAACCGATTCTATTGAGACTGTGTCAGGGTGGGTTGATATACAATGTATCTTCCCACCCTGACTATTTTTAGATTTCCGGACAAAATGTAATTTGCTTTGCTCATTTACAGAACTCTAAGATTGTCCTTGCCATTTGTTTACCTTCTAGTGTTCTTTTCAACCCTGCCCCTTTATGGACAGAATGTCCGTGGTCTAATTCTAGACGACCAAACGAAAGAACCCCTTATCGGGGCGTACATAACGAATAAGAATACAAGTAAGACAATCGTTACTGACCAATTTGGGTCGTTTATTATTAATGCCTCAAAAGAAAACAACACTAGCTTAAGAATTTCTTACCTTGGTTACAGAACTCTTGACACGACCATCACTTCCACCATTTCTCCATTAGTCATTGGATTAACTCCTAAGGTCACTCTACCTACTATCGAAATAGTATCTAAGGATTCTGAGAGACATGTACGTAACGAGTTGGCCATAGCAAATATTCCAGTTGCACTTCTCAACGCACTGCCTTCCTTAGCCGGGGAGACTGATCCTATAAAATCATTACAGCTTTTACCTGGTATTGCGGCAGGGGTGGAAGGAACTGCAGATATTTATGTCCGAGGAGGCACACCAGATCAGAATCTTATTCTTTTGGATGGTGCTAAAATATACAATGCAAATCATCTATTTGGGTTTCTTTCACCCATTAACCCTAGTTTGGTAAAAAACGTTAAGTTGCACAAATCTGGATTCCCTGCGCGCTTTGGCGGACGTTTATCTTCCGTACTAGAAATTGAAACAGAAGGGGGCAATAAATCAGAATGGGAAACAACGTTAGGAATAGGTCTTATTAACAGTAGGTTTCAAGTTAGCGGACCACTAAAAAAAGGACGTAGTTCTATCTCAATCGGAGGAAGAACCGCCCACCTTTCCTTGCTGAACTTTATTGCAAAAAATGAAGAATCGTTTCAAACGTATGCGTTTTACGATCTCAATCTAAAAGCTAACTGGCAATACGGCAAATCAAACATTTCATTAGCACTCTTCAGGAACTATGACCGCACGGTAGTAGCTCAAAATACTGTACGCACACCGCTTCAAGGAATTTTTGACTACGGAAATATTACAGGAAGTGCAAGGTGGTCCTTTGCCCTTAATAAGAAGTTCACGCTAACTTCTTTATTGACAGGAAATTACTATAGCTATCGCGCAAAAGAAGAACTTTCGATATCAGAAGAAATAGCAGAGATTACGTCAAATATTTCCACTATCCGTGAACTAGATGCCAAGTTACGACTCAGAGGCTATTTGAACAATAATCTAATCCTCGAAACAGGTCTGGAAGGTAGTCTCAGGAGAATCAATCCTAGGAATGTAGAATCAACAAACGAAAGTTTATCAGTAGGATTTCGTCCGGAGGAAAATAGTCAGGATTTAGCTGCATTCGCAGATGTTACCTTAGACGTAACCAATTGTTTAGCACTACAAACTGGTTTAAGAATACAAAATTATTTTCTACCCGGAAACCCTGGACACAATGCTACTTTTACTTATTTAGAACCTAGGGTAAATTTAAGTTATTCTCTCAACGAGAAAGCTACTTTGTCAACTTCTTATACAAGAATGTCACAAGGTTTACATATGATTTCAAACAATTTTATTGGTATTCCCACGAATCTTTGGGTAACAGCCAATGAAAGAGTTATACCCATTAGGGGAACACAATTTTCATTTGGTGGAGGCTACAATTCCAAAAAGTTCAATCTGGCCATTGACGCTTACTATAAAACCGCAAAGAACGTTATTGACCCACTACCTGGAGTAGGGTTTTTCCAGTCGAGTACGGAGAATTGGGAAAATGATATTTCAGCTGGTGGTGAGAACCAGATCCGGGGGATTGAATTTTTTTACCAGCACAAGAGAGACCGTTTATTCGGATGGGTTACTTACAATTTGGTTTGGAACAGAATTAAGTACGATGAAATAAATAATGGAGAATGGTATTTTCGTCAGTTTGATCGTCGACATGACTTATCAATAGTTACCGGTTATCGGCTCAATAACAAGTGGCAGTTACTTGCGAATTTTGTGCTCAACTCTGGTTTTCGTTTAACCTTACCGGTTGCGACTAGATACGATGGGCTTTCTAATTCTATTATTCCAGTCTATCGTGAAAGGTACAATGGAAAAACTCCAATTTACCACCGAATGGATGTAACTTTTAGAGCATGTCTAAAAATTTGAGTCTCGGTTTCTACTGATCGACGAAAGAACCATCTGAATATTGGCCGCTAGAATGAATCCTGCCGAATTTTC
>NZ_FOFB01000032.1 GCF_900110645.1 Neolewinella agarilytica
GTTTCTCAAAAGATTTTGATAATCATGTATCGGCAATCCGTTATTTCATATGGAAGCGAAACCTAGCTTCTCACCCTTACATTTGATACACCGCCATGGTCTGAAACGTACAACCCGAGGTGGTCGAGCAACTCACAAACACAAAGAGAATCGGAAAGTACTTTCTGAACGATCAAGCTTTTAATTTTCGAGTGAATACCGTTATCGTACGGCATACGAAAATCTTCACGACGATCATTACCTATAAGATAAATCAATGTATCACATCCTTTCTCGTTGACCACTTCGATCATTCTGAAAGCAAGTGCAGTATCGGAAGCTATTGGGATATTTCTGTACCCTGCGGTATTTTGCTCAGCTCTGAGTTTATAATCCATCGTTTCTTGAGCAAAGACAAGGCTATTACAGTAAGCAGTAATGAAAACCAAAAAAAAGAACCGGATAAGGAAGGGTTGTAAATGTCTTTTCATGGTGTTACGAAAATTTGATTATTGGGGAGAACGGCTTGATTGAACACCAGAAATTGCAAGGGAATATTATTCGGAAAACGATTCCCTCCCCGTTTAATCAAAACTCGTAGATTGTTGGATTGGATTAGCCAAGGCCCTGCTGAAGAGGTATTAGAAACCGCAATAGAATCATACATATAAGGTACACTAGCAAATTTTAGCGTCCAGAAAACATCACCGGTCGAATCTGGCCTTGGAACTATTTCATAAGCATTAACCACCGATGTATCTGCCATACTTAGGGAGTCAATAATGATTTGGCCGTTAGCCCGGTAATTATTACTTTGACCTGCAACAACAGTGTCAATATTATCTACAATAGTATCTCCATCGGTATCGTTCAAATTGGCGACCGTGATCGCTCCCAATGAATATTCATCAGCATCCGGTACACGATCTCCACCAAACTGCCCATACAAACCATTGTGTATTTGAAGGTCGACTACGCCGCCGCATCCACAGTCTTGGTATTTGAAATCGCCAGATAAATTCTGTGCGAAACTGTTAACACTCATAAAGAGGCAAACAAGCGAAAAAATTACGCAGCGACTTGCGACTTGCGACTTGCGACTTGCGACTTTTCATAATAGGAATCTTAGTATTATAATGCTAGAACAAACATAGTGAAATAAACGGGAAATAAAAATCACGACTAAAAGTATTTCTATATATTATTTCCAACCAAACCCCCTACCAACCCCTCCACTTCTTCCACTGTATTAAACCCATGCAAACAAATCCGCAACCGCTCCTCGCCCACGGCCACCGTTGGGGAGCGAATGCCTTTGACGAGCAGGCCTGCCTCCCGGCAGGCGGCCTCGGCCGCCATCACCCGTTCGTTGCCGGGCAGGTGGAGGATTTGTATCGGGCCGTCGGCCTCCGATAACAGCTGAGCCAGGCCCGCTTCGGACATCCCCTGGCGGAACTGCTGGATGCGTTCGTTGAGCAAAGCCAGTCGCTCCGCGTGCAACGATGTCATCCGCTCGTACGCCTGGGCAATGCCTTCCCATTGAGCGGGCGCCGGGCCGGTGGTGTAGATGAAGGGGCGGCAGGTATTGACGAGGTACTCCCGCAAAGCAAGCGAGCCCAGCACGGCAGCGCCGTGGGCGCCGAAGGCCTTGCCGTAGGTAATAACGGTAGCAAAAACCTGCTCCTGCAGGCCCAACTCCGCCACCAGGCCGGCACCACCCTCCCCTTCGATGCCACCAGAATGGGCTTCATCAACTATCAGGTGGGCGCCATGCTGCCGGCACAGCGTCGCCATGTCGGCCAGCGGCGCCAGGTCGCCGTCCATGCTGAAGCGGCCTTCGGTGAGGACGAAGACTTGTCCGTCGGGCCGGCCGCCTGTCGCCAGCAATTCCCCCAGCGTACGCAGGTCGTTGTGCGGAAAGCGGATGGCCTTCGCCATCCCCAGCCGGATACCGTCGCGGCAGCTGGCGTGCATGAGCTCGTCGTAATAGATCGTGTCGGTGCGCTTTAGGACGGCGGAGAGCAGCCCCAGATTCGCCGTATAGCCGGAGTTGAAGACCAGGGCGGCGGGATGGCCGTGGTAATCAGCGATCATTTGCTCGACGGCGTGGTATTCGTCAGCATCTCCCGAAATGGACCTTGAGCCGGTGGCACCGGACGGGTTCAAGGACCTCGAAGCGTCCCGGAGCGAAGCGGAGGGACCTTCGAGCGTCCGGGTGGCCATCTCAGGGTACTGCGGCGCTCGGGTGGCCATCTCGGACGCTCGAAGGTCCCTACCGGGACGCTTCGAGGTCCTGGCCAGCCCCAGGTAATCATTCGACCAAAAGTCTACCCCATCGACCGAGCCCGCCAGCTGGCGGTAATTGCCCGCTGACCGAATTTTATCCAGCCTGTCCGCAAGAAATTTCTTCATCTCTATCCATTAAAACCGAAGCCCTGAAAGCCACGCAGCGGCGTCTAAAGAAAACGCCCAGCGTTTTCTACCACTCCGTCATCTCCGCAAACAGCTGCCACAATTGATCAATTTCGGGGATCGGTGCCTCGATCTTTACGGCTTCCTTCGTCACCGGATGCTGGAACTCCAGCTTGCGGGCGTGCAGGTTGATGTTGCCGTCCTGATTACGCAGGCGGGAACCGTACTTCAGGTCGCCGTGAATCGGTGTTTTGAGCTGATCGGCCAGCTGTACCCGGATCTGGTGCGGCCGACCGGTTTCGGGCTTCACTTCCAGCAATATGTTGGTCCCTACGCGACCCAGCAGGCGGTAATCGAGCTTTGCCATTTTAGCCCCTTTATGGCGGTTAGAATCAGCTTTGGGTACGATTTTACTACGGTTCTTACTCGTGTCTTTGTAGATGTAGCCCTTCAGGCTTCCTTCAATCGGATCGGGCTGTTCTGTCGTAATGGCCCAGTAGGTTTTGGTCACTTTCCGGTCGCGGAAAAGCTCCGTCATCCGCTTCAGGGCTTTACTGGTACGGGCGAAAATGATGACGCCGCTCACCGGCCGGTCGAGGCGATGGATGGAGCCCAGAAAAACGTCGCCCGGCTTGTTGTAGCGATGTTTGATGTAGGCTTTGACCCAGTCCATGACGGTCCGGTCACCGGTTTCATCCCCCTGACTCAGCAGGCCGGCGGGTTTGTTGACGGCGATAAGGTGATTGTCTTCGAAAAGGACTTGGAGATGCATGGGAAAGGGATTCTTGATTCTCGATTCTTGATTCTCGATTTTGGATTTGACTACCGCACGAGAAGGCACAAAGGTCAACATTTAAAACTATGTTTTCTCACTGGGGTTTAATCAAGAATCAAGAATCGCCAATCAAGAATCATGAATCTTTCTCTAGGTTACAGCCCCTGCCCCAACGACACCTTCATTTTTGACGCGCTCGTCCACGGCCGCATCGACACCGAAGGGCTGGAATTTGACGTCCGCCTGGGCGATGTCGAGGAGCTGAATCAGCTGGCGCTTGCGGGGGAACTGGACGTTACCAAGCTGAGCTATCACGCCTTCGGCTACCTGACCGGGACCTACGCTTTGCTGAACGCCGGCAGTGCATTGGGGCGGGGCGTTGGGCCATTGTTGGTGACGGCGGATGCGAATTTGGCGCGGACGCTGGTGCAGGGGGAGGTTCGAGGAGCTGAGGGAGGTCGGACGCTCGAAAATTTTGCGCCAGACCGGACGCTCGAAGGTCCCTCCGCTTCGCTCCGGGACGCTTCGAGGTCCCTGGCAGTAGCTATTCCTGGTAAGCTGACCACGGCGAACTACCTGCTGGGGCTTGCCTATCCCGAACTGACGGACAAAACCGAGGTATTGTTCTCCGACATCGAAGAGCGGGTGCTCTCCGGCGAGTTTGCCGCCGGGCTGCTCATTCACGAAAACCGTTTTACTTACCACGAGCGCGGCCTGCATAAGATCGCCGACCTCGGTGAATTTTGGGAAGGAAGCACCGGCCTCCCTATCCCGCTGGGCGGGATCGTGATCAAACGCTCCCTGCCGGAGGAGGTGCAGCAGACCTTCGATCGGGTGCTCGCCCGCTCCGTCCAGTATGCCTTTGACAACCCCGCCGCTTCAGCGGACTACGTCGCCGCCAACGCCCAGGAGATGGACCCCAAGGTGATGCGGCAGCACATCGCCCTTTACGTCAACGACTATTCGCTCAACCTCGGCCCGCAGGGCCGGGGGGCGGTGCGGGCTTTCCTGAAGCAAGGCCGGGAGCGGGGGGTGATTCCTCTTACTCCGGAGGTGTTTGTACCGCCGACTTCAGTCGGCGGATGAACCACCTCTAATAAACAAGTTTGCATCTTCTTCCTATGCGCCTTTTCCCTATTCTCTTCCTCCTTTTCTTTTTTTCCTGTCATTCCGGCCCGGAATTGAACGGACATTGGCACCTAATCCATAATCGAGATCATTCAATAGAGTCTACAATCGATTTTCTTGACGACACCAGTTTCCTTTATCAAAGTCATCCACTCTATTATGGCGGCTGGGGAGGATATATTGACCGGGAGGCGCAGACGATGCATTGGGGTGGTGAATGTATGATGGGCAACTGGCGCTATCAACTCGAAGCAGATAATCGCTGGGAGGTTTACTCCCTTAAGGATAACGATAAGCTGGTTGGCACAATGCTTCCACACCCAGATTGTAGTGGTGTTGACGACTTATTCCTTGATTCGAAAATGGCTATTCAGCTTCCGATACTTACGGACACCTTGTCGGATCTTGGTTCTCCCGCCCTTGTTTCTTTCCTTTATGTAGGGCCCGTCAAAGAAGAATATCACGCTATTTATCCTAACGAGTGGTATATCTCACTTGGAGATAAAATCATTGACTCAGACCTTTCAAATAATTTCTTGCTGTTTGACGAACAACACCGGGTAAAGCTACCGGAGAGATTACAAGAGAAAATAAAAAAACTAGTATTTCTGGATAAAAACACACCGTTGACTGCACTAGAACCGATTATCAGACACTATTGTCAAAAGGGCTATGGCGAACTGTATTTAGCGGGGATTACCGCATCAGGAAAAGAGGCTCGGCTTGTTTACCGCCGGGAATCGCTCACAGCCTTAGAAGAGCGCCTGGAATAAGAGTGCTTTTCTGGCCCGGCGTAGGCGCTCCTCCGCGCGCGACCGGCCAAAGCCTACTCCGTACGCGATAGAACTAAGTAGCGCGGCTGAAATCCGCTTTGGCCGGGCGCTGCTGGAAGCAGCGTACGCCGGGTAAGCTTTTCCACTTTAAAGCAATACCTTAGCAAAACGAAGCCCGAAGATGAAAATTCATAACGAAGCTGACAGACAAGCCCTCGATCAACGCATCCAAACCGAACTGGGGGTAGACATCAGTAAATACAGGGACCCTGAAGTGACGGAACGCCTCAGCGAACTGATCGTATTTCCGTTGTATGTGCTAAGCTGGACGATTCGCCCCGTTTTGCTGGCCTTTGTTCTCTACCTGCTGGGGTTCTTTTTGCTGGACCTGGTGCACGTCCAACATCTGATATATGCCGTGTTGGGGCTGGTTTTGGCCTTGATCACCGGCTTATTCGCCGGCCTGTTTTACCTGACCATCCGCTTCCGATCAGACATCCGGGCCATCATGACTTATTCGATGGACATACTGAAGGGCATCGTACAGGATATGGATGCCCTTAATACCAGCACCCACGCGGGTAACCGGAAGGATGTGCTGCAGCTACTATTTCTGGGCACGATGCATCTCATCACTATTCCCCTCACGTCGGACATCATTGGCAATAAGGTCCCTTTTATTGGCGGGCTGGTGGCCCGGCTCGTAAGGCGAGTCCTCACCGTGATGACGAACCTCTTCCGTTTCGACAAAATCAATTTGGAAGAAGCCAAAATTGAAGCAGGTGGAGAAGGGAAAATTTTGCCCATGTACCTGGCCTCTGTCACTGGCTTTCATGGTATTATGGACAAAGTGTTGAAGGTTGGCATCCGGGTTATACAGGCACCGATCGGGCTGCTGTTAGGATTCTTCGGCGTGCTGAGTTATTTGTTTATTTATCTGATCAATTGACGGGGCGGGCTTGCTTCACTTTGCTCAGCACCTTATTATTGCACCTGCGGTAAGCGCCCAAAACATGATCACTACTCCTCGACTCCTCCTCCGCCCCTGGCAAAAATCTGACCTCAAGGCCATGGCCGAGATCAACGCTGATGCCCGCGTGATGGAATTCTTTCCCTCCACCAAAACCGAAGCGCAAACCCAGGAATTCATTGATCGCCAGCACCTGCAACAACAGGAGCGAGGCCATTGCTATTTCGCGACGGAACTTCGCGAAAGCGGGCGACTCATCGGTTTTATCGGTATCTCGTATCAGGATTACGACGCCCACTTCACCCCTTGTGTAGACATCGGCTGGCGGCTGCATCCAGACGTCTGGGGGCAGGGCCTGGCTACGGAAGGCGCCAAAGCCTGTCTGGATTTTGCTTTTGAGGAGCTAAAACTACCCGAACTGGTCGCTGTAGCCGTCCAGCAAAATATTGCTTCTACCCGGGTGATGGAAAAAATAGGGATGCGTTACGACAGTTCCTTTGATCATCCGGTACTGGCCCACCGGCCAGATCTGCAAACCTGTGTACTCTACTACGCCAGGCCCGTTAAATAGCTCTCGGCCGGCGCCGTTTACCATTCTTCCGCAAAAGCCTTATTGAAGATTTTCTCGTTCAGGTTTTTCGTAATTTCTTCCAGTGCTTCGTCTTGCACAGAGGCCAGCGTTGCCGTTGATTCAAAGTCGAAGAACTCCGTAAAATTCTGCTTCCAACCTTCTTCATCGGGGTTCCGCAGGTTCTTAAATTCGATGGCAACGACGACGGTAAGGCGGTTAAGGGCTGAGAAGGCCGCTGTTTCGTCCCCCGGTCTTGCGCCTTCCGCAGAGACGCGAAAATCGACCAGTGTACCGTTGAGTTCCAGATCCGGGGCCGTTTCGGTAATGGTTAGCCGGGCTTCATCCCGAACCTTGTTGCGCAAACTCTCCGTCAGATCGAGGTAGAGCGTAGGCGGAGCTCCTACCGCATTGTCGGTAAAATTAGGAACATAGGCCGTTTCCACCCCTTCCGGAATAGAGATACCCCGAAAGGAGTAGCAGGAAGTCAACAGAATGGCTAACCAACAAACAAGTACAAAACGTGACATCAACATAAGCAGTGGAAATGGTAACTGCTAAACGCTATGAGCTTTCATTTTGTGGTCTGATCCTTCCGGAAGAGGCATAAAAAATGCCCTACGAACTGAATCGTAGGGCGTAAAGGACGTACCGTCCTTAATTTCGGTAATTGGGAAAATTTTCAAATATGAGAGAGACACTAAACAAAAATTACACAATCATCAGCCTTCTAACAAGACATATTATGCTGCGCTGGCGCGCAGCGTTTCCATGTCACGAACGAGGATACGGCCGCGATTGAAATAAATAAGATTTTCCTTCCGGAGCTCATTCAATACCAAAGTTACTGTCTGCCGACTCGTGCAAGTAATGTTGGCAATATCCTGATGAGTGAGACTATGCTTAAGTAGCATTTCATAGCCTACCTGGCGGCCACGTTCGGCCACCACCCGGTGTAAGAAGCTAACAATGCGGCTTCTTGCGTCCTTAAAGATAAGGTCTTCCAGTTTATTTTCCGCAGCCATCATCCTTTTTCCGAATAAAAGAAGGACTCGCTGGCTCAAAATGGGGTTCTTAGCCATGATTCGCTGAAAATCAGCGACACGAATAGTGTAGAACTGAACCTCTTCTTTCAGAGATTGAGCCGTTTCCGACCGACGGGTTTCCCCCACCAGGGCCAGTTCCCCGAAAATAGCTTCCGGATGAATCAATTGCTTAATCACTTCTTTGCCTTCACTACTGTGGGTACTGATTTTCAGCGATCCCTTGCAGAGCAGGTAAATGTGTTCACTCACTTCACCGGGCTGATAAATAATGGTATAGCGGGGCTTTTTTCTGAGCTCCATAGCATCAGCCAGCGCTAACTTTTCGTTTTCGGTAAGCGCATCAAAGAGGTCAAATTGCTCCAGGAGGGAAATTTTTGCGGCGGTTTGCATAGTTAACACTTTTGGTTGAGGTCAGGAACGAATAGCATTTGGCAAGGGAGGCAAAAATCCCCTTTTCAAATGGCGGTTATACCTATAGAACACCAAAAGAAGCCCATACCCCCAAGCAAGCGAAAAAAAATTTTGAAACAATGATTTGTCGCTCAGGATACCCAAAAGCGTGTAAGCCGTTCAGGCTTTGTCGTGCAGCCGCCCGAAACCGGCGGATGGCCAAAGTCAATACTTGTCCAAAAGCAAGGCCACCCGCTGTAAAACCATGATACTCAGGGCGTCTTTGATTTGTCCGTCCAGGGTCATTTCAATGGCTTCCCGAAGGGGAAGCCGGCGCAACTGCAATTCCTCCGTATCCTCCGGTTCTGCTTCTTCCTGAGACAAGCCCCTGGCCAGATAAGCAACGCCGTACTCGTTGGTAACGGAATTGGACAGATGAAAATCCATCAATCGGGTCCATTCCCGGGCTACCAGGCCGGTTTCTTCTTTTAGCTCGCGTCGGGCAGTTTCCAGCGGGTCGGTGTCTACGGGACAGCCACCTTCGGGGATTTCCCACTCGTAGGAATTCAGTGCATAGCGATACTGCCCGACGAGCCAGGTATAGCCTTCTTCATCCACCGGCACAATGCCGATGGCGTGGTTTTTGAAGTTCACTACGCCGTAAATCCCCGGGCTTCCGCCGGGGGTGATAACTTCGCTGTGCTCAATGCTGATCCAGGGATTGTCGTAGGCTATTTTTGTCGAGAGTGTTTTCCAGGGGTTTTTCATAGCGGTAAGATACCCGATAGGAGGGATTTGTGGCGGTGGCTACTTTGTAGACAGTAGACGGTAGACAGTAGACGGTAGAGGGTAGAGGGTAGACGGTAGAGGGTAGAGGGTAGACGGTAAAATGCTCCAAAAATGCGAATTACGGGCTAAATGCCCTCGGTGTAGTTTTACTGAGCGTTTTCACCCCGTAATTCGCGTAAACTCACTGTTTACCGTCTATCAATACTTCGCACTTCCCCGCTTCTCAAAGGGTGGTCGTTTGGGCTCAACCACGGGATTAGCTTTCAGTGACTTCAGGATTTCAGCGATGGCGCGCTCCAGTTGTGGATCTTTACCCGCCATTACTTCGGCGGGGAACTGCTCCACCTCAATATCCGGCGCTACGCCTTCATTTTCCACGCGGTAGCCATCCTTGTCCCAAAAGCCAACGTTGGGCGCCGTCACGGAGCCACCATCAATGAACTCGGGGTAGCCGAGTACACCGACCAGGCCGCCCCAGGTTCGCTTACCGATGATGGGGCCGAGGTTGTTTTTGCGCCAGAGGTAAGGAAAGAGGTCTCCGCCGGAGCCGGCTGTTTCGTCGGTCAGCAGCACCTTCGGCCCCTGAATGGAGGCTACGGGAGCATGCTGATCCTTCCCGTAGCGGTACGTCCAGCTGTTTTGGTAAGGGCGCATCAGGTGCTCGATGTAGTAGTCAGCAATCTGTCCGCCGCCGTTAAAACGCTCATCGACAATGATGGCTTTCTTATTCACCTGCGGGAAGAAGTAGCGCTTAAAGTACTGGAAGCCTCCACCACCGGTGTTCGGAACGTAGACATAAGCGACCTGCCCGTTAGTCGCTTCGTCAACTTTAGCGATGTTGCCTTCTACCCAATCGCGGTTTCTCAGCCCGTACTCATTGCTCACGGGCGTAACGGTTACCGTGCGCGCTCCGCTGCCATCCGCGTTGGGGCCTACTTTCAGCTCCACCAGCCGGTTAGCTTTCTCTTCGAAAAAGCGGTAAAGATTATCGTTTCCACTCACTTCTTCTCCGTCTACGGCCAGGATGTATTCACCGGTTTCCACGTTTACACCGGGTTCAGTGAGTGGAGAACGGAGGTTACCGTTCCAGTTCAGCCCACCGTAAATTTTGGTGATGCGGTAACGGTTGTTGGCCACCTCAAAGTCTGCTCCCAGCAGACCGCCACCCACGCGGGGTGGATTGTTCAGCCGGGTGCCCCGGCTGCCGAAGCGATGGTGGCCAACGCCGAGTTCGGAGCCCATCCACTCCATCACCCGATAGAGGTCAGGACGGGTTTTGACGTGCGGCAGGAAGACTTCATACTTCTTTTTCATGGCGTCCCAATCAACGCCGTGCATACCGGGATCGTAGAAGTAGTCCCGGTTGACGCGCCACATCTCGTTGAAGATGTTAGGGAACTCCTTCAGGGGCTCAATTTTCACTTTCATGCCGTAGGCGTCCGGAGATTTCAGGTCTTTTGGCGAAGGATTACCGACCGAGGTAACGCCCCACTGCCCGCGACTTCCAACGAACAGGTGCTTTCCGTCGCCCGTCACCTCAAACCAATTAGCGGGCATCAGTTCTTTGTCCTCCCGTTCGGAGAGCGAATAGCGGTGCATGGACGTGCCGGCGTCCGTGCGGGAGATGTAGAGTAATTCTCCGTCTTTGGCCGATTCGAGGTTGTAAAAATTACCGTTACCAATGGGCAGGTGAACAATACGGGTTTCGAGGCCGTCGAAGTCGATCGTTATCGAGTCGTCATCTTCTTCCTCTTCCTCCCCGGTTTCTTCCTCGTCTTCTTCTTCAATTTCTTCCAGATCATTGCGGCGGATGAGGGGAGAGACTTCGTCACGCTGCAAGGTCAGCAGGTAGATATCATTGGTAATCCGCATATCATTGCTCGACTGCTGAAACCAATTGATCACCGGCCCGGCATCAGTGGAGGCGGAGAGGTACAGGTATTTTCCGGAAGCATCGAAAGTGGGATCAGTCACGTTAGCCAGTGGGTCGGATACGGTCTTCGATTCTCCCGTAGACAGGTTGTAAATAAATGCCTGCTCGAAGTTGGTTTCCGTAATTTTAGAATAGGCCAGCCAGCGGCTGTCCTTTGACCAGGAACCGAACAGGTCCCGGAAATCACCCGGAAAATAGAAGGTGTCTTCGTCTACTTTTTTGACCATCCCGCTCTCTACGTCCAGTACGTAGAATGCCCGACCATTATCCACAAAAGCAATCTTTTTGCTGTCGGGCGACCAGTGCGGAAAGGCATAGAAACCGGATCCCGATAAGGGAATGGCCCGGGCTTCTTTACGCAAATTATCGAAAAGGTGAAGCGCATATTCTCCTGAAGCATCCGAGAAGTAGGCAATCGTCTTACCATCCGGGCTCCAGCGCGGGTGCGTTTCGTGTACGCCGGAAGTATTCGTCAGGTTGTTCACATCACCGTTTTTCACCGGTGCGGTAAGGACTTCGCCACGGAAGTCGGCCACAATTCGCTTACCGGACGGAGAAGCGCCGGCATGCCGGACGTTCTCTCCGCCAGACACCCAATAAGGCCGCACGTCAATGATGTCCGTATTAATGGTAACGTTGATTGGCGTTGATTTACCCGTTGCCGGGTCCAGCTCGTTCAGGTAACCGGCTTGTTCGAAGATGAGCTTTCCGCCGCCGGCCTTCAGGTTCAGCACGGGGAAGTCCTTGAATTTTGTGATCTGAGTAACGGCTTTGGAAGCAGGGTTAAAGCGGTAGACATTGAACTCCTGGTTGCGGTCACTGAGGAAATAGACTTCGTCTTTAATCCACTGCGGCTGGCTGTCATTGCTCCCGCCCTCCGGCTTGGGAATTTCGACGACGGATTTGTCTGACTGGTTCATTACCCAGATACGGGAGATGGTGCCGCCGCGGTAGTTTTTCCACATGGAGAAGCGATCTCTCAGGGGAGTGTAGGCGAGGTATTTGCCGTCTGGCGAGTAGACGGCGTGATTGATGGTGGGAATGCCAAGAGGTTCAGCTTTGCCCCCGTCCAGGCCGATGGTGAAGGCGTGGGTGAAGGCCCCGGTGAAAACATCGCGGGTGGAAGCGAAGAGGATCTTCTTACCGTCGGGGGTGAAGTCGCGGACGATGTCCTGGGCCGGGTGCCAGGTAAGACGTTTGGGGATTCCGCCCTGGGCGGAGACGGTGTAGATATCGAAATTACCGTCGTATTGAGCGGTAAAAGCGATCGTTTTTCCGTCGGGGCTGAATACGGGAGCGGCTTCAATGCCTTCGTCGATGGTAAGACGGCGGGGGTTTTCGCCGTTCCGGTCTGCAATCCATAGATCACCGGCGTAGGTAAAGGCAATGTTGTTTTGGCTGATGGCGGGAGACGACAGGAGGCGGGTCTGGGCCTGCATCGTCAGTGACGTTAGGCAGCAAGCCGCGATCAGCAGGCATAATCTGTGTAACATAGTGGTATGGGCTAAATTTTAAAAGGTTGGAAATTACGCGTAAAAACGCTGGTCCGGGCCATAGATGTCCATTCTTTCGACGAACGGAGTTGGCGCGGACACTTCGGCAGGCACGGCGCGGGTCCGCAGGTGCAGGGGTAAGGACGACAAAGAGCAATGAAGGGTTGCTTTGCCAGCCAACGAAGGGCTTAGCGAAGCCATGCCGCCCCGCCGGAGAGACCGATTAAAATCCTTGCTCATATATCCACACCTAGCACCTGCGGTGAGCGCCCAAAAGCGACAAACAGGTTACATTGCGGATATGAAGACCACTACCTGCCTCCTTTTCTCCCTGTTTTGCTTTCCGCTGTTGGCGCAGCAGCACCAACATCACAGCCATGAGCGGGGTATTCACTTCCCGGATACCAGGGATTACCTGACCTTAATCGTCGACCTGCACTCCCACAGCGTATTTTCCGATGGCAGCGTCTGGCCCGACATCCGGATTCAGGAAGCCGTCCGGGACAGCCTCGATGCCTTCTCCTTCACCGAGCATCTGGAATACCAGCCGCACGCAGCAGACATCCCCCACCCCGACCGCAACCGCGCCCATGACCTGGGCGAAGAACTCGCCCGCCCCTACGACCTGATGGTCATTCGCGGCGCCGAGATCACCCGCAGCCTGCCGCCCGGACACACCAATGCCGTCTTCATCGAAGACGCCAACAAACTCATCGTTGATGACCCGATGGAAGCCTTTCTGGAAGCTAACCGCCAGGGCGGCTTTACCTTCTGGAACCACCCCAACTGGGTGGCCCAACGCAAAGATGGCGTAGCCGAACTCACCCCCATGCACCGGGAATTAATCGACAAGGGCCTCCTACACGGCATTGAGGTGGTGAACGACCTGACAATCTCGAAGGAAGCACTGCAGGTGGCGTTGGACAACGACCTCACCATCATGGGCACCTCCGATGTACACGGCTTGGTGGACTGGCAATATCACGTCCATGAGGGTGGTCACCGCCCGGTAACACTCGTCCTTGCTGAAGAAAAAAACCAGGCCTCCCTGAAGGCAGCCCTGATGGCCGGCCGCACCGTTGCCTGGTTTCAAAACACCTTGGTGGGCAAAGAAGAGCACCTGAAAGCCGTTGTGGAAGCTTCCCTGTCCGTGGAAGATGCTGCCTATCGCGGACCGTCTTCCGTCATCGACATCACGATCCACAACGAAAGCGACTGCGAGTACATTCTGGAAAACACCAGCGGATACTCCCTGCAAAGCGATTTAGGTCTCATCGAATTGCACCCTAATGCCAGCACTACCATCCAGGTTATGACCCTGCGGCAACTGGCTTCGGTTGATCTGAAATTTAAGGTATTGAATGCGGTAACTGCCCCGGAGGAGCGGCTGGAGATTACCCTTTCAGTTAAAGCTGACAATTAGAAAACCGATGATCAAAATTGAACACCTGGCCCTTTGGGTTAATGACCTCGAAGGAATGCGGGCTTTTTACCAGCAATGGTTTTCCGCTACCGCGAACGCGATGTACCACAACGAAAAGAAGCAGTTCCGGTCCTATTTCATCACCTTCGGAGAAGGAGCCCGGCTCGAGCTGATGCAACGGCCAGACGTTGAGGATACGATAGCTCCGGGGGCAGAGTTTCGGGGCCTGACGCATTTTGCGATTCAGCTCGGCAGCGAAGCTGCCGTCGACGAAATGACGGGCCGGATGCAAGCTGCCGGTCTGAGCGTAGTCGGCCCTCCCCGCCGAACGGGAGATGGATATTACGAGAGTGTAGTACTGGACCCGGAGGGAAACCGACTGGAGCTGATGGCTTGATTTAAGCCTGCCGCCGTCCCTTGATCCGGTAATAGATCATCAGCACCAGCACCGAACCCGCCGTTGCGATGATGATGGACCAAAGGTCAAGGCCTGTAGCATCTCCCAAACCGAGCAAAGTGCTGACCGCTCCGCCAAGGGCTGCGCCCGCTACGCCGAGCAGCATAGTCATCAGCCAACCGCCGCCTTCTTCGCCGGGGTGAATCATTTTGCCGAGGTAACCGGCTACTAGTCCGAGAATAAGCCAGGATAGAATGCCCATGTAAATACTGTTTTGGGTTTGACAAAGAGGAAGCGACTTGAAAAGCTTTCAGTCTGTATTGATGTCCTCAATATAAGGTGTCTTCCTAAAACTGAAAGAGTGCCGCCGGGGTGGTGACTAGGGTTTAAAAACAAAAGCAGGCCAGCCGGAAATTTCCGGCTGGCCTGCTTTTTATTCGTCAGGTGAGCTAATCAGGCAAACCGGCGGTAAAGCGCCAGGCAGATTACAGCTCCTACGGTAGCCACGATAATTGACCAGAGGTTAACACCGGAGGCGCCACTCATCCCTACCAGGTTAAAGACAAAACCGCCCACCATTGCGCCCACGACGCCAATAATCAGCGAGGCAAGCCAGCCGCCGGGGTCTGGTCCGGGGTGAATGTATTTTGCGATAGCGCCGGCGATGAGGCCGAGAATGATCCAGGATAGAATGCCCATAGTATTTTTCTTGTTGGTTGTATCTTTTAAGCAGAAGCTACGGCCCACTTGTTCACTTCAAGCCGTAAATAAGTCTGTTTAACCACCTTTTCTGCGCTACCGCAGGTTCAATGGGGGTTGGACAGGCGATGAAAATCTCACTAAATAAGAGAATACCCTAACTTACCTGAAATAATACGCTTGACCATGATCCGCTTTCTTCTTCCCCTTTTATTCATTGGTTCTTTGCTTGCTGCTCAGGCACCAAGCACTTTTTCTGCCTACTCAACATTTATAGAAGAGCAGATTGCCGGGGAAGAATTTGCCGGAGCCGTTTCTTTGGTCGTCAAAGACGGCGAAGTGTTACACCGCGGCGCTTTCGGTCATGCTGATCTGGAAGAAGATATTCCCATGGCAGAAGATCAGGTCTTTCACCTGATGTCCATGACCAAGCCCATAGTCACCCTTGCCGCCATGTTGCTCTGGGAGGAGGGGAAATTTAAGCTAGACGATAAGGTTAGTTCCTATCTCGATGGGTTCGACAACTTACGGGTAGCCAAGAGTGTCACTGAAGGCAAGGATGGCCCGACGGTTCCCGCTGACCATCCGGTTACCATCCGTCAGGTAATGACACATACTGCGGGGTTTTCTCACGGCCTGAGTGGGTCTAAGCTCGATAATGAGATCGCTATGGCCCTTTATTATGTGCCGCAGGAAAACATTGCCAGCCGGGTTAAAACCCTTACGGAACTTCCCCTGATCGGTCAGCCAGGCAAGCAGTGGTCTTACAGCGCCTCGCCTGATATCCTGGCGCTGCTCATTGAGCATTTCTCCGGCATGACCGCCGCTGAATTCCTGCAGCAACGCATTTTTGCCCTACTCGGAATGTCCTCTACCGGTTACAACCTGCCCGAGGAAAAGGCAGCCCGGATGGCCAAACTGTATAAACAGGTAGACGGTAAGCTGGTACGCGACCCTATGCAGATGGGCGCCATGGGCAATCAGGTTTTTGGTGGTTCCCACGGTCTGTTGTCCACCATAGACGATTATGCAGCCTTCTGCCGGATGCTCGTTAATGACGGAAAATATAAAGGAGGTCGACTACTGAAGAAATCCACCTTAGAAATGATGACTTCCAATCAATTGGGAGATATCCCCTACCCTGCGGGTAAAGGCTTTGGCCTTGGCTTTGGTATCGACACCGAGATACCAAAAGATGGACTGGGAAGTGCCGGCAACTACTACTGGAGCGGTGCTTACTCAACGTTCTTTTTTGTGGACCCGGTCAATAATCTTTTTGCCATTCTGATGACACAGCGCAGCCCTTACACGGGATCCATCGGAGAGAAAATGCGGAAGCAGGTTTATTCTGCGCTGGGGAAGCAGTAGTAAAACACTCTTGCCTAAGGCTCAAAATACCCCAGGCTTCCCCCTACCCAGGTTTTCCCCTTGTTGTAACGTACTCCGATCATTTCTCCTTTGGAGAGGCGCACGAGGTTATTGAGCAGGATGGGCTTTTCTTCTCCATCGGGCCAGACGTACATCATGCGGACTTCCGTCCGGGCGGGGCCATCAGGCGTTTGAATAATATCTGCGTAGGTTACTTTTTTCTGCAGGATATAGTGTTCAGGCTGTTCAATGGCCGCAATCTTCTCCGCCGACGGGTGCAGGTCTACGCCTGCACCGGCAAAGCTGTAGAGTGGTTTGAGGACATATTCCTCCAGGTCCTGCGGGAGTTCTTTGACTTCGTGCAGGAAGCGGGTGTCCGGCACGTAGGGGCTGTCAATAAACGGAAGGGTAAACTTGCTGAGCAGGAAAAACCAGTTCGGGTGGCCGGCCCACTCTACTTCGGCCTCCTCAATCATATTGAAGGTTCGCTTCAGGTCCGGGCGGGCTTTCAACTCATCGAAAATAACCCGGTTAAAGATTCGGTGCACCTGGGTGCGTTTACCATCTCGCTGGTAGTAGAGTTTACCATCTTCCAGTTCTACTTCGCTGATGCAGGTCTCTGCAATACCTAACTCAGCGCAGCAGACGATGAAGTCGATCCGGGTGGTCTGTCCGGCAGGATCGACCTCCAGCAGGATAACGTTCTCCGGCTCGTGTTCTCCCAGAATAGCTCTGCGCAGTAAGGCCAGGTAATTCTCCTGATCGATGCCGCCGAAGCGGCAGGTAAAGTCTTCGGGAATGGGGAAATGTTTCCGGAAGCTCTGGTCCAGTAAGTACTGAAAAAAATACAGCGAAGGAAAGCCCTGGGCTTCAATGAGCTGCGGCGTAACCTCTCCCTCTTCGTCAAGGCACATGCCAAAATCAAACTGTAGGAAAAGTGGACGTTCGTTTTGTTTTGGGACAAACTCCCCCGGAGGGATAGCTGCTCGTGATCGCTCCGCAAAGCCAGGTGACAACACCACCTCCAGGCAATCTTCACAGGCCTGAAAGAGCCGGCCTCTTACTTTTGCAGGAATAAAAATGGGCGATTCCGCTACGTGAAACTTAGGGGCATGATTGTACTGCTCCTCCAGCCAGGCCATCATTTGCTGATAGGCCTCTTCGGTAAAAGTGTTATTAAAGTTTTGGCGTACCTGATTAATCATATGGAAGCGTGTGCGGGTGAAAATCTGTTGGAGGGGGACTCTTAGTCGGAAGCTTTGTTTGAAAGCCGTTAATCAATAATTGTGTCTTTATCCAGCCATTGGAAGTAAACCCAGGCAGTGGAACATGCAATACTACTTCCCAGAACAGCTCCGGCCAGGATGTCTCCCGGGTAGTGCTTACCAACGTAGACCTGCGCTACCGAAATAGTGGCGGCCCACAGAAAAACGGCCAGCCGCCAGCCAAAGGCTTTTCCCTTCAGCCAAGTTAAGCTAAGAATTGTTGCCAGCGCAAAATGATTGGTTGCATGGTTAGAGGGAAAGCTGTATTTCCCCCCACAGCCAACTAAAATCCGGGCATGATCCGCCACTGAGGGTTCTGCGCAGGGGCGCAGCCGCCCGATCCAGGGTTTAAGCAGGCTGGCGGCCAGTTGATCCGCAAGGGCAAGAGTTACGGCAATCAGGGCCAGCAACCAGAGGGTGCGCTTTACACCATAGGCGCGCCAGAGCAGAAAAACCATAATCAGGTACAGCGGTATCCAGGTCGTTTTCTCCCGGTATACCGGCAGGATGGCGTCAAAGAAAGGGTTAGCTAACCCCTGATTGATGAAATCGAAAATGCTTTGGTCTAAACTCATGCTAAAGGCAAAGGTAAAGCAGAAGGTGGTCAGCTTTACCTTTGCCCTCAAATTCGTATTACCTTCGCGACCGCTACGGTCCATCGGCTGTACGTTAAACGAGCATCAAACAAAATATCCACTCCCTTGCCTCTCAAAAAATCCATCTCCGGCTTTCGTGGCACCATCGGCGGTAAAGCCGGTGACAACCTCACCCCTGAAGACATTGTCACCAACGTAGCGGGCTACGGTGCCTGGTTGTTGAAAAGCGGGGCAGCGCCCCGCGTGGTGATCGGCCGGGACGGCCGGCCCAGCGGGCCGGTAGTGACCGCCCTCACCGCCGCCACCCTCCAGTGCCTGGGCATCGACGTCATTGACTGCGACTTTGCCACAACGCCTACCGTAGAGATGGCCGTCGTTTTTCATCAGGCCGGAGGCGGCATCATTCTTTCTGCCAGCCACAACCCAAAGGAATACAACGCCCTGAAGCTACTCAACAGCAAGGGGGAATTCATCTCCGCCATCGACGGAGCGGACCTGATGGCCATGGCTGCCGAAGGAGACATCACCTACGCTCAAGTCGATGACCTGGGCACCATCATCCGTGACACCACCGCCCTGGACCAGCACATCAAGGCGGTGCTGGAGCATCCTCTCGTTGAGGTGGAAGCCATCCGAAAAGCCGGCTTCACGACGGTTCTCGATGCCGTTAACAGTGTTGGTGCGATCTCCATTCCGCCCTTATGCGAAGCCCTCGGCGTCAGTTGTGAAGTCATCAACGGAGAGCTGAACGGACAGTTTGCCCACAACCCCGAACCGCAGCCGCAGTACCTCGGTGAGCTCATGGAGCAGGTAAAAAAGAGCGGCGCAGACCTGGGGATTGCCGTAGACCCGGATGTGGACCGCCTGGCCCTCGTTGGCCCCGGCGGCCGCTGGATCGGCGAAGAGTATACTTTGGCAGCAGTAGCGGACTACGTGCTGAGCAAAGACCCTGGCCCGGTTGTCAGCAACCTGAGCAGCAGCCGCGTTGTGGCGGATGTAGCCGCCAGCTACGGGCAGGAATACCAGGCTTCCGCCGTAGGGGAAGTTAACGTGGTAGAGAAAATGAAAGCCATCGGCGCCGTCATTGGCGGCGAGGGTAATGGCGGCATCATTGACCCGAAGCTGCATTACGGGCGCGACTCGCTCATCGGGCTCGCGCTTGTGCTCAGCCACATGGCGACCTCCGGGAAGACCATCAACGAACTCCGTGATGGCTACCCCCACTACGAGATGATCAAGGACAAGAAGGAAGTAGACAAAACCTACGACCTGGACGCTGCCTTTGACCGGGTACGGGCGAAGTTCCCCGACGTAAAGTCCAACGATATCGACGGCTTAAAGCTGGATTTCCCCGACGGCTGGGTACACCTGCGGGCCTCCAATACGGAGCCCATCGTGCGGGTTTATGCGGAGGCCGGGACGGCGGCCCGGGCGCAGGAATTGGCGGATGGGATTAAGGTAGTACTGTAGTTCGGTAGTAATGTAGGGCTGCCGCGCGTTGGAGGCGACACTGGTTGATTTGGGATAGGTGTTATGCCCTCATCGCGATGGGATCCCTCTGCGCCCGCGCCACCTCCCACACCTCCAAAATGCGGCAGCCTGCCAGACGACAAGACTATCCCCACACATCACGATGGGTTCCCTCGTCGGCTTCGCCGACTCGGTCAGCCATCGCTACCAATAGACGCCCTTCCAGGGCTATACGTACGGGATCGTTAGAGCACACTGCCTTTTCAACCTCCCTCTGCACCCGCGACCGCGCCACCTGTTCTTCCTCCCACGCCTATAAAATGCGGCAGCCCAAAAGACCAAATCACTCCTCCTCCGGATAAGCAATCCGCACATGATAAACACTCTTCAGGATAGTCTTGAAGATATCCCGGCTCGTTTCCAGTTCCTGAAAAGTAAGCTGACTCTGCTCCAGCTGTCCTGAAGTTAGCTTGCCGCTGATGATGTTATCGATCAAGGCATTCAGTTCTTCTTCGGTGGGTGTTTTGAGGCTTTTACAGGCTGCTTCCACACTGTCGGCAATCATCAGGATCGTCTGTTCCTTCGTCGTTGGCCTGGGCCCGGGGTAGCGGAAGGCGCCCTCCTCCCCTTCCCGCTCGGGGTGGTCTTTGACGTAGTTTCGGTAGAAATACTCGACCCGGGTATTGCCATGGTGCGTGCGGATAAAGTCAATAATCACCTCCGGCAAACCGGCCTGGCGAGCCTCCCGGACGCCGTCCGTCACGTGGCTGATGATAACGGCTGCACTCTCTTTTGGGCTCAATCGTTCGTGCGGGTTAGGGCCCCGCTGGTTCTCAATAAAGAAAGCAGGGTTTTCGGCTTTACCGATGTCGTGGTAAAGTGCTGCTGTTTTTACCAGCAGGGAATCCGCCCCGATGGCGCGGGCAGCCTGCTCGGCCATGTTGGCCACATTGAGCGAATGCTGCCAGGTACCCGCTGCCTGTCGGGCCAGTTTTTCCAGCAAGGGCCGGTTCATATCGCTGAGTTCCATCAGCGTAATGGGCGAAATCAAGCCAAACAAACGTTCCACCAACGGGATGAGTGGATAAGCCAACAGCACCAAAAATACATTGCCGCTGAGCCAACCAAGCGTTCCGTAATCTACTGTCCGCCAGGTGCCCCCACGCATCAGTTCCAGGCCGATGTAACCAACGGCGTAGAAAGCAAACAGCAGTAACAGACTCCGGAAGTAACGCCCCCAGTCCCGGGTATCGATATCCATAATGATGACCACCACTCCGGCCATGATGGTCAGGAACGTAAACTGATAATTCAGGTCGGTCAGAAAACTGGCAATCAGGACCACGCAAACGTGAACAAAAAAAGCAAGCCTTTCCGTGAAGAAGATACGCATCACAATGGGCACGATACAGAAAGGCACCACCCAGGTGCTGAGGTCCGGGCTCACTTCCACCGTTCGAACGATGATGGCGTACAGAACGGGCCAGATGAGCACCAACACCAGGTTTTTCAAGCGGCCATAAACCCAGGGGTAGAAAGACCGCAGGTAGAAAAAGAGGAGAAGAATAACCAGGCCAATCTCGGTGGCGTAGCCACCAAACACACTCCAGAAAGTAGTCTTCACACTCAGGTTCTGGTTATAAATCCGGCGGTAACTGACGAGCTTTTGATAGGCATCTTTCGTCACCGGATCTCCCTGCCGGATGATAAGCTCCCGTTCCCGAATCAGACCGTTATAAGGGCTGACATTCTCCAGTGCCTGTGCTTCCAGTCGCTGCGTAAGGGAGTCCGAATAAAAGAGGTTATGCTTGAATTTATCATCGAGCAACTCCAGGAGAAACTCCGGCGATTTAAGATCGGTATAGAACAGGCTGTCTTCCAGCCACTCCATCGCATCTCCGGGGCTGAACAGCTGCCCGATGGTTCGTTGCCTGACCTCCCCTCCGTTAATGGTGGTAATAACGGTAGACATCCCCTCCATCTCATCTTCCTGCCTGGCCCGGATGATTCCCTGATCGTAGAGCTTATCCAGCACCCGCAGTCCATAGCGGCGGTGGCGCTCAGGCTGTCGTAACAGGTCGGGGTTTTCCCGCCGGGCCCTGGCGCTATCCAGTTCCATCTGGAACTCTTCCAGAAAAGCTGCCCGGGCTTCACGGGCAACATTTTGGTCGTAGCGGTACACCGGGGTGGCGTTACGCTTCACCGCTTCCAGGTCAGCCTGCAAATCACTTTCCGGTTTTAGCACGGGCACATCATAGGGTGCCCGCAAGTCAGCATATCGCCAGGTTTGCCCTTCGTCAAAGGCGAAGGGAAACTTCAGATTATTGGGATATAGCAAACTGATGATTACCACGGCAATCAAGCCAAGCAGAACCCGCAGCAAGCGGCCCGAGGTAGTAAACTTCTGGGTGGTATCAGTTACTTTGATGGTTGGACAGGTTACAGGTTGAACAGGTTGCAGGTTGCAGGTTGCAGGTTGCAAGATAGGGCCTGTCTAGCGTTCTTCTTTGCGCAAGAGGGATTTACGACCGTAAATACTGCAGATGGGACATTCCAGCATTTTGTGGCCTCTCGCCGGGCAGTATTCCCGTCCAAAAAAAATGATTTGCAGGTGGAGTTTATTCCAGCTCTCCTCGGGGAAAAGGCGTTTTAGATCCTTCTCTGTTTTCTCAACATTCTTTCCGGTAGAGAGCCCCCATCTGTAGGCCAGGCGGTGGATGTGAGTATCCACCGGAAAGGCAGGAACGCCGAAGGCCTGGCTCATCACTACGGCGGCCGTTTTGTGTCCGACTCCGGGCAGGGCTTCCAGCGCCTTCCAGTCTTGCGGCACCACGCCGCCATAGTCTTCGGTGATAATACGGCTTAGCTCCTTGATGGCCTTACTCTTGCGCGGGCTGAGGCCACAGGGACGAATGATCTCACGAATCTCATCAACATCAATGTGCATCATCTCTTCCGGCTTATCGGTCAGGGCCCAGAGATGAGGCGTTACCTGATTGACCCGCACGTCAGTACACTGAGCGGAGAGGAGGACAGCCACCAGCAGTGTGTAAGGGTCCGTATGGTCCAACGGAATGGGCACCGTCGGATACAACTCATCAAGGATACGGTGGATGTTGGCGGCTTTTTCGGCTTTTAGCATGGGCAAGTGACAGTATCGTAACCAATCAAGCCTTTAAGAAGGTGTTTGGTTGAATAGCGCTGGCTTTTTTGGGCGCGGACGCAGGTGCAAGGGAAGACCGTGAGGAAGCAATGCTTTACCCAAAGTAAATTATCTTTAGAGCAACACTCATTATTCACCGCAACAAACCAGCTAATCGTGAAACTCCATTTTGTAGTACTCTTACTCTTCACCCTCCTGATTTCCTGTTCACCAACAAGCAACACCGAGGAAAATTCCATCTCTGTAGCTGTGGAGGCAGATGACTCGGCCACCGAACCAGTCCCGGAGGAAAAAAACACCGTAGCCATTGACTCCGACGAAGCCCTGATCGCCACCGCCCTCATGGCTGCCCCGGAGGCCAGTCGGGCAGATTGTAAAGTCATCGGTTACAATATGGCCGGAGAGTTCGTCACCCTCAGGGAAGGTACCAACGAATTCATTTGCCTGGCGGACGACCCGAAGAAAGAAGGTTTCAGCGCCGCCTGCTACCACAAAAGTCTTGATCCCTTCATGGCCCGGGGCCGGGAGCTGAAGGCCGAGGGAAAAAACCATAACGAGATATTTGACATCCGCGAAAAAGAGGCCAAAGCAGGAACCCTCGACATGGGTAAAACTGGTGCGACCCTACACATCTATTACGGCAAAGAGTCTACCTATGATCCCGAAACGAACTTGGTGGATGGAGCGAAGTATCGCTACGTCGTCTACATGCCCTTCGCTACAGCGGCATCCACGGGCTTACCCGAATCTCCCATTGCCCCCAACCACCCCTGGATTATGAACCCGGGTACGCACCGGGCGCACATCATGATTTCGCCGATTAATGAATAAGGCCTGTTTATTCAGCCCCTTCCTCTTTTTTTGCTTCTTTCTTCCGGGGAGCAAGCATATAGATCAGCCAACCAAAGCCCACTAACAGATGAAGAACAATAATGACCAGAATTATTTTTGTGACAACACTCATGATTTACCCGCTTGGTTACGGAGGTAAAAGTATTCGGCACCAGACTTTTTAATGATGACTAATGTCTTGCTGATAAATGATTAATCACTCAACAGAATTCCCCGCAATTCCCGAATATCCCGAATCCGGTACGTTTCTCCCAGCTTCGGCCGGTCCGCTACGCCGGGATGGCGGAGCCAGCAGGCATCGAAACCGTAACTGAGAGCACCGCCCACATCTGCGTTCGGGTTATCGCCAACGACGAGGCACTTGCTTTTGTCCGGGTGGCCAATCTGTTCCATGGTGTAATCAAAGAAGCCGGCATTGGGCTTAGCCACACCAATTTCGTCGGAGATCACAATGGCGGCAAAGTAATGCTCCAACTCCGTCGCTTTCAGGCGCGGGCGTTGGACTTCCTTCAGGCCATTGGTGATGAGCACCAGAGTGTAGCGCGCTTTAAGCTCCTGTAACAGCTCGACTGCACCGTCGAGCATATGGGTACTTTCGGAGAGGTAGGTCCGGTAGTCAAAGCTCAACTCCTCTGCCGGATGGTCCAGGCGATAATGATCCAACAGCCGCTGGAAGCGGATGGTACGAAGCTGTTCTTTAGGCAAAAGGCCCTTTTCGTAGTCTGACCAGGCCCGATGGTTAATCTGTCGGTATTCACCGAGTACCTCCTCGGACCAATCGATGTCCCGTGTGCGCAATGTCCGCTCCAGCGCAGAAGCTTCAGCGGCGGAAAAATCCCAAAGGGTATTATCGGCATCCAGGAGGAGGTGACTGTACATATCAGGTAGCGTTAGGCAGAGTACTTAGTTTCAATCAGCTTTCTAAGCTTTACGAATCAAAGCATAGCAACAGGTCGTATAAAAATCTCTCAGCCAGGGAATCCCCTTCAAAACCGGAGGTACTGCCCGGGGCGTAAGGTTAAACTTAATTTCGTAGTTAGGATTGATGAGCCAAAGGTCTTTTTGCTCAAAGGAGAAACCATTTTCCTTTACAAGACGCGAGAATCGATCAATGCTAATCCCCGTTTCTTTTACCTCCAGCAAATTATCCATGGTCGCTTCAGATTCACCAAAACCCTTCAACATTGCCCGATATAATGGGGCAGGCAGCAGGTGGAACCAGGGGAGCTTACTCAGAAAAGAACTCCTGCAGACTTGCTGGTGCCCACCAAAGGGCATTCGCCAGGGCGGAAAGCCAAAGAAAATCCGTCCTGCTGGTTTAAGAAACCGGTGCACCATACTGAGGAATTTCCCCTGATCATGAATATGCTCGATCACGTCCCGAAGAATAATCAGGTCAAAAGTTCCCAGCCGGTCCGCCGAACTATCGTATATATCCTGTACGAGCATTTCAATGTTAGCACCGGGTAGTTCATCCGCTATGAACTCAAGGCCCAAATTGATCTTCACCTGGTTAAGGTCTACTCCGACACATTCACACCCCAACTCCAGAAAAGGCAGCAGATTTCCGCCTTCTCCACAGCCGATTTCAAATACCCGGGTGGCGGAGGAAATCTCCATACTACCCTTTATATAGGGGATGACGTGTTGACGGGTGGTGAGAACCTGTTCGTTGAAATATCGACGCTTATTACTGTGCCTGTCGTGCATGGCGGCGAAGGTACTACGGGTTTTGAATTTTAATTCAAAAAGCCTTGGGGTTTGATCGGCTGATCGCCTCTATTGTTAGTCTGAAAAAGCCTCTTTCCCTGATCCTGTCAAGCGAAGCCCTTCGGATTTCTCCTGCTGAATCTTTGCGGCTTTGTTTTCCGTCCGAAGACGAAAAAGCTGATCTTCGAGTAATACTCTTGTCTCGTTGAAATAATCGTCCCAGTCGTCAATTGCGTTAATCGTTTTACTATTAGGCTGCCGCAGGAGTTCCTCCAGCTGGTTGTTCCATTCTGCCAGCTTGTCAATCAATCCTTTACGGGTACTCTCAAGTTTTTTCCGTTCGGTCAGCACCTCTGACTTATCAGCCATTCGGTTATTATTGAGTTGTTCCGTGATGGCCCTTAGCTGCTCCAGATCATTGTTTTTATAAGCTTCGGTAAGCTCCAAAAAAATGGCCTGTGCCTGATCGTGCAATTCATCAACGACCCGGTCCGGATGACATTTCATGGATGCCTTCCGGTAGAGTCGCTTAAGTTCTTTTTGCTCCCGTGCATCCAGGGCACGCGTTTTGTTTTTTCGTACAGCTTCCTGACTACTGGTATACTTTTCGTGGTCACTGGCAGCCTCCTCGTATATCTCCTGCTTACCGGGGTCAGCTTCGGCTAGTCTTTTCGCCTTTATTTTAGTTTCAAAGAGAATCCCCTCTAAAAGATCTCCAAGTTTTTCACCGTGCAGTTTGCTGAAAGCTGACATTCGTTTTTGAGTATCAGCGACCTCCTGACTAACCTCAGAGATTTGCCTTTCCAATTGCTGAATCTCGTGTAAAAGATTATCAATAGGTGGGTTAATACAAGCAAGGGCCAACCGATGATTCTCAATAAAGGCAGTTACCTCATCGTAAGCAGACGCAAACTCCTCCTCTTCAATTTTATCGACGATGAAAGCGATGTCCGGGTCTTCAGAAAATTCACGCAGACCATCGAGCCGAAAAGCAAGGTAGTCCGTGTCTTCCATTTTAAACAAGGTCTGCATCACCTCCAGTCGCTTTATCAGGTCCGGCAGCCCAAAAGTTGGCTTAGATGCTCCGGAAGCCATCTCTCCATGATGGAAGAGGTAATTAAATTCCTGTCGATAAGCGGTGGCTAGAGTATGTGCATCAGAAGACAAGATGATCTCACGCCCTGCACCTGCGGTTCCCGCCCGCCACCGATAATCTCCTTCAATAACTATTTCCCCTCCGTCAATGAGTCCGAACTTAGCATCAATCAACTGCTCTTTCAGTGATTCGCCTACCCTCACCAGGCGTACACTTTCCGAGGAGGTCTGCCCATTAAAGAGGGTATTCTGACTATCTCCGTCCTGGAAAAGGATGATTTCCACCTCAATGCCAGCCAAAGCTTTTTTTTGCAACAGGCCGAGAATACCGGGTTCAGAAATCCAACCAATGGCCAGCTGGATAGAGCACTTCGCACTGGTTAGTGCAGCCACTAAAGCGGGATGAATTTCAGCCTCCTGATACTTTGTTCGCCTCATGCTTTTTTCATAATGGTTAGGAAGTCAAAGCTTCAATCTTTTCAATGGCATATGCTGCTGCTGGGTGGCCAAGTTCGAGTGCTTTACGAAGATCACTCAGTGCACTATTGAAATCCAGGAGATCAGAATAGGCTACCCCACGGTTATACCAGGCGTTGGCGGCCATGGAGTTTCCCCTGATAACCGTTGTGAAGTCCGCTATCGCTCCACGGTGACGTTGAAGTTGGTAGCGGGCCTCTCCCCGGCTGGCGTATGCTTTGAGGTGATTAGGCTGCTGGCGAATAGCCTCCGTAAAATCCGTGACGGCACCTCTGAAGTCTTCGATGTCCATTCTGGCAAAGCCCCGGTTGTACCAGGCTTCCGCATGTTCCGGCTTTACATCAATACAGGCTGAAAAGTCAGCAATTGCCCGTTCATGCTCTTTAAGTTCATGATAAGCAAAACCCCGGCAAAACAAAGCTTCTGCATGCTGCGGGTCTAAATTCAACAACTGGTTAAAATCAGCAACTGCTTCTTTAGTACGCTCTTCCTCAAAAAGGAGACAACCGCGCTCAAAATAACTTTCTACCTTCTTCGGATCCAGTTTGATGGCCATGCTGAAATCATCAAGAGCGTCTGCAACATCTTCCAGCAGGTGTCTGGCCAGGCCACTACAGTGGTAAGCTTCTGCATCTTCCGGAATCAACGCTATCGCTCTCTCACAAGCGTCAATGGCTGAGGCGTATTGCCCTTCTTCCAGCAAATCGTATGCTCTTGCCACCCAGTTTATCGCATCGCGGCGTATCACCTTCGCGGTAAGGCCTAGTTGCAAAGAAGTAAATTCCATTAAGGCACGGTTCTGCGTAACCAGTGCCCGACGATCCCGATCCGTGTTATCCTTGTTCATAGATTCTCTTTGGGATGACGTTTGGGGAAGTTTCATTTCAGGTTTGAAAACATATTCAAACTGACTTCCACTTGGTCTTTAGACAATTAGGCGAAATTTAATTAGCTCTTTGCCTTCTATCCTGCTTCTTTCCCCCAGAAGTCGCCCCCAAAAAGCAAATTTTAATCGCGAATAAATGTGACAAATTGTGGTTGTCACGTCCAACCAATTGCAGCTCAAAAGTAGATTGTTATTACGAAGGTACGTCAGTAAAGTTGGAGTCCCGCAGCAATTAGCAACAAAATTTAGCTTCCCTGAAATTAACAAACAATTGCCTTTACGGCAATAGCACAGTAGATTTCATATTCAAAATACTATTGAGTTCATAAGGAACCATTCTACCGAATGAGATCCTGGCATTTAAACCATTAAGCCTGCTAAACTGGCTCAACAGTGCCATTTAGCCTGGCTTCTTTCCTACTTCAGCGACGGATATAATTTTTCGTCAACAAAACATTCATTTTCCCACATGCAACTAACTAAACAGAAATTTATTAATCGTCTCCATCAGGTTGTCGGCCTGTCAGCGAAGCAAGCAGAGAAGGTTTTCGAGATGATGTCCAATGACCGGATGCTCCCCTCTCGGGAAATCGCCCGAACAGTAGAGGTTACCAAAGAGGTTCCGGTTGAAGTCTTGAAAACCGTAGAGGTCATCAAAGAGGTGGAAGTCATTCGGGAAGTCCCCGTGGAAGTCATTAAGGAGGTCACTAACTTTAAGGAGGTAGAGGTGATTCGTGAAGTACCCGTAGAAGTGGTTCGCGAGGTAAAAGTCTTCCAGCCAATAAATGTTACCCGTGAAGTTGCCGTTGAAGCCGTAAAAGAACTTACGACCGTACAGGAAGTAGAGGTAATTAAAGAGGTATCCGTTCCACTGACCAATGAGGTGGAAATCTTCAAAGAGGTTTCCGTTGTTAAGGAAGTTCCCGTAACGGTGAACAGTGAAACGGAAACGATTAAGGAAATTCAAGTCATTAAAGAAGTCCCCGTACCCGTTTACCGTGACCGCGAAGTAATCAAAAAGGTCGAGGTGATCAAGGAAGTTCCCGTCGAAGTCGTCAAAGAAGTCGAAGTCATCAAGGAAATCGAGGTCATCAAAGAGGTTCCCGTCGAAGTCATCAAAGAAGTCGAAGTCATCAAAGAGGTGATCGTCCGGGAAGAAGTTCCGGTAGAAGTCATCAAAGAGATCGAAACGATTAAAACCGTCGAAGTCATTAAAGAGGTTCCGGTACAGATGATCAAGGAAGTTCAGGTCATCAAGGAAGTAGAAGTGATTAAGGAAGTACCCGTCGAAGTTTTCGTTGAGGTGCCCAAGATCAAAGAAATCGAGGTTATTCGGGAAGTACCCGTAGCCGTCGAGAAGATTCTCCATAAGGTAGACATCGTACATCTGACGAAGGAAGTCACTACGCCGGTCACTGAGTCCATCGAGAAGCTCAAGCCAGTAGAGATGTTCCGCGATAAGACCGTTCCCGTGGAAACCGTCTTCGAGAAGGTCAAAGAGGTTGAGGTCTTCAAGGAAGTACCGATTCCCGTAGAAACCCGCGTCGAAAAGATCAAGGAAGTTGAGGTAACCCGCGAATTGCCGGTAGTAACCAACAACACCGTTGAGACCGTAAAAGAGGTTACGCTTAAGGTCGAAGTTCCCGTTATCCTGAACACTACCAAGGAAGTAATTAAGGAAGTGGAAGTAGCCCGTGAAAAAGCGGTACTGGCCACTAACGAAGTGGAAGTCATCAAAGAGATTGAGGTTATTCAGGAGGTACCCGTAGAGGTAACCAACGTAGAAACCCGCTTCCAGGAAGTGGAAGTGGTTAAGGAAAAGCCCGTTGCCGTAGTTGAGGAAACGGAGGTCATCAAGACCGTTCCGATGATGCAGGAAGTGCCCGTTACGCTGGTGAACACCATTGAGGTACTCAAGCCAGTTGACATTGTCCGCGAAATCCCCGTAGAAGTATCCCGGGAAGTTCAAACGACCCGCGACGTCGTCCGCGAAGTGCCCGTTGAAGTGATCAAAGAAGTCGAAGTCGTACGCGAAGTCGAGGTCGAAGTCATTAAGGAAGTCGAAGTTATCAAGGAGGTCATCAAAGAAGTTGAAGTCATCCGTGAGGTCCCCGTCGACCGGATCAAGGAAGTCGAGGTAATCCGTGAGATTGAAGTCATCAAAGAAGTGCCCGTCGAGGTCATCAAAGAGGTTCAGGTCACAAAGAAAGGCGAGGAGATCAGCCGCGCAGTTGTTAATCGCCCCAACCTAAAGACTTACCGCTCCGGGAAAGAACGCGTTATCCGTACCGGCCGCCGCTACGAAGAGATGGACCGCAAAGCCGGGGAAGCCATTCCCGCCGTGGCCAACCTCGAAGATCGCTACCTTCCCTGTGGTGGTTATGAAGGTCGGACCGTCAACGACAAGGCCAATAACGCAGCCCTGTTCAAGGAAGCTGACAAATACTACTTTGCCCTCTACTACCCCGAAGGAGGCGTTTACCTCCGCGGTGAAGGTTTTGAAAAAGCCAAAGACCGCGATGATCGCCTGAAGCATGTACTACGCCTGAAGGATGACACTATCTTCTTCGACCGTATTGAGAAGGGTGAGTACTTCATGGAGATTCTCAACAATGAGGACGACAAGGAAATCGCCCGTGGTTGCCTCAAAATGGCAGAAGCAAAAGCGAAGCCCGCCCCGAAAGAGAAAGCGAAGCCAACTGCTAAAGCCAAAGCAACCGACGAGGTCTACAAAGACGAGCTGTATGGCTTCAAGTCTGACAATCTCCAGCTGGTGGAAGGCATTGGCCCAAAGATCAATCAGTTGCTCAATGCTGATGGCATTGTAACCTGGCGACAACTTTCTCAGGTAAAGGCAGATCGACTGAAGAGAATCCTTACCGATGCCGGGCCACGCTTCCAGATGCATGATCCTTCTTCCTGGCCAGCCCAGGCAGGCTTTGCCGCTGACGGCAAGTGGGAGGAAATGATCGAATTCCAGAAGTACCACGATGTTGACGAAGACCACGACGGAGCGACAGACTCCAAGCTGGAAAAGATTCTTATCAAGAAAGGTAAGCGCAAAGCGAACTAAAAGTTCTAACTTTCACTGTATACGGGGAGAGTGGGTTTCGGCCTGCTCTCCCTTTTTTTATTTAAAAAGTCATAAGACCATCAGGTAGTGGATTTTTCCCTTAGCCCGCAGCCCGTCTTCTACCTCTCTCGACCGCTACCACCGCAAATCTGTCATACCCCTTCCCCTCAGCCGCTTGCGGCGCTCCCTGCTCCCAGCGTCAGCTACTATCTGACTACTTGCCCCCCTGAGTCTTTGACTCCCAATATCTCCAGCGCCCGCTCCATCCTTACATCCTCACCCGCCCGCAAGCTTTCCGGGTCTAACAGTACAATCTCATCTGGCGTAAAGGTTCCCTCTCCAGAGCGATATTGCTCAAAGCGCCAGTTAGGAATCGTCACCCGGAATTTGATACGTTCCCCGATGAGGTACCCTCTTATCTTACCACCGTAGGTGTATTTCCGTGAGCCACCCGTCTTCGCTCCAATAACCGTTGCGGATCCCGTTTCTTTCAGCACGTGGGCTAACATAACCGTTGCGGAGAAGCTTTGCTCGTTAACGATAATAACCAGGTCTCCCCCAAAAGCATTTTTCCGGGGAGAAAACACGCGCGTTTTACGTGGCTGCTCAAAATGATCTCCTTTTTTTCGGACACCGCCCACAAGGTAATATCCCATTTTGTTGAACAGACCAATACCGGGAGCCGTAGGCGTTTGGGAGTACATATCCTCCGTAAACTGATAGTCTTGCCTGGCCAGATAACGACAGAATTTGTTAGCCAGCTCCAGACTGCCACCTCCGTTTCCTCTCAGGTCCAGGATTAGTTTATCAATGCCACTTTCCTGGATGGTCCTGAATGTCTCCCTGAATAGTTTAGCCTCGTTGACGTGCTCAAAAGCATTCCCGGAAAAAGACCGTACCGCCAGAATCCAGGCAGAGCTGTCCTCACTTTTCCTCAGATTGAAGTAAGCTTTGTAACGCTCTTTTTTAGGCAAAGGCTTAGACTGCTTGAACTTGACTCTGGTGTCCATCCACACCATTCTCTGTTCTTTCGTATCCGGATCAACGATGGTGAACTGCAGGCTATCCCTATAGCCATAGTAATTCTGATAATAAGCCCACAGACTTGTACCTAACTTATAGTGCGTTGCTCGGTCGTACCCAAGATCATTGAGTCCCTGAAAGGCGGACAACCGGCTAACCAACGATCGGATCGGCTCTTTTTCGAATAAAACAACCTCCGTCCCCCTCCCCAATAGTTCGTTTGCCGTTGTCCGTACAGAATCCGCTAACACGTACCGGCTTCCGTCTCCCACGGGGTAAACCCCCATCCGGCGAAAATGCCGGCGTTGCGCCGCCAGGGTAGCCGTATCCAATACCGGCCGCAGCTGAAGATGCCCACAGCCCGAAACTGTCTGTAAAGCCGATGCGTGGTAAATGAAGTCCGGCACGGCCATTGAATCTCCCCTCTGATTGGCGAACTGAGCCCGCAACTCCGTTTTCACCCGCTCCAGCGCTGATTTCATTTTCTCCCGGGTCCCGGCTTCATACCCGATGGGGTGATGGTAAACAATGGTGTCATGCAATTGCGTCAGCAGGGAAAATGCTTCATGCTGCGCAAGAGAGTCTTGTCCGGCCAGCAGCAAGGGAAACGTGAAAAGAAGCAGGAATAAAGCCTTCAAGTTTGGGGAGTTTAGTGTTCAGGATTTCAAAGTAGCCACTACCTTCGCAAAAAGCCAAGGTCGGGCGGTAAATTAACGCAGCCTTAAGAGCGTGTCTAAAATTGGCTTTTGTGGCGACTGCTGACAATTTTTTTTCTGATCAAGGCGCAATGAGGGAGCTTGGCCAAAGCCAAGTGACCGAAGAAGCAACGTAGATCAGGATAAAATTTGGCGCAGGTAGCCCGAAGTGTTAAATTTAGACACGCTCTAAGTTTGTCCGCTTAAACCGCCTGAAAGGAAGAGCACTGCAATGATGTCCTCTTTCTGCCAATACCTCCAACCCTTCTATGCCAGCAATGATGCCCGTAAAGTACCTGATAGTTGCCTCCTTCCTGCTCATCCTCTGCTGCTGGAACGCCGTAGGCTTTTTACAGGGAGACGAACACTTCCAGATTCTGGAGTTCGCTGCTTACAAACAAGGAATCGTCGCCGCAGCAGACTTACCCTGGGAATTCGCAGAACGAATGCGGCCAGCTGCGCAACCAGCCATTGCCTGGTCTGCTTACAGTCTCTTTGAGCTTTTCGGCACCCCACACCCCTACTGGCTGGCTTTCTTTCTGCGCCTCCTTTCTGCTGGTTTGTTCACAGTTCTGGCGGTTTGCTTATTTCGCCGCTATTCGCCGCAGCTGTCTTCGGATCGCTTAATCAAATGGTTTGCCTTACTGCTACTATTCAACTGGGCATCAATCTATAGCGGCATTCGGTTTTCAGGAGAAAACTGGTCAGGAATGGCGCTGGCAGCAGGTTTCTTATTGTACCCGATGGCCCCATCAAAGAATACGGAGCACTACTTTACACCAGGCAAAAAAGCGGGACCTTCCATTTTCGCCTTCTACGCCGGTCTCTTGTTTGGCCTGTCCTTCCTCTTCCGTTACCAGATGGGATTAATGGTAGTAGGCTTCGGCGCCTGGCTACTCTTTTTGGCGCGGGAAAAATGGCAGCGGGTGGGCTTACTAATCCTGGGCGGACTCACGACACTAGCCATTGGTACGCTATTGGATTACTGGCTCTACGGCGAGTGGGTCATTGCCCCCTGGCATTACCTGGAGCAAAACCTGGTGGCCGGTAAAGCCGCTGAGTTTGGCACCCTACCCTGGTACGGTTATTTCCAGAAGGTCTTCGAGCGGGGCGTGCCCCCGCTGAGTCTGATTTACCTCGGCGCCTCTCTATGGTTTTTATGGCGCTACCGACGGGATCCCATTAGCTGGATGATCATCCCCTTTTTTGTCGTGCACTGTTTCCTTTCCCGTAAGGACGTCCGCTTCCTCTTTCCCCTCCTACCCTTCCTGCCGGTGATGATCATTGCGGCGGCGCAGGAGTTACAAAAGGCCTACGGAGCGCACTTCTTTGATCGTAAATGGGTCAGGGGAACAATCGGGCTTTGTGTCCTGCTGAACGGGCTGCTGCTCGCCTCAATCGCCTTGCGGCCCGCTACGACGGAGGTGCTCGTCAACCGCTACATCTACAATCACTACGATGAGCCGATAACCCTCTTTGCTGATGGCAAGCACGCTTTCTCCTATGCCAACCTCATCATCCGGTTTTACCAGCGGCCGGGTGGCGTTCGCATTATCAATGGTGAACGATCAAATTGGCCGGCATGCCAAACGGCACATTGCCTCTATTCGGAGCAGACAAAGACCCCCAATCCTCCGCCGGGAGCCAAACAGGTATACACCAACCGCCCAGCCTGGGCCGAACCCTTCAATTTCGGGGGATGGCTCGACGGGATGAGATGGTGGTACATCTACGAGTTGGAATAGTAGGGCGCGGGACCGCAGGTGCAGGGGAGGTTAAGGGCGCAGTGGTGGCGATAGAGATTGGTTGAGACGCTGTGCATCTCAACCCTCATTTCACTCTGCCTTGCTCCTTCCTCCTCCCCCATTTGGGGCCGGGCCGAAGGCCCGACCGGGGTCCTTGCACCTGCGGCCGCGCCCCCTGCTGAGCTTACCGGAGCACCAAAATTGTCAGAATTGCCATCAATGACTGACAGATTGTCAATCTCCCTTTACTGGCACGACCTATGCAGGGTAATCGCGTGCGCGAAAGTCAGTTTGTCTGGCGGCGCATGAATTGCACTAAATTTTTTACGAACCAAACCATAGACACATGAAGCCGATCAATGATCGTGTAGTGGTAAAACCCGCTCCCGCTGAAGAAAAAACCAGTGGCGGAATTATCATCCCCGACACCGCAAAAGAGAAGCCCCAACGTGGCGAAGTTATCGCGGTTGGCCCCGGTAAGGATGGCAACAAGATGACCGTTTCAAAAGGAGACATCGTCCTCTACGGTAAGTACGCTGGCCAGGAAGTTAACCTGGAAGGCAATGACTACCTGATTATGCGGGAAGATGACATTCTGGTCATCGTCTAAGGATTGAATGGGGGAATGAGTGAATGGGGGAATGAGTGAATAAAGGAATGGCTACCGCAAGGACCATTCAAACTCTACGCTTACTCCTCTAACTGCACTCAGTAGTTGTCACAATGACACACTGGCCACATTCCATCATTTTATTTATTCAACAACTCAAACATTAAATTATGGCTAAGGAAATTAGCTTTGACAGAACCGCGCGGGAAAAGCTCCACGCCGGTGTAGACGCACTTGCAAACGCAGTAAAAGTAACCCTCGGGCCTAAGGGCCGTAATGTGGTTATTCAAAAATCTTTCGGCGCTCCACAAGTCACCAAAGACGGAGTTACGGTAGCTAAAGAAATTGAACTGGAAGACCCCGTAGCCAATATGGGTGCTCAGATGGTGAAGGAAGTTGCTTCCAAAACCGCTGATATCGCCGGTGACGGAACCACTACCGCTACCGTACTGGCCCAGGCCATGATCCAGGCCGGTCTTAAAAACGTAACCGCTGGTGCTAATCCAATGGACCTCAAACGAGGCATCGACAAGGCCACCAAGCTGGTCATCGAGCACCTGAAAGGACAGAGCGAAGAAGTCGGTAGCGACTTCGGCAAAATCGAGCAGGTAGCTTCTATCTCCGCCAATAACGACAATGAGATCGGCGCGCTGATCGCTGACGCCATGAAGCGCGTAAGCAAAGATGGTGTTATCACCGTTGAGGAAGCTAAAGGCACCGACACCTACGTTGACGAGGTGATGGGTATGCAGTTTGACCGCGGCTACCTGAGCCCCTATTTCGTTACCGATGCCGAGAGCATGGTGACGGAGTACGAGAACCCATACATCCTGATCCACGACAAGAAGATCAGCAACATGCAGGACATCCTGCCCGTGCTGGAGCAGGTCATCCAGAGTGGTCGTCCGCTGCTGATTATTGCTGAAGACATCGAGAGCCAGGCACTCGGCGTATTGGTAGTCAACCGCCTGCGTGCGCAGCTGAAAGTAGTAGCCGTTAAGGCACCTGGTTTCGGTGATCGCCGGAAAGCTATGCTGGAAGACATCGCCATCCTGACGGGCGGTACGGTCATCAGCGAAGAAAAAGGTTACAAGCTGGACCAAACCACAATGGACCTCCTCGGTACCGCCGAGAAGATCACCGTTGACAAAGACAACACCACCATCGTCAATGGTGCTGGTGCTGATGAGAACATCAACGGCCGTATCGGTCAGATCAAGCAGCAGATTGAAACCACGACGAGCGACTACGACCGCGAGAAACTGCAGGAACGCCTGGCCAAGCTGGCTGGCGGTGTTGCCGTCCTCTACGTTGGTGCTGCCACCGAAGTGGAAATGAAAGAGAAGAAGGACCGCGTTGATGATGCTCTCCACGCTACCCGTGCCGCCGTTGAGGAAGGTATCGTAGCTGGTGGCGGAGTTGCGCTCGTACGCGCTATTGCGGCCCTGAAGGACGTGAAGGGCGAAAACGAAGACCAGACCATCGGCATTCAGATCGTACGTAAAGCCATGGAGGCTCCCCTGCGGACGATCTCTGACAACGCTGGTGTAGAAGGCTCTATCGTTCTCGACAAGGTCATCAACGGCAAGGGTCACAGCTTCGGCTACAATGCCCGCACCGATGTATACGAAGACCTGAAAAAGGCTGGTGTCATTGACCCAACCAAGGTGACCCGTATTGCGCTGGAAAACGCAGCGTCTATCTCCGGTATGGTTCTCACTACGGAGTGTGTTATCAACGACAAGCCTGAGCCAGAAGCAGCGGGTGGTGGCCACAGCCACGGTATGCCCGGCGGTATGGGAGGGATGATGTAAAATCCCCGTTTCACGGTTTTCCGACTGAAGTCGGGGCTGTGTTACGAAGCTCTTCGAGCTTGCCAGACATGCTTAGAGAAACCCGGTCAGCAAACTGCTGGCCGGGTTTCTTCGTTATATCCGTACCTTGTTTAAAATTAATACCATGGGCCAACCGCAATTGAAAAACGAGAAGTACACCATTGAAGAATGGCAGAAGCTGGAGCAGTCCGGAGACATTCGCTATGAGTTTCATTTCGGAGAAGTTTTTGCGATGGCGGGGGGGACGATTAATCATGGAAGAATCAGCCGAAACGCAACTACCATTCTGGATAATCACTTCAACGAAAATGATAAAAACTGCGAAGCATTTAACTCTGAATTGAAAATCGAAGTAAAGCCAAATGGACAGTATGTCTACCCCGACACCTTAGCTGTCTGCGGCGAGATCAAAGAATCGGACACCGTAAAGGGCTCCATCATTAACCCGGTACTCGTCATTGAGGTGCTGTCAGAGAGTTCAGAAGCTTACGACAACGGCGTTAAATTCCGCTACTACAAAAAGCTCCCTTCCCTGAAAGAATACTTTCTGATCGACCAGGAGAAGGCCATCGCTATTCTTTACCGACGTAATGGCACTGGGGACATCTTCTCCCGAATCGATTTTGAAGGTCTGGATGCTGTCATTGAACTCGAAAGTGTCGACCTCACGCTCCCATTGTCGGCCTTTTACCGGGGGGTGGAACTTACGGAGGAATCGATAGGTTAGATGCTATAGTTTTCCGACTAAAGTCGGGGCTGTGTTACAAAGCTCCTCGAGCTTGCCAGACACAGCAGCCTATTCCATTATTTCACTAAGGCTTAGTGCGCTAATTACTTCCCGCCAGTCAACCAGTTTAAAGTTCTGCGGGCGAAGGGTTTGATCATCATAGTTAAACCCGTCTTGCACCACTAACATTCCCTCCGGGAAGTCGGGACCAAAGTTACCGGCGACGACTTCCAGCCCATCGGTTTCTTCCACGCCGTCAATGCCGGGTCCATCCACTATTTTGAAGCTCCCGAGGAAGGCATTGTCTCCGGCGCGGTCGAAGACCGCGTAAGAGAAGTTACCCTGGGAGCTAAGCACGAGGTAGCCCGTTCCCGCTCCGGTGCTGAGGAGAGAGAGGCCTTCCACATCGGCTACGAGTTGATCGTTGGTAGCGATCTCTGCGCCCTCAACGATCCATTGCACCTGCGCTTCGGCGCCCAAAACTTCTTCCTCTCCTGGTACGAGAGGCAATTTCCAAAGACCTCTGTTTTCTTCTCCGATGTATAACCATCCCAGCTCATTGTCCGCCACCATCCCTTCTGTTTGAGAGGGGATGGCAATTTCACGGACCAACTTTAGCGACAAGCGACCTTCGGACTCTTCCAGTAAAAACTGTTGCACGCGACCGTTTTTGCCGTTAATGATGGCATAAACGTCTTCATTCTTCACATTTCTGGCCAGACAAAAGCCGTAGACATCATCAATCTTCGTGGAATCAACCGGCAGGCTTCCGGAAGCCACATCCGTAAGCTTTCCCGTTTCCGGATCAATGCTAAAGAGATCCACCGACTGATCCGTCCGGTTACTACAGCCGAGTAAACTAACGGTCGCTCCCCCCAGCCTGACTCCCTCCAGAATATCTACGTTATTGATTTTTCCGATTGGATAATAATCGACCTCACGCCCTTCAAGATCATAGGCCGCTAATCCTCCCGTTTTATTAGAGCCAAAAATGAGGCTCTTTTTCCCATCGGTTGGGTGCCTCCATACTGCAGGATCATCAGCAGCATCGGCTAAAGAACCTGCGCGAGCCTGGTCCGTTTCTGTTTTTGCGCTTACCGCCGGAATAATCAGATCCTGCGCCGCATAGGCTGCCCGTAAAGCAAGGCTGTCTTCTCTGGCTTCTGCGCTTTCCGCATCCATAACCGGCGGAAGAGTTTCATCGGCCATTGACGGTGGTTCACAGCTCATTAAAAGTAGCAGTGGGAGTAAGATCAGGTACTTGATAATTCAGCGATTTACAATAAAAAATAGCACTCCACGCAGAAACAATCATACGTGGAGTGCAGGAAGTATGGACTAATGGGACAGCAGTTTTCTATTTAGCCAGGTCAAACTTCACGCCCAGATCAAAACGGACATTGTAGTATTCTGCCTGAAAAGTGCGTTCGCTGCTTCCCTGGAAGTAGCGCAGCGGCTGGTTCAACAGATTATTGGCATTACCATAGAGTGTAAAGCGGGGGCTTAGACTGTAATTGAAATTAAAGTCGAGGTAAGTAACCGCATTATAGTTGACATCCGTAAAGGCTTCGTCACCTACCTCATCGATGAAGGAAGAGGCGTAGTTTAAAGATAGGCGGGTCGTTAAATTACCCGTATCGTAGGCAAGGGAAGCATTCAGGGTATGCTTTGGTGCGCCAGGCAACGAGAGGTCTTCGTTTTCGCGGCCTTCGAAGTTGAACTCCGTGACCTTTGAGTCAATGAAAGTATAGTTGAAGTAAAGACCAAAATTACGCAGGGCCGGAGCGATAAAGTCCAGCTGTCGCTGAAAGGCAACTTCGAGCCCTAAGAGATTCGCATTTCCGCCATTGATGGGCTGGGTAAAGCTGCCGTACTCCGTGCCCTCGAAGGTAAAATCATCCAGGCTCTGGTTTACGATGAAATCACTGATATCCTTAAAGAAAACACCACCAGACACAAGACCGATATTACCAAAGTAGTGCTCTACCATCAGGTCCAGGTTAAGGCTGCGGGTAGGGTCAATATCGGGGTTACCAATACTGAGGTCTTCCCCGTCTTCTATTTGACGATAAGGTACCAGGTCGAAGTAGTTAGGCCGCGCCAACGTGTTGGTGTACGCAAAGCGGAGAATGGTATTCTTTTTCAGGTTGTACTTCAGATGTAAGCCGGGCAGCAGGTTGGTATAGTCCGAGGTAGCCTTCCCGGTTGCGGTCAGTGTTTCCTCTTCATCGTCATAGCGGAAGCCGGAGTACTCCAGGCTTGTGCGCTCCAGGCGCAGACCAGCTACGGCCAGCAGCTTAGGGCCTAGTTGTTGCTCCAGCATAGCGTAGGCACCAATGATGTTTTCGTCAGCATCGAAGTTGCCCGCCAGCTCACTCAGGGCTTGTTCGCCTTCGAAGTCCGCACCCCTCAGGTTCAAATCTCCTACGTATTCCCGGCTGATGAAAGAGCCGGCCTGATAGTCGCCAGCCAGGAAGTTGTCCCGGCTCTGGTCCTCCAGATTATTGAGTCCCTGATTGAATACATTGTCTCCAACGGGTTCGTACTCGTAGAAATCATTATCGCGAACTTTGTTCTTCGTCCGCAAGCGAGCACCGAATTTGAGGGCATTGCGGCTTGGTCCGGTAGTGGCTAGGGGCAGCTCAAAATCAAGCCGGCCGTTCACATCCACATCTTCGGTAAACTGCGTTTCTTCGGTAATTTCACTGAGCTCCCATGCAGAAGAAGGGTTTTGAAAAGCGGATTCCGTAGCATTAATCAGTGGCTCTTCGGGATTGTCAAAATCAACGTTTACCGGCACTACATCATCCGTGGCAATTTCGTAGTACCGCTCATTGGGGCGGTCTTCAGAAGCACGGGCGTAGTTGGCACTCCAGGTAGTTTTCAGCTTACCGAAAAGGTGCTCGCCGCTAAGGCTGAAGTTCATCATTTTCTGATCTTCCAGACGGGCGTACTTTTCGTCTTCGGTGCCAGACTTCGTCTGCCGCTCTAACTCAGCCACCCATTGGCCGTCCTCCTCTTCAATATCTTTATAAACTGCCCGGTAGCGGTTTTCCCAATCGTTGCGATGGTTGTAGATGCCCCGGAAGAAAATGGTGTTTTTGGGATCAAATTTATAGTCAAGGCTCAGGGAATAACTCTGGCGAATACGCTGCAGGTAGTATTGGCGAATCTGAATTTCTTCGGGATAGTTGTTCTCGCCTTCGTCAAAGCGATCATTGTCGTTTTCGTCGTCATAGGTCCATTCGGCTTCCACATTATCGGAGCCCAACTGGTTATTGAAGTAAGAGCCGCTGAAGATGACACCAAGTTTGCCATCAGCGTACCGATCCCCATAGATAAGCCCGCCGTTAAAAGTAGGTTGCTCGGCCAGCAGGTTGTAGCCCCCACCTAAGGTTCCGCTAATCCGACGTTCGTAGGGCGCTGCGCGGGTAACGAGGTTGGCGGCTCCACCAATGGCGTCGGCGTCCATATCAGGCGTAACGGCTTTGCTAACCTCTACGGCCTGGACCATGTCAGATGGGATGAGGTCCAGCTGGATGGAGCGTACTTCCGCCTCCGCAGAAGGAATACGCTCTCCGTTGATCATGACCGAGCTTAGCTGCGGAGCCGTACCCCTGATGTTCCCGAAGCGCGCTTCTCCCTGATCATACTGAACGTTGATACCGGGAACCCGCTTAAGGGCATCCCCGATGTTCTGGTCGGGGAAGCGTCCGATCTGATCAGCGGCAATCACGTTGGTGATATTTACGGCCGCCTGCTGAGTACTCAGGGCGCGGGCCTGCCCGCGCAGTTGGCTCACAATGGCCACCTCGGCCAGCAAAACGCCCGGCTTCATCAGCACATCCATTTCCGTCGTTTCACCAGCCGTGATGGTGATAGGCTGATCGAAATCCGTAAAACCAATATAGGTTACTTTCAGGGCGTGCTCTCCTGTGGGAAGGCTCCGCACGTTGAAAAAGCCATTGGCATCCGCAACAGTAATCGCTTCGGTATTGACAATAACCGTGGCTCCCGCCAGGGGTAGATTACTTTCATCAACAACCCGTCCGGTAAGCGTGCCCGTTTGGGCGCAGACGCAGGTGCAAAGAAGGGTTAAAAAGCAAAGGAGTAGTAAGTTTCTCATAGTGTGTTAATATTCCGCAAAGGTCAGCGGGTTCCATTAACGAGAGACTACCTGTCCGTAAAGGCTGAGTGAATAAGTTGGGAGGGTTTATTAAATGTTTGTGAAGGGGTGGTGGGCTTCCCAGTTGAGCGGTTTTGGACCTTTACCGCCGACTAAAGTCGGCGGTACAAAAGCGCCCCCCACAATCCGTGAGAGGCGCCTGATGATTACAAAGTAATCTAGTGCAAATTCTTAAACCGCTAAGGACCTTTGAGCGTCCGGCAGGACCTCGAAGCGTCCGGGCCTGGCAAGAGCCTCGAGCGTCCAAGCGTGGCACGACCTTCGAGCGTCCGGCAGGACCTCGAAGCGTCCGGGCCTGGCAAGAGCTTCGAAGCATCCGAACGTGGCAAGAGCGTCCGAGCGTGGCACGACCTTCGAGCGTCCGGCAGGACCTCGAAGCGTCCGGGCCTGGCAAGAGCATCGAATCGTCCGAGCCCGGCAGAGCGTCCGAGCCCCGGCTGCGCGGACGCTGGCAGGTCCCGCAATACTGCGGGACGCAGCAAGGTCCGCTTACAGACTGTAGCTTACCCCAAGGGAAATATCCCGTCCCCGCGTATACTGGCTGAAGATGTACTCTTCCCCCTGGAAGTCGCTGAAGGTCTTGTAGTCCGGGTTAATCAGGTTCCGGGCCCGGAAGCTGAACTTGAAGTTATTGATCGTCTTGGAAACGGAGAGGTCCAGCTGGCTGCGGCCCTGCTCGAAGATATCGGGGGAGCCAACGGCACCGATGCTCTGCAGGCGGTCGCTGAAGTAGTTGTAAGCGATGATGGCATCCCAGCCCGTTTCCGGAGTGCGGAAAGACAGGTTGGCGTTTCCGACAAAGTCCGACTGGCCGTTGAAGACGCGCTCTGCGCTAAAGTCAGGGTCCACCTCACGGCCAAGCACCACTTCACGGGCGTCAATTTCCTGACTGGACTGAATAAAGGCCAGGTTACTGCTGAAGGTGAAGTTCTGAAGCTTCTCCCCCAGGAAGGCGAGTGACTTGCGGAATTCCAGCTCCAGACCGTAGAGATCAGCGCTCTCCGAGTTCGTCCAGGTAAATTGCTGCTCACCGGAGAGACGGAAAGTTGTCACGATCGGGTTCGTGAACTGCTTGTAGAAAGCACTGACGGCGATTACTTCTCCCGCATTCGGGAAGATCTCGTAGCGGAGGTCGTAGTTGTCGATGTTCGTCAGCTGAAGGTCGGGATTACCAAAAACCGTTGGCTCACCGAGGAAGCCGAAGCTACCGAAGGGCGCTACTTCCCGCATGTTCGGACGGGCAATTGTCTGAGAGAAACCAAGACGAAGGTTAGAAGACTCTGTTGCCTTGAAGATCAGGTTCAGCGCGGGCATGAAGTTCGTCTCATCGATATTGGCCGTGTTGTCATCAATGCGGTCCTGATCAATTTCACGCTCATTCTCTGCGGCCATCATGATTTCGTTGGGAACAACCGCACTCTCGACCAGGATAGTCGTCTGCTCCGCCCGCAGGCCAGCCACTGCTTTCAGCCGAGGCGTAAACTCATAGGTAAACATACCGTAGGCAGCAGCTACGTCAAATGTGCCTGTGTAGCTGTTTGCCAGGTTAGAATTGTCAAAGAGAAATACTCCGATAACATTGCTTCCTGGCTCACCACCAATTACCCCGAGATTATCAGGGCCGAGCCAGGTGTTGAAGTCTCCTCCAGCCTCGCTGAAGGAAATACCGGAACGGTTGTCGTAGGCGAAGATGTTCTCGTTGAACTCCCGCTCTTTAGTTTGGTACTGTCCACCAAACTTGAAGTTGTTAGCGCGACTCTTCTTCTGTAGGAAAGGTACAGTAATGTCCAGTTTCCCCTGGTAAGACTGGTCATCCAACTCCCGGAAGAAGCGACTCGGACGACTAAACTGAGAAGGGTCAATGATGAAGTTTTCGCCCTGCTGGATATATTCGGCGAAGCGTAGATCTGGCTCGTTTTGCTCACTATCAACATAGTTAGCCGTCCACTCGATCTTTGTCCCACCAAGGCCCGTCAGCACGTGCTCTCCCTGAGCGACGTAGTTAATCAGCTCCCGTTCAAGGAAGGTAGAAGCCTGTGAGCGGTAGAAGTTATCGGCCTCGCCGCTGGCACCTTTATTTTCGTTAGATCCCTGAAGAATACGTCCTTCGGTGAACCCCTGATGGCTGTACAGACTGTAAAGGGTAATCTCATTGGAAGGGCTGGGCTTGAAACTCAAACCAAGCATGCCGCCAACCTTACCGGCCTGGGTACTCTTGTTATCCTGAACATTGTAGATTTCCTGTAGCGGACCTCCATCTCCGGGGTTAACGTAGTTACCACGGATACCGTCGTTGTACTGGCTAAAGTCCTGGCTTACGCTTACTGTTCCAAATACACCTATGGGCATAGAGCCCAACTGAAACTGGTTGCCAATGTTGGCACTCAGGCTGTAGTCAAGCCCGGAGTCCTTATTGTATAGATTGAAGCCGTTACCCAATTCGTTGGCTACTTCATCTACAGCACCGGCGAGTTCATCATCCCGGCGGGCGCGTCGTCCGGCGTTGCTCGTCAGTACACTCAATTCACTGTCAGCATATTGTACCAGGCTGGCCGGCCGGTCCAACGTCCCATCATTATACCCCAGGCCAATACCATCACCAGCATCGTAGGTCAGGAAGTTGTCCTGAAAGTTAGACTGACCGTTGTAGCCACCAGAAGCGGATACGCCCCAGGTAAACCGCTCGGGCAGCGCCTTGATCTTGATGTCCACGCTACCGCCGGTGAAGTCACCGGGCAGGTCGGGCGTAAAGGTCTTGGAAGCAGAGATGTTGTCGAGGATGCTCGTCGGGATGAGGTCCAGCTGAGCACTGTTGCGATAGGGGTCGATACTCGGCAGGCGCAGACCGTTGATGGTCGTAGCGGAGTAACGGTCACCGAGGCCGCGAACGTAGACATACTTACCGTCCACGACGGTGGTACCGGTCACTTTCGTCAGGGCCGCGGCGGCCGTTCCGGCACCGAGGCTCTTGATCTCCTGGGAGGAAATCATGTCCTTAGCGTTGATATCGTTTTGGCGGAGTTTCATCACGGCAACTTCGCCGCGCTCCAGGGCTTTGGCCGTCACCGTTACGTCGAGCTCCAGCTCGACACCGGAATCTGCTTTGAAGTTGACGTCAAGGATCGTTGTTTCATTGGCTACCACTTCCACGCCTTCAATGATCTGATCACCGTAGCCGACGTAAGAGGCTACCAGGGTGTAAGTGCCGGCATCGGCCTTAAACTGATACTTGCCTTCGATATAATCCGTTTGGGCACCCGTAGTAGTGCCTTGGATGACGACATTAGCCCCCAACATCGGGAAGCCATCTTCATCATAAATAGTGCCCGAGATGGCACCTTGTTGCCCGTAGGCGGTTCCGGCGAAAAGGATCATCGCCAGGAAGAAGAAAAATTGCTTAAACATTGTTATTCTATTTTGCACTAGAATGGAAAAGTAATCGTGGTTCGCGGGGAACCTTAAAGTTTTTGGGTTTGTACCGCCGGCTTCAGCCGGCGAGTGCCGACTGAAGTCGGCACTACAAACTGCACTCACGCCTTAGTGTGACGTTTACACTAAGTATAAGTCACGGTCGGGGAGTTGCACTCCGAGTAAAAAGAACTCAAAGTGCAACTCCCCGACCGAAACACTATTTCTGCACCACCATCTTCTGCAGCAAACGAGCACCTTGCGCGTCGAGAACGACGAGGTAAGTACCGTTCGCCAGGCGGCTGGCGTCAAAGTTTTCGGTCTGCTCGCCGGCTCCGTAAGTCCGCGTCTGGCGGGCAACGGGGCGGCCGAGCATGTCAGTGATCGTGATCGTCACGTCGGAAGTCGTTGGCAGTTCGAAGCGGATCTGCGTCAGGCCGTTCGTTGGGTTAGGCACGGGTGCATCAAGCAGCATACCGCTCTCCACTACCCCGTTTACGCTCGTCGTACCGTTCTGTACGATGTCCGTTGTTTCCAGGGCCGTCCAGCCGGTCAGCCAGTTAGGATTGCTGTTGCCGTTATCACCTGCTGGTTCGAAAGCGCCATAGTACTCAACACTTGCAAACCCATCTACTGCTGCGGGAGCACCGTAGCCAGCGATAGCGAACTCGTTAGGGCGAGGGTCAAGGCTACCGCCATCAGCGTCTCGCTCCATATCCAGCAGTACCGGATCAACGATTTGGTTGTTGGCCGTTAGCATTGCAGCGGACAGGATTGCCGTAGAAGTTGGAACGATGTTTTCTCCCTGATCAACAGCCACGAAGAGGGTGGCTGCATCCGTACCGGCTCCGAAGGAGAAGAAGATATTGTCTTTCAGCTCCAGGTCACCAGCTTCAAAGCGGGCAAAAGCGTCAACGTCTGTATCATCCCGGTCTTCGATGGCAATGGCCGCACCGTTGAAATCGGTGAAGATGGAGTTGCGGTAGAAACCACCGGCATTGTCGCGGAAGAGGACAGAAAGTGGAAGCGCGCGGTTAGCGTCACCACCCGTAGCCGTCTGGCCGTTACCGATACCTACGTAGGTAGCGTTGTAGATGGTTGGCTGGCTGAAGGGTGCCTGACCGTCGGGGTTAGCGCCATCGTGCTCACCGGAGCGGCCCGTGCCGGTGCCGGGGCCCTGCAGGGCGTACCAGAACTGACCACCACCGCGCCAGCCGAAGTCGTAGTCAAAGCCATCGTCTCCGCAGAAGGAAACGGCCGCGTGGTCTACCCGGACCGTACCTCCGAAGAACTCGATGCCATCGTCTTCGTTAGCGAATACCTCGACGTAGTCGATGGAAGTACCGGAGCCTACGCCACCGAGGGTAAGGCCGTTGATTTCGTTGTCCGTTGACAGCTGTGCTCCACCGTGGCGGATGGAGACGTACTTCAGGATACCGGAGTTGTCAGCATCATCCGGGTTATCACCGCCGCCGAAGCGGGCGCGGGCTTCGTCGGCGTCAATGCCTTCGATGCCGTCTTCGCCGCCGGGGCGGGCGATGGTGGCATTACCGAGGATGATCAGGCCACCCCATTCGCCGCGGTCGGCGCTGGTGAAGTCCCCGTCGTCTTCCAGGTCGTCGTCTTCAGCGGTGAAGATGACCGGGTTGTCCGCCGTACCGACGGCATTGATCGTAGCGCCACGGGTAATGATGAGGGCGGAAGTATTGTCTCCCGTGCTGATGTCAGCACCACCGCGTACCACAGTACCAGCAGCGATGTTGAGTGTACCTCCTTCTTCGAGGTAAACCAGTCCGTCAAGGATGTAGCAGCCACCGTTCCAGTTGTAAGTTTCGCCGCCAATCAGATCGTTGTCCGTAATGGTCACACACACTTCGGTGTTGATGGGGGTAACGAGGTCACCAAGGTAGCCGTTTTGGCTCAGGGCCGTCCAACCGGAGAGCCAGAGAGCAGAGTTACCGAAAGCTCCACGGTAGGTGACAGCCGTAAAGAAGTCATCATCAGACGGTGTGGCACCGCCAAGTACGGCGGAGCTTGCGTTCAGGCGTGGGTCGAGGCCTCCGTCGTTCGTCCGGCTGATGCCGGCGATGCCCGTGGCTCCGATGGTGTTATTGGCAGCGAAATCAGCCGCAAGCGTGGTGGTAGAGGCCGCAACGATTTCTTCGCCCTGGTCAACGGCCAGGAAGAGGTCACTGGCGTCGGTACCGGCACCAAAGTCTTCGAACACATTGCCAGAGAAACCAAGGTCTCCTGCCTGGAAGCGGGCGAAGGCGTCAACGTCCGTGTCGTCGCGGTCTTCGACTGCGACAGCAGCACCGTTGAAGCCCGTGAAGATGGAGTTATTGTAGTAGCCGCCGGCGTTGTCGCGCAGCATAATAGACAGTGGGATGGCGCGGTTAGCGTCACCACCGGAAGCAGTAGCACCGTTGCCGATACCAATGTAAGTCGCGTTGTAGATCGTTGGCTGGCTGAAAGGAGCTTGGCCGTCAGGGTTAGCACCATCGTGCTCGCCAGAGCGGCCAGTACCCGTGCCGGGCTCCTGAATGGCGAACCAGAACTGGCCCTTGCCGCGCCAGCCGAAGTCGTAGTCAAAGCCATCATCCCCACAGAAAGCGACGGAAGCGTGCTTTACGGAAACGGTGCCACCAAACCACTCGATGCCGTCGTCTTCGTTAGCGAATACCTCAACGTAGTCAATCTCCGTACCGGAACCTACACCACCGAGGGTAAGTCCGTTGATTTCGTTATCAGTTGACAGTTGTGCACCACCGTGACGGATGGAGACGTAAGTAAGAACGCCGGAGCTCTCCGTATCATTTGGGGTGTCGCCACCACCGAAGCGGGCACGGGTTTCATCGGCGTCGATACCTTCGATACCGTCTTCGCCGCCGGGGCGGGCAACGGTGGCGTTACCTAGAATGATGAGGCCACCCCACTCGCCGCGGTCAGCACTCGTAAAGTCACCATCGTCGGTCAGGTCATCTTCACGAGCGGTGAAGATGATCGGGTTGTTTGCAGTTCCACGGGCAAAAATCTGGGCACCGCGGGCAATGATGAGGGCGGAGGTGTTATCTCCGGTAGAAATTTGGTCATTCTGAATGCCGCGGATCACGGTGCCGGCTTCGATGTTAAGTACGCCGCCTTCTTCAAGAAATACAAGACCGTCGAGAATATACTCGGTGTCGTTTGTCCATTCATAGGTTTGTCCGCCAACCAGGTCAGCGTCGGTGATTATAGTCTGGGCAGTAGCCAAAAAGCCACAACACAGTAAAGAGAATAAAAGGGTAAATTTGGTTGTCATTCTATGCGAGTTGATTTCTGCCGCAAAGGTCACCTCATCCCGTTAAGCCGTCTTTACGGCTGTGTTAACTTATTGTAAGTTAGACACGAACTAATGTTATCTCTTTGGTTTTTGACGTTCTGCATCCCACCATTGCTCTTACGGGAGACACCTTGCACCGGCGGTCCCCCGCCCAAATGACGCTCCACTTCTCCCGGCAATAACTCCTGGTCGGTTTCTTCCCAAAAAATAACAGACGCCTAAATAAGAAACCTTGTTTGAAAACCGTTATCTTACCAACATACCAATATACACTGAATGGCTAAACGCTACTTCCTCCTCTTTTTCATCGCGGTTTTCACTTTAGGTATCCAGGCGCAGAGCATGGACGCCCCAACCGGCCGTTGGAAAACGACCGATGACGAAACCGGTGAAACCAAATCCATCATCGAGATCTATGAAGAAGGCGGCTCTTATGCTGGCCGTATCGCCCAGATCCTGACCGGCAACGATGATGCCATCTGCGACAAATGCTCCGGCAAGCAAAAGAACAAACCGATGCTTGGCCTGGTCATCATTAATAATCTAAAGCCCGAAGCCAAAGGCGAATGGAGCGGAGGAACCATCCTCGACCCTCAGAAGGGCTCGGAATACCGGCTCTCCGCCTGGTTTGAAGATGGAGACGCTAATAAACTTTACATCCGTGGCAAACACTGGACCGGACTATACCGGACGCAGGTTTGGACGCGGGAGTGAGGTAGACTGTAGACTGTAGACTGTAGACTGTAGACTGTAGACTGTAGACTGTAGACTGTAGACTGTAGACTGTAGACTGTAGACTGTAGATAACCTACCTGAGACGAAAACGAAGCCCTCGGGCCACGAAATATTGACTTTTCCCATCAACTAAATATTCACCTTATTCTCTCACTCTTCAAGTGTTTATCATGCACAAAACCTTTACTCAAGATGACATGATCGCCTATTTGTACGGCGAAAGCACCCCAGCCGAGATGGAGGCGACGGAGGCAGCTCTTGCTGCTGACCCGGTCCTCCGCGGTGAGCTGGCGGAGCTAACCCAGGCACAGGCCAGCCTCCCTCGCGTGCGTTTCAACGCCCGTCGTCGGTTGATGGACGTGATCCGTAGCTATGCTATGGGGCCTGATTTGCAGCTGTCTGTTTAGTACTGTAGTCGGTAGTATTGTAGTATTGTAATACTGTAGTGCTACCGTACGAGGCAGACGCGATTGGCGTTACAGGAGTGATCGCATCACTTTTGTAACGCTTTTTTATTGCACCTTGCCACCTCCAAGATGCGGCAGCCCAAAAGACTAAAGAACCAAAATACCACCCCCTTGAAAATAGGCCTCCTATCCGACACCCACTCCTTCCTCGACCCTAAAGTTTTTGTGCACTTTAAAGACTGCGATGAGGTCTGGCACGCAGGAGACGTTGGGGATTCTTCCTTAATTGATGAATTAGAAGCCTTTAAGCCATTTCGCGGGGTATACGGTAATATTGACGACCCCACCGTTCGGCAGCGGCTGCCGCTGAATCAGTTTTTCACCGTAGCAGGCTTACCCGTGCTGATCACCCACATTGGCGGGTATCCCGGTCGGTATACCTCCAGAGTCCGGCAGTTGATTGACGAGACGAAGCCAGGGCTTTACATCTGCGGCCATAGTCACATCCTTAAGGTAATGATGGACAAAAAACGAGGCGTCCTGCATATGAATCCGGGAGCCTGCGGAAAGCAAGGTTTCCATAAAATCAGAACCGTTCTCCGTTTTGACATAAATGCCGGTCGGGTAGAAAATTTAGAAGTAATTGAATTGGGCCTTAAAGGGGCCATTTAGTCTTTAGGAAAAATCATTAACCGTACCTTTGTGCCTCTTTTCGATAAACGGCGTCTCAAGGTCGTCTCCCCTCTCTCTTATATAATCCCCAAATGACATGGCTCAGGAAGCTTACGACAAACTCTGGAAACTTATTGGTCTCCGTTACACCTCTCACCCCTGGCACGGAATCGACATCGGCAGCCGCGCACCGGAATACGTCTCTACCTTCATCGAGGTAATCCCTTCGGACACCGTCAAATACGAAGTAGATAAAAAATCCGGCTATCTGAAAATTGACCGCCCTCAGAAATTTTCCAACATTGTTCCGGCGCTCTACGGTTTCATTCCACGCACACACTGCAAAGAAGAAGTAGCCGCTTACTGTATGGAGAAGACCGGACGGACGGACATCGTCGGTGACGATGACCCGCTGGACATTTGTGTCCTCACCGAACGGGAAGTAACCCATGGAAACATCATCGTGAAGGCCCGCCCCATTGGCGGGTTCCGGATGCTGGACGGCGGCGAAGCCGACGATAAGATCATCGCTGTCCTCGAAAACGATGAGGTTTACGGCAAGTGGGAAGATGTCTCCGAACTACCTCCTTCTATCGTTAATCGACTACAGCACTACTTCCTCACCTACAAACAACTTCCGGAAGAAGACCCCAAGTGTGAGATAACCCACATTTACGGACGGGAAGAAGCTCATGACGTAATCCGCGCCAGCCAGCGCGACTATAAAGCCGTCTACGGAGACCTGGAAAGCGTTATGTCCGCCACGCTCATGGAAGCACTCACCTTCGGGAAGCAGAAGCAGGACATTTTGAATGACTTGTAGGCTGGAAGCGGAGGGCTGTTCCTCCTCCTGTCTGCTACGGTTCCGGAGGGATCGGGGCCGCGCAATCATTAGTACAGCGTAACATAAGTTGCCGAATACTCTATTGGCCCTCGGTGCGCGCCCACTGAGCTTGTCGAAGTGTACCTCGGCTCGCTGCGCTCGCTCGGCACTTACTCTGTGGACCGGCGGGCTGTTTCAGGGCCATCGGCGCGCTACGCGCCGACGGTTCGCCCCCCTAAAGCCCGGTCCCCGATCAAAACCCTGAGCCCATTCGGCAAGCTCAGGGACCACGGCACTTTGACCGGAGGGAAAAGAGAGCCAAAGGGTGCGCCGAAGGGGCACCCCAATGACCGATAATTTAGAGTACCGTGTAGTAGTGCTCTTGTTAACCCAGAGATGGCTTGTGCTTTTCATTCTAGCCCTTCGGCTCCGTCGGAGAATCCGGCAGCACGTCTACGCCCTGGTTTCTTTCCAGTTCGGCCAGGTCGATACCCATCGACTCTGCACGCTTACGCCAGCGCTTACGGGCCAGGTCTTGCATGTCCTGGCTGGTATCCATCTCATCCATGATTTCCAGCCCGAGCAGGGTTTCCATCGCGTCTTCCATCGTTACGAGTCCTTCCAGTCCGCCAAATTCATCCACCACCATGGCAATCGGCTCCCGGCGCTCCAGCATCAGATCGATCAGCTTGTGCAGTGACGTCGTATCCGGCACCGGTAGCAATTCCCGAACGAGGGTACGAATGGATTCTTTTTCTTTTTTCTCAATGATGGCCTTATAAACCATATCCTTCAACACATAGCCTTCCACCTGATCTCGCGTTTCTCCGAAAACGGGGTACCGGCTGAAGGGGCTGTTATCGAATTTCTCGTAGAAGTCTTGTATGGTCATCGTTGCCTTGGCACCGACGACTACGGTACGAGGTGTCATCACATCGTGCACGCTGAGGGATTCAAAAGCCAGCAGGTTTTTCAGGATGCGGCCTTCCTCTTCCTTCAGTTCTCCCTTTTCGGTCTGAGACTCCGCCATCGCAATGAACTCCGTACGGGTAAGCGCCGTACCGTGTGGGTCCTCCCCGCGGAGTAAAAGCTTTTTGATCTGGTCAGAAATCCAGATGAAGCCCGTCCAGGTAAAGATGGTCACCATCACGTTGAGGGATTTCACCGTAAAGGGTGCCAGTTGCTTCCAGTAGGTCGCGCCCAGGTTCTTCGGGATAATCTCCGAAAGAACAAGGATAGCAATCGTCATAACTACCGAGACGATCACTTCATAGCTCACATCAATGGGGTAAGAAGGAATCGGGATGGTAAAGGCGTTTCCGTCACCAAAAGCTGCTCCCGTGCTGGCGCCAACCAGGATAGCGCCCACCGTGTGGGCCACCGTGTTCAGAGAAAGAATAGCCGTTAGCGGAGCGTTGACATCGTTCTTAAACTTCTGTAAAAGCTCACCGGTCTTGCCGCCTTCCTTGACTTTGATCTGGACGTAAGAAGGGGTAACGGAAAGCAAGACGGCCTCCCAAATCGAACAGAGGAAAGAGAAGGCAATGGAAATGAACGCGTAGATAAAAATCATGTGGGGGGGAAACGGGGTTCCTGTTTTAGTCAGTGGCAAAGATAAAAAAGCGCGGCCAAGACGGTACTATCCGTCTTCGCCGCGCTTGCAAAGATAATCGTTTTATAACCTTTGCTTAGTTTACGTACAGTTTCTGGAACGGCACGATGACATCCGTGGTTTTCAGATTATTGAGCCGGCGGATTTCGTCGGTCGTAATGCCATAACGACGGGAGATCGAGTAGAGGCTCTCTCCTTCCTGCACGAGGTGGAAGGCCCGGTTAGAGGGAGCCGTTGCGGGAGCGGAGTAATTCACGTTGGCGCCTACCGGAGTTCCGTATGCACTGGGGGTAGCTGCCGGTGTGCTGTAAGTAGAGGGCGCATACGCAGGTGCAGTGGTCGTTTGTTGAGGAGCAGGGTAAGAACCGTAAGTGGACGGGTTCGTAGCCGGAGCAGCCGTTGAAGGTCCGCGGCTCTCTAATGTCCCCATACTGGAAGACGAAGGAACGTTCGCATCAGGTACCACCTGCCCGAAGTTCGGGTTGTTATTAATCTGGGTAGACGGAGCCTGAGTAGCTGGCTGCTGATACCCCTGTGGCGCCCGGTAAGTAGGAGTGGTCGTTCCTACCGGCGTACCGGTTTGCTGTTGCTGCACCTGCGGAGCGGGTTGCCCGTACGCCTGCGGAGTCGCTGGCTGCTGACCGTAAGCCTGTGGTGCTGCTGTCTGGCCGTAGGGCTGCGGTGTGGCCGGGGCCTGCTGCCCATAGGCCGCCGGAGCCGCCAGGCTTGCTGCCGCAGTAGGAGCCGGGCAGTTGCAGTCCGAGGTTTTCAGCCGCTCCCCAACCCGTGGAACCGTGTTAGCGCCCAGGTCATTGATCTCCCGGAATTTAGCGGAGGTGTAGCCATACTTCAACGCGATGCTGGCCACCGTTTCGCCCGGCTGAACGGTATGAAGATCTTCTCCGTATACCGCCTGACCACCACGGCTGGTCTGATCCTGGCCATAGGCCTGGGGCTGTGCTACCGTACCGTAAGGAGTCGGTTGGGCAGATCCGGTGTTAGCGTTGGCAACCTGACCGCCACCGTAAACAGGTACCGTAGGCTGGTTTTGCGCAACAGCCGCCTGGGCGGTCGTCGTGGAAACAGCCAGTTGCTGGCCGGGGAAAAGGTCGTTACTCGTCAGGCCATTGTTGGCGCGGATGGCATCTGGCGTGGTACCGTATTTACGGCTGATGGCGTAGAGCGTTTCTCCCTTAACCACGGTGTGAACAACGCTGTTGGTGACTGGGGTGGTTGACGATGACTGCCCGCCATACCCACTGGATTCCGGCTGGCGCACGATCGGCGCCTGTATATTCGGTGGAGTGTATACGGGTTGGGTACCGTAAGCAGCAGGAGCTGGAGTAGCACTGGCCACGGCGTTAGCGTTGGCGCACACGTTACTCAGGTAGTTCGCTACGGGGAGGCCGTTTACCTGCTTGGCGAGAATAACGCCGCCGGTAGTGGAAACACCGTCACTACCCAACCGGCGTTCAAAGACGCCGATCTCTGGTGAAATCCGGTAATCAATAACCGGGTAGGAAGAGTTAGGCTTGAGTTGGCGGAAGAGGAAGTAGCCTTTACAGGGGCTGGTTTCGCGGCCCTCAAAGTAGACTTTAGCCCCCGGGTTGTTGTAGGCCAGGTTCTCTCCAATAATACCGTTCTCGGTATCGAACTGAAAGCCCGTAAGTGGAGAGTTGTAGCTAAAGTTATTGCCTCTCCGCTGGAAAACGGCGCCCATCACGACGGGCTGAATGAGGTACTGATTGTTAGCCGTCGGCAGCAAAATAAATACGCGGTCAACACCAGCATTAACGCGGTCAGCCAGGTCAAGGCTCAGTCTGGGGTCGTTGCAGTAAACATAGCCCTGCGGAAGGTAGCTTTGAACGGTGGCACCTTCAGCGCCTGTTTCCAGAATCAGACGATCACCGCCCGCCAACGGGAAGTGGTAAGCGTAATATTCCATGCGGGGCTGAGTGGCAATGGCCTGCTCATACAGCACACGGTCACCACAGGAACCGTCAAATAAGACAAATATCTGTTCGGCCTGTAAAGAGGCTGTTGCCACCAGCAACGCGGCGACAAAAGAGGTTAAGAACTTCATTAATTGGGACGTTTTGGTACAGTAAGTTTTAATATAACACCCTACAAATATAGATGTTTCCTATCTATAGGGTCAGGATTTAACTTTAGTGGCTGGGTATTTCAGACGTTCAGGTATGGAGAAGGACACCCCAAACCTGACGCCAGTAAGCCTCTTAAGAGAGTATATTAACGCCATGAATCTCCGCCAACGTCTGCAACAACCCACTCCTCTGCACAATCTTTTTCTTGTCACTCCCGCCAACTGGGAAGCTGAATGGATCGCTGATAGCTGGGAAAGCCTCACCCTTGACTTACAACACGGCATGATTGAAGGCCCCCACCTGCTTCCCATGCTACAAGCCATCAGAGCGGGAGGGAGCATCCCGCTGGCGCGGCTGGCCTGGAACCGGCCCGAAGGGGTTATGAAAGCTTTGGACTATGGCGTAGAGGGCCTGATCTGCCCGATGATAGACACGGCAGCAGACGCCGCGGCCTTCGTTCGCGCAACCAAATACCCGCCACTGGGGAATCGCAGCTTCGGCCCCTTCCGGGCCGGATCCCTGAACTGGGACAATTATTTTGATACCGCCAATGAAGAAACCCTTTGCTTTGCCATGATCGAAACTGCCGCCGCTGCCGATAATCTGGAAGCTATTGCCGCTACTCCCGGCCTGGATGGGCTCTACGTCGGCCCTTTCGACCTTAGTGTAAGCATGGGGCTGGAAAAGAAAGCGGATTTCTCCGATCCAGGCTTGCTGGCGATCATCGATCGCGTGTTAGCCGCCACCAAGCGGCATGGCTTGTTCTCCGCCGTATTCACCATCGACCCTGACGATGCTAAATTGATGGCGGGCAAGGGCTTCGATCTGATTACCTGCGGAACAGAGGATTTGATTTTTCGAGGGGCAATGCGTCGATGGCAAAAAAAGGTTTTCTGATAGTCCCGAAGGATACCATTGCTTCATTAGCTACAAACAACCTCCCCCTGCACCTGCGACCGCGCCCAATAACATCAGCAACCTGTAACCTGCAACCTGTTAACTTGCAACCCGTAACCTGCAACCTGTTAACAACCTGCAACTTTTTCCTATATTTGCCCCAGAACCCCCATGGTTCGAAAAAAGAGCAAAAGCGGCGTCGACGAGAAAGCGCCCGAACGAAACAACTCAAACGTGAATTTACCGCATCGACTGCGGAAACTCCACCTTCCCCGGGTGGCTCTTGTTTCCGCGTTTTGCCTGTTAATCTGTGGTGGTATCCTCTACTCTTTAGTAGCGCTATCTCCTGCTCCACCGGCTCCCCAACTATCTGAGACCTCGTTCCCGATGACGTCGCCAACCGTTCGGTATGGCCTCGCACTGGATACTATGAACCTGCGGATAGACACCATCCAAAATGGTCAAACGCTTTCTGACATTTTGCTGGCGCAGGGCCTGGACAATCAGCAAACCTTCGACGCTGCCAACACTTTCAACGAGCTGCTGGACGTCAGGAACCTTCGGGCCGGACGTTTATTCAGCATTCTGGACGACCCCGACACGGAAGGGGCAGACTATCTCGTTTATCAACCCTCCATCTACGAATACGTACGTCTTGATCTTCGGGGAGAAGAAAAATCCGAGCGTGTACGGCTGCCCGTAAGAACGGAAACCGCGCTTGCCGCCGGTCGTATTGAAAGCAACCTCTGGAATGCAATGACGGGGGCCGGACTCAGTTATGCGCTCACGGACCGGATGGAAGACGCCCTGCAATGGTCCATCGATTTTTACCACGTACAGCCCAACGATGCTTTTCAGCTCGTTTACGAAAAGAAATTCGTGGAAGGGGAAGAAGCAGCCCCGGGCATGGTTCTCGGTGCCCGCTACAGCACTGACGGTGAAGATATTTATGCTTTCTGGTATGAGAGCCCCGACAGTACCTACTCTGGTTACTTCGGCCTGAACGGGGAACCGATGAAGTCTACCTTCCTGAAGTCCCCCGTCCGTTTTAGCCGGATGAGCAGCGCCTTTAACATGACCCGCTTTCACCCGGTACTCAAGCGGGTGCGCCCTCACCTGGGAACGGATTATGCTGCGCCTTACGGCACGCCCATTCTCGCCGTCGCTGATGGCGTCATCGTAGAGCGTGGACGCCGTGGTGGCAACGGAAACTTCGTTAAAGTTCGCCACAGCAAACAGTACACTACCCAATATCTGCACATGCAGAAGTTTGCCGATGGCCATAAAGTTGGCAGCCGCGTCAAGCAGGGAGAAACCATCGGCTACGTTGGCAGCACGGGTCTGGCTACCGGTCCGCACGTTTGTTTCAGGTTCTGGAAAGACGGTCGCCAGATCGACCATACCAAACTCCGCTTCCCGCCGGCCAAGGCGATGCCCGATAGCCTGCTGCCTGAATTCATCGTCCAGCGGGATGCATTTCTCGAACAGCTCAATTCAATCGGGCAGCCCGTTCAGGATACGGAGCAACAAATTCTTGATGGCGCCCAACTGCTAAAGGAAATGGCTGAAATCAAGAAAGAAAACCAACCGGAAGCAAAGTAACTTTCACCGAAGGTTTTTTCACTTCATTTTCATGACGTAGCCGCTGGCCGGAACACTTTGTCAGGCTTAGCGCTGCCCGCAGGTGCCCGCTTAAGTTGAAGGGCAGAGAAAGGCTGACGCCAACCCTCCGATTGCCTCCTTAGAGTAGCGGAAAAAGGTTGTTTATCAACCAAAAAAAGGTCCGCCCCAAAATCCCGGCGATCTCCGCCGGGGATTGCGTAAATTGCCCTCCATGGCAACAAGCGAACTTCTTATCAACAGTCAGGAAGCCTTTACGGAGACCGTCAGTATGGCCATCGAGCAGGTGGCTTCGCCTGACAGTAGTTTCCACGACGACATCAACCACCTGGCCGATCGGACGCGCCAACTGGCCAGTCGGATCATCGAGCAGGGGGATGCCTGTCCTGTTGGAGCAGCTGAAACCGAAACGGACATCAACTGCCGCATTACCCATTTTGAATGGGCGGATCAGGCCAAGCATTTCCTTCTCCTTTACCGAAACATCCAGCTACAACTACAAACGGCCTCCTTGCTCGTACACGACGGGCAGGCCGAACCCGGCCTGGTTAATGAGCTCCACCAACGCTCCACTAAAGTGCTCCGCGAGGCACTGCAGGAGTGGGAAGAAACGGACAGCCAACGCCGGAAAGTCTTGATGGCCAACCCTAAGCGACGGGCGCAGGAACTGGAACGCTGGGCCTTGCTGCACAACCCATGGCCGGAATACCGGCAACAGTTTGAAACGATAAAGAAACAGGCTGATGACCTGGCTCAGGAGCATGAAATGCTTCAGGCTCAGACCGTCATTTTCAAGGATCTGCGGCAGTTGCTGCTCGAATCGATTAGCACCGCCGATAATGCGATGCATCAGGCGGATGAGCGTGCGAGGGAGATCGTCAGGTTCCTGGAAGCCACGGAAGGGGAAGAATCCAAAGCCCGGCCCGGCCAGATTGCCACCAAGTTGGATGAAGGCCTCAGTGAATCAGACGCCGTCCCCCGCCTGTCAGAAATGACAAATCAGCTCTCTACCCTCATTTCCCGGCTGGCCGAGACCAGCCGGGTGACCGTTGGCGCCGATTATGGCGTTATGAGCTACAAAGACATCAACTTCCGCAAAGCCACCGATCAATGGATCTCAGCCGAAGTGATGCCTCAACTCTATGAGCTGTGGGAACTGAGTGAACAGGTAACCAATGGCCTTAGTGTGGCCACGGCTAATGCCCGAAACCGCGCCCTGCTGATGGCCAGCGAATCGGCGGAAGCCGTTCCTTACGACCTCAGCCAACTCCGGCAGCCCTTCGAAGCTTTCCTGAAACGCTCCGGGAATACCCACGAAAGTTTCGATGAAATTGCCGCCATGACGAAGGAGTTGGTGGAAAAAGATCTTCGCCTTTCGGCCGTTTACCGCCCTACCCCGGGTTTCCTGCCCTTACCGTTGCAGTCGGGCATTAACGAATTTACCCGCCGACAGGGCCGGCTACTAACGGATGTCCGTGAGTGGTTTGGCTCCACCTTCGCAGGATTTGACCGCCTGCGCGGCAAAGCCGCACGGGAAGATAAAATGAGCGTATCTGAAAAAACGGTCCGCGTTATTCGCCAGCGTTCAGCCCCTTCGAACAACTCGGCCTACACCAACATCCTGATGACAAAGGGATACATCGGTGAATCCTTTCTCGTTGGCCGGGAAGAAGAAACAGCTCATATTCAACGACTTATCAACAACTGGAAAAATGGGTTCCGCGGCGCGGTTATCTTAACCGGACAACGGCTCTCCGGGCGGACACTGTTCGGAGAACTGGTCACTAATCGCTTTTTCCCGTCCAATGGCATCCGCCTGCTCCCCAACAGTACAATTAACATTCAGGGGCGGCGCTTCCAGACGACTGGCAACCTTTGTGATGCCCTTGACTTCATCGTCAAATATGGTATACAGTCTCGCCCCCTTGTCTGGATCGATGACCTGGAGACCTGGTGGGACAACGACACCTCACTGTCAGAGAACATTCGTAAGCTCAGCGCTCACATCGACAACAACTCCGGGAAAATCTTTTATCTGGTTTCCACTACCAATGCGGTATATGACCACCTGAATCGCTTCCGGGAGCTAAACCGGATTTTCCAATCGGAAGTAAACCTCGATGATTTCAGCCTTGCCGATATGCAGCGGGCGGTACTGATCCGCCACGGCGCTACGCATAAGATGATGGTCGATGCGGAGGGCGAGCCATTGACGGAGACGGCCTTCGCCAAATTGATCAAAAAGCTACACCGCTCCAGCAACGGCGTCATTGGGGATACGCTCAACAAATGGGCCTACCTGACCGAGCGGGTTGACGAGGAAAGGGTTACCCCCTGCCAGGACCGGCAGTATTATCTGCCGGATTTTCTGACGGCAGATACCGGCATCCTGCTATCAACCATCTTCCTCGAGAAACGAACCAATGAATACCGTCTGCGTAAGCTCATGGGGCCCGCTTTTCAGTCCCACTACCGCAGCGTTTTGCTGCGTCTTCAGCGGGTCGGTCTGGTGACCAGGCACAATGATGGCTGGTTGGAAATCCCCGAAAGCGTAGTCAATGAAGTAGCCCGACTGCTGAAAAGAAACGAATACCTTAAAACCACTATCCGATGAGTGAATTCTTACAGGTCCGCTTTGACTGGACGGATTTGCTTTTTGCCGCTATCCTGCTTTTCGTGGGCTACCTGCTGCTGCAATTTATGAGTCAACGGCTCAGGCGCAAGCCGTTACTGGGCCGTTTTACCAGGCAGGTGGAAGAGACACTCTCCGCCATACTCTTGCTGTATGAGCCCATCAGCATCTTACTGCTGGGCATCATTCTGCTCTTTATCAGCCCTTTACCCCATGGTATACTTTTGCTGCTCATCGTTACGGCAGGGTTCTCCCGGCTTCGGGATTACTTCAGCGGTCGGGTGCTGCTCTTTAAGCCGCTGGTGAAAGAGGGTAAAAGGATGAAGACTGGTAAATCCACCGGTGTCATTACCCAGATCAATCGCCTGGGGCTTTACCTGCAAACCAGCGAAGGATTACACTTTGTGAACTATTCCAGCCTGCTGACTGAAGGCTACTCGCTGGTAACCGGTAAGGAATATGGTGGGTATTACCAGTTGAATATCACACCACCAGCGGCGGAGAAAGAGGCACACCCCTTTCGGTTTCTGCAGGACAAGTTCCTCACGACGCCTTACCTCGACCGCTCCTTCCGCCCGGAACTCTTCCCCGGAGACAGCTCAGAACATAAAATAAAAGCCCGGATCTCCGTCCGGGAAGAAAAACATCTGCGCGAGTTACTCTCGCTTATGGCAGAATGGGGCTACCCGGCAACGGTTGCTAAAAAATAAGACCGCCTTTCTCTTTCTACTCTTCTACCTTTTTATCTATTATTTTCTAGACTTATGGAACACATTGATCCGTATACCCTCCTCATCGAGGCGTCTTTAATAATCATCCTCTCCTTCTTTTTTGGAATCCTTTCCAAAAAGACGAATATCCCGTCCGTTCTGATGCTGATCGTTTTGGGTATCGTCCTGAAATTTGGCCTGGATGCCATGGGGATGGGCAACATCAATTTCTTTCCAGTTCTCGAAATTCTGGGAATTGTCGGGTTGATAATGATCGTACTTGAAGCAGCCCTTGAGCTAAAACTGGAACGTGATAAATATCTGGACATCGGGAAATCGTTGTTGATTGCCTTGATTGGCCTGGTGCTGTCAACCTGGGTGGCCGCCATGATCCTTGAGTACTTCGTGGAAGGTATGGACACCGGAACGGCCTGGCTCTACGCTACGCCACTGTCCATTTTGTCGAGCGCCATCATAATCCCCAGTGTTACCGGGCTGAAGGCCAGCAAAAAGGAATTCCACATCTATGAAAGTACTTTTTCCGACATCCTCGGCATCATGCTTTTCTATTTCCTGGAATCACAGATGCATGGAGGAGCGGACGCCCTTGGCGGTCATGGAATCGAAGTCGCAGAGCACAGTAGCCAGCTGGTCGAGGTTTTACTATATCTGGGCATGATCCTGGTCACCATCCTCGTCTCTTTGATTGCCAGTTACCTCATCGTGCTGATTTTCCAGAACATCAAGTCGCACGTCAAGCTTTTCCTGCTCATTGCCGTTCTCCTGTTTCTCTATGCATTAGGTAAGAAAGCCCACCTCTCTTCTCTTATCATCATTCTTGTTTTCGGCCTGTTGATCGCAAATATGAAACTGTTTTTCCGTGGTCGGCTTAAGCAATGGCTCAACTACAAGCAAGCCATGCACATCTATGAAGACCTGCACGTTGTGACGATCGAGACGGCCTTCGTCGTCCGTACTTTTTTCTTCGTCATCTTCGGTATCACGATCTCGCTGGCTTCGCTGGTAAGCGTCGACGTGGCCATCGTCAGCCTGCTGATTATCCTGAGCATCTATCTGATCCGGTTTGCGATCCTGCGTATTTTCATTGGCAAGGATATCCTGCCACAACTGTTTATCGCTCCGCGTGGCCTGATCACCATCCTGCTCTTCTACGCTATTCCGGAGGAGTTCATCGTTCCCGGCTTTGAGCCCGGCATCCTGCTGTTTATCATCATCGGCACGAGCCTCGTGATGACGCTGGCAATGATTCGTGACAAGAAAAGAACGGGTGCCGCCCTGCGTAAAGCAGGTGAAACACCCATTGGTTACGAACGCTGGCGGGCGCCTACACTGGCGGAAACGATTGTAGAAAAAGAGCCGGAGGGGTAAGGAAGTAAGGGGGATAAAGGAGTAAGGGGGCATGGGTCAAGGCAGTGCTCCTGCACGATTATTTTGGGCGCGGACGCAGGTGCAGGGGAGGTTGGAGGAGCCGTGTTGCCTGCTTACCTCTGCAACTTATCGTCATCAGGGACTGTTTAGCCCCGATGACCCATTCTGATATGAACTACTGGTTTACTGCCGACACTCACTTCGGCCACAAAAACATCATCAAATTCACCGACCGCCCTTTCCACTCTGCAGAAGAGATGGACGAAGCGCTCATCGCAAACTGGAACGCCCGGGTTGCCCCAGATGACGAAGTCTACCACCTCGGCGACTTTGCCCTCAACAGCCCCGCCCGGTGCCGCAGGATCATAGCCCGGCTCAATGGAAAGATCCACCTCATTCGTGGTAACCACGACAAGACGGCAGATGCCTGCGCGGACCAATTCGTCTGGATAAAAGACTACCACGAACTTCAAATCCCCGACTCCGATGCTCACCGTGGCACCCGTCACCTGATGTTACTGCACTACGCCATGCGTGTCTGGAACGGCAGCCACCACGGCACCTACCATCTCTTCGGGCACAGCCATGGCACACTGGAGGACGACCCCACTTCCCGATCCATTGACGTAGGCGTAGACGTGCATGGCTTTGCACCGATAAGCTACGCAGAGGTAAAAACTTTATTGGAGGCAAAAAGCTGGGTTTCCCCCTTAAGCCAAAGCTGAAGTCCTTACCTTGCCAACTAATTCAAGCCTATGCTTTTCGACAATCACGGCCGGCAAACCACTTACCTCCGCCTGGCGGTAACGGATCGCTGTAACCTGCGTTGCCGCTATTGCATGCCAGCCGAAGGCATTGACTTCTCCCCAAAAGATGAACTGCTCACTTACGAGGAGATCCTTCATCTCTGCGGCGTACTGGCTGACCTGGGCGTCAATAAAGTACGCCTGACGGGAGGCGAGCCCCTGGCTCGCCGCAACATCACTTCACTCGTCGCCGGGCTTAGCGAACAGTTCGAAAAACTGGCCATAACCACCAACGGCATTCTCCTGCCACCGATGCTGGATGAGCTAATCGGCTACGGACTCACCAACTACAACCTAAGCCTGGACACGCTGAACGCCGAAAAATTTGCCCTGGTCACCCGCCGGGATGATTTCGGGGGCACCTGGGCCGCACTTGAGGCGCTGCTGGCTCGTGGCGTCCGTACCAAGATCAACGTGGTGGTGCTCAAAGGCACTAACGATGAAGAACTGGCCGACTTTGTCGCCCTGACTGAAGACCGCGCTCTCGATGTCCGCTTTATCGAAGCCATGCCCTTTAATGATGATGACGGCAACCATCACCTTTACTTATCGGCCCGGCAGATTCTGGACAATCTAAGGGAGACCTACCCTACCCTGGCCTCCGAGGCCGGAGACGATGCGCACGCCAGTTCACTCGCATACCGGGTGCCTGGTTTTCGGGGCAGCGTTGGCATAATCCCGGCCTACAGCCGGAGTCTCTGCGGCAGCTGCAACCGGCTCCGGCTAACGCCGAAGGGTACACTGCTGAATTGCCTCTACTCCACCAAAGGGCTGGAACTCAGGCCCCTGCTCCGCGCCGGCATTGGTGCGGCGGACCTTTCCGACCTCATCGTCGAATTCGTAAAAGGAAAACACGCTACCGGGCAGGATACTGAACGGCTGGAGCAGGCGGGCGGTATTTTTGCCAGTATGACTAGTATTGGGGGGTAAGTTCATTTTCGGGTATAACTGTACTTGTACCCGAAACACCTCAGCCAGGTTCTCCGGTATAACTGTACTTATACCCGAAAAGTCTGCACAACCGTACCTTCACCCCCAGTAAATCTTCCCTTATGCCCTTCACTCACCTCAATAAAGACGGAAAACCTGAAATGGTCGACGTTGGCGACAAAGCCGTCACCACCCGTGTAGCGGTAGCCGAATGCCGGGTGGTTTTGGGAGAAGAAATCATGGCCACCCTTTCTGCTAACGACTTCAACAGCAAGAAAGGCTCCATCATTCAGACGGCGGTCATCGCCGGCACGATGGCCGTCAAACAGACCTGGTCCGTCATTCCACTCTGCCACGCCATCCCGATTATGGGGTGCTCGGTGAATATTGCGGGCGCTAACGTGGTCACTGAGCCTGCCGAATGTGCAGGTGCATTGAAAGTTACTTGCAAAGTGAGAACCGAAGGTAAAACGGGCGTCGAGATGGAGGCCCTGCACGGTGCCTCCGTAGCAGCCCTGACCATTTATGACATGTGCAAGAGCATGAGCCACGACATCCACATCGAGGGTCTCCGGCTGGTGAGTAAAACGGGGGGCAAGAGCGACTACCTAAAGCCTACTGAATGAGTCCTGAAGACAAACGGCGCTACGCCCGCCAAACCATATTACCCGGCATTGGCACCGAAGGGCAGCAAAAACTCGCAGCGAGCAAAGTGCTGATCGCTGGTTGCGGCGGCCTCGGCGGCCCGGTGGCCGCCTACCTGGCCGGAGCGGGCGTTGGGGAGCTTACCCTCGTAGACGGGGATAGCCCGGCCATCAGCAACCTACATCGTCAGGTGTTCTTCTCCTCCGATTCCGAAGGAACTAAAGCCGAAGCCCTGGCCCGGCACTGCCTTCAACTTAACCCTGGCACCTGCGTCCGCGCCGTCAACGAATACATCAGCCCGAAGAACATCAAGTCCCTCGTTGAATCCGCCGACCTCGTGCTCGACTGCACCGATGACGCGATCACCAAGCATTTGATCAACGACGCTTGTGTCCTCCTCCGCACCCCGCTCGTCTACGCCGCCGCCCAGGCTTTTGAAGGCTACCTCGCCCTGTTCCCAAACCGGCAGTCCGGCGATGTCCACCTGCGGGACCTGTTCCCCAGGCCCGACCCCGCCCTACCCGATTGTGCTACCACGGGAGTACTGCCCACCGCCGTTGGCACCGTCGCTCTCCTGCAGGCCAATGCCGCGCTTTGCTACCTGCTCGGCATCGGAGAACCTCCCATCGACTGCCTGCTCACCTACGGCGCACTCAACAACCAACAGCACCGCCTCCGGATTCGAAAAACATACACCATGCCCATTACTCCTCCCTGGACCAATCCCCGCCCGGGCCGCGCCGACCTCGAAACCGACAACTTCGATCTCTCTGCCTACGACGCTGTCTTCAGCATGCTCGATGAGCAACGCGAACCCGAGCTGCCCGAAGGCGTCATTCGCGTCACCAAGCGTAACCCCTTCGGCCAGTGTCTCGAACACATGGACACCAACGGCCGCTACCTCGTCTACTGCAATTCCGGCAAGTTGAGTCTCATGCTCGCCGCCCAGCTCCAAAAAGAAGGAATGCAAGCCCTTAGTCTGCGGGGAGGGCTGGTCGCCTTCGGTAGATAACCTCCGTGGACCTCTGTGACTACCTCTGCGCACCTCAGTGGTTAACCCCTAAGGCCGCGCATTAATCCAAAAGGACCCGTCCCCCCGAAACTCCTTCTTCCAGATCGGGACCCGCTCCTTCAGCCGGTCAATCACCCACTCACAGCCCGCAAAAGCAGCCTTGCGATGAACGCTGCTCACAGCAATGATCACGGCCACATCACCAATGTCCAATGCCCCCTTTCGGTGATGTAGTACCACGCTTTTGAGATCGTACAGCTCCAGTACTTCTTCTCCGATCTTACGCATTTCCTTGAGTGCCATCCCGTCATAACTATCAAACTCCAGACGGCTTACGTCTTCTCCCTGGTTATGGTTACGGATGGTGCCGACAAAGAGGCAAATACCGCCGCAGCTTGGATCCTGTACCGTGTTATAGCAGGTATCAATCGATAATGGTTGGTCCGAAATTTGTACGTCGATCATAATCTCAGCGGGCTAAGTAAGGCTTCATCTGTGCACTAATCCGTGCAAATCTGTGATAATCCGTGGTGAAAAATACTGCGCAGCAGCTCACCCGCCACTCACGGGAGGAATAATCACCAACTCATCTCCTTCTACCAAAACCTCCTCTGGTAACGCATAGGCTTCGTTCCGGGCAATCGCAAAATCGCTGAGTTCCCCAAAAGCAGGGTATGCTTCCAGGATTCGAGCCCGCAGGTCAGATACCGTAGCTCCCGGAGCTAAGTCCGTCTTAAAAGATGCCGCCCCAACGATTTCCCGGGCCGCTGCGAAGGTGAGAATAGTATGATTTATCATCACTGCAAAACGTTGTCATACACCTGAACGCGTTTGAACTTCGCCTCCTGCTCCTCTACGAACTTCAGGTGAATGGGATGCTCCTGATAGATATCGTGCCCGGCGACGTCGTCAAACCAGACGATTAGTGCGTAGTCAAAAGAATTATCCACCACACCACGGGATGGTGTCGAGGCTGCCGGCCCCACAAACATTCGCTTCACCGTTGGAATACCCTCCAGGCTCCAGACACCGTCTTCAAAGCTCTTAGCAGAAGCCTCGTCAACATCTTCATTCAACCAGAAGTAAACGGTGTGAATCAGCCCCGGCTCCGCGTCCGCATCAATCACTTTCTCGATATTGATCTCTTCTACGATCTCTTTGCTTTGTTGGCAGGCGACGAAGAGGAGCCCAAGGAAAAAGTAACAAAACAATAATGGCTTGATTTTCATATGGATTGCTTTTGGAGGCAATGTAGGGAATTTAGCGGGAGGATCGCATCAAGCCTTACTATCAAACACCTTCACCACCGCAAACTTCGCTGCCTGCTCGTCCACAAATTTCAGGTGAATCGGGTGCAGCTGATAGGCCAGCTGAGCCGCCTCATTTTCAAAGAAGAGATGAATTGAGTAATCGAAAGAGTGATCCGTTACGTCGCGGGATTCTGTTGCCGCTGGCGCGCCCCCATAAAAGTGAAGGACTTCCGGCACCGTACCGAGTTGTTCAGCGCCCCGAACGAAGTCGGCCCGCTCCTCCTCGCTAAGGGAAGGCTTCAGCCAAAAGTAAACGGTGTGGATCATACCTGGAGTTGGTGCGTTGCTCATGCTATGTTGTTTTAGATCGTGAAGGTAACATTATGGAAAAAATGCCTCGTGTTGACCAATCGTAAATCTTACGCGTTTATCCACTAAGCAAACTACCTTAGCGAAATGACTTATATCCTCATTGGCATCACTTGCCTCGTCAGCTTCATGGCGTTTAACAACCCTCAGTTACGGGCCAACATGCTTTTCATCCCCACTGCAGTCAAGAATCGCGGAGAGACTTATCGCTTTATTTCTCATGGTTTTATCCATGCTGACATGAGCCACCTTTTCTTCAATATGTACGCCCTGTACATCTTCGGTGGTATTGCTGAATACCAGTTTAATCGCATGTTCGGCCTCACCTTTGGCAATGTGGCTTATCTCCTCTTTTATCTTTCTGCCATCGCGGCCTCCAGCTACGTGGAATACACCCGAAGTCAGAACAACCCCGGCTACTCCGCGCTCGGTGCTTCCGGTGCCGTTGCGGCCATGATGTGGCCTTTCATTATGTACGCTCCCTGGGCCTGGTTCATCTTCCCGCCGCTTCCGGCTATTTTGTTGGGCATCGGCTACATTGCTTACAGCCACTATGCTGATCAAAGGGGGGGGAGTAATATTGGACATAACGCCCACCTTTGGGGCGCCATTTTTGGCCTGATCGCCTACTCCACTTTAGCGGGTTTTCTCGAACCGGATATCCTTTCGGAATTCTTCGGACGACTGATGCAGCCGCAGGGGCCTAATTTTTAACAACTGTACCGGAGGCTTTAGTCGGCAGACGGCAAGCGCCCGTCAAGCTCTTTTCCTACTCCGTGGGCTGCGACATAGCTAAAGATTTCCCGGACAGCCTTCCTCTTGGTTTCCCGCTGCAACTGACGGTCCATATTCTTTAGCTGAAACTGAAACTTCAGCTCCAGAAAATCCTTCTTTACCTCCATAATTTTCAGTAGGTAAGACTCCTCCTCAATGGCTTCAGCAAAGGGAGCGAGCGCCATCCGCAGTTCATCTTCCAGCACATCAAGATTACTGATCGCTTTGATGTCCATCTCAAAATCAACGTTCATCATTCGTACGTCTCTCCGGGTATAATTCACGATCTCATCAGCGTATACCCTGCCGTTGGGCAGGATAACAACATCGTCATTATCATTCAACAGGCGGATTTTCAACAGGCCAATATCCACTACTTTGCCCTTATATCCATGAAATTTGACGTAGTCTCCTACTTCAAAAACATCCGTAAAACTGTAGTAAAAACCTACAATGAGATCATTGACAAAGTCTTTCGAGATAATGGCAATAGCGGCAGCAACAATGCTCAACGAAGTAATCAGAGACTTTACATCAATCCCCATCAGGGTAAAAACTGTAAATACGGTCACCAGGCCGATAGAAAGCTTACGGATGTTTTCCACCCCAAAGATGAAGTTCTTACTGCCGCGCCGTCGCCCGTAATTGCGCCCCCGATAGAGTAATTTCACAAAACGCACCAGCAGGTTCAGTACGGCAACTGCCATGCCGAAGAAGAGTAAAGTTCTCCAAAATCCCGTTCGGAAGGCTCCCTCAAATACTTCCGGATCAAAATGTATCAAATAGATACCTGCCGAGAGGAGCACCAACTCAAGTATACCAAAAATAAAATGGGAGAGCAGACTTCTTTCCTTCATCGTTAAGGGGGCTTGTACCAAAATCGAAAGTACGGCAAACTTCAGCAGCTGCCGCACAAAAAAGCCCCGTTACTCCTTATGGAATAACGGGGCCTTGAATGTAGCTGGTTTTGCTAGCGAACCACCACCATTTTCTTCGTAGCGACAAAGTCGCCAGAAGTCAAGGTGTAAGTAAGTACGCCGGCAGCGCCGAAGTCTTTGGAAGTAAGATCAACGCGATTCATACCGGCAAGGGCGTCAAGCTGACGTACCAGCACAACGCGACCGGCAGCATCCTGAATACTCAGGGTAGCAGGGCCGGCAGTCGCCAGTTCGAAACGGATCGTCGTAGTCTCCACCACCGGGTTCGGCGTGTTCTGCAGCAGGGCGCTCACCGCAGGTGCAAGGGAAGAACCGTTGAAAGCAAGGCCAAGGCCGGTGCTCTCACCGTTCAGGTTTACCCCTTCGGTCCGTACCAGCGTCTCCGTCAGGCTCACCAGCTCGCTCAGGCGGCCGGCTTCCGTAGCGCGGACTTCCAGTGTCAGACTGATGGCTTCGTGCATCGCGACACCAATCAGCCCTTCACCAGCACGGTTGAGGTTCAATCCTCCCTCTCCTTCAAATGTTACGTCAATGAGCTCCAGACCGGCGGCCAGTTCGATCGTTCCCTGGAAGCCACGCATCTCAGCTGCCGTCAGGATCATCGTGTGCGTCTGACCAGCCTCCAGGCTGGTATCTTCCGTTTCCAGGTTCAACGCAGAACGACCGCCTTCGCGGACAACGTTACCCATCTCGATGGCAACGAAATCAACATTCGACAGTACACCCGCCAGGTCGTTCACATTGTACACCTCGGGGAAACTGGTCGCCCAGTTATTTGTCGTCAGCGTATACTCCTCCGTTACGAAGCGCCAGGTCTCTCCCGTCGCAAAGCTTTCGTCCAGGCCGAGGATCACCCGCTGGATGCCAACCATATCGAAGATCGTCAGAGCACCGTCCATGTCGATATCACCCGCTACGTAGTCATAGCCGTTGTCGAAGTCGCTCGTACCGAGAATCACACTACCGATCTTCACCACGTCAGAAATTTTCACTTCCGACAGGTCAACGGCAGCGTTGTAATTCGGCTCAACGGTGAAGTCTTCGCCCATAGCCAGTCCCGTAAAGCCGTAACCGCCGTTCGGGGCCGTTAGTGACATGATGTCCATACCGTCAGTCCCAGTCAGGTTGACTTCAACGCCTTCCATCAGGTCCTCGTCCTGGGTAGCAATGTTACCCGCTAAATTACCCGCGAGGTCACCGCCACAAAGACCGTCCTGGAACAGTTGTACCAGTACGAAGACCGCACAGTAATCCGCGCTTCCATTGTCGTCAATGGCGTAAACCCGGACCGGAACCGTAGAGTCATCATCACAGTCAAGGTCAATGCCCAGGCGGCCGGCAGCAGGAGCGAACCCAGCAGCGCCGGCTTCTTCTTCCGTGTAGATGCTGTACTTGTCGATGACGTTACCGAAGCAGTCCTCAACGTCAGAAGCGATGAAGTCAGATGCCCAGATAGCAGCCATGCCACCACCCTGGCCGTCAGGCATCAGCGTAACGGTCAGCTGACTGATACAGATCGG